>CASGDR010000006.1 GCA_949300345.1 uncultured bacterium
ATTGGGGTGTAGCCAAGCGGTAAGGCAAGGGACTTTGACTCCCTGATGCGCTGGTCCGATCCCAGCCACCCCAGCCAGGGGTCCTCCGTTAGCTCAGCCGGTAGAGCACTCGACTTTTAATCAAGGGGTCGACGGTTCGAGTCCGTCACGGGGGACCAGATTCTTGCCTTGGTGGCGGAACGGTAGACGCAAGGGACTTAAAATCCCTCGGGGCAACCCGTATCGGTTCGAGTCCGATCCAGGGCACCAATTCCGCTTGGCATATATGGCTTCGGAAATCCGAGGCCTTTTTTTAAACCTAATTCTGTTAAACTTTCCAGTATGAAGGCACGGGGGCAGCCATACATCCTTTATCTAATAAAAGGGCTTCTCAGCCTTGGCATTTACCGTCTTGCCAAAATAAGGATGGACGAAAGGCGCATCAAGCGGGAAATCCATAAGCCCCTAGGACTAGGAAACTATCCCCTACAGGTATTCCTTTCCTACATCACCCTGTTCCTTTACTCCTATACGAGGGTCAACTGCCGCCTCGCGGAATATAGAAGCGATTTTCTGATCATCAACCGCACCCCGCCCATCATCACCGAAAACGACTATTCCAAGAAGGCGGTCCTCCTATCCATCCTCACACTGGGGATATACCTCATCTATCTCGACTATCGATGCTACAAGCAGTCCTTCCTCTTCAACGAGGTCAGGGAGAAGGTAAGAAGGAAGAGGAATGCCTCCAATAGCCTCTCCCGCTTCGAGATACCCGAAGATGTCACCATCTTGGGCAAGAGCGTGAAGAAAAGGAAGAAGACCCACCTCGACATGGCCGATGTGGAATATCGTAAGCCTTCCTATAGAAAGAAGGAAAATACCAGCCTCGATGACGTCATCTATAAATAGATGGCATTTTCTTTGTAAATATTGGAAAACGGATATATCATTGCGCCGATGCTAGAGATATCCACCCAGATCGAAAACGTACTAGACAAGGTCAGGCCCTTTCTACAAAGGGACGGAGGGGACGTCGAATACCTAGGCTTCAAGGACGGGACCGTCTACCTGAAGATGGCCGGGGCCTGCGAGGGCTGCCTATATGCCGAAGCCGACATCAGTGCCGGGGTGGAGATAATCCTCATCGACGAAGTGCCTGGGGTCATCCGGGTCGATGCTTCCGGCAGCGTTCCCGAAGACGCCCAAAAATAAAAAAGCGGGCCCGCTATACCGGGTCCGCCTTTCTTTTTTTGTTCCTATCGGTCGATTAAGATAGCCAGGGTTCGCGGTTAAGAAGAACGCCAACGCAGTCGACCCAGCCGATAAAGACCCCGAAGGGGATGGTGAGGATGGCAATGACCAGATTGGTGGAATCATTCTTCTTGAGGTATTCGCTCCAGCGGATGATGATTTCCACAATCCAGTTGCACATGGGAAGAAGCAGCAGAATGAACTGCAGCACCCAGTCAAGGCTCTTGAATGTCTTCATTTAAGGTTTGCTCCTTTCAAAGAAGTATGTTATCAGCCCGATTGGCAATCACATAGCCCAAACGGTTATAAACGTCCTCTTTGTTGTATTTTATCGGTTGCAGGTTGGTCTGCAAAACCACGCCTCCGGCCTCGCTGACGATGAGGTCGCCGGCGGCGGTATCCCATTCCTTGGTATTGCCAGAAAGGCGGTAGGAGATTTCGGCCTGCCCTTCGGCGATCGCGCAGAATTTGGCTGCCGCCCCTAGGGTCGCCACGTAGGCGATCTTATCGGCGTGCTTCCGTAAGGCGATTTCTTCCTGGGCATTATGGAAGCTCCGCGATTTTAAGGCGGTGAGCTTCTCGGTCTTGTTGGAGACCCTGATCAGGGAGATCTTGCCGCTAGGGTCCTTGCGGTAGGCCCCTTCCCCTTTTACCGCGTAATAGAGGTATTTCTGGACGGGCAAAGCCACCACCCCGACGACCGGGGTGCCCTTATAGGCCAGGGCGATATTGATCGCGAATTCGTCGGTATGGCGGACAAAGTCCATGGTCCCGTCTAGCGGATCGATGATCCAGACGAAGTCCTTCTTCAGGCGCCTTTTGTCGTCGGCTCCCTCCTCGGTGAGGAAGGCGGCCTTCTTGTTGACGCCCTCCAGATACCTCCTGATAAAGGAATCCGAAAGCCGGTCGGCCTCGGTGACCGGGGAATCATCGCTCTTGGTTTCGACCTTGAAGGGACGGTTATAGACCTCAAGGACGATCTTTGAGGCCCCTTCTGCGGCTTCGATCGCGGCTTTCAGTTCCTTATCGTACATATTTTTTAGTCGGCTTTGCCGTTGCAGCCGAAGACGTCGCAGTGCTCGCGCATGGTCTGCTTGATGCCTTCCTTGCCCGGGCCGATGATCTTGCGGGGATCATAGACCTTGTCGTCTTTGGCCAAAACTTCGCGCACCACGCGTGCCCAGTACTGCTGGCACTCGGTGTTGACGTTGATCTTGCAGGTACCCCTATCGATGGCCTTGCGGATTTGATCGTAGGGAATGCCCGATCCGCCATGGAGGACGAGGGGCAGGCCCACGAGCTGATGGATTTCTTCCATCTCGTCAAAGCCAAGCTTGGGTTCGCCATGGTAGGGTCCATGGACGCTGCCAAGGGCCGGAGCGAGGCAATCGATTCCGGTTTCCTTGACCATGCGGACGCATTCGTCGGGATCGGCATACATGGATTCGGCGACCACGTCGTCTTCCTGTCCGCCGACCTTGCCGAGTTCGGCTTCGACGGAAACGCCGCGGGCATGGGCATAATCGACGACCTCTTTGGTCATCTTGATGTTTTCTTCAAGGGGATGGTGGCTCCCGTCGATCATGACGGAAGTGAAGCCGGCATCGATGGCGGCCTTGCAGGACTCGAAGCTGGAGCCGTGGTCAAGGTGCAGGGCCACGGGGACATCGATGTGCTTGTCCTCAATGTAGCCTTTGACCATGCCGACGACGGTGTGCCAGCCGCCCATGTACTTCATCGCGCCTTCGCTGACCCCAAGGATGACCGGGCAGCGGAGCTTCATGGCTTCGTCGAGGATGGCCCCGACCCACTCCACGTTGTTGATGTTGAATTGCCCGACGGCGTAGTGTTCCTTCTGGGCTCTGGTGAGCATGCCCACCATGTTTTCCAATGCCATTTTCTTTCTCCTTTGCTATTGGTTTCTATAAAAAAGGGCCTCCCCTACCTTAGGAGTAGAGGCTGTCCTTGTTTATGATGGATCCAAGGTCGTCGGGGACCGGGGCTCCTTCTTCGCCCTCGTTTTCCCTTTCTTCCTGTTCCTCTTCGTCTAACTCTTCGGGGTCGCTTTCGGCTTCCTCGGCTTCCTCGCTATAGACGTCGGAGGCATCGATGTGGACCTTCTCATAGGTGTGGTTGGCCCTGAGGTCCCAGGTATTGTTGGTCAATTCCACGAAGCGGCCGTCGAAGGATAGCCCGCTATAGAAGGCGCCGATCCTTTCGTCTTTTTCTTCCTGGCTCATTTCCAGAACGGTGGCTACCTCGCCATATAGATCGGCGAAATTCATGTAGCGTTCCGCGGGAAGGAGGTTATCCCTCCCCTTTAGGACGTCATAGGCGACGTCGAGCATGCTTTTGTCAGTTCTCATATATAGATTTTGCTCCTAATCACATGTGCTCGGGAGAAGAAACTCCCAATAGATCCAAAGCGCTCTCTAGTACGATCGAGCAGGCCTTGATGAGGGCCAGCCTTCCCCCGGTGGTCTTCTTGTCTAGGCGGTCAATGATGCGCACCGCGGCATAGTAGCCATGGATCAGCCCCGAGAGCTTTTGGATATATAGGGCAATCTTATAGGGGGAACGGCTTTTAGCCGCGCTTTCTATGATACTAGGAAAATCGGCCAGTTGCTTCAAGATGCTGGTTTCGCTTTCCAGTCCGAGGTTCTCGCCAAGGGGGTCAAGAGGGATATCGCTTCCTAGTCCAAGGACGGAAATGCATCTAGCGTGGGCATACTGGGCATAATAGACCGGATTGTCCTTGGTCTTGGACATGGCTAGGTCATAGTCGAAGTCCAGATGGCTGGTCGAGGCCCTTTCCACGAAGAAGTAGCGAACCGCATCCTTTCCGACCTCGCTTACGATGTCGCGGTGGGTGATGGCCTTGCCGGTACGCTTGCTCATCTTGACCTCTTCCCCGCCCCGGATGGTCTTGACCACCTGGACGAGTTCGACTTCCAAAACGTCCTTGGAATAGCCCTTCATGACAAGGGCCGACTTCATGCGGTTGATATAGCCGTGGTGATCGGCGCCCAAGACGTCGACGAGCAGGTCATAACCCCTGGAGAGCTTGTCATAGTGGTAGGCAATATCGGGCAGGAAGTAGGTACAAAGACCGTTGGATTTGATGATGGGGCGGTCCTTGTCGTCGAGGTAGTCGCTGGTCTTAAGATAGGTGGCCCCGTCTAGGACATAGGTATAGGGCTTTAGGAATTCGATGGTCTTATCGAGCTCTTTCTTCCTAACATCGGATTCATAGCTGAACACATCGAAACGGACCCCGAAATCGCTTAAGTCCTTCCTGAGCTTCTTCAGTTCGGTGTCGATGCCGTAGCGGATGAAGAAGGCCTTGTGGTCCTCTTCCTTTCCATTTAGGAACTTGTCCCCGTATTCCTCCTTCAATGCTTTGGCGATATCGATGAGGTCACTTCCATGGTAATCGTCATCCCCGAGGACAATGCTTTCCCCGAAGAGTTCCCTATATCTGAGATATAGCGAGTGGCCTAGGTGCTCGACTTGGTTGCCGCAGTCATTGACATAGAATTCGCGGGTCACCTCATAGCCGGCTTTCTCATAAAGGCGGCAGATGCAGTCCCCGATGGCGGCGATCCTGGTGTGGCCTAGATGAAGGTCCCCGGTGGGGTTGGCGGAGACGAATTCGACATTGACTTTGTAGTGCTTGTCTAGCCCCTTACCGTAGTCTATTCCCTGTTCGAGGATCTTGGAGATGACCGAGGACAAGGAGGCCTTCGCCAAGAAGAAATTGATGAAGCCCGGGCCTAGGACTTCGATCTTTTCGATGATGGGCTCATTTATCTTATCGGAGAGTTCTGTTGCGAATTCCGGGCCGGTTTTGCCGAGTTTCTTGGCGTAGCGCATGGCAAAATTGGTCGCATAGTCGCCATGGCTGGGATCGCGCGAATTCTCGATGACCACATCGCGGTCGGTGGCTTCGATCCCGAATTCCTTCGCAGCCTTTTTGACTGCTTCTTTCAGTAAGATTTCATTCTCCATCTGTCTTCCTCACTAGGACCACCGCAAGGGCGCGGATGGCCCTACCTTCCCCTACCGCATCGAATCCTTCGTTGGTCATTCCCTTGACCGATACGCTTTCCATCCCTAGTTCCAAATCCTTGGCAAGGTTTCCCCGCATCTTATCGATGTAGGGCCTCAGTTTCGGCTTTTCGCAGGCGATGGCGATATCGACGTTATGGACGCGGTAGCCCTTTTCTTTGATCAGCTCATGGCACCTCTTTAGGATGAGCCTGCTATCAAGGTCCTGGCATTTGGGATCGCTGGGTGGGAAATATACCCCGATGTCTCCTAGGGCCAAGGAGCCAAGCAAGGCGTCGCTTAGGGCGTGGAGGACCACATCGGCGTCGCTTACCCCAAGTAGGCCTTTCCCGAAGGGAATTTCCACCCCGCATAAGACGAGCTTACGCCCCTCGACCAAAGCGTGGATGTCTTCGCCGATTCCGATACGGTAGTCCACTAGTTGAAACGGAAGAACACGATGTCCCCGTCCTCCATCAGGTAGTCCTTGCCTTCCATCCTGATCTTGCCTTTTTCCTTGAGGGCTTCTTCCGAGCCGAATTCATGCAGGTCGCTATAGGAGAAGACCTCGGCCTTGATGAAGCCCTTCTGGAAATCGCTATGGATGATTCCCGCGCATTCGGGGGCCTTCATGCCCTTATGGAAGGTCCAGGCCCGGCATTCGTCCTTGCCGGAGGTAAAGAAGGTCCTAAGGCCCAGTAGGTCATAGGCAGCCCTGGTCAGTTTCTCCAGTCCCGATTCGCTCGCGCCGAGGGAGGCGAGGAATTCCCCTCTTTCCTCCGCCGGGAGCTGGCTGATTTCATATTCGATCTGACAGGAGACCGGGATGCAGAGGCAGCCATGGGTTTCGGCATATTCCTTCACGGTCTTGTAGTGCTTGCATCCTTCAAGGTCGGAGTAATCCGAGTCCGAAACGTTGGCGACATATAGGATCGGCTTGGCGGTAAGCAAGAAGAAATTCCTCTTCATGTATTCGCTTTGCTCCTCGCTAAGAGGGGCTTCGCGGGCGGCTTTACCCTCACCGAGGGTATCCTTAAGCACATTGAGAATGGCCATTTCATAGACGGCCGTCTTGTCCTTGGATAGCCTGGCTTTGACTTCTTGCTTCCCGATGCGGTTATTGACCGATTCGAAGTCCGCCATGGCGAGTTCGAGGTTGATGGTTTCGATGTCCCTTAGGGGATCGACGCTGCTTTCGACATGGATGATCTCATCGGATTCGAAGCAGCGGACCACTTCCACGATGGCGTCGCATTCGCGAATGGCAGCCAAAAACTGGTTGCCTAACCCTTCCCCTTTCGAGGCCCCTTTGACCAGACCCGCAATATCGGTGAACTCGAAGGTGGCGTGCACCGTCTTCAGGGGTTGGTAAAGATTGCTTAGCCAATCCAGCCTCGGGTCGTTTACCTTGACGATCCCGGTGTTGGGCTTGATGGTGGCAAAAGGATAATTGGCCGCTTCGACATGGGAAGCGGTGATGGCATTGAACAGAGTGGACTTGCCGACATTGGGCAGTCCGACGATACCGGCTTTTAGACTCATCGGGTCAATTATAGTGCATAAAGCCCCCGAAGGGGCTAATAGTCAAGAAAGTCAGCCGAGCTTGACGATTTCCTCGGCCCTAGGACCGCGTTCGGATTCCTTGATGACGAATTCCACTTTTTCCCCGGTTTCGGCGGTCTTATAGCTATCCATCTTCAGGGCGGAGTAATGGAAGAAGACGTCTTCCCCATCCTCGGTGCGGATGAATCCGAAGCCTTTTTCCTTGTTGAACATCTTGACCGTGCCTATGACTTTTTTGGCGCTAGTTTCCATTGCTGCAAGATAATACCCCATGGAAGGTATCTTTTCCATGAGCTTTTTGATGTTCCATCAATATTGATGGGACCAATCCGATTCCATGGCCCCTTTGATCATTAGATCGGCGGTCTTGGCCGTGGTCGCGATGGCGATGTCATAGACCGAAGCAATCCTAAGCAAGGCCTTGACGTCGGGGTCATGCGGCTGGGCCGAAAGGGGGTCAATCAAAAAGACTACGTACTTGATGGTGCCATCGGCGATGTGGCTACCGATCTGCTGGTCCCCGCCCATGGGGCCGGGCAAATAGGCCTTGACCTTGAGTCCGGTGGCCTCCTCGACGATCTTGGAGGTGTGTCCGGTGCCGACCAGGGCGAAGTGACTGAGCTCCTCCTTGTGCTTGGAGGCCCATTCCGCCATCAGGGGCTTGCAATTATCGTGGGCAATTAAGGCTAGGGTTTCCATTGATTCACTATAGCATCTACCCTAAGGCTTTTGATGGGTGATTTTGCCTAAGTTCTCCATCAAGGCGCTTACCAGTAAGGCAATGAGGAAGAGGGCCGGGGCATAGATGAGGCAAGCCGGATCGAAGGATAGGCTCCCCTTCCCCCCGAAACCGATGTCGATGAAATATCCCATCGATACTTGGACGATGATGGCAAAGACCAAGGCGAAAAGCATGGCAAGGCTGATCAACAGGCCGCTTTTGATGATGCGGCACTCAACTATCTGCTCAGGGGGTATCCCGGTTTCGTATAATAGCCGCTTTTCCTTCCTGCCTTCGGTGGCCTCCAGAATCGAAGAGACCACAAGCAATACCAAGGAGAAGAATAGTCCGAGAATGGAGAAGGAAAGCAAGGCTTTATATAGGAGGCCGGATACTTCCTGCAGGCTTTCGGAGACGCTTTTGTAGGGTAAGGAAAACTTGAGCTCGGGGAAGGTGCGTCCTGCTTGGCGGATGACCATATCCCCGTCCTCGTTATCGATTTCCAATATGGCCTTGGTGGGCTCAAGGTAGAAGGAAGACATCCCTAGGACATAGGAGAAGAAGTCCTCGGTCCAGCGGCCCTCATGGCCTAGGCTTAGGAAGTTTGATTCATAGACCCCCGATATCTTTATTTCGGCCTCACGGATGTCCCTAACGATATATTCCCCGACTTCCTTCTCCGACATCGTGGCCCCGACATATAGGGATTTGGGTTCTCCTAATTCCTCATATAGGGCGCTGGACGCCCCTATCTCATCGATACCTATCGGGGCATGGCCCTTGATGTATCTTCCCTGGCGGTTGGTGAAGGTCAATGAACTTCCGGCCGGCTTGAGATATGAGCCCATGACCGTGCCGCTTGGAAGGCTAGCCATCAGATCCTTATGTTCCTTCTTCACCTGGCCCATGGAGTCGATGACCTTGGTGATGCTCTCTTTTCTTCCGGAGACATAGAAGGGCTGGGCAAAGCCCGACATGAAGGCGGAGGGATAGTTCCAATAGGAACCGTCCGTGGCCGTATATAGGCCTTTGACCCCATCGATTTTTTCCAATTTCCCCAGCAATTCCTCATCCAATCCTTTGGAATCGGCATAGAAAAGGTAGTAGCGGTCCAAGCCACATTTCTTGTCGATCTCACAGTGAGTCTGCTCATAGTCATAGGAAGCGGGCTCATAGGTGAATTCCCTCAGGCGGATGTCCTCCCTGACCGCCTCTAGGAACTCGTTGGGCCTAGTGGGAACTAGATAAGGTACCTTCACCATGATCCAGGGCAGGCTATTATCCTGACTATCGGAGGTCGGGAAGCGCATCTTGAATTCCAGTAGATAGGTAGACCACTCTCTTGAGTAATGGTAGATGGTAGGCACCTCGCTTCTGGTCACCCCTTTGATTTCCAAAATCTGCTGGTCGGCATAGTTCCAGGAATCGTTCTGCACCTCATAGATGAGTTCTAGCCCCTTTTCTTCGATATAGTCACCCAGAGCCTCATAGGACCTAAGGATCTGCAAGGCATAGCAGACATTGGCCATCGAGGCATAGGGTAGCCCCAAAACGATTTGGTCATCTTCCAAACTCGGGGGTGTCTCCGGGGCGCAGGAACCCCTTAGGTCATCGAGATACATGTAGTCATTGACGGCCCTGATGGAAAGGCCAGGTATCACATGCTTCTTGCCCCTAGAGGGAATGTAGGCGAAGTTATTGTCAGGAAAATAGTTCTCGAAGTCGGCAAGATAGGAAACCCCATAGTCCTTGAAGACGTCGGGCCTTTCTTCTAAGAGGCCTATGGCCTCATCCAAGGGGGTGGCATAGACCGAGGAGATGGCCGAGCCCGAGGAGTTGGTTTTTTCCACGACCAAGGTGGGGGCGCCCATGATGGAAGCAAATGATTCCTCCATCTTCCCTTCCAATGAATCCTTGATGTAAAGCGAGGTAAGCAAGGAGGCAAAGGAAAAGGCCAAGATCCCGATAAGCAATAAGCTCCTCTTCTTCTTTTCCTTCAATATCCGGTAGGAGTGGCCTAGCCAGAAAGAGAAAGGAACCTTGGCTATCCGCTTCCTCTCTTTTTTCCTGATCGGCATTACTGCCTTGACGGCGGTAACGCCTTCTTCGGCTTTGGGCTTACCGCTGATCCTACCATCGCATAGCTCATAGAGCTGGTCGCTGAATCTTTCTAGGCGGGGCCTATCATGGGAGACCACGATGACTAAGGCCTTCTTGCTTACGGCCTTAAGGACATTGAAGACCATCTCGGCATTGTTGTCGTCAAGGGCTCCGGTCGGCTCATCACATAGAAGTAAGGGCGGGTCATTGACCAAGGCCTTGGCCAAAGCCACCCTCTGGCGTTCCCCGCCCGAGAGTTTGTTGGCGGCCATGTCTTCCTTGCCTTTTAGACCCACGAGGGCGAGGAGGTCTTCCCCTTTCTTACGGGATTTTTCCCTATGGGGGACGCTTAAGGCCTTATAGGGCAAAAGGACGTTTTCGATGGCCGAATCAAGTTCCAATAAATCGGCTGATTGCCTTAGAAACCCGACGGATTTAAGGCGGTAATTGAGCCTTTCGTCCTCGTTTAGGGAAGATAGTTCCATCGTTCCGACCTGGCATGATCCCCTGTAGCGGTTATCCAAACTCCCAAGGATGTTGAGCAAGGTGGATTTGCCAGCCCCGGAAACGCCATATAGGCCGATGAGGCCACGGTCGGGCAAAGTGAGGTCGACATGGTCCAAAACCAGGTCCTTGCCAAAGCTTTTGCATAGGCCTTTGAGTTGGATGCTCATTCTTCCCTAAGCGCCTCCATCAGGTTCTTGCCCCGGATGCCCCTGGTGCCGATGCTTACCCCCAGATAGGCCAATAATGCCGAAAGCAAGACCACGGCAAAGAAGAGGAAATAAGGTATTCCGAACATGCTACTTAGGGGGATGGATACCAAAGAGGGAAGGCCCGTAAGGAAATAAAGTAGTCCGTTGATCATGTCGCAGGAAAAATAGACGGCGAGCAAGGCCAAGGAGGAAGAAAGGACCCCCACCATGACCGAGTCTTTTAGATAGATGGAGGAAATGCTATCGCCTTTTACGCCCAAAGAAGCCAAGATGGCGCATTCCTTTTCCCTTTTCATGTAGCGGCAATAGGCAAGGGCCATGAAGGAGAAGGCAATGGAGAAAAGGGCAATGAGCAAAAATGAGGGCATCAAGGCCAATATCCCCTCAAGCAGGGTCACCAAGGAAGTGATGGAGGTTTCGGGGAAGGAATACCAGGAAAAGGCAGCCTCCTTGTCTACGGTGCGTCCCAATTCGAAAAAGGCTTCTAGACTATCCTCTTCATGGCAGAAGACATAGTAGCCATAATTGGAAAAATCATCCCCGGGCGCGGCTTCCTCCACCAGCTGGTGCAGGGTCTTGTCCCTAGCAGGAAGCACCCCAAAATCGGATATATGGACGCTTTGGAAATAGGCTTTGAGAGCCTGATAGGAATAAAAGACCTTGGGAGTGGATAGATAGGAGAATTCGGAAACGATGCCGGATATGACCATATCAAAGGCAAAGTCGGCCTTTAGCTCATCATCCTCATATTGGAATTCCACGGAATAGGCAAAGGAGAGTTCATCCCCGATGCCTAGGTTCCACTTTTTTGAGAATTCCTCATTTACCAAACATTGCTCGAGGTTGTTGGAAGAAGGGGCAACTCCGGAATCAAGGAGGGAGCTTCCAAACTCCTCCAGGGTCAGGTCATAGACCGCAGTAAGGGCCACTGGGTCAGTAGAGGTATCCCCGGAATAGAGGATGGCGCTAGGCGGGAAGAAATAGGAGTAGTCATTCTCATAGCTGATATCCCGATAATTCCGAAGCAGCCTGGACATGGTCTTGGCCTTTGGGCGCAACGAGCGGGTCAAAACAAGGGGCGAACCCTCGATTTCCTAGGATTGCTTTTCGCTCATGCTCGCCATGGGCGATTCCATGTAAGCGTATCTTCCCCGCTCTAGGCTAGGTAGGGCTCCTTGGTAGAGGCCTAAGCCCAACATTAGGGAGAAAAACCCTGCAAAACCCACGAAAAATGAAAGCAAATGCAATTTGATGTCTTCGCGCCTATTGCGTCTTTCTATGGGCTTTAGAAAGGCTTTGTTCTCGCGTCTAGGTTTAAGTTTTGCGCTCCTATTGTCCCTTCCCGATCCCCCATCCTTGATCATTCCCTCTTCAAGGATGAAGGTCTTCTCCGCGTACTTATGGCTTAAAGCCTCATCATGGCTAACTAAGACCACGAGTTTCCTCTCGCTTAGCTCCTTAAGCATTGCCATGAGCGATTCGGCCGATGCACTATCCAAGGCTCCGGTCGGCTCATCGGCCAAAATCAGATCGGGATCGTTTATCAAAGCCCTGGCCAAGGCTACCCTCTGCTTCTCCCCTCCCGACAAGGTCGAGACTTCCTGGTTGGCCTTTCCCTCCAAACCCGCTTGCCTGAGCAAAGACTTGGCCTTCTCTTCGGCTTTTTTGTTGGACATGCCTCCCGCTAGGGCGGGGACGGTGACATTGTAAAGGGCGTCGAAGCCCTCGATCAGGTTGTACCTTTGGAAAAGGAAACCGATCCGTTGGTTCCTATATAAGGAGGCCCTATCCCCTTTTAGGGAATGGACCAGGGTGCCCGCGATCTTTATGCTCCCCTCATCCGGCCTCATGAAGGCAGCAATCAGATTCAGCAAGGTGGACTTGCCCGAACCTGACGCTCCCATGATGGCAAAAAGGCCCTTGTCCGGGAGATATAGATCGAAGCCCTTGAGGACCATCTTTGGTCCGCTAGGCCCCTTGAATGACTTTTTCAAACCCTTGATTTCAATCATGTCTACCTACTAATAGATAGACGGGTTTTTCTCTAATCGTCCGAAAGTTCCAAAAGATTTTCGTGATGGGCAACCACTTTCTTGATTTTGTGGTTGAAAGCATCCCGATCCAGCATCATCACGTTCCCGCAGCCCAAGCAGCGGATTTTGACGTCCGCGCCGACTCTAACGATCTGAAAACGGTTGGTCCTATGCTTGCAGGGATGGGCCTTCTTCATGATGACCTCATCGTATAAGGCGATAGGGATTATCTCCACGGTTCGTCCTCCATCTTCACGGCGGCCGGGACCTTGGGGAGTCCGGGCATGGTCATGACCTTGCCGGTCAATGCCACGACGAAATTTGCCCCTGCGGACAAATCGCATTCCCTAACATGGATGATGTGTCCTTTGGGGACATTGAGGGCCTTGGGCGAATCGCTCAAAGAAGCCGGGGTCTTGGCCATGCATACATAGGCGTCCCCATAGCCCAGTTCCTCATATTGGGAAATCTGCTCCAAGGCCCGATCCGAGAATTCGACCCCGTCGGCCCGGTAGATTTCCCTAGCGATCTTTTCGATCTTTTCCTTGATGCTCAGCCCTTCTTCGATGAGGGGACGGTAAGCGGATGGCACTTCATTGAGGATATCAAGGCAAGCCTTGGCCATATCCTTGGCCCCTTCCCCTCCTAGGGCATAGCCCTTATTGAAGGCCACGCGGTAGCCGTTTTCCTCACACCACTTGATGAGGAAATCAGTTTCCTTCTTGGTATCGGATTTGAAATGGTTGATGGCAATCAAAACCGGCAAACCGTATTTGGCCATGTTTTCTGCGTGGACCCTGAGGTTTTCGACGCCTTCTTTTAAGGCCATGAGGTTTTCTTTTTCCAACTCCTCAAAGGGTACGCCCCCATGGAGTTTCAAGGCCCTGACGGTGGCCACGACGACGGCCAATGAAGGCTTTAGCCCTCCTAGAGGAGAGACAATATCAAGGAACTTCTCGGCTCCTAGATCGGCTCCGAATCCGGCCTCGGTAATGACGATGGGCGAAAGCAAGGAGGCTAGCTTCAAGGCAATGAGGGAATTGCAGCCGTGGGCGATGTTGGCAAAAGGTCCCCCATGGACCAGAACCGGTTGCCCCTCAACGGTCTGGACAAGATTGGGCTTTAGGGCCTCTTTCATGAGTTTCATGACCGCATGGGAAACCCGGAAATCCTTCACTCTGAGGGGTTTGCCGCCTTTGGTATAGGCCACGATTATTTGTTCTAACCTATCTTGAAAATCCTCTTCGTCTTTGGCTAGGCACAAGATAGCCATCAGCTCGGAGGCCACGGTAATCAAAAATCCCGAAGGATGGGGCGTTCCATTACTCTGGCCCTGGGCTACGGTAATCTCCCTTAGGGAGCGGTCATTCATATCCATGGCCCGCTTCCAGACGATGCGCTCGGGATCGATATCCAAGGGATTGCCCTGAAACATGGAATTATCGATGACGGCGGCGATGAGGTTGATACTGCTGGTCAAGGCATGGAAGTCCCCATTGAAATGGAGGTTGATGTCTTCCCCCGGTTCGATGGTGGCCCTTCCTCCTCCGGTAGCCCCGCCCTTAAGGCCAAAGACCGGACCTAGGGCCGGTTCCCTAAGGCAAAGCATGGCGGGTTGGCCGATCTTGCCGAAGCCCTCGGCCAAAGCAATGGAAGTCGTGGTCTTGCCCTCGCCCGCTTTGGTTGGGGTTATGGCGGTTACCAGGATAAGTTTGGAGTCAGTGACCCGGGGCTTGATCTTGCTAGGATCGACCTTGGCCTTATAAAAGCCATAGGGTTCGATCGAGGAAGCAGGAATGCCCGCCTTCTTGGCAACTTTATCAATCTTCAAAAGCCTCATGGTCCTTTCTCCTTTATATAAATCTTCTTAATGAGTATAAGTCCAAGACCGGATTCAAGAAAGGCTAGCCAAAGCCAAATAGGCCAGGGCCAAGCCTGCACTGGAAGGCACCCCCATATATGAGGAAAGGCTTCCGTTATATGGGATTGGGCTTTCGGTGGAATAGACCACGTCTATGGCATTTAAGTCCAAGCCGGCATCGCGGCAGAATTTCCTAAATGCCTTGGCCAAAGGATCGACGGAGGTAGATGCTAGTTTGCCTACCTTGACCTGGGTCGGATCCTTCCTAAGGGCCATGCCCATGGAACAGGCAAAGCGAATGTGATTATCCAGACAGTGTTTGGCAATGAGCAGTTTGGCATTCAGGTCATCGACCGAATCGATGACAAAGTCGATGTTCCCGAAATCATGCCTGGAGAAAAAGCCATCATCCACATTCTCGTTTATGGCAATGACATTGGACTCAGGATCAATGGCAAGAACCCTATCTTTGGCAATTAGGGCTTTGCTTTTTCCAATATCCTTTTCGCTAAAGAGGATCTGACGGTTCAGATTGGTAGAATCGACAACGTCGCGGTCAACCCCGATGAGATGTCTGACTCCAGACCTGGCAAGGGCTTCGAAACAAGTTCCCCCAACGCCTCCTAGACCAAGCACCAACACCGTGGAATTTAGGAATTGCTCAACAGAGTCCTCACCGAATAACCCAATGGTTCTATTTAATAAATCAGTTGATTTCATCCACACTCCTTACAAGCTTATAAGCGAACTGGTGTTTGAAAAAGGTATTCTGCCTTTTGGCATAGTTCCTGGTGTCTTTTTTAACATCCTCAAGGGCCTGCTCTAGGCTGATATGGCCCTCCACATAAGGAATCATTTCCTTGAAGCCGATGGCCCTGAAAGCGGGGCTATCATGGGGGTGCTTTCCAAGCATTGATTTCACCTCATCTACAAGACCTAGATCCACCATCTTGTCTACCCGTTTGGAAATCCGGTCGTAGAGGGTTTCCCTATCGATATCGATGCGATAGAACTCGGCCCCATATAGGGGTTTGTCCTTCTCCACTTTCGCATTGGATGATTTGGGATGTCCAGATAGGGCTAGTTCCAAGGCCCGGATTATCCTCACCCGGTTGTTGGGGTGGATTTCCCTAGCGCTTTCTTCATCCGCTTCTAACAGCAATTTATATAGTTCTTGATTGGATTTAGATTGCAAATCCTCTTCCAATTGGCGGGTTTCAGGAAATTTGTAATCATAAAGGGCAGCCCTGATATAAAGCCCAGCTCCCCCAACGAATAGGACGCTTTTGCCCCTTGAATGGATTTCCTCGATCTTCTCCCTAGCCAGCTTCTGGTAGATGGCAATGTTTATAGGTTGTTCCACTTCGAGGAAGCCATAAAGATGATGGGGAAGGCATGACTGTTCTTCCTTATTTGGTTGGGCGGTGGATATTTCGATTCCCTTATAGCACTGGAAGGCATCCGCGTTGATGATTTCGCAGTCCAGCTTCTTGGCCAGTTGAAGGGAAAAGGCGGTCTTTCCGCTTGCGGTTTCCCCAATCAAAATCAAGGTCCTCATGAAAGGATTCCTCTTAATTCTTCGATCAGATCCTGAATCTGGGAATAGAGGTTTTCACGGTTCTTGATCATCGGATGGGTATTTAGCATATCTTCCAATTTAAGAAGCGTGTTCCTCTTCTCTTCATAATTTAATGAACCGATTGATAAGGCGGCATCCTTTTTGACCTGCGGTAAGGAATCGATTGCCTCCATCAGCTTTCCATCTTCTTTGATCGCCTGGTCTACCCTTTGGTATTCCTCCACCACGGGGTCGCGACGCAATAAGTCGCCGACGAACTTGGCCTTATGAAGAAGGGGGTCCCCCACCAATTCCCCAATCAGGGAATAAGTATGGGATTCGATGATCTTGACCGGCACGATGCAGCCGACTAAATACTGGGGCCCTTTGAAGTTGACCAGTTTGTTGCCCTCGGTATAGCCCGAAAGGACTTCCTTGTCCCTTTTGCTTGGCCCATCTACGAGGACGTCATAGGTATTGCCAACCATAAGGTCGCTGCTCTTCTCAACCGAGGCTTCGATGACCTTGGTAAGCCTTACGAACCTTTCATGCTTTATTTTGTCGGAGACGTTGTCCTTGATGCGGGCAGCCGGGGTTCCGTTCCTAGGCGAATAGATGAAGGTAAAGGCGCTTTCATAGGCTACTTGCTTGGCCACTTCCAAGGTGGCGTCGAAATCCTCGTCGGTTTCATTGGGGAAGCCGACGATGATGTCGGTAGATAGACTTACTCCGGGGATTGTCCGTCTGATGTCCTCTACTAAAGAGAGATATTCCTTTTGGGTATATCTTCTACCCATCCTCCTAAGCATGTCGTCCGAACCGCTTTGTAGGGGCAGATGGATCCAGGGCATGATGTTGGGGTATTTGGCTATGGCCTCAAGCATCGAGTGTTCAAAATCAAAGGGATGGCTAGTCAAGAACCGGATGCGGGGAATCCCTATTTTGGCAACTTCTTCAAGCAGATCGCTGAAACCATATTCCCCGATATCCTTGCCATAGGAATTGACGTTTTGCCCTAGCAAGGTGACCTCTTGGTAGCCTTCGGCGTAGAGCTTTTTGCACTCGGCGAGGATATCTCCCATCCGACGCGACCTTTCCCTGCCTCTGGTATAGGGCACGATGCAATAGGTGCAGAACTTGTCGCAGCCATAGGAAATATCCACATAGGCCTTGTATGGCAAAAGCCTTTTATAGGGCAAGCCTTCCACGATTTCGCCCGGGAAGGAACGCACGTCGACGAACCTTTCCTTCTTCAGAAGGTTTTCCAGTAGAAGATCGTAAAGGCTATTGATGTTATGGGTACCGAAGACGATGGATACCTGGGGATAGCTATCCACGATGAGGTTGGCCTTGCCCTCCTCTTGCATCATGCAGCCAGAGACGCATAGGACAAAGTCCTTATCCTTTTCCTTGATGGATTTGAACTTCCCGATTTCCCCATAGACCTTGCTTTCGGCATTTTCCCTGACCGCGCAGGTATTGACGATGGAAATCTTTGACTCCGAAGGACGGCTGGTCCTTTCCATGCCCAGGGCTTCAAGTAGTCCCGCCATGGTCTCTTCGTCACGGACATTGCCCTGGCAGCCATAGGTCTTGATGAAGTACTTCTTACCCTTATAGGCCTCGATAAGCCTATGATCGGGTTCCATATCGAAAGGAACCACTTTGGTGCCATCCCCCTTGAGCCTAGCCTTGCTAAGATCGGGGCAAGATAGATAGTTGACCTTAGATGACATCGGTTTCCTCCCTGAAAGAAGAGATGCTGATCGGGAAGCGGCTTTCCTCGAATCTGAGGATGGCCCCTTCCACCACGGCCTTCCCCCTAAGGGGAATCCTAAAGCCTCGCGGGGAATCATAATAGAGCCTATCGATGACCGATTGGGCATCAAAGCCGATGATCCCGCCCTTATGGCCCGAAAAGCCAAGATCGGAAATAAAAGCCGTACCCTTGGGCAATATCTGAGCATCCGAAGTCTGCACGTGGGTATGGGTCCCTACGACCGCCGAAAGACGACCATCGAACATATGGGCAAACATGGCTTTCTCGGAAGTGGATTCCCCATGGAAGTCCACGATGTGGATTTCATCGCTAGGGAGCTTGTAGGAAAACTCATCGAAATAGTCGAAGGCGTTATACTCCGGAGTCGGGGATATAAAGGCATTGCCAAGCACGTTGCTTATCCTGACTTTGCGGCCCTTGAGTTCGATGATGGTCGAACCAAGTCCTCCGATTCCTTCCATGTTCATGGGACGGACAACCCGGTCGGTGGTCTTGATATAGGAGGTAATCTCCTTCTTGCCTAGGACATGGTTACCCATGGTGAAGACATCGATGCCGGCCTCTTTCAATATCAGATAATCGGCCTTGGACATGCCCCGTCCGTTAGTGACATTCTCGACGTTGGCACACACCAAATCGGCGTGGTAGCGGTCACGGAGGCGCAAACAAAGAAAGCGGACGGCTTCCCGTCCGATTTCCCCGACGATGTCCCCGATGAAGAGGATGACCAAGGTTATCTCCTTACTTGGCTGTTTCCACCGCGCGGTATTCGCGGATGACGGAGACCTTGATCTGTCCCGGATAGGTGAGGGTCTTTTCAATTTCGTCCTTGATCTGGACCGACATCTTGATGGCTTCGGCATCGGAGACTTTCTCCGGGATGACCATCACGCGGATTTCGCGGCCAGACTGCATGGCATAGGCCTGGGAAACCCCATCGTATTTCTTGGCCAGATTCTCAAGGGCCTCGATGCGTTTGACATAGGTTTCGACGGTCTCGCTCCTAGCCCCGGGGCGGGCAGCCGATAGGGTATCGGCAGCAGCTACCAGATGGGAGATGACATACTTGGCCGGTACGTCGCCATGGTGGGATTCGATGGAATTGATGACCACATCGGGTTCCCCATATTTTTTAGCGAGTTCGGCGCCTAGGGCCACGTGTCCGCCTTCGAGTTCGAAGTCGACGGACTTGCCGATGTCATGGAGTAGACCGGCCCGCTTGGCCAGATTCTGGTCCAGCCCGAGTTCGGCGGCCATCATGCCGGAGAGGTAGGCCACCTCAATGGAGTGGTCCAGGGCGTTCTGCCCATAGGAAGTACGGTACTTCAGGCGGCCGACATATTGCAGCATTTCGCGGTTGATCTTGGGTAGTCCGAGCTTGAAAGCCGCAGCTTCGCCCGCCTTTTGCGCGGATTCGGCCACTTCGCGCTTGCACTTGGCAGCCACTTCTTCGATGCGTCCTGGTTGGATGCGCCCGTCCTTGATAAGGTATTCGAGGGTGCGCTTGGCCACTTCCCTACGGATGGGATCGAAGCAGCTGACGGTGATGACTTCGGGAGTATCATCGATGACAAGGTCGACGCCGAGGGCAGCCTCAAGGCTTCTGATATTGCGGCCTTCGCGTCCGATGATGCGGCCCTTGAGTTCATCACTTGGAAGAGGGACGACCGAGACGTTTCTTTCGGTAGTGACGTCCTGGGCATACCTTTGGCAAGCCAAGGAAAGCAGGTCGATGGCCTTGGCCTCGGCGGTATCCCTGGCTTCGTCTTCGGCATTCTTGATATAGGTGGCTATTTCCACCGACATCTTGGACTCGACCCTGGCCATGATTTCGTCATGGGCTTCCTTGACGGAAAGTCCGGAGACCTTCTCGAGTTCGGCGATGATTGAATCGATCTTCTCTTCGAGTTCCGCCGATTTCTTTTCATTGGCCTCGATTTTCCTATCGAGGACTTCGTTCTTCTGTTCCAGGGAATTTTCCTTGGCTAGAAGCGCCCTTTCCTTTTCATGAAGGGTTTGTTCGCGGATCTTAAGGCGCTGCTCTTCGGCAATGGCCTCACCCTTCATCTTCTGGATTTCGTTCTGGGCATTCTGCTTGGCCTGGAAAATCCACTGCTTGGTATCCAGTTCGGCTTCCTTGCGGCGTTGTTCGGCCTTGATTTTGCCCTCGCGCATCATCTGGTCGACGGCTTTCTTGGCCGACTTCTTCCTGAGGCTAGGCAAGAGGCGGTAGATTAGGAAAACGACGAGTCCTCCTATGATTAGGCAGCCGATGGCGATAAGCAAAACCGCCCACCAATCCAAGACTACCTGAAGAATGGCTAATTGGATCATTTCAAACTCCTAGGTTATTTAAAATACTTAGTCCGAGGACCCGTTCAGGGTAGAGGTTTATGCAAATCCGCATAGCGGTTTTGGGTGTTCTACGGGCTCAGGTCGTTCGGAGCCAAGGAAATGATAACAACTTAGCCTTCCTTTAAAAAGCGCAAATAGGACAAGTAAAAACCTATGGTTTCACGAACGGCTTGCCCTACTTTCAAAAAGTCCGCAAAACGGCCTTATCTTTACAAAAAGCCAATGAAGGCAAGTTCGCCGAAAAGAAAAGGGGCCGAAGCCCCTAGATGGTTCAGGAAGCAAGGGATTCCTTGACCTTGGCCTTTATGTCCTCGTAGAGCTCTGGATGGCTTTCGAGATAGCTCTTGGCAGCCTCGCGGCCGTTTCCGATCTTCTCGCCCAAGTGGGTATACCAGTTTCCCGACTTTTCAATGAAGTTCTTGGCCACGGCGAGATCGAGCAGCTCCCCGGTCTGGGAAATTCCCTTTCCGTAGATGATTTCGATTTCGCAGGTCTTAAAGGGAGGCGACACCTTGTTCTTCACGACCTTGACCTTGACGACGTTTCCGACCAGCTCGGACCCGTTTTTGATGGCGTCCGCCCTTCTGATGTCTAGCCTCAGCGAGGCATAGAACTTGAGGGCGCGTCCGCCGGTCGTGGTTTCGGGATTGCCATAGATGACCCCGACCTTCTCGCGGAGCTGGTTGATGAAGATGACCAAGCAGTTGGTCTTGTCCAGGATACCGGCTAGTTTGCGCATGGCCTTGGACATCAAGCGGGCCTGAAGGCCGACCTGATTGTCGGTCATCACTCCGTCGAGTTCGGCTTGGGGTACGAGGGCGGCAACCGAGTCGACTACGATCATGTCGATGGCACCCGAGGCCGATAGCATGGCCACGATTTCTAAGGCCTGTTCCCCGGAGTCGGGCTGGGCAAGGATGAGTTCGCTGGTGTTCACCCCGATGGCGGCAGCGTATTCGGGATCGATGGAATGTTCGGCGTCGATGTAGGCAGCCCTACCGCCCTTCTTCTGGCATTCGGCCACAGCCGAAAGGGCCAATGTGGTCTTGCCCGAGGATTCGGGACCGTAGATTTCCACTATACGGCCTTTGGGATAACCCCCGACACCGATGGCCTGATCGAGCAAAAGCGATCCGCTGGGTATGACATCGACCCTGACGGTCGGATGGTCGCCCAGCTTCATGACCGAGCCTTTGCCATAGGCCTTTTCGATGGACTTTAGGGCTTCCTGAAGGGCTTTTTCTTTATTAAGTTCTGGCATTTACATAGCCTCCTACTATTAAGTAGCCGGTTTAGCGGCGATAGTATCAAATTTGCTTCAAAAGATATTCGAGGGCCAGCTTCACGGCCGCGTTCCTTATCTCATCGCGCGTGCCTTTGAAGCGGCAATGTAGCACCAAGACCCGGTCCTTGTCGGCAATCCCGATAAAAGATTCCCCCACCTTGTCGTTCTTGGACTCTAGGGTCGGCCCGGCATCACCGGTAAAGGAAACGCAGATGTCAGAGCCAAGGGCCTTACGTCCGTTTTTGGCCATGAGGGAGGCCACTTGCATGGAGACCACGCCTTTCTCCTCAATGGTGGAGGTTGGAACCCCAAGCAAAGAAGTCTTGACCGCAGGGTCATAGGATATGATGGCCCCTTTGAAGACCTTCGAGGCTCCGGGAACGGAGACCACCGAATCGGCAAAGCGCCCTCCGGTGAAGGATTCGGCCGATGATAGGGTCAGTCCCTTGCTGGCAAGGGTTTCCACCAGGGTCTTGAAATCAAGCATTTCCTTGCTCCTTGAGGACATGGCGGTTGCCCCAGATGTAGATGACTCCGGAAATCAAAGAGACGAGGGTGGCCAGATAGACCAGGATATCGGCAATCCGGCAGTAGGTCCAGGAGGCATCGAAATAGCTAAAGGGCCAGCCATTGAGAAGGACCACGGGGATGGAAACCATCTGTAGGACGGTCTTTAATTTCCCCCATTTGTTGGCGGCCAGTACGACGTTTTTCCTCGCCGCCAATAGACGGAGCCCGTCAACCGCAAAATCGCGTCCGATCATCAGACAGACAAAGATGGGATTGATGACCATCGAGGATTCGAATGACCAAGGGACCACCAGGAAGACCAGGGTAAGGTCGACCAATAGCTTATCGGCAATGGGATCGAGGAATTTTCCAAGATCGGTGACCTGATGCCATTTCCTAGCCAAATAGCCGTCCAAAAAGTCGGTAAAGGCCGCGAAGATGAAGAAACAGCACGTAAATAGCCTGACCGGCCCGAAGCCGGAATTGCCAATATCCGAAAAATGGATGAGGCCTTGGCTACCGAGAATCTGAAAGACCCCGAGTACAAGCACGAGGAGGGCAATGGCCACGATTCTGGTTACGGTGATTCTGGTTGGGATGTTCATACGCTTTTTTTGAGTATCCGGCCCTATAAGCCATGTTCTGTCGAGGACGTAGATTAATCTCGGACTTGCCGGGGTACCGTGGCTTCAGTTCGCCCGGTTCCCTTCCCCTACCAAATTTGGGTTTCTCGCTTGTGGGGTTTACCGCGTTTCATCCAGGCATCGCTGCCTGGCTCGTCTCTGTGGCACCTTAGGGAACTTCTTCTCAGTAAGAAGTCGTTCCGCCGTTATGCGCTCCCGCATACCCAAGCTTATCGTTTCGCTTGGCGCAATCACTACGGCCATCGCAGGCCGTGCGAGCATGGACTTTCCTCTGGCTAGGCCAGCCTCCGTCCGGGCCGGATATATTATTTCTTGATTCCCGAGGCGATGTCCTTGGGATCATAGCCGTGGCTATATAGGAATTCCTCATAGGCCCTGCACTTCCTAAGAAGCGAGAGGTTTTCCGAGGTCGGGGCATCGCCAGGCCTGATGGCCCCGAGGCGGTTTTCCATGGAAGCGTTCTTGATTTCCAGCTCGCGCTTGGCCTCGGCCATCTTGGAAAGTCCTTCCCTGAGGGCCCGGATTTCATCCTGCAGGGCGAGCAGTTGTTCGTCCTTTTTGGAAGCACCGTCCTTCCCCTCTTCAAGCAGGGCTTCGAACTCTTGGTAATCCTTGATGATTTCGTCAAGGAATACGTCGACTTCGTAGGCGTCATAGCCCTTGACGTCCTTCTTGAAGCGGTGGTTGAGGATATCTTTTGCGCTGAGGCGGTTTCTTGTTTCCATGTTCGCCTTTTCGATTATATCGAAGCTTGGGGAAAACTGGTATAGGAGTGTTGCTATTTGGGCAATGCGCTACCTTTTGCATCATCCTTCCCCGTGTTAGGCCAAACCCAAAATGGGATAATAGAACAGTGAAAGCCCTCAACAAGGCCCTTAGGGGCAAAACCAAAATCTGCTTCATGGATTTCGAAGGAACCCAGATCGAGGGGCAGATGATCGCCCTTGGGGCCTTCAAGTGCGACCTCTATGGGGATGGCACGATCAAAAAGCGCTACCCCGGCATCATGACATTGGTCAAATCAAAGGATCGGGTCGGCTATTACGTCAGGCAATTGACCGGAATCACCGATTGGGATCTCTCCCATAAGGGAGTTGCCGTTTCCGCGGCCATCGAGCAGTTAAGGCGTTACGTGGGGCCCAATCCCGAGGATTACATCTATTGCTGCTATGGCAACAATGACCTGCGGATCATCAATCAGTCCTACCTCATCGATACGGATGCCGATTTGGAGTTCCTAAGACTTATCAAAAGGAACTTTTTGGACTACGCCTCCTTTCTGAAGCGCTTCGTAAGCGATGAGCATAACAACACCATTTCCCTTGGCAATGCCCTGAAGATGTTCGGGGTCAACTTTGTGGGGGTAGCCCATAAACCATTGGATGATGCCCATAACCTCATGCTTCTTTATGATGCCGTACTCAATAACCACGACATCTTAATGAGACAGTTCGAACTCACCCTCACCAAGTCCCATAGCATGCCTACCCCCATCAGGAAACTCATGGACGAACTCGAAAAGAAAGGCCAGGTCAACAAAGAGGACTTTGAGCGCTTTATCAAGGAGGCCATCTCATGATCAAATACCCTAACGGACAGCCTTCAAATTTCCACAAGAAGGAAAGGAAAACCTCTGTGGCTAGGTCAATTTCCTCCGCCAATAGGGGCATGGATTTCGAGACCGACATCAACCTCTCCTGCGAATACTATAAGGAAAAGGGACTAGCCCTCATCACCAAGCGACCCACACCCATCAACGTGGTCAAGGTCGATTATTCCAAAGGGGCCATGATCACCCACGCCTATTTCGAGAAGCAGTCGACCACCGACTATAACGGAGTCTATAAAGGCAAGTACCTCGATTTCGAAGCCAAGGAGACCAAGTCCAAGACTTCCTTTCCTTTGAATAACATCGCTCCCCAGCAGGTCGAACATCTGCTTGGGGTCATTAGGCACGGGGGCATTGCCTTCTTCCTCATTAGGCTCATCTCTCTAGGAGAAACCTACCTTTTAAAAGCTGATTACATCTGCGGCTTCTATAATGAAAAACCCCGCAAATCCATTCCCGTTAGTGAGATAAAGGAACACGGGATCTTAGTAAAAAAAGGCTATAATCCCCGCTATCTCTTCTTGGAAGCGGTCGACGAGGCCTTCTTCAGATAAGGGCACATTGCAAAAGGACACCTACCGCATTCAGGCTTTTTGGCGTGGCAGATATCCCTACCGAACGCGATGAACCGATGATGCAGGGGAATCCACTTTTCCATGGGGAAGATGGACTCGAGTTTCTTTTCGATCTTATAGGCATCTAGCCCTTCCTTGGTGTAGCCCAAACGGTAGGAAACCCTGGTTATATGGGTATCCACCGGCATGGCGGGGCGCTGGATGATTTCGGCCAATACCACCCCTGCCGTCTTCTTGCCCACTCCCGGCAGGCTTATGAGAGTGTCGAAATCTAAAGGGACTTCCCCGTTATGATCTTTGACCAAGGCCCTGGAAAGAGCCACGAGGTTCTTGGCCTTGTTCTGATAAAGCCCGATGCTTCTTATATAAGGAATCAGATCCACGGGTTCGGCTTTGGCCATCTCCGTGGCGTTTGGGTATCTTGCAAAGAGGGATGGCGTAGCCAGATTGACCGATTTATCGGTTGCCTGGGCGGATAAGGCTACGGACACCAAAGCCTCAAAGGCATTATGGAAATCAAGGCTGCACTTGGCCTCTGGATATAAGGATTCGAGTTCCTTTATTAGGAAGAAGGGATCAATCCTCACCGAAGAGCTCCCGGGCCGCCTTCATGGTTTGGGTGATGTCCTTATCATAGGTGGAAGAAACCATGCTGTTGCCTTCCTTGGCCACGTCCTGCTTCCTCCTATTGCGGCGCAGGGCCTTCTGGAAACCATTGAAGTTCCTGATCCCTTCGCCCAAACAATCAAGGACGGCATTCTTTATCTCGTCGGGCTTATAGCCGGCGATGAACCATTCCTGCAAAGTCGACTGTTCGATGGGGGAAAGTCCCCTATCGAGCTTTTCTTCGAAGAAGGCGCCCATCTTGGATAATTCTTCCATCCTCTTGGCGTCCATCTGGGTGACCTGCTCCTTTTCAAGGCGCTTGGCCAAATCCTCATAGAGTTTTTCCTTGAGCACGTCGAGGTTGATGCTGAGCCCCTCTTCATTTGCCTTATAGGAGATGAGGCCCCTTCTCAATAAGCCGCCCAAGGTAGCGTCGATGTCTTTGATCTTCAGGCTCATCTTCAAAGACAATACATCGGCGGTGACCATCGAATTCCCCTGCTTGAGCAGGTGTTCCACCATCAGGATGACGGCAAGGTCGTTCTCATTGAGATTGAGGGCTTTGTACCCTTCAAGCAGGGCGTAGGTGAAGTCCACCGCACCGTAGAGGCTATTCTTCTTCATATTGGGCCAGCTTCCTTTCTTCGAGCAGTATTTTGTCTTTGTTGAGCTTCTCTAGCAAATATTCCCCTTCTTCTATCGCCCTTTGGGTATCCTTGGCAAGGCTAAAGCCGAGGACTTTCTGAAAGCGGCGGGCCCTAAGGATCCTAAGGGGGTCTTCCTTCACTCGTTTATTGGGGTCGCCGATGAAGCGGATTACCTTTTCCTTGAGGTCCACCAGTCCCCCGCAGTAATCGATGACGTGGTAGTCCTTGTCCAAATATATGGCATTGATGGTGAAATCCCGCCTTTGGTAATCGAAGATGGGGTCTTTGACGAACTTCACCTTTCCCGGGTGGCGGAAATCCTTGTAGTCGGATTCTTCCCTGAGGGTGGTGATATCCACCTTCATTCCATCAATCTTGATGGAGATGCTACCAAACCTAGCAAAGGCAAAGTCGGCTCCCTCTAGGAAGGACATCTCCTCAGGCGTCGCATCGGTGGCGAAGTCAAAGTCCATGATCTTCCGGCCAAGCAGCAGATCCCTTGATGTTCCTCCGACGATATATAGATCATGCCCCATGTCGGAAAACACCCTCGATAGACCATCATAGATAGCTAGGCGTTCCACGCTAAGGATGATACATCAAAAAAGCCTCCGAAGAGGCTTCATTTGGTTATAGATCCTAAAGTTGATTCCTAAGCTTACTTGTTGAGCTTTTCCTTGAGGGGCTTGCTGACCTTGAAGGAAACGGTGCTGGAGGCCGGGATGTGGATCTTGACCTGAGTGGAGGGATTGGTGCCGTCGCGGGCAGCGCGGACCTTCTTGGAGAAGATGCCGAATCCGGAAATCTTCACTTCTTCGCCGCGGGCAAGGGCCTCAACGATTCCGTCGAGTAGGGCTTCGACAGCTTTTTCAGCGTCAACTTTGGTGAGTTCCGCTTTGTCTGCGACCAAAGCGATCAGATCAGTTTTGTTCATTCTTTTAGAATCTCCTTTCGATCTATAGCCATAAACTAGCATGGCATCTGAACTTTTGCAAACTTTTTCGGAATAAAACGATGTTTGGAAAACCCCGATGGCACCTAGATTTCCCTTTTTGAAAACAGCGGTCTGGTAGCCATTAGGAACCAAAAAGCAAAAATCCCTTCCAAAGGAAGGGAAAAGTATCGGCCATTGCTAGGAAATTACTTCCTTTGGCGGTAGATGATGCGGATCGGCGAACCGGAGAAATCGAAACTTTCCCGAAGCCTGTTTTCCAGATATCTGGTGTAGGAGAAATGGGCAAAATCGGGATTGTTGCAGAAAAGGACGAAGGTCGGCGGCTTGATGGAGACTTGGTTGCCAAAGTAGATCTTCAGCCTTCCGTGATTGAAATCAGGAGTGGGATTATAGGCCTGGGCGTCGAGCAGGATCTGGTTTAGGACCGAGGTCGGCACCCTTCTTTTGAAGGACTCCTCCGCTTTCCTTACATAGCTCAGCAATAGGTCGATGTTCCTACCGGTCAAAGCCGAGATGAAGACGATGGGAGCATAGTCGAGGAACTTCATGCCGGTGGCAATCGTCTGGCGGAATTCCCTCTCCTCTTCCGGCGGATGCTTCTTGGCGTCCCATTTGTTGACGGCCACCACGACGGCCTTGCCCTCGTTTACGGCATAGCCGACCACGTGCTTGTCCTGTTCTACCAGCCCTTTGGTGGCATCGATGAGGAGGACGGCCACATCGGCCCTGGAGATGGCCGAGAGGGCCCTAAGGGCGGCATACTTGTCCACCGATTCATAGATCTTGCCGCGCTTGACCAAGCCTGCCGTATCGATGACCACGTATTTCTGTCCGTTCCTTTCAAACTTGGAGTCGATGGAATCGCGGGTGGTTCCCGCTAAGGGGGAAACAATGGTGCGGACCCCGCCGAGGAGTTTGTTGGCCAAGGAGGATTTGCCGACATTGGGCTGTCCGATAAGGGCGAAGGGAATGGCGTCCCCGAAGTCTTCTTCTTCCTTCTCGGGCAACACGGCGATGATCTTATCTAGCAGGTCGCCGATGCCGATCCCGTGGACGCCGGAGACGGCAATGGGCTCCCCTAATCCCAAGGCATAGAAGTCATCAAGATTGGAAATCTCGGCCAAAGAGTCGGTCTTATTGACGGCCAAAATAACGGGTTTTTGGGATTTATATAGGAGTTTTGCAACGAATTTCTCATCTGCGGATAGGCCTTTGCGGCCATCGACCACGAATAAAACCGCATCGGCCTGCTCCAAAGCGATTTCGGCCTGGGCCCTGATTTCCTCCTGGAAGGGGGCATTCTTGATTTCGATGCCGCCGGTATCGATGAGGGTGAATTCCTTGGTCAGCCAGGTGGCCTTGGCGTAAATCCTATCGCGGGTGACGCCCGGACTATCGTAGACGATCGAAACCCGTTCGCCGACGATGCGGTTGAAAATCGTCGACTTCCCGGAGTTGGGAGAGCCAAGCAAAGCTAGGGTGCCTAGCATATCCTCTCCGCCCCGGTCTTGTCCTTGACCACCTTCAAGACGGCATCGACCGCCTCATCGATGGACATGTATGAAGTATCAAGCAGAACCGAATCCATCGCCGGCTTCAAGGGAGCAAAGTCGCGGTGCGAATCGATGTAGTCGCGTTTTCTGACATCGTCCTCGACATCCTTATAGGAAGTCGGGATGCCTTTGGATAGATTTTCTTCGTAGCGTCTTACGGCCCTAGTTTCCACCGAGGCGATCTGATAGATCTTCACCTGGGCATTGGGCAATACATAGGTACCGATATCGCGCCCGTCCATGACCACGGATTTGGACTCAGCCATCTTGCGCTGCATCTCCACTAGGGCCAGGCGGATGTTCTTATAGGAAGCGATGTAGGAAACATTCCCGGAAACCAAAGGCTCGCGGATGACCTGGGTTACGTCTTCCCCGTTGCAGATGACCCGCCCATCGGGCAATAGATCGATGGATAGCCCTTGCATCACCATTTCGCTTTGTCCCTCGTCCTGGGGATTGAGTCCCCTTTTGATGACGGCATTGGTAACGGCCCGGTACATGGCCCCGGTGTCGATATAGGTAAAGCCCAAAGCCTTGGCCACCCTTTTGGCGACCGTGGACTTTCCGGCAGCGGCCGGCCCGTCAATGGCTATGGCAATGTTCTTGTCCATCAGATACCCACCACAAATAGGAAATACATCAGGATCAGGCCGATGACGGCAAACAAAAAGGCCGCGAGTTTGAAAAGCAACATCCGCTTCTTGCCGCGGACATAGGACTCATAGGGGGTATCTTTCGGTTTTTCGCTATCCCCTTCCATCCAGATCGCGTTCCCGGAAGCCGTAAGGGTAGAAAGGGTGGCCTTGTCCTCTTCCTTCAGATCGGAAGTATAAGAGGTAGTCTCTCCCTTCTCCATGCCCTGGATGGACTTGCGGTAGCCCTGCCATTTCCTGATTCGTGTTTTCACGATTAGAAGCATACCAAATTAGTTAGTCGAGATTAAGCCTTTTAAGGCTAATTGACACTGGTTTTACGCCACTTATAATGGGGGCGGTTCAAGGAGACCAAACAATGCCAAAGAAAGCCACAGTCAACCCCGAAATGTGCATCGGGTGCGGCCTCTGCGTCGGCTCTGCCCCTTCCGTCTTCACCCTTGATGAGGAAGGAAAGGCCGTCGGCGCCGAAATTCCTGCCGAAGACGAATCCGCCGTCGAGGAAGCCGTTGCCTCTTGCCCCGTCGGGGCCATCGCTACCGAATAAGCTAGCGATCCAAAAGCCGCCCGCGAGGCGGTTTTTGTTTTGCCTAGGCCCGTGAGGGCTTGATGTATTTGTGGGTGCCCTTATAGACCAAGAAGGTAATCACGATTACCAAGCTGTCCTTGAGCAGGTTGAACGGCAAGACGGCGATTATGGCGTAGGACCAATCAAGGTTGGTGATGCCCGGCATCGCGGTCTGGCAGATAGCAAGCAAGGCCTCATAGCTAAAGCCCATGAAGGAAAGATAGAAGGGAATTAGGACATAGACGTTTAGAAGCATCGAGCCCAATAGCTGAAGCACGGTCGACACCCCAAAACCGATGGCCACGCCTTTGAGGTTCCTTTTCTTCTTATAGATGATGGCCGAGGGCAAAACGAATAGAAGCGAAAGGCAGAAGTCCCCGAGTTCCCCCACGCAGGCGGTCGAGGTCATCGGAAGCTTGATGAGGGTCTTTACCAATAAGGAGAGCATCGCGGCCCAAGGGCCATAGGCAAAGGCGGCGATGAAGGAAGGGACCTCATCGAAATGGATGGATAGGAAGGACGGGAAGAAGGGAAGATTGAAGGTGAAGACGGGTACCACATAGAGGATGGCCGAAAGGGCCCCGAACATGGCCCCGGCGGCGATGACCCTGGGAGAGGAACCCTTCTTGAAAGGGTGTTCCTTGAAATATAACCAGGCCGTGGTGGCGATAAGGGCAATGATCACCAGTAGTCCAAGCAAGTAGCGAGTTTCCATAAAAAATCCCCATGTCAGGGGATAAAAGGACATCTTCTCTTCCATCCGGACTATACCGTTGGCTCCGGAATCACACCGGATCATGCCTAGGAGGCTCGCGGGCTATACCGCCAGTCGACGAAACTCTCGTCACCCTGATCGAGATGATTATAGTCCTCGCCTGGCGTATGTGAAGAGAATCTAGTTAGCGCAGGTAAACGAAGCCCTGCTCGTCCTTATAAAGGAGATGGCGGTTATCCAAATCGTATTTGATGGCGGATTTGATGTACTTCCTTCTCTTCTCGGTCAAGGTATCCTCACCGAAGAGCTTGGCGGCCTGCCTGATCAGGTCTTCCTCCGACATGGCGCCCTGGGCCTTGAGGATGTCATAGAAGGCATTTGAGAATTCTTTGAAGGAAATGGTCAAGATATTGCGGGGATTTTCCTTATCGATGCGGTAATAGGACCATCCCTCGATATCGGTCCCGGAAGGATAATAGAACTGTTCCCCGGCGCAGATTTCGGTCTCCTTGGGGGTATCGGAAAGATCGATCTCGACGTTGGAGCGTAGGACATTGCCAAGACGGGATTTGCCTAGTGCTATCCTGATGCGGTCCATGATTTCGGATTTGGAGATGGGCCCTTCGGTTTCGATCAAACGCCTGATGGCCTCGAAGATGCGGACCGATTCGTTATCGGAACTGGGAATGGAAAGATTGGCCCTAAGGTAAGGCAGGGCGTGGGGGAAGAGCTCGATTTCCTTCCTCGAGAAGCTAAGCGGCCCGAGCTTATGGTCATCATCGGGCTCTAGGCTATCCTTGGAATTGATCTTCTCCACGATATTAGCGACCACCTGTTCGGGATGGTCGAAATATTCCAGCGACCAGACCCTATGGAGCCTCCAGTTGAGGTTCCTTAGGACGGAAGGCTGGACCAGGTTGCGGTCCCTGGCGGTCTTGGCCTTGATGTAGCTAGGACCATCGAGCAAGATGCCCAAGATGAAGCGGTCCTTGTTATCGGGATCGACGATGGCAAGGTCGAGCCTGAATACCGAAGTGCCTAGATCGGTCACCACTTCGTAGCCGAGCTTCCTAAGGTCCTCAGCCAGGTAGCGGGCCACCGAATCGGGATTATGGTAGATGGCCCCGCCCTGCATGTTGGAAAGGGTCTCGGTCCCTTCCATGGCAAAGCGCAGGAAATCCTTTAGGTAGCGCGCCCCTTCGTTCTTGGCCCTTTCGGCCTTGATGTCGCTAGGTAGAATCGAAGAGAAGACCATCATCTCTTCCCTAGCCCTGGTAACCGCGACATTGAGGCGCCTTTCGCCCTTCTCGCGGGAAAGGGGCCCGAAGTTCAAAGAGAGGGTCCCCGTCTTCTTGTCAGGCCCATAGGTCGTGGAGAAAAGGATGACGTCCCTTTCGTCTCCCTGGACATTTTCGAGGTTCTTGACGAAGATGCTTTCCCCGCCCGGATTGATGTCGGTGGCCTTGAGTTTGGCCTCCTCTTTTTCTAATAGGTCCATGATGAGGTTCTGCTGGGCTTCGTTGAAGGTCACCACCCCGATGGAGTGCTCTCTCTTGCTAGGATCCTTGAGGCGTCTTACCACCTCATCTACAACTGCCCTGGCTTCGGCCCTATTGATGCCCCTTCCCCTTTCATAGTCGCCTTTTACATGGATATAAGAGACGCACTGCTTCTCTTCGTTGGGAGATGGGAAGGTAAAGAGTTCGTTATCGTAGAACTGGTTGTTGGAGAAGGCGATGAGGGATTCGTGGCGGGAGCGGTAATGCCAGGTCAGTCGGTTGCGCTTGAAGCCTAGGACAATCGCGTCGTCGAGCAGGGATTCGAGGTCTTCTTCCAAGCTAAGCAGGGTATTTTCCCCTTCGTTGACCCCGGAAATGTTCGCGTTGAAATAATTGCTCGGTGGCATTTGCTGCTGGTCGCCGGCAATGACGAGGCTATCGCCGCGGGAAATGGCCCCGATGGCCTCCGAGGTCGGAATCTGGGAAGCCTCATCGAATATGACCGCATCGAAATGGTCGTCCTTGCTAAGGAATTGGGCCACCGACTGGGGCGACATCAAAAAGCAGGGGCATAGATTATGGATGAGCTTGCCATAGGTATTGAATAGGAAGCGCAGGGAAACGCCCCTACCGCCGTTTTTGGAAAGCTTCTTGAGCTGGTATACCTCGGTGGAATTGGCAATCCCTTCGGTGATGAGGGGATAGGACTCGCTGATGATGGCCGCGGTTTCCAGGACCGAGAGGCGGCTGAGCTCATCGGTCTGGCGCCCGTAATCCTCGATGGCGTTCATGACCTCCGAACCCGAGAGGTTGGCCACCCCCTTGTCGGAGGCGGCGAAGGCCACCACCTTGTAGGCCACCGCGTTGACATAGGCATCCTTGATGAGGGATTCGCTTAAGCGGCCCGACATGAATCCTTCGACGAGGCCACTAGGAGCCACGGCCTTGAGGCGGTCGATGGCTTCGAGGAACTTGACCCAGGCCCCGAGCATCCCGTCGTTGGAGATGACGAATGAGACCTTCTGGGCTTCGGATTTGAAGTATTCCGGACAATCTGGATATAGGTCCAGATCGAAGCCGTGCTCCCTGAAGAGCTTGTCCCTAATGAAGGAGCGTTCCGAAATCCGGCGCCTTAAAGAGACGTCATTGTCCTCATATATCTTGGTCATGTCGCCTTCGGCTTTGGCGATGATGTTGCAAATCTTCTCATAGTCGACGGAAGAGGAGACATCCATGTCGCGGATGAGCTTACCGGCCCTTAGGGTCAAATCCAGGTCTTCCTTCAGGGTATCATAGCTAGAAGCCTCATCGGGCAGATGGGGATATACATAGCGGGGATAGGAACCAAGGGCCTCGATGAGCTTGGTCTTTTCCTCGATGTAGCGGAGGTCTTCGACCGTCTTCAATATGGTCCTTCTAGAGACTCTGCCCCTAAGTATGTAGGGCTTGAATTCCTTATAGAGGCGCTTGTAGTAACGCCTTCTGGCAAATAGCGATGCCGCCGCATAGCTTTCCTTGAGGTCCTTGATTTTGGGAAGATGCAGGGAAAGGACGCTGGGGTCGAAGCGCAGCTTGATTTCGTTTTCCAGCCTGGTGATTTCCTGGTTGAGGTCAAGGAAGCGCTTGAGGATATCCTCGGCATCGAGGAAGATCTCGTTTCCGATCTTGTCATAGAGGATGCCCTTGCTGCTGCCTAAGACGCTGCTGAGCTCGACGAAGATCTCGGCGTTCTTCCGAGTCGACTGTAAGCCCGGGAGCTTGCGGAGGCAGTTATATAGGCAAAGGGAGAGATTCTTATCCAGTTCCAATAAAGGCTTGAGGGCTTGGGGCAAGGCCTCCCTTTCAAGCAAGGAGTATTCCCTCTTCTGGTATGGACGGAAGGGATTGTTGCTATAGCCCCGGTTGACCGAGGAGTGGTTCAAGACCGAATCGATCGCATCCAGGGTCTCCCGGTATTTCTCGGCGGTCAGTCCCCTCGCGTAGTCCTCATCCACTTCGAATAAACCCTTGGCCTTCTTGGAACGAAGGTAGGCCAAAACGGCTTGGTTGATGGAACAAAAGAAGCCTTCCGGAAGTTCCAATATGCCGAGCAACCCGTTGAGCCTAGCCCTTGACTGGGCCACCTCATCGGCCTTCTGCTTATAGCCCTCCCCACCTTTAAGGGGGCCCATGTCCAGGAGGGTTCCGATATTTTTGAGCACATCGCTCTTATTGGTCTTGACCGAGGATAGCTGCAGGCAGAACTGCCCTAGTCCCAAAGCATCAAGACGGGATTTTACAACCCCTAGGGCTACTTCCTTTTCCGCTACAAAGAGGACGGATTTGCGGTGAAACAGGAAGTTCACGATCATGTTGGCGATGGTCTGGCTCTTCCCGGTCCCGGGTGGGCCGTCCATGATGAAGGACTCCCCGTTTAGGGCATCGGAGATGGCTTTGATCTGGGAGGAATCGCATGGAAGGGGCAAGGCCAGATCCTCGGGAGCAATCATCCCGTCGATATCATGGGCCTCGATGAGCCCTTCTTTTTCCTGCCACTTCTTCTCGCCGGAAACAAAAGAGGCAATGAAGGGATTCTCAAGCAGTTCGTCCTTGCGGTACTTGAGGTCGTTCCACATCACGAAATGGGCAAAGCCGAACAGTCCGGCGGAGGAATAGGATTCCAATAAGCCCCATCCGTTTTTTTCGCTGATCTTGGTGCGGATGAAATTGTAAATCATGCGGATGTCGGGAATCCCGTCTTCCCTCTTCCTCATCGAACCCAGGATGGGATCGAAGTCGAGGTTATAGACTTCATGGAAATATTCCAGCACCGTGGTGTTCAGCGAGAGGTCTTCGAAATCGTATTCGAGGGAGAAATAGTTCCCCGACTTGCGCCGGGGCATCTTCACCGGGAGAAGGAAGACCGGGGCATACATGGCCCCCTTGCCGATCGAAGCGGCCTTCTCGTTATCGAACCACTTGAATAGGCCGATGGTCAGAAACAAAGGGTTGGAACCCGATTCTTCCAAGGCCGTGTTGCTCTTTCTGGAAAGTCCCTTGAAATAGCTTTCCACATCCCCTTTCCTGGAGGTTGCCAGAATCTGGCCCTTCTTGAAGTTTTCCTCCGCCAACTTGGAGAAGGTCTTGGGTGGGAAATCCAAGATCTTGTCATTGTCGTTGAAGGGATAGGAATTGAAGTCGAAAGGCACCACATGGAGGCGGTTCCTCTCCGAGAGGAATCGGACCAGTTCCTCGGCATCGGGCACTAGGAACTGGGAAGCGCTGGAGGCAATCTTCAGGTTGATGAGGCGGTTGGCCAAATTCAAATCCAGCAGTTTTTCCAACCAGTGGTCAAAGCGCGACTTGTTGCCCCTATCGTCAGTGGGGATATAGCGGCGGGCCGATAATTCGACCCTGGGGGTCCCATAGTCGTCCTCGATTTCGAAATCGGGAAGCTCGAGTTTGCTTTCCCCATCGATGTCATGGGGAGTGGGAACCGGGAGCATATGCCCTTTGCGGCACATATCGATATCGAGGGCGTAGCGGAAGCGCGATTCCACGGCGATGGATTTATAGCCGGCATCCACGGCTTGGTCAAATGGGGCAAGCACGGAGGAATGGGCCATGGTCACATCGATGAGGGAGAGATAGTTGAAGCCTTTGGAGGCCGCAGTCGCCAAAAGGGTGCCGTTTTCCTCAAAGGGGGCCACCGAATGCTCATCGTCGAGCCAGACGCCGACAAGGGCGTGGCTGCGTAGCAATATGAGCAAGGGCTTAAGTCCGATCGATTCGGCCAAGGAAGCGAAAAGCAATGCAAAATCAAGGCAAGTCGCCACCTTTTCCTTCAAAACCACATAGGGTAGCCTCACCCTTTGGAAGGTTTTCTCAAAAGAGGTGGGCGGAGCCGAGTAGCGGATCCCTCTTTTAAGCAGGGTCCGATACAAAGCGTCCAGTTCTTCCAATACCTTGTTGGGATCATGGTATTGGTAGCCGGCAAAGGAGTCCCTGCCGTATTTCTGCCTTAGTTCCCCGGCAGCTTCCTCGACAAGCTTCTTCACTTCATCGTCATTGGGGGTAACGAAGGAGGCCAGTATCTCCGGAATGCGGCAGTCGGAAGCCGATTCGTCTATGGGTAGCAGCTTGAGGTTATGGAACTGCTTGGCCAAGATGTTGCCTTCGGCATCCACTAACTCAAAGGTCATGGCGATGGGCATGGCCTCATTGACCTTATAGAGTTCCATCGCATCGACGAAAAGGGAGAATTGGTTGATCAAAGTCTTCTTGCCGTGCTCAAGCAGGGAAATCTTGACCGGGGCTACCTCGATCCCGGCGAAGGGAGTGCGGATGTGCAAATCGACATCGCGGTAGTCGGTCAACGACTTGTTTTCGATGGTGACGCTGCGCAGAAATGAAAAAGCGTTCTGGCGGCTCGAGGAGGAAACCCGCTTGATTTCCATCTCAGCCTGATAGTTAACGTAAGTGAGGAAACTGAGTCCCTCGATAGATATGGAAAGCAAAGAATCGGCCATCTTGTTGAGTATAAATCAAAAAGGGGTTCCATTGACCCCTTTGGATTCATTTTTCCAATTCCTTGAGGAATTTGAGGAAGGCTTCCTTCTTCTTGGGGGAGGGGAAATCGAAGACAAGATGGGATTCCCCTTCTTCGATGAACAAGACCCCAAGCTTCTTGCAAAGGCGGCTGAGGTCATTGTCTTCCTCATAGATGTCGGTGCCATAGCGCACCATCTCCTCGGTTTGCCTGACCGAGAGTCCCTTGTTTTTGATGATGCGGACCATCTTGTGGGTCTCTTCCTCCGAGAGGTTGACGAGGGCCCGGCAGTGGCCATAGGAGAGCACCCCTAGGGAGAGGTCGTCCAGTACGTCGTCGGGCAGATGGAGCAGCCTCAGGATGTTGGTGACCTGCGACCTCGAGCAGTGGCTGAGGTTGGCCAAGGTGGCTTGGTCATAGCCGAACTTGTCGCGTAGGGCGGCATAGACGAGGGCCATTTCCACCACATTCGAATCCCTTTGGTCACGGATATCGGCCAGTAGCATGAGCAAGGCTTCCTGGTCATCGGGATGGTTGAGGACGCAGGGAACGGTTTCCAATCCCGCCTTCTTGGCGGCGTGGTACCTTTTCCTTCCTAGCAGCAATTCATAATGGTTGCCGACCGGGCGGACGACCAGAGGGTTCCACAGGCCTTTTTCCTTGATGCCGTTGGCAAAGCGCTCGATGGCCTCCTCATCCAGTTTGGCCCGCTTGATGGTGGAATTGTCGTTGATCTGGCTTAGAGGCAATTGCCTCCCCCCGCTGGACATGTATTCCTTTTCCATCTCCGCGACGATGTCGTTGCGGCCGAACTTCTTGATGAGATTGGCCAAGGAAGGATCGTGTTTCTTGATGGTCCTACTCATGGTCGATGACCTCCCTAGCCAAGGCAAAATAGGCCAAAGAGCCCGAGGCGCTGGGCCTCCAATAGGTGACCGGCTGCCCCATGGCGATGGCCTCGGCCACCGAGATGTTGCGGGGTACCACGGAATGGAACATCGTCTCTTTGAAGAGGGATTTGACCTCGGTCATCACGTCGGTAGCCAGCTTGGTTCTGGAATCGTACATGGTAAGGAGTAAACCCTCGATTTTCAGATCGGGGTTGTAGTTACGCTGGATCGAGGCGATGGAGCTAAGGATGGCAGCCACGGCTTCCATCGCGAAATATTCGCATTGGACCGGGATGATGACCGAATCCGAGGCCACGAGGGCGTTGATGTTGAGCAATCCCAATGAAGGCGGGCAATCGACGATCACGTAATCGAACTGGTTCCTTATGTCCTTGATGGCGTCTTTGAGAATGAAATAGGGCTTTTCGATGTTTCCGGCTTCCGAAGCCCAATAGGATGCCAAGCGCAGGTTGGAAGGGACGATGGTCACCTTGGTGGCCTCATCGTAAAGCCCGACTTTGCCTAGATCATGACCTAGGAGCAATTCCACCGTCGTGTTTTTAACGCCGGTGACGTCGATGCCAAATCCCCTACCGGCATTGCCTTGGGGATCCATATCGATCAAAAGGACCTTGCGGCCCAGCTTGCTAAGCCCAGCCGAGAGGTTGATCGCGGTCGTGGTCTTGCCGACCCCGCCCTTCTGATTGGAAATGGAGATGACTCTGCCCATGTCTGCTATTATCCAACAAAGTAGAGCCTTCCCTAAAGGGGTTTGGAAAGCATTTTGGCATATGGCCGAGGATATTTTTCCGGGGTGGCCTTTTCCTTTTTGTACAAGGTGATGGTCCTAGTCCCTTTTTCCTCGGGCAGTTCTTCTAGGAAACGGCCGCCTATGGCTAGTCCCAGCTTCTTCGCGACACTAGTAGCGGCCTTATCCTCATTCTCCCCTTCCCTACCCCGCATGGAGAGGAAGGTTCCGCCGATCTTCAGCAAAGGGGCGGATAGCTCGAGCATGATGTTAAGCGCAGCCACGGCCCGGCCGGAAACGATGTCAAAACTGCCCTTCATCCTCACTTCTTCAGCTCTAGAGTTGAGAACAATGGCATTCTTGATATCCAGCTTTTGGATGGCTTCTTTCATGAAGGCGACCTTCTTGCCGTTTGATTCGCAGAGGGTGATCTCGCTACTAGGCTCGGCAATGGCAAACACCAGCCCCGGGAATCCGGCGCCCGAGCCGATATCGAAGACCCTCTTGTCCTTGAAGCAAAGATGTTCCATCGGAATCAGGCAATCATAGATGTGTTTGATGAGCCCTTCGGAAAAGTCCTCGATGGCCGTGAGGTTGGTAACCTTGTTCTTTTCTAGGACCAATTGAAGAAACTCCCCTAACCGGGAGACTTGGCCTTCTTTAAGGAAGTCAAACCTGGTCGCGATATGGGCAAGTTCCATCTTTAGCCTTTCTTTTTTAGGTGCAGGGCCAGTATGGCGCAGTCGGCGGGATTTACGCCGGGGATGCGCGAGGCTTGCCCTAGGGTCAAGGGTCTTACTTTGGAAAGCTTTTCCCTAGCCTCGAGCCGAAGGCCCTTGAGGGAAAGATAATCCAAATCGCTAGGCAAGGAAACATCTTCGAGCTTCTTTAGTTTTTCGGCTTCCTTCTTGGCCCGCTCAATATATCCCTCGAACTTGGTTTCGGTCTCTAAGCTAAGGACATCGTTACCCAATAGCCTGAGTTCTTGCAAAGAGGGAATTTGGCTTTCCACCATCTTGTAGGTAACCCTGGGGCGCTTAAGCAAGGCAAGGGCGTTTACCCCTTCCCCGGTTATCTCATAGCCGGCCTCAGCAAGGATATCGTCGAGTCCGGTTTTGGAATTTAGGGTAGTCGAAAGGAGGATGTCCTTGGCCTTTTTGATCCTTTCTTCCGATAGATTGAACTTTTCGATTCTTTCCTTGGAGGCCGTTTTGATGGCAATGGCCTTGGGGGTCAGCCTTTTGGCAGCGTTATCGTGCCTTAAAAGCAAACGGTATTCGGCCCTTGAGGATAAAAGGCGATAAGGCTCTTCGGTCCCCTTGGTCAATAGATCGTCGATCATGACTCCGATATAGGCTTCGTCCCGACGCAATATGAAGGGAGGTTTGCCTAGTATCTTCAAGGAGGCATTGATGCCGGCCATAAGGCCAAGGGCCCCGGCCTCCTCATAGCCCGAGGTACCTAGGATCTGACCCGCGCAGTATAGGCCTTGGTAGCGTTTGTGTTCCAGGGTTGGAAGAAACTCCAAGGAATCCAGGCAATCGTATTCGATCTGATAGGCGTATTTGAGGATTTCGGCCTTCTCTAACCCATGCAGGGAATGAACCAGCTCGTCTTGGATATAACGGGGGAAGCCGGTGGAGAAACCCTGAAGGTAAATGGACTCGCTGCCCCTGATTTCCGGTTCGAGGAAAAGCTGGTGGCGGGGCTTATCGCCAAAACGCATGACCTTGGACTCAATAGCCGGGCAATAACGAGGCCCGACCGAGGTTATCGAGCCGTTATATAAGGCAGACTTTTCAATGTTTTCGCGTATGATTTGCAGGGTTTTCTCACTCGTATGTATCAAATAACAGGGCAATTGCCCTTCCAGTTTCCTATAGCCCTCGCTAAGGAAGGAGAAATTGTAATAACCCTCCATTCCCGGCTCGATTTCGGCCTTGGAATAGTCGATGGTGCTGCTTTTGATGCGAGGTGGGGTCCCAGTTTTCAGACGGAAGGTCCTAAGGCCCATTTCCCTAAGCGACTCGGACAATCCCAAAGAAGCTTTTTCCCCATCGGGTCCTTCCTTGTAGTTTTCTTCTCCCCTGATGATGGTGGAATCCATGTAGGTCCCGGTTGTCAGGATGGTGGCTTTGGCCCTGATCTGACTACCGTCTTCAAGAAGAACACCTAGGACTTTGCCCTCTTCATAGATAAGGGATTTGGCCTCCCCTTCCACGATGGTGAGGTTTTCTATTTTCCCTAGGACTTCCTGGGCATATTTGGGATAGCCAAGCTTATCGACCTGGGCCCTTAGGCACTGCACCCCCGGCCCTTTGGCGGTGTTTAGCATCTTCACCTGCAGGGGGTCATGGTCGGCCAAAAGGCCCATCAGCCCTCCCAAGGCGTCGATTTCCCTGGCCACGATGCCCTTGGCCGAACCTCCGATATGGGGATTGCAGGGCGTATTGCCGATCATGGTCTTGCTAAGGGAAAGCAAAACGGTCCTTAGACCCAAAACCGCGGCAATGTGGGAGGCTTCGATGCCGGCGTGTCCGCCGCCGACGACGAGTACGTCGGCGTCCATGCTAGCCGATCGACCCCGCCATATCCATTTTGATGAGTTGGTTGAGTTCTACCGCATACTCCATGGGCAATTCCTTGGAGAAGGGTTCGATGAAGCCCATGACGATCATCTGGGTGGCTTCTTCCTCGCTTAGTCCCCTGGACATCAGGTAGAAGAGTTGATCCTCATTGATCTTGCTGACCGTGGCTTCGTGTTCGATATAGCTATCCTCATTGAGGATTTCCGATTTTGGCAAAGTGTCCGAGCGGCTTAGATCATCAAGGAGCAAGGTATCGCATTCGACATGGGCATGGGCATTGAGGGCACTGGGGTGCATCCTGACCGTTCCGCGGTAGTTGACCACGCCCCCGCCCCTACCGATGGACTTGGAGATGATGGTGGAAGAAGTATCTTCCCCGATATGGATCATCCTGGCCCCGGCATCCTGGTATTGGCCTTTTCCGGCCACGGCGATGGAGATGCAGGTGCCTTTGGCGCCCCTACCCTCCAAAATGCAGGCCGGGTACTTCATGTTGGTCTGGCTACCGATATTGCCATCGATCCATTCCATGAGCCCATCATCGAGGACCCTAGCCCGCTTGGTGACCAGATTGACGATGTTGTTGGACCAGTTCTGAACCGTCGAATAACGGCATGTGGCGCCTTTGCCCACATGGATTTCCACGACGGCGGCATGTAGCGATTCCTTGGAATACACCGGCGCGGTGCAGCCTTCAACATAATGGACGTCGGCCCCGTCATCGACGATGATGAGGGTGCGTTCGAATTGCCCGGTCTTCTCGTTGTTGATGCGGAAATAGGATTGTAGAGGCTTATCCAGATGGACCCCTTTGGGCACATAGATGAAGGAACCTCCGCTCCAGACGGCACCGTTTAGGGCCGTGAACTTATTGTCGGCAAAAGGGACGATGCTGCCGAAATACTTCTTAAAGATATCCGGGCACATCTTCAGTCCCATGTCGGTCGAAAGGAAAATGACCCCCTTCTCTTCGGCTTCCTTGAGCATGTTGTGGTAGACCACTTCCGATTCGAATTGGGTGGATACGCCGGAGAGGAACTTCCTTTCGGCTTCGGGAATGCCTAGCTTCTCGAAGGTGTTCTTGATGGATTCGGGGACCTTGTCCCAGGAATTCTCTTCGCTTGAGACATTTCTTCTGAAATAGGTATAGGAATCAAAATCGAGGTCCTTGAGGTTAGGGCCAAAGGAGGGTAGCGGCATGGCTTTGAAGGCCTTCAGACACTTGAGGCGGAACTCCAGCATCCAATCGGGTTCGCCCTTGGCCTTGGAGATGGATCTGACCACCTCTTCGCTTAAGCCTTTGCCGGTCGAAAAAATCTCATCGGCATCGGTCGTGAATCCGTATTTGTATTCTTCCTCGGGGATGTAGCTCATTCTTCTTCCTTATGGAGCATGTCCAAAACAGTGGTCCAGCCCATCGTGGCGCAGTGGATGCGTCCGGCTTGCTTGGAGGTGTTCATGAAGGCCATGGCTTCGTCAAGGACCTCCCCGTCATAGGGCTCTTCCCTGATCATCTTCAGGTACTCTTGGATGATATGCTCGGCTTCTTTCTTGGATTTTCCGATTACCAGATCGCAAAGGATGTCGGTCGAGGCCTTGGAGATGGTGCAGGCCACCCCTTCGAACATCGCATCCTTGACGACCCCGTCTTTATATAAAAGATACATGTCGAAATCGTCGATGCAGTTGGTGCTGGAGGCATGGACTTTCTCATAGCCCTCGTCACTAGGAACCCCGAAATGCCTAGGATTGGCATAGTGGTCCATGATGATTTCCCGCATGATCTGCGGAGTCAGCTCAAAAGTAGGCATCGAGGAACTCCTTTCCGTGGCTCACGGCATCGGCAAGCACATCGATCTCTTCTTTGATGGTATAGAAATAGAAGCTGGCCCTAATGGTCGCCACCGTGCCGAGGAAATCCATCAGGATCTTGGCGCAGTGCTGGCCGCTTCTTACGGCAATGCCTTTGGAATTTAGGAAGGTCGCCCCGTCCTGGGCAAAGACATCCTTGATGTTGAAGGTCACGATCGCGGCTTCCGAATGGGGATTATAAATGTGGGCCATGCCGGTTTCCTGAAGTTTCTTCACGGCATAGGCCTTGAGGTCTTTTTCATACTCTTCGATGTTGGACATCCCGATCCCCTCGAGATACTCAATGGCAGCCCTTAGTCCCAAGATCCCCTCGAGGTTCTGGGTTCCGGCTTCGAAGCGCATCGGAGGAGCGAGGTAGGAAGCATCCCCGCACATGTCGAACTTGGCGTTGTTGCCCCCTCCGGTCATGAAGGGTTCCATCATCGATAGGAGTTCGTACTTACCATATAAGACCCCGATTCCGGTCGGGCCTAATAGCTTATGTCCCGAAAAGGATAGGAAATCGACGTCCGTATAGGAAACATCGGTCTTTTTATGGGGTACAGATTGGGCTCCGTCGACTGAAAGGAGAGCTCCGTGGGAGTGGACTATTGCGGCGAATTCCTTTAGATTTAGGCAATAACCTAGGACATTGGTCACCTCGGCTAGGGAGACGATCTTTACCTTATCGGACATGGCTTTGCTGAGGTTTTCCTTAGTGAGCCTACCCTCCTCATCAAGGGGGATGAAACGGACCTTGGCCCCGGTCATTTCCGAGACCTTGTACCAAGGAAGGACATTGGAGGCATGCTCGGCTTCACTAAGGAGGATCTCATCCCCTTCATGGAGGTATTTGGCCCCATAGCCGAAGGCCACCAGGTTCAAGGAGCCGGTCGTGCCGGAAGTAAAGACGACCTCGGAGGACTTGGGCGCATTGATGAAGTGCCTTACCCTCTCGCGGGTCAGTTCGACTTCCCTATCCATGTTGGCACATAGGTCATAGTCGCCCCTATGGGCATTCGAGGTCTCGTCGGAAAGGTATTTGGCTACCGCCTGGATGACGCAGTCTGGCTTGAAGGTAGTCGAGGCATTGTCGAGGAAAACAAGGGGTTTGCCCTGCATCGACTTCCCGCTTCTTAGCATAGGGAAGTCTTTCCTATAAAGCTTGGGTTCTAGCATCAGATGCCTCCTTCGATGGCCTCAAGGATCTTGCTGCCCTCCTCTTCGGGGAAATAGGCGGCAATGGGCTTGAGGTAGCCATAGGTAATAAGGGTGCGGGCTTCCTTCTCGCTTAACCCGCGCGACCTTAGATAAAACATGTGTTCGTCATTGAGGCGCCCCTCGACCGAGGCGTGTCCGGCTTCGACATCGTTTTCGTCGATCAGCAAGGTGGGGGAAGCCGAGACTTTGCAGTCCTTGTCAAAGACGATGATCTTCGCGGACTGCTTGGTCTTGGCCTTCTTGGCCCCTTTTCTGATATCCCCGGCCCCATAGAAGAGCAGGGTGGCTCCCGCCTCGGCAATTCCGTAGTTTTCGACATAGGCCTCGTTATGGCCGTTGAGGTGGGTGGCGTTGATTATGTATTCCTTCTTATAAGGACCCTTGGCCAAAACGGCCCCGTGGTAATGGAAGGAGGAAGCCGGATTTTCGAGTTTGGCGTTGACGATGACCTTGCTAGGCCCTTCCGAGAGGTCGGCAAAGGCGATTTCGGCCTCAGCGCCCTCTTCTATCTCAAGGTCGGCGACCAAGTCCTTGCCCTTGCCAAGATTGGCGAAAAGAAAGCGGGTTTTGCACCCTTTTTGGGCCATTAGGCTCAGTTTTGCAGGAAAATCCCCTATGTAGGAAACCGTCCTATTTTCCATTCAAAGCCACCTTGGTAGCGCAGCTGCCGATCGAGATTTTGTTCTGGGGCTTATCATCCTTTTCCAAAGAGATGCCGTACTCGCGCTTGAGCCATTCATAGCCCTCGTGGTCGATCTTGCTGGCCAGTTCGGGTCCGCCTTCGATGGCGATTTGCCCGTTGACCAAGACCACCGTGCGGGTGGGGTGGACCAATTCGAAGAGGCGTTCGTAATGGGAGACCACGACGAAGCCGGTTCCCTTTTCCTTCTGGGCGTTGATGGCATTGGCTACGATCTTCATCGCGTCCACATCCAAACCGGAGTCGGTTTCATCAAGGAAGGCGAAGGTCGGCTGTAGCAAAAGCATCTGGAGGATTTCGTTCCTCTTCTTTTCCCCGCCCGAGAAGCCTTCGTTGAGGTTCCTCGAACTCATTTCAAAGGGGATGCCCATGGCCTTGTAGGCGCTTTGCAGGGACTTGTAGAACTCGGCTAGGCTCATCGGCTTTTGGCGATGGGCATTCATCATCGACTTGTAAAAGTCAGCGGAGTTCAGGCCCGGGACCTCGCTGGGATTCTGCATGGCTAAGAAGAGGCCGCGGCGCGATCTGAGGTCGGGTCCCATGGCCAAAAGATCCTCGCCGTCTAGGGTGATGCTTCCCGCGGTAACTTCGTAGCGGGGGTTGCCCATAAGTACGGCAAGCAGGGTGGATTTTCCGTGTCCGTTAGGTCCTAAAACCGCGAGGGTTTCTGAGGAATCTATGCTTAGATCCACTCCTTTTAGTATTTCTTTTCCGGGTATTCCGGCATGTAGTCCTTTGATATCGATTCTGGCCATAATTTCTTATCCGGGCGTTATTGTATAGCGACCTTAATCCCTTTCCAAACAATAAGGGAAAAGCCACCATAAGGGGACCTTTGGAGGAGCCACAATTACTGGTTGCAAGCATTCTCTTTAGAGAATAGACTTATTGCGCAACTTTAAAAGGTTGGTTTTTTATTGGAGGAGCATCCCCGCACATGAAGACAAAGAAGAAAGCGTACGCGATGCTTGGCCTATTCGTAGGCGCCCTGGCCCTAACCGGCTGTAACGGAGCGACCGAAGATACCAAGGGCAACATCCTCACCTATGTGGACGCCGACGGGAACGTCGTCGGCTACACTGCCGAGGAACTGCTGTGGAACTACCAAGCTAACGGAACCGCACTTTCGACCGAATTCGACCGGATCTATGAAGTCCTGATCCGGAAGTACTACAGCCAGGAATCCCAGAGCGCTGAGTACAACAACATCCTGAACAACGCGACCAACGCCGTGAAGTCCGATCAGGAAACCGCACAGAGCAACGCCACGGCCAACGGCACCAGCTACGAGACCGAGATGCAGACCATCCTCGACAGCCACTCCGTCGACAACCTCGACGAACTGCTCGAGTACTACATCTACAACGGCACATCCGAATTCCCCGGAGAGAAGGACACCTTCGAGGACAATTTCTATGCCGATAACGTAGAAGCGATGCGCGATGGCTCGACCCAGGGCCTCGACCACGCTAGCGACGATCCCCTATTCCCCTCTTCCGAGGAATACGGCATCGGCAACAGCGGCTGGCTCAAGGAAGAAATCCCCTACCACGTCCGCCACGTGCTCATCAATGTCTCGGCTACCTATAGCAACTTCGTCAATGGCGAAATCACCATGGATGACGGCATCAAGCTCAGCAACGCCATCTTCGCCATGGCCGGCGTCAACTTCATCGCCGATACCAATAACTACGAGTCTCTCGGAACCCTCACCCCGGTGAGCGGTTCTTCCCGCCAGAGCTTCGGGCAGATTGCCCTCCAGTATTCCGACGATACCACCAGCGCCGTCAACTACGGCGACCTCGGACTGATGGCGGATAGCTATGTGAACGAATTCCGCCTCGGCGTCTATGCCTATGAGTCTCTATATAATGAAGAGGTTAAGGCTAGCCCCTACTGGCAGGCCAATGTCGCCCAGATCACTCCGGGCCTAAAGAAGGATGCCACCAGCCAGAGCGACGTGGACGACGAACAGACCGTCGGCATGGCCGAAAATAGCCCGACCGTCAACGAATACTTCAATGACCTCGGCATCGGCACCATCCCCTTCGGCGCCGTCGTGGCTTTGGCTAGGACCAGCGCCACTTCCGCTTGGGAAAGGGATAGCAACAACCTGCCGGTCAACGACAACATCGCGACCACCTATCCGCGCAACATCATCTTCAACAAGTACTTCAACAAGCACAATGTCTGCGTGATCACCCCCAACGAGATCGCCTTCAATGACCAGACCGGCCAGATCTCCGCGGACTCCGAGGAAGGCGTCTATAGCCAAGACTACGGTGCCCTCCCCGGCTTCTCCACTTACGACACCACCAACGTTTTGCCCCAGTTCCAGAACAATGTCCTGACCAACTCCGAAGGACAGATCATCCTGGCCGTGAGGGCCGGAACCTCGGATTATACCGGCATCCACTTCATCGTCATCCAGCGCGACGGGCTTAGCCAGTACGGTTCCAGCCTCGTCGAGGGATCCTACAAGATGAATACCGCCAAGACCGACGGCGTGGCCGACCTCTCCGAGTACTACACCCTCTACACCACCAACGAGTCCAACTACCCGAAGAGCTCCTCCGGCAATGACCTGACCACCTATGTCAACTACAACACCCAGGCGGTCACCGGCGGGGACAACAACCAAACCTCCCGCGTTTCCACCATCCGCGACGAAATCGAAGGCTATAGCGATGCCATCTCGACCTACATCTTCCAGGACCTCATCGAAGGCGACGGAACCGAAGGCAAGATCGAATTCACCAATAGCCGCATCGAGTCCGACATGCAGCGCTACATCCGTCTGCGCCGCACCTCGGCCGTGGATGAGGAATTCGAGACCTTCAAGGATGCTTGGCTTAGCTACGCCGAGCTACTGACCGCTCAGGAAAGCGCCCGCACCTTCGGCTACATCGTCGATGACCAAGGCAATGTCAGGGCCCCCACCAGCGCCGAAGCCTCCGAGAACAACCCGAGGCTCGTCCCCGAAAGATGCGCCATCGGCTTCAAAGGCGACAAGACCAGCAATGCCGACTGGCAGGAAGGAGGAGTCTGCTATTATGTCAACAACTAAGAAGGCAAAGGCCCTTGCGGTATTCTCCGCCGTGGCCGCCGCGGCCCTAGTAAGCGGCTGCAACGCCGTTGAGGCCCGTCCCGCCGACAGCTTCTACTACGACACCATCCTCAATCTGGAAAACATCGTCAACAACCAGATGAAGGAAATCTATGATTCCGTAGTCACGGCTGGGGACACCAACTCCGAAACCATCCTCAACAACATCCTCTACATCTATGCCGAGACCACCTTCGGCTCCTTCTATGGCGAAAACGGGCTCAAGGCCGCCGTCACCAGCGGCAATGCCGAACAGCTGAAGGCCATCGCCGACACCTATGGCGTCTATGAAGGCAACACCGAGCTGGTCAAACAGCTCTACAAAAACGTGGTCTACTCCATCGAGGAAACCTTCCTCGGCTATGTGACCGAGACCACCTACCAGACCCGCAACGTCTTCTATGAAGAGGACTTCTACGATGCCCAGATCGCGGCCTACTATGACCTCGACGAGGCCACCGAATTCGGCCGCAAGCTGGTCGATGGCTCCCTTCGTCTGGAAGAAGGCACCCTCGGTACCGCCGACACCCTGGTTGGAACCGATGCCTACTTCGTGGACATCCTCGACCGCTATGAGCCCTACGTCGAGCAGGCTGTCTTGCCCGACATCTACCGTGACTTGCTCACCGGACAGTATCTAATCGGACAGAACTACCGCTCCTTGGGCCTAAGCTATGCCAGGAAAGTGGACATCATCTCCCTGAGCAACTCCACTTCCGACATGACCACCGAACTGGTCAATGCCTATGCCGACATCGTCATCAACGGCAATGACGCCTATCCCAATTACAAAGGCGTCTCCTACCTTGGCTTCGAATTCCTCTCCAACCTCTACAAGGGAACCTACGAGAGGGTCTACCGCAACACCCTGAGCGCGGAAGAACAAACCGTTGCCGACGGGGCGGCCGCGGCCATCTATGCCCAGGCCGGTTGGACCCAGGAAACCTTCACTGGGGACGATCCCCTCGACGGAGGAACCTCTGCCACCTACTGGAAGCAGTCCAGCCTCGGACAGATCTATGAGGATTATTCAGAGTTGACCAACAACCGTTGGACCGATGACGAAACCATCCGCAGCGACTTCACCAACTCGGGTGCCTACGAGCCGGAAATCGGCTTTGTCATCAAGTACAACGAGCTGGTCGCCACCTCCCACACCGACCATAGCTGGTACACTTCTACCGGCATGGCCGATGGCACCATCCCCTCGGCGATGCAGACCCGTCTATTCCGCATCAACGTTGCCAACGAAGTCGACTTCAACACCGACGATCAGGGCAACTACCAGGACAACATGGAGATGGACTATGGCTGGTACCGCAACGGCGAGTACTTCCTGATCCCTGCCAACTACGAAGACGGCAGCACCACTCCCTATCTCGTCCTCGATAGCGGCACCTGGTACATGATCAAGGTCGAGGAAGCCGTGAAGACTTCCAAGCTCTCCGAGACCAATGACCAGAGCTATTCCAAGATGGCCAAGCACTCCGACGATCCCCTCTTCCTAGATGAGATCGTCCGCGAAGTCTCCGGGCTACTCTCGGATAACTCCACCTACACCAATACCGCCAACCAATACTACGTAGAGCAGATGGCCATCACCTTCCATGACGATGACGTCTACAACTACTTCAAATCCACCTTCTCGACCCTATACAACGACTAAAAGGGTTCTATAATCGGGGATGGGAAACCATCCCCTTTTCTATTAGGAGAACAGCAATGAAAGACGTATTCTGCCGCATCATCGAGGGCGAAATCCCCTCCAACAAGGTCTATGAAGACGACGACGTCCTCGCCATCTTGGATATATCCCAGGCCACCAGGGGCCATACCTTGGTCATGCCCAAAGCCCATTACGAATCGATCCTCGATACCCCCAAAGCCATTCTCCATAAGGTCTACGACGTGGCCCAGCGCATCGCCCAGGCCATGGTCGCCGAACTGGGGGCCAAAGGGGTGAATATCCTCACCAACGCCAAGGAAATGGCCGGACAGACCGTACCCCACTTCCATGTCCATGTCATCCCCCGCTACATGGCCGGAGAAGGCGGCTTCATGATCGAGATGAAAAACAACGAAGGCAAGGAAGACCTGCCCCTACTGGTGGCGAAAATCACCCACGGCATGGATTGACAAATCACCAATTCTCCGCAAATATTGAATTAGGCAGAGGCGGATCGAATCGATATTGTAGTAGCGAAGCGAAAAATAACCGAATAGTAGATCCGCACTCGTAGGACCATTGGAAAAACCCAATGGTCCTTTTTCTAATTGCCTTTGGGCTTGTAGAAATACCCTTCTTCGAGGGCAAAGACCTTCTGGGTCCAGTCACCGGGATTAACCCCGTCTAGGGCCTTATCGAGGATATCCATCTTGGCATCGAGGTCATCGATGAAATGAAGGACCAGGGCTTCCCTAGTTTCCGGACGGACGGATGAGCCTTTATCCGGCTCGCCATGGTGGGATAAAACCATGTGCTCGAGAAGCAGGGCTTTTTCGTTTTTGCCTAGGCCGAGTTCCTTGGCTTTTTCGGCAACCAGATCAGCCCCGATGGCAATATGCCCGAGCAATCTACCCGGCAGGGTATATTTGGTGGCGATGGGGCCGGATAGTTCCACCGTCTTGCCTAGATCATGGACCAGGCAGCCGGCGATGAGCATATCCCTATCAAGGACGGGATATAGCTTAGCGACCTCCTCGGCCAGATTGGCCATGCAGATGGAATGGAAGAGCAATCCGGAGATGCAGTTATGGTGGTTTCTGACCGCGGCGGGATGCTTGATGAAGTCCTCGCGGTGGTCCTTTATCAAGGAATTGACCAGCTTGGAAAGATCGGGGTCTTTGATCGAAGAGAGATAATTATCGAGCTTTAACACGAGTTCCTGCGGGGAAACCGGGCAGGGAATGGCAAACCTATTGGCGTCCACGAGGCTTTGATCGAGGTCACGGATATAGCTGACCTTCATCTGGGGGGAACCCTTGTATTCGAGCACCTCCCCGGTCAGCGCGATGACTTTGCCGGCCTGACAGATGTCCTCATCATCAGGCTCGACATCCCATTTCTTGGCGGGCATGGTGCCCGAAGCGTCCTGGAGGACGATATTCAAATAGGGTTTTCCGTTGTTGCTGAGGCAGCGGTTGCAGGAAGCGACCAGAAACTGGCCGTCGACCCTATCGCCGTCCATCAAATCCTTCAATGTTCTATTCATATCTCTGAAATTGCCCTCCGGATGTCCTTTGTAGTATACCCCTTTTGGGAAAGCTTCCTAAAGAGGGCCTGTTTCCCTTCCAAGGTGTTATATGGGTGTTTGAGGGCCGGAAGGATCTTCCTAGCCTCATTCAGGCAGGCTCTATACTCTTCCTCTTCCTGCTTGGGGGTGTTCTCCATCATATCCACCAAGGATGAGAAATCCCCGTGTTCGAAACCCCTCCTAAGCAGGGCTTCCGATACCTTGGCCTTCCTTTTGATAAGAGGATAGCCCTCGTATTTCCTGATTAAGGAAGCATAGGCCTGCTTGGCAAGCTCTTTCTGATCGGGGAAAACAAGGTTCTCGATATTGTTTAGGCCTTTGGGATATAAAACCTTATCGATGATGTGCCTTTTCCCATAAAGGGAATAGGAATATGACTCGATGAGGTCTTTGGATAAGGAAATATCATCGATATAGCCTAGCCTTTGGTATTCATCGACAATCGATTTGGCGGTCCTATAATCGGTTTTGTTTAGCAAGGCTTCAAGGATATCTTTGGAGGATTTATTCCCCTTAGTAAGCATCTTTGAGGCCTTTTCCCTAGCCTCTTGGGTCTTGGATAGTTCCACCAGCCTCTTATATTCCTTAGGAGTGAGCTCTTTACCCACATAAAGCGGGAAATCCAGATAGGAATCGAGGGACAAGGTAAAACAGCGGCTCCCCAATGAGATTTTGGCGGTTTTGCCGACGTTGACCTTGGTGATGGTATTACCAGTTTTTCCTGATGGCCCTTGCATATACCTTGAGGATGTTCTCCGCGAACTTATCCATGGAATAGGGTTCGATGGAGACATCGGCGTTTTTCCTAATGCCCTCCAAGGTCTTCTCATCTAGTGAGAGGACCCTCTCCAGCTTGCTGGAAAAATCGTTTTCGTCTTGGAAGAAGAAACCGTCCTTGCCGTCATGGACCGTATCGGCGAGGGCATCGTCGTAGCGGATAAGAAGCACCAAGCGGGAGGCCATGGCCTCCATGAAGGTCAGGCCTTGGGTTTCGGTAATCGATGCCGAAAGGAAGATGTCCCCTAGACTATAGTAAATGGGCACGTTCTTGGGCGGAACCGGCCCTGCGAAGATGACATCCTTCGCAATTCCCAACTCCTTTGCCAGATTCTTCAAAGGCGTGAGGCTGGGTCCCCCACCGACGAGCAGGAAGACCGTATCGTGTTTCTTATGCCCGGCGATATAGTTGGCATAGCCCCTAAGCAAGACATCGATGGATTTCTCGGGGGCCACCCTACCAAGGAAGAGGAGGACCTTCTTATTCTCGGGAAGATGGAGTTTTTCTTTGGCCTCGACAACTTTCTGCTTATCGATGTTCTTTTCGTAGAACCTCGAGAAATCGATGCCGGTAGGGACCACGGAGATGAACTTGTCGACTCCGATGGAACGCATGTATTCCTTGGTCTTCTCGCTGGGGGTGACCAGTTCGTCGGCCCTTCTGGAGAGGAAGCGGAAATAGACTCTGACCATGTTTTTGGCAAAGCGGTCGAAATACCCCTTTGTAGCGTAATGGGTGTAGTCCTCATAGGCCGTGTGGAAGGTGGTGACCGAAGGGACGTTTAGGCGATTGGAAACGATGTAGCCGAATTGTCCGATCCCGGCGTCATTTTGGATGTGGCAGATATCCGGATGGAAGGCCCTGAGCAGCTCCATGGCCTTGGGAGAATAGAAACCCGCGGCCCGGTAGCCATAGAATTTTTTCATCTCGATGCCGGGAATGCGGATGATGTGGTCAATGTAGGAAAACTGGTTCGAAAAGGGGTTGGTAGTGACCATGATGACCTCATGCCCGTGGTTTTCAAGGGTCTTCATGTGGCTATAGCAGGAGGTAGCCACCCCGTTTATTTCCGGGGGGAAGGTATCCGAGAAGATGGCGATCCTCATCCTAGATTCCTCTTGGACTTGGCCGACTCATCCTTCTCGACCCGGTAGTGCCCTTTGGCATCTCCGGTAAAGGTATACGAATCGGTGTCTTCCATCTTCCTGATGATGTCCTTACGGGAAAGCTGGCGGGTCTGATAAAGGGTCTCTACATCCCTCTTGCGGTCAAGATAGGTCTCCAGCTGTATGTTGAAGAAGGTTTGCCTATTGGCGTATTTCCTAGTGACCTCGCCCTTACCGCGATAGAAGAGGGTGAGGATGGCGGTGACGATGAGGACCAGATGGTAGGTGAAGAACCTCCAGGTGACCTGGGCGGCCGAGACCATGGCCGGGGAATTGTAGAAATCCGAGAAAACGTTGGAGAAGAAAAGCTCGGAAACGCCAGAGGAACCCGGGGTTGGAATCAAGCCGGTTACCATCTGGTGGAAGGCCGAGAAGAACATGCCATCGAAGAAGGTGGAAACCGAGGGATCTTCCGCTAGGCCGCCCATGGCCCAACCCGCCACGAAGGGAATGGCGAAGCGTAGGGCAAACATCAAAAAGAACAGGATGATGACGGTCACTGTGACCGGTATGTTGCTTTGGAGCCTTCTTAGCTCGATGCGGTAGTTTTCGACCTGAACGCGAATGGATTCGCGGGCCCTTTCCACATTCTTGATGAGCTTGATTTTGCCAAAGAAGCCGATCACGTAATGAGTGATGAAGTTATGGAACCTATGGCTATAGGACATCAAAAATACCAAGCCGGTGACCCCGATGTTTAGCCCGAAGCCGAAGATGATCAGAGGCACCATCGTGAAGGTATAGCCAAAGAGGTTCATGGTTAGGTTGGCGATCTTATTCCATTCCACGGCGATGGCCACCACATCAAACAAAATCAGGGCAATCTGATATAGGATCAGCCACATGACCATGATGGAGGCGGCATTGGACAGGGAAACCCCTTGCCGCTTCAATATATAGGCTTGGACGAATTGCCCACCGGTCGAAGAAGGCGTGACGGCCGAATAGAAGGCTCCGACACCAGAGGTGGCAAGACCCTGAATCCAAGTGTATTGCCTGGTATATAGACGACAGAAAATAAGAATGATGAGGCCATCGATCATATAGGAAGCCAAGACCATGGCCCCCATGACCACGAGACCCCAGGGGTTGGCAGTCGTAATGGCGGCCACAACCTCCTCGGTATCGGAGGAAAAGGCACTATAAAGGGAGATCCCGGTCAGAATCAGGATCACCGTGATGTAGATGACCATCTTCAGGGCCGAGCGGTCCTTCTTGGTCTTTACCTGAGTGTTTTGGCTCATCGGGGCTATCTTATACCTAAATAGGTATCAGTTTCACCTACCTGAGGTACAAAGAGACTATTTCCGGCGGGGCTCCGAAGCGTAGGGACATGTAATAGGAATGCCCGCATCCGGCGGAAACGATATGGGCGAAGTCCCCTCTTCTATATAGCCCATGGACATAGTCGCTGGTGGAAAATAGGGCTTTGCCGAAGATATATCCCTGCCCGGCATGGGTATGGCCCGATAGGACCAGATCGAACCCGGCCTTCGAGCACATCATGGTGAAGCCCGGCTGATGGCAAAGCAAAATATTGAACTTGGATTTGTCGAGGTTTTCGGAAGCCTCATCCAAATATCCCTGCACTTTTGTGGCGTAATCGTCTCCCCTGCCATATCCCGGATCAAGGATGCCGGAGAGGGTATAGCCATTGCCTATATCCACGGTTTTGTTGTTGATGTTGCTGGCCCCATAGGAGTCAAGGTAATCCTCAAGTTCCCTTACCCTTTCTTCGGATAGTTCGACCTCGTGGTTGCCATGCACGTAATAGATGCCTAGACCCTTTATCGAGGAAGCGGCCTCCATCAAGGGATCGAGGAAACTTAGCGAGGTGGTATGCGAATCGATGAGGTCCCCGACCAAGAAGAGATAGTCAGGTTTTTGCTCCTCGATGGTCTTGGACAAGGACAGCCCATTATCGTAGGTGTCCTGATGGTTATGGACGTCAGTGACGATCATGGCGCTGAGGGGACTACCGCTTCCCTCAAGCTCATAGACTGGATTGGTCAGCTCTTCCCTATATACGCCCAAGTAGATGGCTAGGCCTAGGGAAACTAGGAAGACTCCTAGTGAGACTCCGGCAATCCAATTCCTCTGCTTCATGGCCAATAGTCTACCACAATCCCCCATTGCCCTCATTAAGGGCAAAGAAAAAGGCAGACCGGAGGCTTGGTCTGCCTTAGGTAGGGTCCTGCTTAGGCCCTAGGGAGGGTCACGATGGTTTGGGTGCCGGATTTGTAGGTGTAGGTCGATCCGTCTTCGCTTACGGTGGCAATCAGGTTGCCTTCGTGTTCGGTGCGGTTCCTATCGTCTTCGAATTCGTATTCGAGGTTGATGTCATTGCCGGCTTTGTTTAGAAGCTTGAACTCGGCTTCTTCCCCCGGAGTGGTAACCTCGATCGAGGATTCGGCGACTTCCTGTCTCCTTTCGGTTTCCTTCTCGTAATTGACTTCGACTTCGAAGGAGGCGGTATCATCGTCCCACATCCTGGAGTAGGTGCCATAGGTGAACCCGGTTTCCATTTCGTCGACTTCGGTTTCGGTCTCATAGGAGATCATCACGAATTCGTTTTGGGACATCTTGATCCAGAGTTCGGTCTCCAGTTCGTTCTCGTTATGGGAATTCTCGGCTTCGCGCTTGCCCTCTACTTCATAGGTGACACCGTCGATGACATATTTTCCGATGATCTTGTATTCCTCTTCGTCAACATCGTGGTTGGGGAGGGCTTCTTCCCTCCAGTGGAAGGTTCCGCCTTCGACAGCCATGGAGTAAGGCAGTTCGGCCCCCTCTTCGTAGTTGACGGTTACCATGGCGGAGGGATTGAGTTCGCCGGTGAGCAGGCTCTCGGCGGTCAGCATGTAGGGATTGATCTTCTCGATCTGGGTCTTCAAAACCTCGCTAGAGACAGGCTGAGCTTTGGAAAGCCTCGCAAATCTTGCTTGGACGGCATTGTTTTGTCCAACGATGTAATCCGAGCCGGAGAGGATGCCATAGGTGATGGCCTGGAACTTCTCGGTGGCACCCTGGTCGGCGGTGCCAGGGAGGGATGAGGAGGGATCGCTACCACCTCCCCCGGGATTGGGATTGTCGGAGCTAGTGTTAATGAGTGCAGAACAGCCGGCTAGGGCTAGGGCGGCCAGCGGTAGGCCTAGTAGGTAGATTGATTTTTTCATGGTGGTTTTTCTTCCTTTCACCCTACTAACGGTTAGCCCCCTCTACTTTGTTGGAAAAAACCTTATTTCTTTACAATTCCCTAACAAAGGCAGCAAAAAAGGCAGGTGGTTGCCTGCCTCATGCATTAGGTAGTTAGATCCGGGGATAACTTCCGCCGATCTGCTCGTTACCTTGTTTATACGTATACGTGGACCCGTCCGCGGAGATAATCGCGGTAATGCGGCCCTCGTATTCGGTGTCGCTAAGCTCCTCTTCGAATTCGTAATCGATGTCAAATTGGTTGTTCACCTTTTCATGGAGTTTGAATTTGGATTCCTCCCCGACGGTGGTCACTTCGATGGTGGTTTCCTTTGTTCTGCCTTCCTCTTCGTAATTCACCTCTACTTCGAAGGAGGCCGTATCATCGTCCCACATCCTGGAGTAGGTGCCATAGGTGAAGCCAGTTTCCATTTCGTCATACTCGGCCTCCGTCTGATAGGCGATGCAGAGGTATTCCCCTTCCTTGATTTCGATCCAGAGTTCGGTCTCCAGTTCGTTCTCGGTCGATTCAAGGGATTTTTCCCTCTTGCCTTCGGCGTAGTAGGTCCGCCCGTCAAGGAGGTATTTCCCTTCGATCTTGTATTCTTCTTCGTCGTCCTCGTGATTGGGCAGCGCCTCTTCCTTCCAGGAGAAGCTACCGCCCTCTAGGACCATCGAATAGGGATACTCGGCCCCTTCGGTGTAGGTTACCTGGGTCGAGGCATCGAAGGTGAAGCTGCCATCCATCATTTCCTCGGCGGTCAGCATGTAGGGGTTGATCTTGTCGATTTCACCTTCAAGCACACTGACGGGGGCAGGAGCCTTGAACAAAGGCTTTACGGAAAGTGAGCCGCTTTGTCCCTGCAGGTAATTGGAGCCTCCCACTACCCCATAGGTCATGGCCTGGAACTTCGCGGTATCCGGATCGGTGCTCTGGCTGGAAGAGCCGCCGCCGGAAGAGCTACCCCCTCCCGAGGAACCAGAACTTCCGGGGTCCGGGGTCGGAGGATTGGGATTTTGATTGAGGGCATCGATGGTAATCGGGGTGATGATGGCAACCAATAGGGCGGCCGAAAGGGCGGGAACCGCGCCTTTGAGCCAGCGGTTCCCCTTTTTCTTTTTCGCTTCCTGGCGTTCGATGTATTCGGCCTTGATCTTGCCCTTGATCTCCGGAACCGAAGAGTCATCGAAAGACTCAAGAAGCTGTTTTCTGATGTCCTTATCGTCTTTCTTCATTTTTGCTCTCCCAGCTCGCTTCGGAGCTTTTTCCTGGCCTCTTGGTAAAGCCATGTGGCGGTGCCGGTCGGAATGCCCTTCATCTTGGCTATCTCCTTGAAGGAGAAATCGCCGAGGACCCTGAGCAGGAATACCGCGTACTCCTTCTCGTTTAGAAGGGTTCCGATCTTCTCGAGCAGACCCGAATCCAGGGTCCCCTCGAGTTTGCCCGGGGTATGTTCCTCCAGGAGTTCCCCGTGCTTCTTCAGCTTCTTGTATAGGTCGAATGAGGCGTTTCGGGCCATGGTACATAGATAGGCCACGATGTCGCAGTCATCCGGGATCTTGTGTTTCTTCTCCAGAAGACTCAGGTAGGTCTCCTGCATCACGTCCTCGGCGGTATCCCTATTAAGGAAGACCGAGTATGCGGTGTAGTAGACCGCCTTCTTGGAGAGGTCATAGATCTCGTCGAAGCCGGAGAGGTCACCATCCTTCAGGCGCCTTATCAGGTGTGCGTAAAGGCCCATGCTAGAAAGGTCCCCTCACCCTATAGACTCTTTGAGACACGGATTTGTTGGTAAAAATTCGTCTCATGATGCAAAAAGGTTAATACCAAGGAATGAAAATCACAAAGAAAAAGCCCCGGCTTGCTCAGCCGGGGCTAGCATTTATGGGATCTATTCCTTCTTCGTGGCTTTTTCTTCCTTCTTTTTCATGGCCTTGTAAGAGGCGACTAGGGCTTTGCCCTTCCCCTTGCAGTCGTCGCAGTAGTTGAAACCCTCCTTATGCGACCTTTTGGCCCTGATCTCATGGATGATCACATAGAGGATCCATAAGCAGATAAGGATGATGCCGAGAATGGAAATCCACATGGCTTATAGGGTAGCTTCCTTTTCCCCTTCGACGGCTTCCTTGGCCCTCATCTTGCGGTTGTAGAGGATGAGCAAGGCGAGGCCGGCGGCAAGGACCGGGAGCCAGATGGCCAAAGTCCAGACATAGTCGATGACGGTGTAGGCCATGCAGCCGACCACATAGGAAACGGCCAGCCAGAAGCCAATGGTCCACCAGAAGGTCTTCTTGTCGGGCAGTTCGGAGTGGGCAGTGGCCACGGCCGCGAAGCATGGGATGGTGAGCATGTTGAAGACGATGAAGGCAATGCAGATGCCCGGAGTGGCACCCACGCCCTGCAGCAAGGCCTCGATGGCCGCTTCTTCGTTATCGGCAAAATCGGGGTTGGAGGTGACGGCAATGGCTAGGATGGTGAAGGTTGCGGTGGCGTTTTCTTTCGCGATCAGACCGGCGATGGCGGCAACCGGCAGGACCCAACCGTAGTTGACCAGCTGTGCCCCGAAGCCCAGCGGCGTAAATAGCGGCTGGATGAGCATGCCTAGGCTTGCCAAGATGGAGGAGTTGATTTCCTCATCGGCGAGGAATTGGTAGTTCCAGTTGAAGTGCATCAGCACCCAGACCAAGGCGTTGGCCACCAAGATGATGGTGAAGGCTTTTTTCACGAAGTGCTTGGCCTTGTCCCAAAGGTGGATCATCAAGGCGTTGAACTGGGGCCTATGATAGGCAGGCAACTCCATGATGAAGGGCGGGACCTTGCACCTTTGGGTGGTGATATGCATGACTAGCACCGAGATGATGGCTACGATGACACCTAGGAAGTACATGCAGGCGACGATCAGGTCTACATAGGGTAGGCCGAACAGGGTCGCCATGCCGCCCGCGATGCCGGTCAATATCGGCAGCTTGGCGCCACAGGAGAAGAAGGGAATGACGCGGATGGTCTGGATCTTTTCCTGCTTGGAGCCGAGGGTACGGGTATTCATGACGGCGGGGATGGAACAGCCAAAGCCCATGATCATAGGCAAGATGGCACGTCCGGAAAGCCCGAATTTGCGGAAGATCCTATCAAGTAGGAAGGCGACACGGGCCATGTAGCCGGAATCTTCCAGGAGGGAGAAGAAGAGGAAGAGCAGTAGAATCTGCGGTAAGAACATCAAGACGGACTGGATGCCGGCGAGGATGCCGTCGACAAACAGGCTGACGAACCATTCCCAGGCCCCGGCGGTTTCAAGGCCGAGCCTGATGCCTTCCATGATGATGCCGAGGACGGCTTCCACCAGGTTCATGAGCATGACGCCCGGCGACATTAGGGCAGCAGCCCCGTCTTCAGAGGCTAGGAATATGCCATTGAAGGCATTCCATCCGGCCCATACGGTGGTCGAATCCTCAGGGATTTCCACGAACGGGAAGGGTCCGGCTCCGATGTCGGAGAGCCATCCGCTTAGGAAGAGGAAGTCTTCCGAGAAGGTGAAGTGGAAGATGATCAGCATGATGGCAATGAAGATGGGAATACCCAGCCACCTGTTGGTCAATACCTTGTCGATCTTGTCCGAGAGGGAGGACTTGGGAGCCTTGTCTTTGCCCGCTTCTTCGGCCACTTCGGCAATGGTGCGGCACTTGATGTAGTTTTCGGTGATGAACTTGTAGCGCAGGTCCGCAGTCATGGCTTCGTAGTCCTCGCCCTGGATAATCTTGCTGACCGCATCATAGGCTTCGGGTTCCTTTTCATGCTCAAGGCTATCCTTCTGGATGGCGTTGATGGCATGGAACAAGGGATTGGAGATGCCGGCATCTTCATAGACCTTGACGGCCTTTTCGATGACGGTCTTAAGCTCAGAATCCGCGAGAACCGAGACGCCTTTGCGGGGTTTTTCCACGGAATGGATGGCAGATTCCATCAATTCGTGGAGGTTCTTCTTCTTAAGGGCGGAAACCATGACTACCGGCACGCCGAGTTCCTTGGAAAGGACATCGGCATCGATGCTGATGTGGTTGCGTTGCAGAAGGTCGGCCATGTTGAGGGCCACGACCACGGGGACGTCGATTTCCAAGAGTTGGGTAGTGAGGTAGAGGTTGCGTTCTAGGTTGGTCGCGTCGATGACGTTGATGACGACATCGGGCTTTTCTTCAAGGATGAAGTTCCGAGAAATGACTTCTTCGGAAGTATAGGGGGAAAGCGAGTAGATGCCAGGGAGGTCAACCACATCGACTTTGCCGTGATGCTTGCTCTTGTAAAAACCTTCGCGCTTTTCGACGGTGACACCAGGCCAGTTGCCGACATAGGCAGTGGCGCCGGTGAGGGCGTTGAACAGGGTGGTTTTGCCGCAGTTGGGGTTGCCGGCTAGGGCAACGCGCAGGACTTTCTCAGCCATTATTTCTTCGCCTCCTTGTCGTCTGCCTTGGCCTCGATGTCAAATTCGCCGAGGACCCTGACGCAGGCTGCTTCGCTCTTCCTAAGGGAGAGTTCGTAGCCGCGGATGGTGATCTCAATCGGATCACCCAGCGGTGCTTTCTTGCGGAGGTATAGTTCGGCGCCGGGGGTAATCCCCATATCGAAAAGGCGGCGGCGGATCTTGAATTCCCCGACCACTTCCTCAATCTTCGCACTCCGTCCTACCTTCAGCTTATCCAGCGTCGCTACCATGACTTTGGTTTCCATTGGATACTCCTACTTATATGACGGAAATCGCTCTCGAAAGGTCTTTGTCTAACGCCAGCCTCGTTCCTTTGATGAGGATGATGGTTCCCCCTTTTTTATCCCTGGATAGAACCTTGACATCCGCACCGCCTATGAGCCCTAGGCTGGAAAGCCGTCCGTACAAAGCATCGTCTTTGATATTGATTTCCGCTATGTGGAGGATTTTTTCCGTTGGCGCTTCGCTTAAAACCATATCGTTAGCCATTCCTAACGGCATTATCATAAACACCTTAATCAGATTTGCAATATAGAGTTAGTTAAACTAAACCCTTAAATGTGAGAACCGTGTTGTATAAAAGCCTTTTCCTTGAAAAAGATGGATAACTTGCCCTAAAGTTTTAGCATGGAACATACCAATACCCGCGAATCGGCCGAGGACTATCTCGAGAGAATCTACCAAATCTCCGAAGACGGCCAAAAGGAAATCAGGGCGATCGATCTAGTCAACGCCATGAATTTCAGCAAGCCTTCCATTTCCATTGCCCTGCGCAAGCTTGAAGAACAAGGCTATGTCTATGTCGACGAACACCAGCACATCCACCTTACCGAAACCGGAAGGGAATTGGCACTTAAGGTATACGAACGCCATGAGCTTCTAGGGAAGATGTTCGTTGCCCTAGGGGTCGATGAGGAAACGGCTTACAGGGATGCCTGCAAAATCGAACACGATCTAAGCGACGCCACCTGGGAAGCCATCAAGGCCCACTATAAACAAAAGGTCGGAGAATAACCCCGACCTCTGACTAGCGATCTGCCGGACTTAGTCCGGTTTTTCGTTTCCGTCCAAGGCTTTTTCAAACCTTTCGCGGATCCGCTGGTTGACGGATTTATCGACATCCTCACTCTCGATTTTGGTGATGAGGACCTTGCGGATGACCTTTCTGGCCCCAAAAGCCAGGACTTTGAAGTTATAACCGCCGAACTGCAGGTTCCTCGAATCCTTGCCTTGTTCCAAAGCCAATTCGGTAAGGAAGCCAGAGAGGGTTTCGGAATCGGAACTGACCTCATCGTAATCGATGTCGAGTTCATTGAAGAGATCTTCGAGGTTCATCGATCCGTCAGCAATATAGGAGTCCTCCCCTCTTTCGACGAAGGGTTCTTCGGCATGGTCGGTTTCATCCCAGATTTCTCCGACGATTTCCTCGATGATATCCTCGACGGTGACGATACCCTCAAAGCCGCCATACTCATCCATGACGCCAGCGATGCGGGTCTTCTTCTGCCTCATGTCTTCGAGGATGACGGAGACATCTTCGCTGCGGTGGACGAACATCAAAGGACGGATAAGCGGCCTGATGTCATCGCTTTTACCCTTTAATTTAAGGGCGATTATGTCCTTGAGGCGGACATAGCCAAGGATGTTATCGATCGTATTTTCGTACACCGGAAGCCTGCTATGGGTAAAGGCTTCGGGTTTATTGAGGATGACGGAAGCCGGCTCATTGGCCGAAACGGCGAAGACCTTGACCCTAGGAGTGAGGATTTCAAAGGCCTTGGCCTGGGCGAATTCCACAGTACCGCGGAGCAATTCGGCTTCTTCCTCGGTAAAGGCACCCTTTTCCTCGCCTTCGTCGATCATCTCCTGGAGATCGTCTTCCTGCGATTTGTTTTCAGGGAAGAAACGAAGGATCGGATAAGAGACAAACTTGCCAAATCCACCAACTAGATAGGTGACGGGAATAGTACCCCAATAGAAAGCGTTGATTATCGGGGCATAGGAGACAGAAAGACGCAGATTCCAAATTTTTCCAAGCGATTTTGCGATGATTTCGCAGAAAGTGATCTTGAAAACAAGAACGACGATGGAAGCGATTAGACCATAGAATTCCTGTACGTCTTCATTGGTGATTCCAAAGACCGTGATGGCCAAGACAACACCAAGCAAAGTGGATACGGTGTCTAAGGCAGCGTTGATGGTGTCGTTGCAAAGGAGGATGGTGGAGATGGTCTTGTCGTAATCTTTGGCAAGACGGTAAGCAGTCTTCCTTTTGCCCGAACCAGGATGGCTATCCATCTCCCTGGAAAGACGCTTCAAAGAGATAGAACCATAGGCCATATCGGCACTTGAGAAGAACATGGACCCGAATAGTAGCGCCAAAAGGAGGAGCGAATAAAGAATGATCGTAGTCATCGCGCTACCTCCGCGGTGGGTACCGTTACAAGCTCATCGAGAATGTCGTCCAAGGTAATGATGCCGATTGTCTTGTCCCCTTCTTTGACTGCGGCCATATGCAATTTCTCATCAGTCAATTTTTCAAAGGCAGTAAGCAAATTGTCATCGGCGTCGATTTCCAGGACGGGAAGCAGGGTGCTCCTGGGGTCCAAATGGACGTCTTGGAAGTACTCCCCAAAATAAAGGTTTGTAGCCAAAACCCCCACAAAATTGCCTTTTTCTTCACGATAAACTGGAACTCTGCTGAATTTTGACGATAGTAGGAAATTATTGACTTCCTTGGGCGCCAGGCTCTCTTCGGAAAGAGAAACAACCTTATTTAAAGGAGTATAGACATCCCTTGCTCTCTTATCAGAAAGGGAGAGTGCCCTCTTGAGCATGTTGACCTCATCGGGTTCGAGGAGTTCCTCTTCGGTTTTGGTAAGTTCGTTTTCCAATACAGCTTCGTCGGCTTTGGCAATCAAATCTTCCTTGCTAAGCAGATCCTCTTCTTTGATGTGAAAGAGCTTATGAACACCAGTAAGGATGAGTTTGAAGATGAGGATGACCGGATAAAGGAGAATGGAAATGATGAAGTCCGGCCAAGCCAAGAAGAAGGCCATCCTGTTCGGCATGGCTTTGGAAAGGATCTTGGGTACCGTGTCCGAAACGACATATACCAAGAAGGCCATGACTACGGTCGAGAGAATAACCTCGACAGAATCACCAAGGCCATAGGCGTTACACAAGTTGTAGAAGAAGATGGCCGAGATGGAGGACATCAATGTCTGTACTATGTTGTTACCAACCAGTACCGACACCAGAGTGCTCTCGAACTTCTCGGTCAGTCTTACCACGATCTTGGATGTGAGGCTTCCTTTTTCAGCCTCAGCCTTAAAGTGATATTTGTCACAGTTTGAAAATGCGTTCTCACTCGCAGAGAACAATCCGCTTACAAGCAAGAGGATACACACCAAAAGAATGGCAACCCAAACGGGCATTCCATAGACAGTTATGTCTTCGAATCTATTGGTGGTAGCCGTCAGCAGCGGAATACTACTACAATCGCCATCGCTCATATCTAGGCATGATGATACGGAAAACTGCCCCTACATTCAATAAACGCTTAACCCCTGGTTGCAATAATTGGATTACATATGCGTATGCCTACGTATGATTAAAAGAAATAAGGTTAATGGGAAACTGTGTCTGATCTTTGCCACGCTATTTAAGAAACGCGATCAAAACCTCATCTCAATTTATCTCGCCAACATGAATTTCTTGGAAACGTGAAAACATGAAGTAGACAGTTTTCAACGGATAAATATCGATATTTTCTGAAAAATGGAAATGTCCGTTTTGTTCCCGTTTTGCAAGATATGGGTTTTATAAATCTTTATTTATAATCATTCCGAAATTTGTTATAAATTAATACGGACTTATGTTAGTAGATGAATCAAAGGTTTTTACCGGTCTTACAATAGAATTTCCAACTCTGGTTTGCGCAATGCTAAATTCAGATGGAGGTCTAATCCGTTTTCAGGACAACGAAATTGACCAGCTCATTGGCAATATCAAAAATTTTATAAATGAGAAGGTGAGACCCAACGCATCCGAATGTCTGAGGTTCCTTGTCAATTTTGATTACAACAAGACCTTCCTAAATCTCCGGATCAAGCCCCTGGAAGATGCTGTGGCTGAGGTTTCAACCCGCAAAGGATACAAAGCCTATGTGGTCGATAAAGGCGTTACAAAAGAGCTGAACGCCACCGAGAGAAATCAACTTTTAGCCCAAAAGAAGGGATTAGATGACCCTTTGAAGAACAAAAGGGGCCTCATCGAAAACCCCTCCTATAAGTGCCTAAAACTGCTTTTGCCACCCGAATACCAGGACTTGAGTTCCATGGAATTCGCGCAATTCTTCGATTTGGTTGATTCTAGCCTCCGTCCTAACCGTAATTCCGACCTATTGTCCGATCAAAATCCACATCCCTTTTATTTCTATAGATATAAAGGGAAGTCCCTCAGCAGCGATTTTTCCCGCACCAACTATGGCAATAGGCCCCTTGCCATGGCGTATCAGGCCATGGCGATGAGAATCAATGCCGAACTGATGTCCCTGATGGACTTTTCGACCCAAAACCTGGATATCAATGCTCTTTTGGCCATCCTAGGCTCTTTGATTTGTACCAATGATTGGACCTTCGATGCCCCTTCGGTAGCCATCTTCGACAATCGCGTGGAGTTCCGCTCGTATATTAGGGATGTGGTTGGAAATGTGGCATCTTCCAAAGGCCAAGCCATGCCCAGCAATAGGACCTTGACCAAGACACTGAGGAACCTAGGCATCATCCAAGGCCTGGAAAGCAGCCCTTCATGGGCCTTTGGGAACCCCCAAGTCAGTCGTCGCAAAGACGGGAACATGCTGATTACCGTATATCATTTCCCGTATACCTATCAGGAAGTCCGCGAACACAAGGCCAAAAGACTCTCTTTGCCGCTTACTGATACCGAAGGACGGGTCCTTAGCCTCCTTAGGGAAGACCCATCATTGAGGGCTGAAGACATCTCCTACATGCTTACCCGCTCCAAGAAAACGGTTGAAAGATCCTTTGTGAGCCTGCAAAGGAAAGGCTATCTGACCCGGCTTGGTTCCAAACGGTACGGACGCTGGAGCCTAACTAGGCCCGAGCAGATATAAAGCATCACGAAAAAGAGGTTAGTTTGTTTCCGAACTTATTAACCCAAACGTTTTGGAAGTTTCTTCAATTAGCTTCTTCCTTCTTTTTGGCCAAGCATATACTTATGCCGCCCTGAACAAGATCCTGGGCAAATTCAAAACCTTGTTCAACCCCATCGACCTCACTACGGGAAAGGTCTACAAAGTCATAATCATTTTCCTGATTCCTATCTTGCTGAGCCTCCTTTTTCAGCAGATATACACCCTCACGGATGCCATTATCGTGGGAGATAATCTCTCTGATGCCGAAGCCTCCGGTGTCAATTCAACCTCGACTTTGGTATGGCTAGTACTTTACTTCGGGATCGGCGCTACATCGGGCTTTTCCGTCATTTTGAGCGACCGTGTAGGGGCTAAGGAAGAACAGGGACAAGAAGGTCATATCTCACCCAGATCATCCTTTCATGCATCATTTCCCTCATCCTGACGGGAATAGGCATCGCCATACTCCCATTCATTCTGAACTTCATTGGCTTATACGAAACCGCCACCGACCCCTTCATGGCTCAGGAATACCAAGCCGTCTATACCTATGTCCTCATCATCTATATAGGCATCCTTCCCCAGGTCCTATACAACATGATCGTGGCCGTCCTAAGAGCCTACAGAGATTCATTTGCCCCGTTCATGTTTTGGTCGCTTCGACCATCGTGAACGTAGGCTTGGATCTACTATTCATCTGCGTCTTTGGCTGGGGTGTGGCCGGCAGTGCCTGGGCGACGGTGATTTCCCAAGGACTAGCGGCCCTAGGGGCCATTGTCTATACCTTCGTCAAATATCCTCAGCTGAGAATTAAGAAAAGCGACTGGAAACTGACCTTCGACTTTGTCCTAAGAAATCTGAAAAACGGCTTGCCCCTAGGCTTCCAGTTCTCGATATTGGAAATCGGAATCATCATGCAAGCCGCGGTCGTGGCCTATGACGTCGATGCCTCAGGCATGGCCGATCCCATTGCCTGGACGGCGGCCGTGGCCATCATGCTCATACCGACCCTCATCTATGTGTATAAAGGGGTCAAACCAACCAACGATCTTGGCAACCGCCATACATGGCGCAGCAAGGACAATCAGTAGTCCGACCCCTATTTTCAGTTCTCTTTCCTGATCTTTACCAATAGCAAGGACAAGGCATTGAGGATAAGCAAGGCCAATATGCCGGTATCGGCAAACACGGCCACATAAAGCGGGAAATCGTCAATGGCAATGGATAGCACCATGACCACGACCTTGACCAAGAGGGCAATGACGATGTTGCTTATGGCTTTGTTGGTGGCCTTATGGGAGATATCGATCATGGAATTGACCCTTCCCGGATCATCTTCCATAAGGAGGATGTCGGAATTCTCGATGGCAAGGTCGCTGCCCTTGTTACCCATCGAGAATCCAACATCGGCTTCGATGATGGAGGGGGCATCGTTGATGCCGTCTCCGACATAGCCAACCACTCCGTATTTTTCCTTGAGTTCGCGGATGTGGTTGCGTTTGTCCTCGGGGGTAAGGCCTGCATGATATCCGTCTAAGGAGAGGGTTTCTGCAAGCTTTTTGGCATTTTCCTCATTGTCGCCGGTAAGCAGGATGACCTTGATGCCTTTTTTGTGGAGGTTTTTCACCATTGAGGCCGAATTGGCACGGATTTTGTCCACCAAAGTGATATAGCCATAATAGACGCCATCGACGGCAAGATGGACGAGGGTGTCCTCTTCAACGACATCGGGAGCCTTCACCCCGTGTTGGGCCAAGAAGGAGGCGCTGCCGGATAAGACGGCCCTACCATCGACCCTGCAGGAAATGCCCTTGCCGGCCACTTCCTGATAATCGGTTACCCTCTCATGGAGATGGGCCTTGTCCACGCCCCTTAGGATGCCATCGGCAATCGGGTGGCTGGAAAGGGATTCGCTGGCCCTAAGATAATCCAATAAGGCATCTTCCTCTTTGAAGGAAACTATCTTGCCGATTTCGAATTTTCCTTCGGTCAGGGTGCCGGTCTTATCCACGGCAAGCACCTTGAGCTTATTGAGGCGGTCGAAGTACTCCGAACCCCGGACCACCATGTTGTTTTTGGAGGCTAGTCCGATGCCGGCAAAGAAGCTGAGCGGCACGGATATGACGATCGCGCAGGGACAAGAGATGACCAAGCAGCAAAGCCCGGTATAGATCCATCTCTCCCAAATAAGCGGATCGGAAATCCCCAAAAAGAGGGGCGGAATCACCATGATCAATACGGATATGAGCATGACCGCCGGCGTATACCATTTCGCGAACTTGGAAATGAAGCGGTCGACTTTTGACTTATGCTCGCTTCCTTCTTCGATAAGCGAGAGGATCTTGGCGACCGAGCTATCCTCATAGGTCTTTTCGGCCACCATCTTTATGGAGCCGGAAGTGAGGATGGTCCCGGCTTTGACCGTTGAGCCTTCCTTTACCTCCACAGGCAGGAATTCCCCGGTCAATGAAGAACCATCCAAGGTACCTTCGCCCTCGATGATGGAGCCATCCACCGGGAGCAAATCGCCGACCCTGATGAGCATTTTGTCACCGATTCTGATATCTTCGGGCGAAACTTCTTCCAGACTTCCGTCTTCCTCTATGCGGCGGGCCCTTTTGGCCTTGAGGCCGACGGCGTTGAGGACCGCCTGGTGGGAACGCCTCATCGCGAAGTTTTCGAAGACCTCGCCGATCTGATATAGAAGGACGACCATGACCGCTTCGAAGAATTCATTGGAGGCTTCTCCGAAGAAGCGCAGGAAAAATGCGCCGACCGAGGCGATGGCCATCAAGGTATTCTCATCGAAGAACTCGTGGTTCTTGATGGGGTTCGTCACCGCTTTGTAGAGGATGTCATAGCCAAGGATGAGATAGGCAATCGCATTGATGGCAAGATTGGGCCATAGCCCGAAGTTTCCCTCATTGACATAGGTGAGTCCGATGATGGCTAGGGTCAGTCCGAGGACGATCCTAATGAACAATATGATTATCTTGTTGCGGAACCTTTTGCCCTCGTCTTTTTTCTCGCTATGGGAAAAAGAGACCACCTTCAAGCCGTCTTCGAAGGGGTCGACGATGGCCTGGATGTCCTTAGGGCTGAGTTCGGTTTCCGATTCGATGGCCAAACGCCCGTCTGGAAAAGAAAGCGATGCCTTATTTACTCTAGGATCCTCGCTGATTCCCTTTTCTACCTTTGAGGTGCAAACGGGGCAATCTAGCCCTTTTACCAAATACAGGGTTTTCATAACTCTTCTTTCGCGTGTTCCTCAACCACCTCGATGAGCTTGTTAACATGCTCGTCCGCCAAGGAATAAAAGACCTTGGTCCCTTCTTTCCTAGTCGAAACAAGGTTGGCTTTTCTAAGGACTTTGAGCTGATGCGACACCAGGGATTGGCTGGCCCCGACTTCGCTTACGATGTCGGAAACGCATTTCTCGCCTTCTAGTATTGAATAAAGGATCTTCAGCCTAGTGAAGTCGCTGGCGATGTTGAGCATGTTTTCCATCAGATCCAGGACGTGGTCATCGGGTATCGAGCACATAATATGAACACTCCTTCATGTTTGATTACGAGCCTATTATATGAAGAATTATTCATATATCAAGCGATTCAATAAGAAATATGAAAAATTATTCATGTCTAACTGTTTTAGGGGTGGTCTCCGATCAGGATTTCCTTTGGCTAACCCGTGATAAAACAACGATTATTAGACGGATTAAAACATCCATATATTCCGCAAAACAGAGGGCTTCGGGTGAAAAATCTTGGTAAACATAAGGATTTAGCCCTAAGAAAAGCATCCGACTGGGGTTTTGATAATCTAGGCACATCCCCTACCGAAGATACCCTGTGAATCGGCTATTTGAGGGGCATGTCCTTTCGAAAGAAGCCAACGGCAATGGTTGGCTTCACTTGGTGGCATCAAACCCCAATAAGTCTCAAAGGGCCGCTTCGATGAAGGAAGGATCGAAACCGAAATCCTTATAGCCCGATAGGACGGTATCCAGATATTGCTGGGTCGGCTTCCTTAGGGGCCTAAGCTTTTCATTGATCACATAGACAAAGCCTATGCAGGGTTCCCCGTCCAGTTCGAAAACCACTTGTTCTTTCTTATAGGAATAGGGATAGCCTTCGAAGTTATCCAGGCTCTTTTCATCGCGTTTGTTTAGTTCATAGACTCCGACCGGAACCTTGGAACCTTCCTTCTTCTGGATGGTCAGATATAGCCTAAACTGAAGAGCATATCCCTCAAGCATTGCCCTCCCTACCATTTGGGCATCGGGGCAGCGGTGCTTCATCTGCTTTAAATTGAGATTGCTCCCATAGGCCAAGTAATAACTCATGGGCATATGTTGCCATAATTAAACAAAGCAAGGTAGAAAAGCCTGCAATTTCAACCCTGGACAAAGCCAGCTTGTGTAGCAAATGTGGCAAACCAATCGGAAATAATTTTGTTATAGAGCCATATCCATGGACAGGCCTCAATCCGCCATCGATTTGGAAAATATGTTGAAGGAAGATTTGCTGAATCTAGTTCAAGACCATCTTGATTCAGAATCAAGCAATCAGGGTAGAAACCCCATTTACGTATTCCCAATTGGTGCCCAATCCATAGACGATGGTGCCATTAAAGCCATTGTTACAATCGGCATCCCAATTAGGATCGGCGGTACCCTTTTCGACATAGATGGTGCCGCTTACGTCATAGAAGGCCTTTTCTCCGATATAACTGAACCCTTCGGAGATATTGACCCAGCTTAGGTTGCTGCAGTTATAGAAGGCTTCATAGTCGATGCTGAGCAAAGAATCGGGCAAATTTGCGGAAGTCAGGGACAAATTGTCGCTATAGACCTCAGGGAGGATGCGGTCCACGGCTATGGAATTGCCGACGCTCGCCTGTTTTCGTCGACGAAATACAAAAGGCCCCTGCCCTATTCGAGAGCATCAAGCTCTATCTGGACAAGGAAGGCAAGAAGGGCCAGTTTTACCTCTCGGGTTCCCAGCAATTCAAAATGATGAAAGGGGTAAGCGAGTCCTTGGCCGGACGCATCGGACTAGTCACCCTGCCGGGCCTTTCATTGAGGGAAAGGGCAGGGACTTCCTTCGACCTCCCCTTCCTACCGAGCGAGGAATATTTCGCCTCTAGGAAGACGGATGCATCATCCATCGGTTACGCCGGCGTTTGGGATATGGTCCATCGGGGCAGCATGCCCGAGCTCGTAGTCAATCCCGACTATGACTGGAAGCTATTCTACTCGACGTATCTGAATACCTACATCGATCGGGACGTCAGAGAACTAAGCGAGATAGGCGACACGGTCAAGTTCACCAATTTCATGCTAGGGGCCGCCTCCCACATCGGGCAGTTGCTCAATCTGGCTTCCTTGGCAAGGGATGTCGGGATCACCATACCCACGGCCAAAAGATGGCTTTCCATCCTCGTCGCGAGCAACATCGTCTACCTGCTAAGGCCATATTCGAACAACTTGATGAAACGGGCCGTCAAGACCCCAAAGCTTTACTTCCTCGATACGGGACTGGCCGCCTACCTAGGCCGCTGGACTACTCCAGAAGTCCTAAGAAGCGGCGCCATGTCGGGTCCTTTCTTTGAAAATTTCGTCATATCCGAAATCATCAAAGGCTATTTCAACCAAGGAACAATCGATCCGCCCCTTTATTTCTATAGGGATAAGGACATGGTGGAGATCGACCTCGTAATAGAAGACGCGGGCACCCTGTATCCCCTAGAGATAAAGAAGCATGCCGACCCTAGCAAAAAGGATGTTGCCTCCTTTTCCAAACTTGAGGGCATGCCCAGCATGAAGCGCGGGCCCGGCGGGGTCATTTGCCTTTATGACAAACTGGTCTCAATAAGCCCAAAGGACAAGGTAATCCCTGTAAGCTATCTCTAGATTGCATTTTCCCCATTGGAGACTAAGCCATATAAGAAGCACGAATATATGCGGCTTTTTCACATTCCGATACAAAATTGCGGGGTTTTCGATACGGGTACGCAGGAAGGATCGCCACATTCAAAACCGGAACGGTCCAGGAAAGCCGATGCCCACAAACCAATGCCGTAAGAAAAGGCCAAGCGTCGGCTTGGCCAATCCTAACAGGTCGTATAGATGTCCCTTATGCCTTTGGGGTAGGCACCCCGTCGACATAGGACCACTCACCAGCCCAGTAGACAGGCCTGTCGCTGTAGTTCCAATTCGCATCCCATCCTTCAGGCTGGGATTCCGCTTCGCAGTAGATGGTCAGGGAGGAACAGCCGTAGAAGGCAGAGGAGCCGATGGAGGTAACAGAGGATGGGATGACGATGGACGTGAGGGAGGAGCAGCCGCAGAAGGCATAGGAGCCGATGGAGGTAACGGAGGAAGGGATGACGATGGACGTGAGGGAGGTGCAGCCGTAGAAGGCATAGAAGCCGATGGAGGTAACGGAGGAAGGGATGACGATGGACGTGAGGGAACTGCAGTATTGGAAGACATTGGAGCCGATGGATCCCAGTTTCGAGCTTTCGCCGAAGGTCACGGAGGTGAGGGAGGAGCAGTCGTCGAAGGCAGAGGAGCCGACGGAGGTAACGGAGGAAGGAATGGCGATGGACGTGAGGGAGGAGCATCTGCAGAAGGCATAGGAGCCGATGGATTTCAGCTGCGAGCCTTCGCCGAAGGTCACGGAGGTGAGGGAGAAGCAGTCTTGGAAGGCCTGGTTGCCGACGCAGGTCACGGAGGAAGGGATG
>CASGDR010000007.1 GCA_949300345.1 uncultured bacterium
CAGACCATCGACCAGCTGGCCAAGATCATGCCCGAGGCCTATCAGCAGTTCGTGGATATCTGCGACAAGCTGGAGCACCATTATCGGGATATGCAGGACATGGAGTTCACCATCGAGGAGAAGAAGCTCTTCATGCTCCAGACCCGGAACGGCAAGCGCACCGCCGCCGCCGCTTTGAAGATCGCCTGCGACCTGGTGGACGAGGGCATGATCAGCGAGGAGGAAGCGGTGATGACCGTGGATCCCAAGCAGCTGGACGCCTTGCTGCATCCCCAGTTTGACGCCGCCATCCTTAAGAACACCAAGCCCATCGGCAAGGGCCTGCCCGCCTCCCCCGGCGCGGCCAGCGGCCAGATCGTATTCTCCGCGGACGACGTGATGAAGTGGGTGGGCCGCGGCAAGCGGGTGATCCTGGTGCGGCTGGAGACCAGCCCGGAGGATATCGAAGGTATGCATCACGCGGAGGGCATCCTTACCGTGCGGGGCGGCATGACCAGCCACGCGGCGGTGGTGGCCCGGGGCATGGGCGCCTGCTGCGTATCCGGCTGCGGCGAGATCCAGATGGACGAGGAAAACAAGTGCTTCAGCCTGGACGGCCGGGTGTTCAAAGAGGGGGATTACATCTCCCTGGACGGCTCCACCGGCAACATCTACGGCGAGAAGATCCCCACCGTGGAAGCCGAGATCAGCGGCGACTTCGGCCGGCTCATGGGCTGGGCGGATAAGTATCGCCGGCTGCGGGTGCGCACCAATGCGGATAACCCCCACGACGCTTCCATCGCCATGAAGTTCGGGGCGGAGGGCATCGGCCTGTGCCGCACCGAGCACATGTTCTTTGAAGAGGACCGTATCCCCGTCATGCGGGAGATGATCCTGGCCCCCAACGTCCAGGCCCGCCGGGACGCCCTGAACAAGCTCCTGCCCATGCAGCGCAAGGACTTCGAGGGCATCTACAAGGTCATGAACGGCCATCCGGTCACTATCCGGTTCCTGGACCCCCCGCTCCATGAGTTCCTGCCCAACAAGGAAGAGGATATCCTGGAGCTGTCCAAGACCATGGGCATCACCCCGGAGCGTCTGCGGGCTACCATTACCAACCTCCACGAGTTCAACCCCATGATGGGCCACCGGGGCTGCCGCCTGTCCGTCACCTATCCGGAAATTGCGGAAATGCAGACCCGCGCCGTCATCGAGGCCGCCATCAACGTACGCCGTGAGACGGGCATCAACGTGATCCCCGAGATCATGATCCCCTTGGTAGGCGAGGATAAGGAGCTGATCTACGTCAAGAAGATCATCGACAAGACGGCTAAGGAAGTCCTTGCGGAGAACGATATGGATATCCCCTATCTGGTGGGTACCATGATCGAGATCCCCCGGGCCGCCCTCACCGCCGATGAGCTGGCCAAGGAAGCCCAGTTCTTCTCCTTCGGCACCAACGACCTGAGCCAAATGACCTTCGGCTTCAGCCGGGACGACGCCGGGAAGTTCCTGGATTACTACTACGAGAAGAAGATCTACGAATTCGATCCGTTCCAGACCATCGATATCGCCGGTGTCGGCGAACTGGTCAAGATCGCCTTCGAGCGTGGCCGTACCACCCGTCCCGACCTCGTGGTCGGTGTCTGCGGCGAGACCGGCGGTGACCCCGTCTCCATCGAGTTCTACGACAAGGTCGGACTCGACTATGTCTCCTGCTCGCCTTTCCGCGTGCCCGTTGCCAAGCTGGCTGCCGCGCAGGCCGCCATCAAGCATGAGCGTGAAGCCGGCGTGAGCGGAACCAAGGTCTTCATCATCAAAAAGAGCGCCTAAGATCGTTCAACCAAAGGGGGTCCTTCGGGACCTCCTTTTTCTATGGAATAAGAAAAAGCCCCCATAAGGGGCTTGGTTCTAGAAGGGGGTAGTTACTTCTTGTTTTTCTTATCGAGGGCCTTTTGCTTGAAGGTATCTGCAAAGCCTTCCTTGTTGGTCTGCCTTTCCCTAGCGATGGCCATGGCGTGGCCGGGCACGTCGTTGGTGATGGTAGAGCCTCCGGCCGTCATCGCGGATTCGCCGACGGTGACCGGGCTGATGATGAGAGTGCCCGAGCCGATGAAGGCATGGTCTTTGATTTCGGAGTGGAATTTATTGACCCCATCGTAATTGGCGATGATGGTGCCGCATCCGATGTTGACGTCCTTGCCGATGTTGGAATCCCCGATATAGGAGAGGTGGGCGCATTTGCTGGCTTCCCCGAAGGTTGAATTCTTGACCTCGTTGAAGTTGCCGATATGGGCATGGTCCATGATGAGGGCGCCTTTCCTGGCCCGGAAATAAGGTCCGACGTGGGCGTCGTTTCTGATTTCGGAATCCACGATGTGGGAATAGATGACTTTGTTGCGGTCGCCGATCTTCAGGTTGCTAAGATAGGTGTCGGGGCCGATTGTATTGCCTTCTCCGATTACGGTGTCCCCATAGATGTGGGTGCCGGGGTAGATGACCGTGTCGGCCCCGATTTTGACCTTGGGTCCGATGTAGGTGTTCTTGGGATCGATGATGGTGACCCCGGAGAGCATAAGGCCCTCGTTGATGCGGTCACGGAGGATTTCCCCGGCCCTGGCAAGCTGCACCCTATCGTTGACCCCGAGGGTTTCGTCGAAGTCCTCGCAGGGCATCTGCCCGACCTTATAGCCCTTCTTGTTGAAGATGCCGACCAAGTCGGTCAGATAGTATTCGTGGGCCGCGTTTTCGGTGGATAGTAGGGGCAGGCAATCAAAGAGCTTTTTGTTATCGAAGACATAGACGCCGGCATTGATGACCTTGATGGCGTTTTCTTCTATCGAGCAGTCCTTTTGTTCCCTGATGGCCTTGACCTGACCATCCTCTTCGATGATGCGGCCATAACCCTTCGGATTTTCCAAAATCCCCGTCAAAATAGACATATCCATGCCGTTATTGAGGTGATAGTCGATTAGGTTTTGCAGGGTTTTCGAAGTCAGTAGGGGAGTGTCTCCGCAGGTGATGAGAGTGATGCCCTCTTTGCCTTCAAGGACCGGGGCGGCCATCATGATCGCATGTCCGGTGCCTTTCTGTTCTAGTTGATAGACGACTTTGGAGTGGTCTTTGACGATGGCTTCGGAAGCCTTGGCCCCGTGACCGACCACGGTGACGATTTCCTCAAGCCCCAGGGGTTCTAGCGAATAGAGGACACATTTGACGAGAGGGGTCTCCAAGATAGGGAAGGAGACCTTGGAGATGTCGTCCCTTTTGGACTTCATCCTGGTGCCTTTTCCGGCGGCTAATATGATCGCGTACTTTTTCATTTGATGGTTTTGGTCAATATGACATTGAGCCCTTTCTTTTCGTATTTCTTATAGGCGGCTTTGGCGATTTTGGGATCTTGGGTGAGGGCAAAGACGGCCGAACCCGAGCCCGACATGGCCACATAGAAGAAGCCGTCTTCCTTTAGCATGGAAATATATTCCCCGATGACGGGAAGGCGTTTCAAAGCGCAGGGATATAGGTCGTTCCCGGCCCCTTCGGCGATGAGGGAGGGGTTTCCGGTTTCTAGTCCCTTGACTACCTTCCTGGTATCGATGGATAGCCTTTCGAACTCGTCGCAGTTCTTGTATACATCGGCGGTGGAGAGTCCCTCGTCGGGCTTAAGAAGCAGGACTTCATAGGAGTCCTTGGCCTTGATGGGGGTATCGATTTCCCCGATTCCGGTGACTAGGGCCGGGGCACAGGCCAAGAAGTAGGGGACGTCCGCGCCAAGGGAGGCGCCGATGAGGTTGAGGGTCTCGCTAGGGGCATTGAGCTTGAGGATCTTATCGATGGCTAGCATCACCGCGGCCGCGTTGCTCGACCCGCCTCCGAGCCCGGCGGCAAAGGGGATTTCCTTATGGATGTGGATGATGAAATTGTCATTGAAGCCAAAGTATTCCCTCATGGCCTGGACCGCTTTGGTGCAAAGATTGTGGTGCAGGGCATTGAGGTGGGGCTCGTCACAAGTGACGAAGGTATCCTTCAGATAAGGGGTGTGGGTAATTTCAATGGTGTCATGAAGGGCTAGCGGCAGGTTGACCATTTCCAGATAATGGTATCCGTCATCCCTTTTTCCTTTGATTGACAGCGAGAGGTTGATCTTCGCGAACGATTTCACGATCATGGCAAAATTATTATCAAGGGTTTTGTCTCAATTTGAATAGCCAAGCAGGCATTTGAATAGATTTTCAAGGCTTTCCGGGCTTCTTTGTTCCGCCCTTGAGGCGGAATCCTCCCCCCAAGCGGCCAAAGCGGCCTTACAGGTCTCTTCCCCATAGGCTTTCTTCAGGTTATTTCCTAAGGTCTTCCTCCTACTGGCGAAAAGGGCATTCAAAAAGGCATAAAAACCCTTTATGTAATCCGATTTCCGTTCCTTTTTGGGGCTTAATGAAAAGACCAATGAATCGACATGGGGTGCCGGTGAAAAGGAGGAAGGGGGCACACTAAATTCCTTTTTCGCCTCGAAGAAGAGATCCAAAAGGATGCCAAGGGGCGAATAGTCCTTGCTGGAGGCTTTGGCAAATAGCCTTTCATAGGCTTCTTTTTGCACCATGAAGACGGCTTTGTTGCACATGGTGGCTTCAAGGACGAACTTTTCAATGATCTTCGTGGTGATGTAATAGGGGAGGTTTCCGATGATGCCTTGGTATGCGCTTAGGTCGCTTTTTAGGACATTCTCTTGGAAGAATCTATCTTCCTGTTCCGGAAAATCATTATGGAGTTTCACCAAAAGCCCTTCGTCGATATCGATGGCTTTGAAGTCATAGCCGCCTTCGACTAGAAAATAGCTTAATGACCCAGCTCCAAAGCCGATTTCCAGCACCTTGCCTTCTTTAGGCAATAGGCCCACGATCCTTTCGGCCACATCAGAGTCGATAAGAAAGTTCTGGCCTACCTCTTTTTTGGCTAAAAGGCGGTATTCCTTGATGGTTTGGAAATACTTGTCTTTGTTCATGCTATCTCCTTGGCTAGGTCTTTCTTGCTCAGTCCGGCTTTTCTAGCCCTATCCAAGAGTACCTTGCCCGAACCATATCCCAAATGGAGTTTTTCCATGAGCGCCTGCCTTTTGATAGAAGAACCGTTTGACCCCGCAAGGCCGAGCTCGACCAGATCATAGTAGGTGAGACTGCTTTCCTTGGCTTTGGAATTGTCCAAGAGATGCTTCAAGGCCTCGATTACGGCTTCTTGGTCGGATTCGGCCACGCCGACCTTGCCCCTAGCGATGCAGTCTTCCTTCTTCATGAAGGCGTGCTTGGACGAGGATATGGCTTCTTGGATCTTGTTGCGGATCTGGGCACCGGGAAAATCAGGGTCGGTCAAAACGATGATGTCGCGGTCTTTGCTTGCTGTTTTGAGGTATTCTAGCGTTTCACATGGAACACTGGAGCCGTTTGTGATGATGATTTCACCATCAATGAACGCTGATAAAAAAGCCCTGTCCGTCTCTCCTTCCACCACAATGATTCCACTATGGGTAAACTTGCTCATAGTTTCACGTGGAAGAGATTTTGGAAGTTTTTGTCGGTGGCTTCCTCAAGCTCTTTTTCATCCATTTCGCGCAGGTGCGCGATTTCCTTTAATACCAACGGGATGTATGACGGATCGTTCCTTTGGCCTCGGTAGGGGTGGGGCGTGAGGTAGGGACTATCGGTTTCAAGAAGGATCCTATCCAACGGACAGGCTGCAGCGCATTCCTTGGGGGTCTTGGCGTTCTTGAAGGTCGTGGTACCTCCGAATCCGAAATAAAAGCCAAGGTCGGCAAAGCCTTTGATCATCTCCGCCGAACCGGAGTAACAATGCATCACCCCATGGGCTTTGACGGGGTGTTCTTTTAGAAAGTCATAGATGTCCTGATTGGCATCCCTGGAGTGCACCGAAATAGGAAGGTTCAGTTCGTTGGCGAGTTCGATCTGGGCCAAAAACCACTTTTTTTGGTATTCGGACCATTCGTCTTTCTTATACCAATGGTAGTCCAGGCCGATTTCCCCGATGGCAATGACCTTGGGGTGCTTGGCTAGCTCCCTGATTTTGGCGAGTTCGGAAATATCCACGCCTTCGATGTTCTCTGGGTGGAAGCCTACCGCCGCATAGATGGCGGGGTGTTGGTCGGCCATGGCCAAAGCCATGACGGAGCTTTCCCAGTCATAGCCGATGCACAGCATCGTGTGCACCCCGGCGGATATGGCTTTGGAAATGACTTGGCCCAAATCGTCCTTGAAGGCCGGATCGTTTAGGTGGCAATGGGAATCGATCATCTTACTTACCTACGCAGAAGCGGGAGAAGATTTCCCCGCTGAGGTCATTATCTATTTCTTCGCCAAGGATTTCCCTAGCGAGGTTATAGGCGGTCAAAAGCCTGTTGGAGACCAAGTCGATGGGGGCGCCGGCGGCGATATCCTCCAAAACGCCTTCGAGTTCCTCGTCCATCCTTTTCAAAAGGCCGATTTCCCTCTTTGAATACAAAGAAGGGGAATCAAAGACATCCTTGGAGAGATTCAGTTTCTTTTTTATCTCCTCGATAAGGGGCGAGATGTCCTTGTTGAGGGCGGAGATATAAAGCTTTCCGTCTTCGTTCCTCGCAAGATCGGATTTGTTATAGACATCGATGCATAGCTTATTTGAAAGAAGGGTTTGGAGTTCTAGGCTGGATTCTTCTTTCCTTGAGGCATCGTGGACATAGATGACCAAATCGGCTTCCTCTAGGGCCTCACGGCTCTTTTTGATGCCGAGGTTTTCGATCATGTCCTCGGATTTACGGAGTCCGGCGGTATCCAGAAACCTGAATAACAGTCCGCCGATGATGGCTTCGCCCTCGACGATGTCCCTGGTCGTGCCCGGAATCGGGGAGACAATGGCCTTTTCCGAATCCAAAAAGGCATTGAGCAAGGTGGACTTCCCGACATTGGGCTCGCCGACAATCGCGGCTTTGATGCCGTTTGATACCACCGCCCCGTCCTGACTTTTCTTGATAAGAGAGGCCAGTTTGGCGCGGATTTCCTTTGCTTTGCTTTCGATTTGCGAGGAATTCGCTTCTTCAAGGTCACTGTATTCAGGGTAATCGATATTGACTTCGATAAGGGAAAGCAGTTCGCCTAGATCCTCCTTGATGGGGATAAGCAAGGCGCTTGATTTCCCTTCAAGGGACAGTAGCGCCAAGCGCTTGGACTCATGGGACAAAGACTTGATGAGATCATCGACCGCGGAGGCCCTGACCAAGTCCATCTTGCCGTTATAGTAAGCCCGGGCGGTGAACTCCCCGGGGCCGGCTTCCCTAGCCCCCAGGGCGATATAGGCTTCGGTTATTTCCTTAACGATCAAAGGGGAACCGTGGCAGATGATTTCCACGACCTCTTCCCCGGTATAGCTCCTAGGCGATGGGTAGGCCAACAAGACCACCTGGTCGATGGGGTCTTCCTTATAGGAAAGGGTGCCTAAGAAAGAGGTTCGGGATTTGATGCCCGTTACCTTTTTGTCAAAGAGCTTGTCGGTAGCCTCAAAAGCCCCGTCCCCGGAAATCCTGATGATGGAGAGGGCGGAAACCAAATTTGGGGTAGCAGGGGCGATTATCAACTCCATCTTTTTAAAAAAAGCGGGTTCATACCCGCTTAGTCGACATAGCTGATGACCACGGCCCTATCGGAACCTTCGCCGACGGACTCGGTGAAGATGTGGTCCCAATTGGCCAGGGTCGTATGGACGATGCGCCTCTCGTCGGGGGTCATCGGTTCAAGGGTGGCCGAGATGCGGGTGCGGGAAACTTCCTTGGCCGTCCTCTTCGACATCTGGGCAATGCGGTAGTACTTGTCTTCCTTGTAGCCATTGACGTCGAGCAGGATCCTGAAGCGGTGGTGGAACCGGCTGGAAACGGCCAGCTTGACCAACTCATTGAGCGACTGCAGGGTCTTGCCGCCTTTTCCGATCAGAATCGGGTTGCGGGGGGAGTTGAGGGTGATGCGGATGATTCCGTCTTCGATTTCCTCGGCGAACTCGAGTTCCACGCCCATGCCGCCGACGGCGGTGCGCAGATATTCCTCGGCATATTCGCAGGCATCGTTTTCGTCATAGACTTCGATGATGGCCTTTTTGGAGAAGAGGCCTTTCTTCTCCTCGACGACCTTATAGATGATTTCGCTTTTTTGCTTGCCGAGGTCTACAGCGGCCGACTCAACGGCCTCTTCAATGGTTTTGGCAGAGTACTGGTGCATTGTTAATACTTCCTTTCCTTTTTCTTTTGGGTCTTAAGCAAGATGACGTGCATGATGAGGGTTTGGGCAATCTGCATTAGGGAGCCGACGAACCAATAGAAGGCCATGGCCGACACCAGGAAGAAGCCCATGAAGATGGTGAAGATGCTCATGCCGATCATCATCCACCTGGTGGTCTTCTGCTGCTTTTCCATGGCCGGGTTGCGGGTGAGCCTAGCCACCTTCTTGGTGCGCTTCTTCTGCAGTATCTGAGGGACCATCATCGCGAGGATCTGTCCGGCTGCCATAAGCAGGAACATGACTAGGGCAGTCCACCATCCGTTGGTGTTCAGATACCAGGTTCCCGAGAAATCGAACAAGGCCGACTGGATGGTCTTGGCCAAAGAGAGGTTCAGGAACAAGCCCGAAGAAAGGGCCGAAGAGCCCTGGAAGGCCGCCCAGACACAGATGAACAAGGGGAATTGGATTACCAACGGCAATAACAGGGATAGGAACGGATGGATCTTGTTTCTCTTATATAGGGCCATCTGCTCCTGCGCCAAGCGGGCCTTTTGGGCCTGGTTGGTATTGGCGTTGGGGTATTTGGCCTGTAGCTTGGCTAGTTGTGGTTGCAAAGCCTGCATCTTCTGTTGGTTCATGGTCGAGGGGAAGGAAATGCCCATGAAGAGCAACCTGATGACGACCGTGACGACAAGTAGAGCGAGCAGCTGGGCGGCGCCGGATAGCAAGGGGTCGATGGAATAGGCCAGGCTATCGGTGGCCCAGGCGATCGGGTAAATCAGTAGCCCTTCGAGGAAACCGCGGCTCCAGGCGTAGGAATAATCCTTGGCTTCGATGGCCACGGTCCAGTTCTCGTCAGCCCCGTAATGGCCATAGTAGCCGTCTTGGGTGGCGATGCAGGAACGGGCACTGGTGATACGGTTGAGGGTCGTGTCCTTGTATAGGGTCAGGAAGTCGGAAGTGGGGCAGTTGAGATAACCTAGGCCCGGCTCGTCGGAGGCTTTGAACTCCTCAAGCCAAGCGTCGTAATAGCCCCAGAGGACCTGGTTGTCGCTAGGACCGAAGAACTTCAGGTAGCCGAATTGCCTAAGGGCAGCGGCTTCGGGTTCCTTGAGGTTGCCCTCACTATCGTAGGCCGAAACATATTCGGCGCTGATGGTCTCGCGGGTAAGACCGAGGTCGGGGTGATCGGCGATATAGGCATCGACGGCGATTTCGACGACCTTCTGGTCAATGGCGGCGAAATAGGTCTGGGTAGGGATGGGATAGCCGTTGCTTTTGGCGGCGGAAATGACGCTGGTGGATAGGAAATCGGCACCGATGGCTCCGTATTCCCCCTCTTCGGTGATGGGTACATAGGCATAGAGGTTGTCATTGCCTTCGAATACCTGCTTGGCGGAGTCCCGATAGCTTTCGGGGACTTCCTCAAGGGAAGAAACGTAAGTGGTGATGCCTTGTTCGTAGGGATATAGGAGGTTGGCTTGGTCGCTTGTGCTGCAGAAGGTGTTGGTGCAGGAACTCAAAAGCAAAAGACCCAGACCTAGGCCTACTCCCAGTAGCAGCGTTTTGTTAGACTTCTTCAATTTTGCTTGCTCCGATGGCTTTTAGGCCGCCGACCAGCTCGTCCTTATTGGCGCGGAACTTTTCGGTATCGTAGGAATACCGGGCCAATACGATAAGGTCGATGGGTGTATCCATGACCAGGTTTTCGTCGAGGATGGAGCGGATCTGGCGTTTGATGAGGTTGCGGGTGACGGCGTTGCCGTTCTTCTTGCTGACCGTGATCCCGACCCTGGCCCGTCCGTCTTTGCGGACTAGGTAGTGCAAGGCAATGTTCTTGCCGTGGTAACGCTGGCCCTTCTTGGCGATCTGGGCGAATTCTTCGTGCTTGAGGATCCGGTCCGCTTTCTTCATTGTGCTAGGCGGTAAGCTTTTCGCGGCCTTTGGCACGGCGGCGGGCGATGACCTTGCGTCCGTTGGGGGTGGACATGCGGGCCCTGAATCCGTTCACGTTCTTATGCTTGCGTTCGGAGGGCTGGTAGGTTTTCTTTGACATAACGAGGTTCTCCTTCTTTATTCGTGCGGGTTGATTATAGTTTTAGCGCCTTTGGCAAACAACAAAAACAAGCGCGCACATACATACATAGGGGTGTAAAAGGGGTTCGGCCATACCCAAATTGAGGTTTTCGACAATAATGTGGATTGGTTTTCCACTTTTTGGGGGAGAAAGGTAGGAAAAATTAGGTTGAAACAAGGTTTTGCAAAGGACCAAAAATGTTGTGAAAGCGCTTACATTCGGTAGTTTTCCACCGAGTTTTGAAAAGAGTGTAAGTTTTCCACAATTTATCCACATCCATAATTTTGTGAAAAGGTTATTTTTGACTGGTTTCCGTGCCTTTTCGGCCCTTCGATTGTGGATAAATCAATTTTTAGGTAAATGTGGTGTTTCGGAAGGTGGAAAAGTGATAAATTTTCTCCGTCGAAAATGGCTACTACGGTTACTCAAATTCGCGATGTCTGGGAACTGATGCGTTCCCAGATAAAAGAGAAGCTCACCAACCCCTCGGTGTACGACTCTTTCTTCGCGCGCAGCAACCTGATGTCCATAGAGGGCAACAAGGTCACCATCGGCACCGACTCCTCGGTCGCCACCTATGTCCTCTCCAGCCAGTACCGGGCCCTGGTCGAATCGGTCGTCAGGTCGGTCCTGCAGGGAGATTATGCCGTAACCTTTGTCTATCCGGGGGACCAGCCCGAGACCGAGAAAAGGGCAAAATCCTCGGAAAAACCCGTTTTCTTTTCCAAAAACCACATCAAGGAGTCCTATTCTTTCGACTCTTTTGTGGTCGGGGATTGCAACCGCGAAGCCCATCAGGCCGCCATCATGGCGGTCGAGGCTCCGGGCACCTTGTTCAATCCTTTATTTATATATGGGAGCTCGGGACTAGGAAAAACCCATCTGCTCTCCGCGATCGGCAATGCCTATAAGTCCAAGCACGCCAACGCCAACGTCCTTTATATGACCGCGGACGACTTCTTCGATGAATATGTCCGTTTCTGCAACGGGGAAAGGCGCGGGGACGAACTCCGTGATTTCTTCCGCAACGACGTGGACTTCCTGCTCGTGGACGATGTCCAGCAGCTCAAAGGCAGAAGCCAGACCGAACTCACCTTCTTCTCGATCTTCAACGCCCTCGTGGCCGCCAACAAGCAGATCGTCATCACTTCCGATACCCACCCCGACCAGCTCGACGGCTTCGACGAGAGGCTGAAGACCAGGTTTACCCAAGGCCTCACCCTTTCTGTGAATAGGCCCGACCAAGCCACCGCAGAAGGCATCCTTCGCACCAAGATCGTCTCGATGGGCATGGATATATCGCTATTTGACGACGAGGCCATCGCTTTCGTCGCCTCCCGCTTCTGCTCCAACGTCAGGGAGCTAGAGGGCCGGCTTACCCGCCTGCTCTTCTATCTATCCACCAACAAGGCCGAGAGGGTCACCGAAGCGGTCGCTAGGGCCGCCACCCAGGACGACCTGGAGGTAAAAAACGACTCCGCCAGGCTCTCCGAGGAGAAAATCCTCAACCGCGTGGCTGACTTCTTCCACATTTCCGCTTCGCAGATCTCCGGGAAGAATAGGACCGGACAGATCGCCTTGGCCCGCCACGTGACCATGTACCTCATCCGCGACCTGCTCGACCTCCCCTTTGCCAAGATCGGGGAGTTCCTCGGAGGCAAGGATCACGCGACGGTGATGAACGGTGTACAAAAAGTGGAAAAGTCACTCCGTTATGACCCCGAGCTGAAAAGAACCGTCCAAACCCTAAAAAGCCAACTGAAAAGTTAGCAACCATCGGCCGGCTGGGGTATCCTCTAATAAGAGAGCGGTAGCCCCCGACAGCCGTCGAAAGGGGAGTTATCCACACTTTCCACCGACATCATCAGAATCATATATAGAAAGAATTAATAAAAACTTACCTAACAAGGAGGCAGGCACATGCATCTGACCATCGTTAAAGAAGAACTGCTAAAAGGGCTCTCCACCGCCTACAGGGCCATTCCCAGCAAATCGCCCAACCCTGTTTTGACCTGCTTCAAGCTGGAGATGACCGGCAGGGGACTTGAGATCACTGCTTCCAACGGGGATACCACCATCAGGACTTTGGTGCCCCTTAGCCTCGGCAACGTGAAAATCATCCGCAACAACTCCGCCGGAGCCATCCTCACCAATGCCCACATCATTACCGAATTGGTCCGCAAGATGGATTCCGCCGAGATCGACATCGAGGTCCTGGACGGCTATGTCGCCAAGATCAGCGACGACCGCTCGACCTACATGCTCAACTGCATCGAACCCGACCAATATCCCGATATCGAACTAAGCGAAGCCCCCGGCGCCTTTGACATCGCTACCAAATCGCTCACCGATCTGGTCAAGCAGACCGCCTTCGCGGCTGCCATCAAGTCGGCCCGCCCGGTGCTGACCGCCATCAACCTCAAAGCTGAAGGGGGAACATTGACCGCTACCACCACGGATGCGGCCAGGCTTTCCCGCAAATTCGTCTCCATCGATCCTTCGGTGGCCTTTGTCGCCAACATCCCGGCCAAGACCATGTCCGACATCGTCAACATGCTCGAAGGCTACGAAAAGGCGCGCATGAGCTATGGTAGGGAAAAGCTCCTACTCCGCTTCGGAAACACTACCGTCGCCTCCTCCTTGCTTTCCGGCGAATACCCGATTTCCGACAAGGTCATCCCCACGACCTTCAATTTCCACCTCGAGGCCAACGCTTCCGAGTTGGTGAGCGCCATCGAGCGCGTCGCGGTCCTAAATCCCGACGGAGCCCCGGTGGTCAAGCTCTCCATGTCTCCCGCAGGCGTTGAGGTCTCCACTAGGTCCGACCAATCCGGTTCGGGCGTGGAAAGGCTACGCACCGTCCAGTACACCGGACAGAGATTGGAGATCACCTTCAACGCCAATTTCGTGAACCAAGCCATCTCCGCCCTCAAGGGCACCGACGTCCTCATCTCCTTCGTCGGGGAAATGCGCCCCTTCGTCATCCGCAACCCCCAAGACGATTCCGTCGTGGAGCTGGTCACCCCGGTCAGAAGCCGCTAGGAGGGCCAAAAGGCCTCTTCCAAGAGGAAAACGGGCCGAAATGGGTGGAAACACCCGAAATGGAAAAAGCCACGGAAAATGCCTCGAATGGCATTTTCTTTTTTACTACTATGTAGTAAACTACGCCCATGGGGAAAAGTCCGATCCGCAAGGAAGTTGCCATTATCGGCGAATACATCGCCTTAGGGCAATTTCTGAAGTTCGTGGACGCCATATCCCAAGGCGGGGAAGTCAAAGCCTATTTGGCAACCTATGAGGTCAAGGTCAACGGCGAGCTGGAAAACCGCCGGGGCCGCAAGCTCCGTCCCGGGGACACGGTGGACATCAAGGAAGGGTCTTACCTCATAACCGGATGAAGATAAGGCACCTCAGGCTGCGCGACTTCAGGGGCTATCGCTCCCTCGACCTCGGCCTGAAGGACGGGGTCTTGCTCTTCTATGGGCCAAACGGAGCGGGGAAATCCAATCTGGCCGAGGCCATCTATCTGCTATCGACGGGCAGAAGCTTCAGGACCAACGAGGACGCTTCCTTGATCCGACATGGCGAAAAGGAAGCCTTCCTGGAGGCGGAACTCGAAAGGGGGCCGCACCTAAGGACTATCTCCCTGAGCCTAGGCAAAGAGGGGAAGAAGTTCTCGCTTAACGGCAAGCCTCTTAGAAAGCTATCCGAATTGCCCCTCGTCGCCGGGGCCAGCGCCTTCTCTCCCAAAGACGTCGGAATATTCAAGGGGAGCCCCTCCAATAGAAGGGCCTTCCTGGACTCCTCGATATCAAGGGAGGATGGCCTCTATCTTGAAGCCTTGGTCGGCTACCACAAGGTCCTCAAGGACCGCAATGCCGCCCTCAAGGCGCCAAGCAAGGACCTGCGCCTCATCAAGGCCCTGAACGTCCCGCTCATCAAATGCGCGGAGACCATAGTCCGGGCCCGCTCGGCCTTCGTCGATAAGGCCGGCAAGACCTTCCTGGAACTCACCTCGAGGCTATTCGGGGAAGGTAGGGAAGTGCGGCTGGAATATAAGCCGTTCGTTCCCTTGGAGGACTTTACCAAAAAAGCCCCCGAATACTATGAGAAAAACCTCGAGGCCGATATGACCTACGGCATGACCACCGGCGGCATCCACCGGGAGGACTTCCGGGTCAAACTCGACGGAAAAGACGCCGGGGAGTTTGCTTCCCAAGGCGAATCCCGGCTACTGGCCATCGCCCTGCGGCTGATTCCCTGCTTCATGAAGGAAGAAGGGCCCCTAGCCATTCTCGACGATGCCCTAAGCGAGCTGGATGGGAAGCATTCCAAAGCCCTGCTAGGCCTATTGCAGGAACTCCCGCAGGCCATCTTGACCGGCACCCAAAAAGAAGAAAACGCCACCACGATAGAAATCCATGATCACCAATTGAAGGAGGTAGCTTGATGGAAGGAGAAAAGAAAGAACCGATTCCCGAAGAAGAACGGTTCACCTATAAGAAAGAAGAAGTCGTCGACGAGAGGGCAGTGGCCCGCGCCGATGAGAAGTATACCGGCGAGAACATCCAGGTCCTCGAAGGCCTTGAGGCCGTCAGGAAGCGCCCTGGCATGTACATCGGAACCACCGCCAGTGCCGGTTTGCACCACTTGGTCTGGGAAATCGTCGACAACTCCATCGACGAAGCCCTGGCCGGTTTCTGCACCCACATCGAAGTCATCATCAATAAAGATGGCTCGGTCACCGTCAAGGACAATGGGCGCGGCGTCCCGGTCGACATCGTCAAGAAGTCGGGCCTCTCGGGCGTCGAGACCGCCTTTACCATCCTCCACGCCGGCGGCAAGTTCGGCGAAGGCGGCGGCTATAAGGTTTCCGGCGGCCTGCATGGCGTCGGCGCTTCGGTCGTAAACGCCTTGTCCACCTGGCTGGAAGTCGTGGTCCATAAAGACGGAGGCATCTACAAGATCCGCTTCGAAAACGGCGGCACCCCGCTAGGACGCCTCAGCAAGGTCGGGGATACCGACGAACACGGTACCCAGGTTACCTTCATGCCCGATCCGACCATCTTCACCGAAACCGTCGATTTCAATTACGACACCATCAAGAACCACATCCGCCAGATGGCCTTCCTAAACGGAGGCGTCAAGCTCACCCTTACCGATAACCGCGTCGAGCCGGCCCAGACCGATACCTTCCTCTATGACGGAGGCATCAGGGAATACGTGGCCTATATCAATACCAACAAGGTTCCGGTCGACCCGGCCGTTATTTATTGCCAAGGCGCCGAAGAGGTCACTTTGGCCGACGGGGTCACCAAAGAAAGGATCTACGCCGAGGTCGCCATGCAGTGGACCGACAGCTATTCCACCGACGGCACCTATTCCTTCTGCAACAACATCTCCACCAAGGAAGGCGGCACCCATGTCGAAGGCTTCAACCTGGCCCTCAACCGCATCATCAACGACTATGCCAGGAAGTTCAAACTCCTTCAGGAAGACGAATCCAACTTCGCCACGGAAGACTGCCGCGAAGGCTTGACCGCCGTCATTTCCATCAAGCACCCCAACCCCCAATACGAAGGGCAGACCAAGACCAAGCTCGGCAACTCCGAGGTCAGGAAGATCGTCTCCACCGTCGTGGGCGAAGGGCTTTCCCAATACCTGCTTGAGAATCCCAAGGAAGCCAAATCCATCGTTGAGAAGATCAAAAATGCGGCCAAAGCTAGGGACGCCGCGAGGCTTGCCCGTGAAAAAGTCCGCAAATCCGCACTCGAAATCACCACTTTGCCCGGCAAATTGGCCGACTGCACTTCCCGTGACCCGGAAATCTGCGAGCTCTACATCGTAGAGGGCAACTCCGCCGGCGGCTCCGCCAAGAACGGGCGCGACCGCGAAACCCAGGCCATCCTTCCTTTGAGGGGCAAGATCCTCAATGTCGAAAAGGCCAGGGAAGACAGGATCTGGGAGAATGCCGAAATCGGCAATATGATCCAGGCCATCGGAGCCGGGGTCAGGGACAACTTCGACGTCAGCAAGATCCGCTACCACAAGATCGTCATCATGACCGACGCCGACGTCGACGGCGACCACATCCGCATTTTGCTTCTCACCTTCTTCTACCGCTTCATGCGTCCGCTCATCGACGAGGGCTATGTCTATATCGCCCAACCCCCGCTCTACAAGATCGAGGTCAAGGGCAAGGCCTACTATGCCTATAACGACGAGCAGCTCGCGGTCCTCAAGAAGGCCCTGAAGCTCAAGGAAGGCTATCCCTTCCAGCGCTACAAAGGCTTGGGCGAAATGGATGCCCAGCAGCTTTGGGAGACCACCATGGATCCCAAGGTCAGGAAGATGATCCGCATCACCGTCGAAGACGCCGCTACCGCCGAAAAGGCCTTCACCGACCTGATGGGCGAGGAAGTCTTGCCCCGCAAGCTTTTCATCTCCGAAAACGCCAAGTTCGCCAAGAACCTCGACTACTGATAAAGGAGGCTTAGACAAATGGAAAACGAAGACATCAAGAATCCCGAAACCCCCGAAGAAGCCGAAAACAAGGAAGAAGGAACTGCCGAAGAAGCGGTTCCCGAAGCCGTCGAAGGCATCGTCCCGGGGCTCATCGACCGCGACCTAACCAACGAAGTCCAGACCGCCTTCTTGAGCTATGCGATGTCGGTCATCGTCAGCCGCGCCATCCCCGATGTGCGCGACGGCTTCAAACCCGTTCAGCGCCGCATCATCTACGGCATGGACGAATCCGGCATGCAGCCTGGCAAACCCTATAAGAAATCAGCCCGTATCGTCGGTGACGTCATGGGTAAATACCACCCCCACGGCGACTCCGCCCTTTATCTGACCTTGGTCCGTCTGGCCCAGCCCTTCTCTTTGAGGTACACCCTCGTCGATGGGCACGGAAACTTCGGCTCCATCGACGGAGACGAGGCCGCCGCCATGCGTTATACCGAGGCGAGGATGAACCGCTTGGCCACCGAAATGGTACGCGACATCGACGAGAATACCGTCGACTTCGTGGATAACTATGACGGCACCGAAAGGGAGCCTGAGGTTCTGCCTTCAAGGATCCCCAACCTCATCATCAACGGTTCGGAAGGCATTGCCGTCGGCATGGCCACCAACATGCCGCCCCATAACCTCTCCGAGACCATCGATGCCTGCGTGGCCGTGGCCCGTAACCCGGAGATCACCCCGCTTGAAATCATGCAGGGCTATCTGCCCGGTCCCGACTTCCCCACCGGGGGCGTCATCTTGGGCCGCCAGGGCATCTTGGATGCCTATACCACCGGCACCGGCTCTATTACCATCCGTTCGAAATACCACATCGAAGAAGACGAAAAATCCGGCAAATCCCGCATCGTCATCACCGAAATCCCTTATCAGGTGAACAAGGCCAACATGGTCGAACAGATTGCCGGACTGGTCCGCGACAAGGTCATCGAAGGCATCTCTGACATCAAGGACGTCTCCAACAAGGAAGGCATCCGCATCATCATCGACGTCAAGCGCGACGCGGTGCCCGAAGTCGTTGCCAATAATTTGCTCAAGCACACCAAACTGCAGATCAGCTTCGGCATCATCAACCTCTGCTTGGTGGACAATGCCCCGAAGATCCTGCCGATCACCGAACTCATCTCCAACTATGTCGAGTTCCAGTGCTCGGTGCTTACCCGCCGCACCAGGTTCCGCCTCAAGCGGGATTCCGACCGCGACCACATCGTCGTCGGCCTGATGAAGGCCCACGACAACATCGATGAGGTCATCCATATCATCCGTAGCTCCAGGACCGATGACGAATCGGCTGAAAAGCTCTCCGCTACCTTCGGCTTCACCCGTCCGCAGGTCGATGCCATCTTGGCCATGACCCTGCGCAGGCTCCAAGGCCTGGAACAGGAAAGGCTGCACAACGAGCACGAAGGATTGGTCGCCAACATCGCCGAATACAACCGCTTGCTTTCCGATAAGGCCAACATTACCGAGCTCTTCGTCAAAGAGATCCTCGAAATCAAGGCCAAGTACGGAGACAAGAGGCTAACCGAAATCAGCGATTCGGCCGCCGACATCGATAACGAAGACCTGATCCCGCAGGAAAACCTCATCGTCGTCCTAACCAAGAACGGCTATCTCAAGAGGATGTCCGACGATACTTTCCGTACCCAAAATAGGGGCGGCAAGGGGGTCAAGGGCATCTCCACGACCGCCAACGACACGGTTTCCATCATGGTCCATGCCCACACCCATACCGACATCCTCTTCTTCACCAGCTTCGGCAAGGTCTATAGGATGAGGGGCTACATGATTCCCGATTCCTCTAGGACCGGGAAGGGCATGCCGGCCGTCAATCTGCTCAACCTCGATAAGGAAGAGAAGATCGTCTCCATCGTCCCCTGCGACGAGTATCCGGAAGGGAAATACCTCTTCTTCGCCACCCAAAACGGCGTAGTCAAGAGGACGGCCCTCACCGAGTTCCGCTCCATCCATAGCAACGGCAAGATCGCCCTCAGCCTAAAAGAAGGCGACTCCCTGCTCGATGTGAAGCTGACCGATGGCAATGCGATCGTTGCCCTTGGCTCGGACAACGGCAAAGTGGCCTCCTTCTATGAGACCGATGTCCGTCCGATGGGCCGCACCGCCGCCGGCGTGAAGGGCATGACCATCGGCGAAAACGACAAGGTCATCGGCATTACCACCTCGCTAGAAGGCTCCAAGCTCCTGGTTTTGACCACCAAGGGCTATGGCAAGATCAGCTACACCGTCGACACCGATACCGAAGACGGACGCCACTATGACGGCTACCGCCTCTGTAAGAGGGGTTCCAAAGGCGTCATCACCGTCAAGACGGCTGAAAAGAACGGCAAGCTCATCGCCATGCGCGGCGTGGAAGGGGATGAGGACCTTCTGGTCATCACCCGCCACGGCATCGTCATCCGCACTCCTTTGTCCCAGGTCAAGATCTGCGGCCGCAATACCCTCGGCGTGAAGATCATAAACCTCGACAAGGGCCAGAACGTGGCCTCGATTGCCATCGTGCCCCACGCCGATGAAACCGAAGAAGAGCTAAGCGAAGGGGAAATCGCCGAAGAGGCTATCCCTGAAGAAGCCGCTTCGGTCACTGAAGAGGTCGTCACTCCCGACGACGTCGAATAATGCGGGTACTGGTCCGTTATTCGCCCAAAGACCCGATCGACGTCTACGACGGGACGCGTCTGAGGAAGTCCATCAAGAACTGCCTCGAAGCAGTCGGCGTGGCTTTCGTCGAAGGCTACAACGATCTGCCCGACGTCATCCATTTCATCTCGCCCCTCGACGAGAAATCCGCGGTCGATGCCAGGGTTCCAACCCTGGCCTCGGCCCTTTATTGCGAAAATGACCCTAGCGCCCGCTATCTCGAGCAAAAAGAAGACGGGAGCATGGCTTTGTCCACCAAAGCCACCTTCTTGCTCAAGTCGGTGGACATGGTGCTCGTACCGTCTTTGTGGGCCAAGAACACCCTCTTGTCGCTAGGGGTAACTAGACCCATCGAAATAGTGCTGCCCTCCACCAATAGGGAAAGGTTCTTCGGGCTGGATTATCAAGTCAGGGAATCCTTCTACCGCTACTATATGGCAGACAAATCCCGCGAACACGCCTTTGTAAAAGGCGACTTCGATGACGAAGAGGGGATGGCGGCCTTGATCGAACTGGCGGGCCTACTACCGGAAATCGACTTCTACTTCCATGGGTTGGCCGGAAGCCTAAGAAAGACGGCCCACCTCAAGTACAAACTCAACACCAAGACCCCATCCAACCTCCGCTTCTGCGATCCTAGCAGCGACGACCTCTACCGTTCGGGGCTATCGAGTTCGGCCTTCTATCTAAGCCTCTCGTACCGCCACAACGACCCGATCGGCTGCTATGAAGCCTTCAGCGCCAACATCCAGGTGTTCAGGATGGGCCCGAAACTGGAAGGGGATGTCCTCTCCGGGGACCTCTCGCTCAACGCCACGGGTCCCAAGGAGATGGCTGAGCTTATCAGGAAATACCGCCAAGGCCAGATAAAGACGACTATAATGGCCTATGGACCGGCCTTGGCCGGAGCCCAGCCGCAAATCGTCGGAAGCAAACTGAAAGCGATATACGAAACCTTGCTAAAGGAGAGAAACAAATGATCGATAGCAAACTCATTCAGGATAATCCCGAGCTGGTCAAAGAAAGGCTGGCCAAGAAGGGCTGGGACTTTGATCCGTCTCCCTTGCTCGAGCTGTTCAAGGAGCGCAAGGAACTACTACAAAGCGTCGAGGACAATAAGTCCAAACAGAACAAACTTTCGGCTTCTGTTCCCCAAATCAAGAAATCCGGCGGGGATGTGCAGGGAATTTTCAAGGAAGTGCGCGAACTCGCCGCCGCCAACAAACAAAAGGAAGAGAGACTCAAGGAGGTCGAAAAGACCATCAAGGAGCTCATCGAAGTGCTGCCCAACATGCCCGATGATGACCTCGCTTCTGGCGGAAAGGAAAAAAACCACCCGATCTACAAATTCAAAGAGGCCCCGACCTTCTCTTTCAAACCCAAGGACCATGTAGAATTGGCCGAATCCCTTGGCCTTATCGACTACAAGCGGGCCGCGAAGATTTCCGGCACCGGAACTTGGATCTATACCGGGCTGGGCGCAAGGCTGGAATGGGCTTTGCTCAATTACTTCATCGCCACCCACCTCAAGGATGGCTACACCATGATCCTGCCGCCCCACCTGCTCAATGAGGATTCTGGCTATACCGCCGGACAGTTCCCCAAATTCAGGGAGGACGTCTTCTGGCTGGAAGGGCAGGAACCCAGGAAGTTCTTGCTTCCCACCGCCGAAACCGCCTTGGTCAATCTCCACAGGAACGAAATCCTCACCGAAGCCGAACTGCCGAAGAAATACTTTGCCTACACCCCCTGCTACCGTAGGGAGGCCGGCAGCTACCGCACCGAGGAAAGAGGCATGATCAGGGGCTATCAGTTCGACAAGGTCGAAATGGTGCAATATACCACCGAAGAAGGAAGCGATGCCGCTTTTGAAGAAATGGTCGAAAAGGCCAAGGCCTTGGTGGAAGGCTTGGGACTGGCCTATCAGCTCGACAAGCTCGCGGCCGGGGATTGCTCCCACTCCATGGCCAGGACCTACGACATCGAGGTCTATCTCCCTTCGATGGGCATCTATAAGGAAGTCTCTTCCGTCTCCAATGCCCGCGACTACCAAGCCCGGCGCGGCATGATCCGCTACAAGGACAAAAACGGCAAGACCAAGTACTGCCACACCCTCAACGGATCGGGCCTAGCCACTAGCCGCCTCTTCCCGGCCATTCTGGAACAGTTCCAGCAGGAAGACGGCTCGGTCATCGTCCCGGAAGTGCTCCGTCCCTTCATGGGCGGAATAGATAAACTCGTTCCGGTCAAATAGTTTCTGATATAATCCAGGAGCCATCGCGAGGTGGGATTGGCGAACCAGGTCAGGCGGGGAACCGAGCAGCCTTAAACCTTTCCTTCCTGTGCGGTGGTTTTCATTTATCATTTCATCGTGGACGAAAAATGGATGCTTGAGGCCCTTAAGGAGGCCGAAATCGCCCTTCATGAAGGGGATGTTCCCGTAGGGGCAATCATCGTCATGGACGGACGGATAATCGCTAGGGGGCATAACACCAGGGAAAAAGACCTGGACATTTCTGGCCACGCCGAAATCAATGCGATTAAAGACGCGGCGAGGAAGCTTGGCCATAACGACCTAAGCGGCTGCGCCATCTATGTGACATTGGAGCCCTGCCTCATGTGCGGGGCTGCCTTGCAGGCCGCTAGGATTTCCAGCATCGTCTATGGAGCCGAGGATCCAACTGAAGGCGCCATAAGCCATTTCCACATCTATGATGACAACACCAAGGCCCACCACCCCCTAGTAAGAGGCGGAACCCTTTCGGATAAATGTTCTTCGCTCCTGAAGGGGTTCTTCCAAGAAAGGCGAAAATAGTCCATACTTTATCTAGGCCAACAAGGACCTCCTTTCTGAAAAAGGCGTCTGCTCGTCCCAGAAGCCTTTTTCATACAATGTCAAAAATTTTACAAAATTATTTGATGGTAGGTTGGTTTTTGATGGTATATTTTCATCTTGATGAAAGCCTTGTTGGAGCTGGTCTCTGTCAAAAAAGACTATTTGGTCGATTCCTTGGCCTACCCGGCTTTGTTGGGGATCGACATCAAGTTCCCGCATACGGGCTTCGTTTCCGTGCTCGGCCCTTCCGGCTGCGGCAAGACCACCCTGCTCAATATCGTCGGAGGACTCGATAAGCCGACTTCCGGGGAGCTTATAGTCGAAGGCAAATCCACCAAGGACTTCAAAAGCGCCGACTGGGACGCCTATAGGAACGCCAGGGTCGGATTTGTTTTCCAATCCTATAACCTGATCGGCCACCTTTCGGTCCTCGACAACGTCGAAACCGCCCTTGTTCTTAGTGGCGAAAAGGCCGAAAAGAGAAAGGAGAAGGCTCTTAATGCCCTCCGTCAGGTCGGACTCGAAGACGTGGTGAAGAAACAGCCCAACCAACTATCGGGCGGACAGATGCAGAGGGTCGCCATTGCCAGGGCCCTCGCCAACGACCCCCAGATCATTTTGGCCGACGAGCCGACCGGCGCCTTGGATTCCAAGACCTCGGTGCAGGTCATGGAAATCCTCAAAGACCTTTCCAAGAACCATCTCGTCATCATGGTCACCCATAACGAAAAGCTGGCCAAGAAATATTCCGACCGCATCATTTCGATGAAGGACGGGCTGATTGTTTCAGACGAACCCTCTCTTATCATCGATGAGCAAATCGACGTCCCCGAAAAGATTGCCAAGAAGACCTCGATGGGTCCTTGGACGGCCATAAAGCATTCGCTGAAGAACATCTCTTCCAAGAAAGGGAGGACCACGATCACCGCGATTGCCTGCAGTTTCGGAATCATTGGCGTCGCCTTGGTCATGGCGGCCTCAAATGGCCTTAATTCCTATATCGCCAACGTCGAAACATCGGTCGCCTCGACCGTGCCGATCGTCGTTTCCCCCTCGGTTTATGACTATTCTAGCGCCAACGACGGGGTATCCTGGACCCGCTTCCCCGATGAGGAAAATATCTATGTCTATGATAATTCCTCGTCCTCTTATTTGATTCATAGGAACGCCTATGACAGGCAGTATTTCGACTACATTGACCAAGCGGTCGAAGACGGACTGGCCTCCTCGGTCTTATATAACCGCCAGTACTTCAGATTCAATGTGATTACCAAATCCGGGAACACGGATCAATACCAGTTGGTCGAGCAATACAATTCCGCCGGATACACCGGCAGCGTCGTTTCCTCGGCGACCGGGCTCCCGGCCACGGTGTTCCACGAACTATACGGGGAAGAAGAATCCCTATCCAGCCTATACACGACCATCTATGGAAGATTCCCCGAAGCGGCCGATGAAATCGTCTTGGTCACCGACAAGTACAACCGCATCGAACTATCGACCCTTGAAGAACTCGGCATTGTTTCCGAATCGGAGCACCCCTCCAATCAGGACACCATTTCCTTCAGCGAACTTGTCTATGACTATGAAGGGGATGCCGAATACAAGGAATACAAAGCCTACCGCACCAGTGACTTCTTCCAACTCGATGACCCCAATACCGTCCGCCATGAATACAAGGTGAGCAATGCGGTCGACATAACCTCCGTTACTCCGGTCGATGCCGGCGGTAATCCCGTGAGTTCCATCGCAAACGCCGACCACATCAAACTGGACGGAGAAGAGAAAGAGAAGACCTTCTATTACTATGAAACCCCCTATCGGAGTGGTTCCTCTTTGTCTTCCGATTTGGAGTCGGTTTTCGAAAACGATGCGGCCTATAACCCCATTTCCTTGAAAATCGTGGGGGTTTTGCGGCCAACTGAAGAATCCATCATCAATCTGATGCCGGCTTCCTTGGCCTATACGAAGGAACTTTCTGACATCTTGGCAGCCGACATCGAAGAGGGTGGGGCAGGCTATCCGATTGCTTCGCTAGCGAAGACCAACTACTGGATGAGCCCCAGCGATTTCCAAGCCCTTCAGACGACCTTATCGATGTCGTTTAGCAGTTGGGAGGAGTACGACATCGTATCCACCTTCAGCGATCTGCTCAACGAGTGTTATACCTATCTCTATCCTTGGGCCTATCTAGGCACGATTGCCGGAAGCACTTCCTCGCCCTCAAACTACATGAGCTACTGCCGGATGGTCGGCGGGGACTTCGGGGGTTCGGAGACCAAGATAGATACGAGCGACTACATAAGCCTTCTATCGCAGTTCCTCGAACCCGGATTCTTCAACGGCACCCAAGAGGACTATAACTTCATAGATTTGGTTGCCTTCTCCAACGGAGGAAGCCTCATCACCTCGATATTGATATTCCCGGTCAGCATTTCCGAAAAGGATGAGCTGCTCGCCTATCTTGATGCCTATAACCAAGGCAAGGCCGATGTCGACCAAATCGTTTATACCGACGTCATGTCCACGGTCACCGATACCTTGGCCATAGTAACCACGGTCGTGCCATCGGTCTTGGTGGTATTTGCTTCAGTCAGTCTTGTGGTTTCCAGTGTCCTTACCTCCATCATCACCTATGTGTCGGTCTTGGAAAGGAGCAAGGAGATAGGCATACTGAGAGCGTGCGGGGCTAGGAAAATCGACATCGCCCGGCTTTTCGAAAGCGAATGCTTCCTCATAGGAATCATCTCCGGATTGATAGGCATATTCATGGCATGGATATGCTGTTTCCCAATCAACATGGTGCTTGATAGCCTCTTTCCGGACTACAACCTCAGTTCGATAGCCTCGCTCAACCCCTGGATCTGCATTGCACTTGTTGCCGTCAGCGTGGTTTTGGCCCTCCTTAGCGGCCTGATTCCGGCGATCGCGGCAGCCAAGAAGGATCCGGTCGAAGTCTTAAGGAGTCAATGATGGGCAGGATTAGGAATAGATCGAAGGAAATGCTCTCCCGCATCGAAGCGGCCGAACGTTTTGACCCGGATATGGCGGTCGGGCTTTCCGCCCAGCAGGTCGAAGCCCGGAAAAAGTCAGGGCTAGGCAACAAGACCAAAAAGCAGGTTACTAAATCCTATTTCCGCATCTTCGCGGACAACCTGTTTTCTTTCTTCAACCTTGTCTTCCTGCTCACCGCGGCTTTGATGCTATATGCCGGCATCACCACCATCAGCTCCTATCTTTTCCTTTTGATTCTGTTTGCCAATGTCGTGATCGGGCTGATATCCGACATCAGGGCCAGGGTCTTGGTCGACCGCCTGAGGATGGTGACCGACCCCAAAGCCACGGTCATCCGCGGCGGTAGCAAAAAGGAAGTGCCCACCGAGGAAGTGGTCCTTGACGATATCCTCTTGCTCAAGGCCGGGGACACGGTTCCCTGCGACTGCAAGGTCAGGGAAGGGGACATCAATGTCGACGAATCCTTGTTGACCGGGGAATCCGAACCGGTGAGGAAAAAGACCGGCGAGGAAATCCTCTCGGGTTCGGTCATCAAGTCCGGACGGGCCTATGTGCAGGCCCAAAAGGTCGGTGCGGCTTCATACTCGGAAACCCTAAGGACTTCCGCCCAGCATTTCGAAAGGCCCAAATCCGAAATCAAGAGATCGACCATGGCCATCTTCGCGGTCACCGCGATCAGCGCGATCTTCGTAGCCATATTGATGGCTTTGACCTACCAGATTCCCATTTGGACCGGCCAAGTCCCCAGTACCGCGGAAGGCTTCAAGGATTTCGTTTCCCGCCTCTCGGGTTCGATCATCTCCGCCATCCCGACAGGGCTATATCTACTTACTTCCTTGACCTTGGCCGTAGGCATCATCACCTTGGCTAGGAAGCGCATGAACGTACAGGAGCTATATTCCATCGAAATGCTCGCCAGGGTCGATACGGTTTGCTTCGACAAGACCGGGACCCTCACCGATGGCTCCATGAGCGTTTCGCAAATAATCCCGCTGGATGAAAAATACAGCAAGGAAGACATCCTGAAACTGGCTTACTCGGTGGTTTCTTCTACCCTTGATGAGAACTCCACCGCCTTAGCAATCGCTAGAGCCGGGGAAGGCTATGTTCCCTTCAAATCCAGAAACATCGCTGCTTTTGATTCGTTCAAAAAGTACAGTGCGGCCACTTTCGATCCGGTGGGTACGATAGCCATCGGGGCCTATGGATTCGTCGAGGCCAAAGAAGATGCCCTAGTGGCCTCAAGGATCAACGCCATCGCCGAAGAGGGCTATCGGGCCATCATGGTCTATCTAAACAAAAAGCCCTTGGTGGATGCCAAACTACAGGGCTTATCGATCCCCATCGGCATCATCTGTCTCCACGATACGATCAAATCGGACGCCAAGGACAACATCAAATGGTTCATGGATAACGGAGTCGCCATCAAGGTCATTTCCGGCGATGATCCGCTCACGGTCCGCCAGATTGCCTCGCAGGTCGGGGTACCCGATGCCAACAAGGCCGTTTCCATGGAGGGAGTAAGGCAGGACCAGATTCCCGAATATGCATCCAAATACACCGTTTTCGGACGCGTGTCTCCCGAGCAGAAAGCCTGGTTGGTCGAAGAGCTCCAGAAACAAGGGCACACCGTGGCCATGACCGGCGATGGGGTCAATGACATGCTGGCTCTTAAGAAAGCTGACTGCTCCATTGCCATGGCCTCGGGTTCGGCTGCCGCTAGGAACATTTCCCACCTGATTGCCATGGATAACGATTTCGGACATCTTCCCGAGGTTGTAGGGGAGGGTAGGCGCGTCATCAATAACCTCCAGAGGACCGCATCCTTGTTCTTGGCCAAGAACATCTTCGCGATCGTCCTCTCATTGGTCTTCATCGTTTCGGATTGGGCCGGAGGGGAAGCCTATCCTTTTACGACCCAGAACATGCTCCTATGGGAAATCTTTGCCATCGGCATCCCGGCTTTCTTCCTCTCCCTTCAACCAACCAAGGAGAAATTGCACGGTTCTTTCCTCAGAAACGTATTGGAAGACGCTGTTCCTGCGGGGATTTCCGAGATATTGGTGGTCATTTTGATCTATATTCCGGCGATGTTCCCCGATTCCTTTATCGACCTGAATACCGCAAGAACTCTATCGGTATTGGCCTTCTCTGCCATCAGTCTATGCACTTTGTTTAGGGTGTCCCTGCCGCCGAATAGATTCCGTCTCATTGTCTTCGGCGTGGCCGCCTTCGTGTGTGTGGGTGTCGTTATAGCCACCTTCTTGCTTGGACCGGATTGGGACTATCTGGGTCTAGAAAAAGACATCTGCAATTTCGGGGCTTTGAATATCACATACACCATCTTGATTACCGCGGGAGCCGGGGTCTTGTTCCTATTCTCCGAAGCCGTTCGTTCCTATATCCATAAACGCCTGAACAAAAGAAAGGGGAAAGCAGAAAATGAGAATCAATGAAAGAGTCCAAAAAGCCCTTGAAGAGGGTAGGCCGGTCGTGGCCTTGGAATCGACCATCATTTCCCATGGCATGCCCTATCCCAGGAATGTCGAAACTGCCCTCAGGGTCGAACAGGAAATACTAAAAGCCGAGGTCGTGCCCGCCACGATCGGCATCATCGAAGGCGAAATCGTCGTCGGGATGTCGGAAGAGGAAATCGAGCAATTTGGAAAACGCAAGGGCATCGAAAAGGTTTCCTACCGCGACCTGCCCATCGTAACCGCCATGAAGAAGTGGGGCGCGACCACCGTCAGCGCCACCATGGTCGTGGCTGAAAAAGCCGGCATCGAAGTCTTTGTCACCGGCGGCATCGGCGGGGTCCATCGCGGGGCCGAACACACCTTCGATATCTCCCGCGACCTCAAGGAACTAGGCGAGCGCAACGTGAGCGTCGTCTGTGCCGGGGCCAAAGCCATCCTCGATGTCCCCAAGACCTTGGAGGTACTGGAGACCGAAGGCGTCAGCGTCCTTTCCTACAAATCTCCCGGCTTTGCCAACTTCTATTGCTATGATTCCGGCCTTAGGGTGGACCATGTCTTCAATGATCCAAAGGAAGCCGCCCTCATCATCAAGAAAAAAAGAAATCTAGGGCTTAAGGGCGGAGTGCTTATTTCCAACCCGCCGCCCGAGGAATGCGCCTTGGAACACGACTATATCGATTCGATCATCGACCAAGCTTTGGAAGAGGCTGATAAGGCCGGGGTTTCCGGAAAGGATTCCACCCCCTTCCTGCTGGCTAGGGTTGCCGAACTGACCAAAGGAAAAAGCCTGGACACCAATATCGAACTGGTGCTCAACAACGTCCGTTTGGGGGCCAAAATCGCAAAGGAACTAACGGCCTTATGACCACTGAGGCAAAGTTCAAACATATCCTGATGGATTTGATGAAGACCAAGCCGTTGAGTGACATCAATGTTACTTTGCTATGCCAAAGGGCCGGGTGCCACCGGCAGACTTTCTACTACCATTACCAGGATATCTATGACCTTTTGTCGGCCATCTTTCTAAACGAAGGGATTCCCGGGCTGGAAGATGCCCAATCCCCCAAGGAAGTCATCTATGCCTTGTTCAATTATTCGAAGAAGAACTTCAAGTTCCTGCAGGCGGTGTACGCTTCGGCTGCGAGGGAGTTGGTCGATGACTTCTTCTATAGCCGCATGGTCGGTAAGCTTTTGCCAGTTCTACTCGAACAAAGGCAGTTCAACATCAGCCAGGATGCCTACCGTCTGGTGGCCAGGCGTTATTGCAAGATGGTCGGGGATGAATTTGGCTTCGTATTCAAGGACGCCGGCATAACCCCAGAGACCTTCGGATCCTCGATGAAGAGGTTCATCGATGTTTCCTTGGATATGGTCTTGCCTTCTCTAGCCGAGGCTTCCAACAAAGAAAGGCCGAAGCGCAAATGATCCCGTTTTCCTATAATCCCCGCACCAAACTCGAATATGGACCTCATAAGGCAATTTCGGCCGGAGAGTATATTGCCCCGCTAGGGTTTAGGAAGATCCTGGTCGTCGTGGGCCAGCACTCTTTTGAAAATAGTCCCCACAAAGACGCAATCCTAGCTAGCCTAGAAGGACACGGCATTGAATACAGCATTTTGAAGGGAATCCGCCCCAACCCCGAGCTAGAAAGCGTATATAAAGGCGCAAATTTGATAAAAGAAGAGGGTTTTGACGGGATTTTGGCCATTGGAGGCGGTTCGGTCATGGATGCCGCAAAAGCGATGGCCATCGCCACTTACTATGATGGGGACTATATGGATTTGGCGCTAGGGAAAGCCATTCCTACCAAAGCCGTCCCCGTAATCTGCATACCGACCTTGGCAGCTTCTGGATCGGAAGCCAGCGATTCGGTAGTGATCTCAGACGATAAGAGAAACCTCAAAAAGGGACTTCATTCGGATTTGGTTCGGCCGGTCCTATCCATCATTGACCCGGTCATGACCATAGGGGCTCCTAGGCGCGTCATGGCGGCCGGTGCCATCGACACGATGATGCATTCGATCGAAAGATTCCTTGATGATTCCTACCCTTACCAAATAAGCGACGATTGGGCCCTCGATGTGATCAAAAACGTCAAGAAGGCTCTTGACACTTCAATGGAAAATCCCGATGACTTGGAGGCTAGGGGCGCCTTATGTTTGCTATCGACATTAAGCCACAACGGACTGACTTCCCTGGGCAAGAAAGGAACCTTCTTGGTCCATCCTTTGCAACAGGCCATCGGAGGCTTCGTACCCTCGATGTCCCATGCCGAAGGCGTGGGGGTGCTCCTAATTGGCTATTGGGAACACCGCAAGACCTCGGAGAAGGGAAAGTTGGCCAAATTAGCCAATGCCCTATTCGACATTTCTATAGAAAATGAGGAGTCCTGCTCTATAATGGGTGTCGCCCGTTATCGGGAATACCTTGCATCGCTGGGTTTGCCTACGACCCTTAGGGGCCTTGGGGCCACAGAAAGCGACGTGCAGGGAGCGCTCCGGTACTTTGCTTCCCTTGGAACACGTGCGATTGGCTATGGGAAGCGATCGCTATGCGAGGCGGATATCAGGGAGATTTACCGCCTGGCATACTAACGGAGGTTTATAAAACTATGAAAAAGAACGATTCCTTGTCCCTGCTCGTCTATGTTTTGATGATTGCCGTGGTCCTGGTGGTCGGATTGACCATCATCAGGCCGGCCGTTTCCAATTCGACGACCGCGGACTTCGGTGGGCTCAACCCCATGGTTGTCCTCATCATCACCATCGTGGCCGGCTTGGTCGTGATTGCCTTGCTCAATGAGGTTGCCCACGTAATCGGGGCGAAAATCGGACATTACAAGATCCGTTCGGTCATCGTCCTTGGCCTAGGCTGGAAGAGGACCAAAGAAGGCAAGAGTGCCTTCGCTGCCGGCGGATTCGACGGGCTTACCGGCGAAACCAAACTCATTCCTGCCGATGTGGAAAAGAATTCCCTGAAGCCTTATATCTATTTCCCGTATCTCTTCTATCTACTAGAAATCGCGGCCTGCGTGGCTCTGGTCATCGTTTCCCAACTAGAAGCCTATATCGACTCGATGAAGGCCCTATATGTGGTATCCATCACTTTGCTTACCTTGGTTGCCATCATCTTCTTCTATGACGCCTTCCCGTTCCAGCTAGACACCACCAACGACGGCTACCGCCTCTCCATCGTCTCCAACCCCAAGAACAGAAAGGCCTATAACCAGATCCTCTTGACCGAGGATTGCCGTTTGATGGGCGATCCGATCCCCGAAATGGAGCCCTACGAGGACCTCACCGATTTCACCGCCAGCATCAACTCTGCCATCATCTATGACAAGTTGGAAAAAGGCGAATACGAGGAAGCCATTTCCATCAATGAGCTGACCGTGGCGTCCAAAGGGGTTTCCAAAGGCATCCATAACGAAGCCGTGGCCATCAAGCTGTCGATGATCCTGCTTCAGAATAAAAAGGAAGAAGGCAGGGCCTATCTTGACTCCCTGAACACCGAAGAAAAGAAATACATCGTCGGTATGAATTCCATGGCGGCCCTGCGTGCCTATTTGCTCGTTTCGGCCCTGCTAGATGAATCCCAGTCCGAATCCGAGATTGCCATAGCCCGCAAGATTTCGGTCATCAAGAAGTGCGATAAGAGCACCAAGAAGACCGAATCCAGACTCTATAAGGAATCTCTTGAACTAGCCGATAAAACCCACCCCGAATGGGGGCTAGTGGCTACCGAGACCAACCCCGAAGCCGAAGCCGCGGCCGAAGAGGTGGAGGCGGAAGCCAGCAACCCCATCGTGGAGGCCCTTGAGAAAAAAGAAGTCAAACAAGAGGCCCAAGAACAACTTCAAAAGGCCAAAGACGAAGTCAAGGAAGAAGACAAACTCGGCAAGTACGACAAGTAAACCTACCATCTCACTTTTACCCCGAACCCAATACCGAATGGATTCGGGGTTTTTCTTAGCCAATGTCCTTATGTTGGAAAAAGAAAAGCGGCAGGCTTACCTACCGCTTGGTTGGATGAAGGGCTTATTCGCCGCCGATCTGCATCTTTTTGATGTAGGCGTCCGGAACGATGGCGCTGGACCCATCAAGACTCAATCTGCTCGACAGTTCCTTGACGTCTTGCAACATCTTGACCAGATTGCCGCCGACTGTAATCAAGGTTACGGCCCTATCGATCTTGCCGTCTTTGATAAGGTATCCGGAAGCCTGGCAGGAAAAGTCTCCGGTCGTGGAATTCATGCCGGTTCCCAGACCTTGGATATCGGTGATGTAAACGCCTTCGGAGATGGGGGCAATCAATTCTTCGAAGCTATGTTTGGAGGGCTTGACGAAGATGTTGCGGGCCCCGACCCGGAACTTGCCGCCGCGATAGACGGCGTTGCCAGTGGAAGCAACCCCAGCCCTAGCCGCGGTTTCGCGGTTATGCAGATAGGTGCATAGCACCCCTTTCTTGACAATGTCCTTGGTAGTCGCGGGGACGCCCTCGGAGTCGAAGTAGTAATAGCTGCTGGTGGGCTCAAGCGGCTTCTCGGAGATGGTTACCTTGCTGGAAGCCACCTTCTTTCCGAGGCAATCGAGAAGGTAGGTGGTTTTCTTCTCCACCTCTTCGGCCGAAGAGGCATCGACGAAATAATCGACAAGATCGGCGAAGACGGTGTTCTTCAAGACGGTGGGATATGAACCCGAAGGAATGGACTTTCCACCGAATTGGGAGAGGAGATTATCGACGCCTTCCTTTACAAATTCATCGATGTTGAGCTCCTCGAGGTTGCGGAATAGACGGAAGGCAAAGGCCGATTTGGTGTAATTGCCATCCTGGGCCGAAATCTCGAAATAGACAAAGGCGAAAGCGTCCTTCTCGGGAAGCTTCATGCCTCTATCGTTGACGGTTATGGCCTCCATGGCGGTTTCCGAATAATTGACCGAGACGGTTGGGGAAATCCTCGGGTCGGAAGCCATTATCCTCTTGGTGATGTCTTTGAGGAGATCGATCTTTTCCTGAGGGGCTATTTCCGTCAAGTGGCTGAGAGGAAGCTTCTTCTTTTTGTATTTGGGAGCACCCTCATAAAGGCCTTGCTCACAAGGCTCGGTCTTGTAGATGGCGTCTTCCTTGATGGCGTTGGCGATTTCCAAAAAGTTGCTCGGGGCATACTTTTCGGTCGAGAAGCAGCCGAGTTTGCCTTCATAGATGCCAAGCCCGACGAATTTGCCGGAATGCGAAGCGGTGTATTTTTCGACCTCGCCCGCGAAGGTAGCGATCTTTAGCGAAGAATATTCTGACTGCTGGAGTTGGAAATGTTCCAAACCGACCTCTTTGGCGGCTTCTTGGAACCTAGCGACGTTTGGTTTTTTCATAGGGATTCGCCTCCTCTTCCGCCGACGGTGATGGAACTTAGGCGGATGGTCGGTTGTCCGACGTTGACGGGAATCGAGCCGCTGGAGGCTCCGCACATTCCCTGGCCATGGGCCAAGTCGTTGCCGACCCTATCGATATTATGCAGGACTTCTTGACCCGAACCGATTAGAGTGCAGCCCTTGAGGGGTTCGGCGATCTTCCCGTCACGGATGGCATAGGCCACCGAAGCGGTGAAGTTGAATTCCCCGGAGACGGGATCGACCGAGCCACCATTGAAGCCGATGACATAGATGCCAAGCTTGGTGTCCTTGATGATATCCTCGGGATTATCTTTGCCCGGGCAGATGTAGGTATTGGACATGCGGCTGGTGGGCTGGATGCGGTAGGACTCGCGCCTGGAGGTTCCGTTGGGTTCCATGCCCAAACGGCGTCCATTTAGCTTGTCCACTAAGAAACCCACGCAAATCCCATCTTTGATGAGTTGGTTTTTGTGGGTGGCGATACCTTCGGAATCAATGTTGTTGGATCCCCATTCATTGAGCAGGGTTCCGTCATCGATGGCAGAGACGATGCTTGAGGCAATGGGTTTGCCCAAGGAATCCGAGAAGACCGAGAGCTTCTTTGCAGTGGCTTCGGCCTCGAGCGGGTGTCCGCAGGATTCGTGGAACAAGACGCCGCCCCATCCGTTTCCGATGACGACCGGGAAACGGCCGGAGGGACACTCCTTGGCGGAAAGTAAGGTAATGGCGTTGGAGGCGCTTTGCTGGGCTAGCTCGACGGGATCGACGTGTTCTTGAAACCAGGCCCAACCGGCGGAAGCGCCGTGGTTGGCGGAATTGGATTCCATGTTGTTTCCGTCCCTAGCAACGCAGCTATAGACGAGGCGGCCCCTCTCTTCGAAGTTGTCGAAGAAGGTACCGACGCTTCCTTCGGCGTTAAAGAGTTCGATTTTCTTGATTTCCTGGAACCAGGAACCGATGACCCTGATGATTCTGGAGTCATGGGCATAGGCGGCATCTGAACCTTTCTTTACCCAAGAGATTTTCTCTTCGGTCGGTACGTCCTGGAGATGGATATCGATGGGAGTATTGGTCTTGAAGCGGCCTTTCTTGATGGATTCGACGGTGATCTTCCTTTCACCTTGGTAGGATGCCGCGAGGGTGGCGGCTAGGCTGACAAGGCCTTTGTTGGAAAGATCGCTGGTATAGCCATAGACGGATTTTAAGCCATTGAGGATGCGGATGCCGGCGCCTAGGGTCAATGACCTGGTAGCCGCTTCGGTTTTTCCGCCTTCAAGGCGAATTGATAGCGTCTTGGTTTCTTCGACATATATTTCGGCGTAGTCCCCACCCGTGGATAGCGCGGTGTTGAGGACTTCCTTGGCGATGTTTTTTGTAATCATGTCAATTTCCTTTCTTGCGCGATATTAGCACCCCTTTGGGGTAAGTGCACTCTTTAAGGGATGATATGTGTTAGGATTGGCCCATGGACTACATGAAAGCCCTCGAGGATACCCGGGCGTTCTATTATGAAAAAAGGACCAAACTTACCAAGGATGAAATGTCGTACCTTTTAGGTAGGGATCGCCTCAAAGGCAAACTCCTGGGTTTCATGGAGGGCCGTTATTACAAACGCAGGAAGCTGCTTTTGGAAGGTGAAGTCATTTATGGCTATGTCTTTCAGGAATACGATCCTGCCAAAAACGCTCCATACAAAGCCATCTGGGTACTGCATTCTCCTTCTTTGAAATATCAAGAAAACCCTAAGGCCCTCTTTGAGGTCGCTAGGAGCATAGAAGAAGCCCAAATCGATAAAAAGGTCGGCAAAATCCTCCTAAATTTCATGAAAAAGGTCAAAGAAGAGCTGTCTGAAGGCTTTTATATCGAGGTTCCGAGCCGGTTCACCGGCGGGGATTTGGTATATCTTTCCATCCCATATCTGAAAAAAGACCGTTTTGAAGGCATGAGGCTGGGTCCCAATTTCTTCGTGGCAGCGCCCATGATCAGCAAGGACCTTTGGCCTTTACCGGCGAGTTATTTGCCACTAGACGTATACAAGGAATATCTGGAAGGAGACATCTAAATGGCTGTTTTGTTTTATCAGGGACATTCTTCGGTAAGGATTACCTCGGATGCCGGGAAAGTCTGCTTTATAGATCCGTATGCTGGGGTCGGTTATCAAACCCCGTGCGACCTCTTGCTAATCACTCATGAGCATTTCGATCACAACGACGTGAGCAAAATCACTCCCGCGAAAAGAATGGTCATACAAAGAGCCAAGGATATGCACCAGCACGGAGTCTATTACGCATACTCTGCCTTCGGATTCCATGTACAGGCCACCCAAGCTTATAACGATAAACACAACAAAGACGAATGCGTTGGTTACATCATCGATGTGGACGGAGTAAGGATATACCACGCCGGCGACACCGGAATAACCCAGCAAATGGAGGCGATGGACGATTTGCATATCGACTATGCCCTTTTGCCAATCGATGGGATTTATACGATGACTCCTGAAGAAGCCAGCAGGGCTGCAGACGAATATATCAAACCTAGGTTCCTGATCCCCATTCATTCTAGCCCGTCATTGTTGCAGGACATTCCCCAGACAATGAAAGTCACCTCTCCTCGAGCGATTCTGGTAAGGGTCAATGAAGAGATTAGGCTTGAACCTGCAAAGCACTAGAAAGCCCAATCATTTATATCTGCCACATTAACTATTGTTATCTTTCATTGGAAATCGCCAGGTTTAGGACCATCTTTTCGTCATCGTTGGCATCCTGCTCCTCTGCCTGTCTCCCAATCCAGCGGCGGGAATGACATAAAGAAACCACTAGCAGCCTGCTGGGCGGCTTTTACTTTCTCAATAAAGAGCCATAAGGGGGTGTATGATTTGTTGCGGAGGACAATGACTATGTATTGCCAAAAATGTGGGAAACCTCTTCCCGACGGCGATTGTGCCTACTGCCCCAACTGTGGCCACCCTATTAGGAAACCTCAGCAAAATGTACCTCAGGAAAATCAGCAAGATTATAAAATTTCTTCCACTGATGAAATGTTGGTTCTGATTGCCAAAATCTTTGGCTTGCTAAACATCATCGGATCCATAATCGGTGGCTGTCTCATTATCGTGATCGCTATAACAATAATCTCCTCAGCTCCTAGTAAGGGGACCGTGCCAGCTAATGCCAATCAGCTTATTGGTGGAGTTTGGATGGTTTTTGGAATTATATCCATATTAAGCATCGCCTGGCAGATTCCGATGGAGTGTCACATGTGGTCAAACGGATATAAGAAAGGCGGCCTATCTACAGGTTTCAAGATCTGTGTCATGTTGTTTTTCAATCTTGTTTCCGGAATCCTGCTGTTATGCATGTCCCCTAATTCCAAAAGAGACTGATCGAACCAATCAAAACTACCCATACCACCCTGTTCAGGGCCATTGGAGGCGCAGCGATATAGGGTGGTTTTATTTTGGTCCAAAACACGGAGAATCTACGATAATTCCTTAGGTGTTAACTTGTAAAAAATATCCGTTATCGAAATAAAAATAATAAAATATAAAAGATAACAGACAAAAAGAATTGATAATGATATAATTCAACCGATGATTATTCCTCAGCAAAAATACATCGATTCATTGGCTTCTAAAGCCTATAACGGCCTCATCAAAGTAGTCTCCGGAATGCGGGGAGTGGGAAAGTCTTTCCTTCTCAACGTTCTATTTGTCGGATATTTGAAATCTACTGGAGTCGACGACGGGCACATTATCCAAATCGATGTTGAGGACCCTATAAACAAGAAGTTTAGAAACCCCTTTTTCCTAACTGATTTTGTCAGGTCCAAACTCGTAGATCGAAAATCATATTTCCTTATCTTGGAAGGAATCCATCTAGTTAAGGATTATGTCCCTTTGCTCAATGGTCTTTTGAAAATCCCCAACTTGGATATTTACCTTTCGGTTTCGAATACCAAAGGGGTCCTCACCGAAGTGCCGGAGAATTTTGGGGGTAGAACCGATGAACTTAGGATGAACATATCCTTTGGTCAAGCACACCGTCTTTCTAGTATTGGATTCAGAGAAGATTTTGAAACTTTTTCGACCTATGGTTTTTTACCACAATCATTAAATAAATCCTCTTCTGAAAAGAAGGAGGATTACTTGCTTGATCTTTATCGTGACATTCAAGAAAAAGATATTGGACCAAGGTACAAGATCAGAAACAAGTTTGCTTTGGATGAATTGATTAGGGCTTTATCAAGTCATTTAGGGGAGATGGCATCCTCACTGACCATTGCCTCCTGGTTCAATGGGGCAACCCCATCGAAAAATACGGTCGAATACGGACTTTCAATTTTCAAAGAAGCAATGGTTATCAACGAATGTCGGCGCTACGACGTCAAGGCTGGGCGCTACCTAAATGGTGGGAGCAAATACTTTTTCACCGATGCCGGGATAAGGAGTGCCGTCCTGGATTTTGAGGCCGTTGAAAACCCCTCCTTTTTCACCAATGCGGTGTATAACGAGCTTGTATATAGGGGTTTTGAAGTGGATTTGGCAACCGTTCCCATGTATTTCAAAAGCAAAAAAGACCGATACGTTCTAAGGAATTGTGAGGCTGGGTTCCGTATAAAATCCGGGAAGAAAATCGCCTATGTACTACCAATCGAGAAGGATTTTGATGAAAAGAGGGATCTTAGGCCCTTGCTTTCTATAAAAGACGGAAATCCAAGGTTCGCGGTAGTTGGTTCATTGGAGGAGAGCCGTGTGGAAGGGCACGGCATCCGGATAATAGGCCTAGAAGAGTTCTTCAAAGAAGACCGATTGATTTAATTTGGAAGTAAATGTGCATGGCTTCTTGCCCAACGCCTCCCAAAACTGCCTTGCAACCTTTAGGTTGTGCCCCTTATAATTACGCCCGGACTCTCTTTGCGGCAGACTGACCGCAAGGCGAAAGGAGTAAGAGAATGAAAGAAAGCATCCATCCCGAATACCATCGTTGCAAGGTCGTCTGCACTTCCTGCGGCAACACCTTCGAAACCGGTAGCACCCTGAAGGAAATCAAGGTCGACACCTGCTCGAACTGCCATCCCTTCTATACCGGCAAGCAGCGCTTCGTTGCCGCCGACGGACGCATTGACCGCTTCAACAAGAAGCTGGCCAAGGCTCAAGCCACCAAGAAGTAAGAGAATTTGGTAGACTATGGGCGCGGGATACCGCGCCCCTTTTCTTTGACTGGTAACTATGAAAAAGAATTTTTATATCACTACGCCGATCTACTATCCTTCGGCCCACCCCCATCTTGGTCATGCCTACTGCACGACCCTGACCGACATCATTGCGAGAAACAAGAGGATGCGGGGCGCCGATGTCTTTTTCCTGACCGGCCTTGACGAACATGGCGAGAAGATCCAGAAGAACGCCGAAGCCAAAGGCGTCTCTCCCCAAGAGTTCGTTGATGAAGTAGCGGTTACCTTCAAAGAGCTTTGGAACAAGCTAAGGATTTCCAACAACGATTTCATCAGGACCACCGAAAAAAGGCATCTGAGCACCGTACAGGATATCTTTTCCAAATTCGTCAAAGACGAAGATGTCTATCTATCGGCCTACAAAGGCTGGTACTGCGTCCATGAAGAATCCTATTGGACCGAGACCCAACTGGGTCCCGACCATACATGCCCGGAATGCGGACGTCCGGTCGAGGAAAAGAAGGAAGAAGCCTATTTCTTCTCTTGCAAGAAATACCTCGATGACTTGCTCAAACTATACGAAGAAAACCCCAAAATCATCGTTCCGGTCGGAAGAAAGACCGAAATGATTAACAACTTCATAAAGCCTGGGCTCAATGATTTATGCATTACCCGCACTTCCTTCTCCTGGGGCGTGCCCATCAAGGAAAAGGAAGGGCATGTCATCTATGTTTGGCTTGATGCTCTGACCAACTACATCTCTGCGCTTGGATACGGAAAGAAAGACCATAGCCTCTTCGACAAGTTCTGGGGCGAGGATTCCGAAATAGTGCACATCATTGGGGCCGACATCACCAGGTTCCACACCATCTACTGGCCGATGTTCCTTAAGGCCCTAAACCTCAGGGAACCCGACGAAGTGTTCGTCCATGGCCTATTGATGATGAAGGACGGCAAGATGAGCAAGTCCAAAGGCAATGTCGTCTATGTCGAACCTTTGATTGAAAGGTATGGTGTGGATGCCGTGCGTTATTTCCTTGGCCGCGAAATCGTCTTCGGACAGGACGGGGAATTCACGCCGGAAGGATTCGTCGAAAGGATCAATGGCGATTTGGCCAATGACTTCGGCAACCTCCTAAACCGCACTTTGGGTATGATCGGCAAGTATTTCGATGGGGTTATTCCATCCAGAAACGAAGCCGATTTCACCGATTTGGATAGGGATTTGCTGGAAAAAGGCAGGGTTGCCGCGCGTTCCTATGAGGTTTTGTTCGATGATCTGAAAGTTACCGAAAGCCTCGCCAAAGCCATGGAATTGGCCGATGAAGCCAACAAGTACATCCAAGAAAGGGCTCCCTGGGCCTTGGCCAAGGACGAAAGCAAGAAAAACGAATTGGCCAACGTGATGAATATCCTAGCCTCCATACTCTTTGAGGTTGGGATGCTCCTATCTCCTGCCCTGGTGGAAAAATCCGAAGGCTTGTTCGATCAGCTTGGCCTTGATAAGGAAGATAGGACTTATGAAAAGGCCGTTTCGCTGTCTTCCCTTGAAGGAACCAAAACCCAGAAGGGCGAGCCTTTGTTCCCGCGCCTTGACGTCGTGAAGGAAACCGAAGCCATCAAAGAGATGATGGCCGGGCCGAAGGAAAAGGCCGCTGCCTAATGCCTAAGCTAAGACCCCTTACGCTCCATGGGGAATGCATTGATGTTTCCTATGAAGGCAAAGGGGTTTTAAAAACCCCAAAAGGAATCGTTTTCGTTGATGGTGTTCTGCCTCAAGAAGAAGCCGACATTGATTTGTTTTATTCCCGAAACGGAGCCTTGTTTGGGAAAATAAAAAAGATCACCAAGCCTTCGCAGTACCGGATTCCATCGGAATGTCGTGTGTTTTTGAAGTGCGGCGGTTGTGCTTTCCAGAATCTTCTTTATCCCCAGGAACTAGAACTCAAACGGATATTGGTGGCCGATCAACTATACAAAGTCGGCGGAATAAAACAAGAAGTGCTTTTGACCCAGGGGATGCCTAATCCGCGTGGGTATAGGAACAAGGTGCAGTTGCCCCTTGGAAAAGAAAACGGGCACGCCGTTGCCGGTTTCTATCAGGAAAACACCCACCGCCTTATACCTATGGCCGAGTGTCTTCTTGAAGACCGTAAGGCGCATTCCATCGTCCAGGATTGCCTGGCCCTTATGGACAAATACCATATCGAGCCATATGAAGAAGACACCGGTAGGGGAGACATCCGCCACCTCTTCGTAAGGACTTCCCTTCATTACGATGAGACCATGCTATGCCTGGTATGCAAAAACCGCAGCTTCCATAATCGCAGCGATCTGATTTCCGAACTTAGGAAGAAGCATCCTGAGATAACCACGATTGTCCAAAACACCAATCCCAGGAAGACCAATGTCATTCTCGGTGAAAGGACGGATATTCTCTTCGGGCCGGGCTCCATCAGGGAATCCCTATTGGGCATAGAATTCAAAATCTCCGCAAAAAGCTTTTTCCAAACCAATGTTTTGATGGCGGAGATGCTATTTTCCTATGTGTTGGAACAAGCCGGAATCCAGGAAACCGACATTGTTTATGATGCCTATTCCGGCATCGGTACCATCGGCCTCATCGCTTCCAAGAAAGCCTCCTTTGTCAGGGCAGTGGAAATAGAAGCCTCTTCGGTCAAGGATGCCATCCGTACCAAAAGAAGGAACAACATCCCGAACTTCCAGATCTTCCAAGGCGATGCGACCGAGGACATCATTGAAAACGCCAAGGCCGGAAACAAGTTCGACGTGCTTATCATGGACCCGCCTAGAAAGGGTTCTACCCTCGAATTCCTAAAGGCGGTCAAAACGCTTGGGCCTAGGACCATTATCTATGTATCTTGCAATCCGGGAACCTTGGCTAGGGATCTAAAGGAACTGGTTCCTGCTTATCACATCGACAGCGTCAAACCCTTCGACATGTTCCCTAGGACCAACCATGTCGAAACCGTCTGCGTCCTAAGCCGTGGAAATCAAATCAAATAAATCCGGACTCACAAAGTCCGTTGTTATTCCGACATCTCAAAAACATAATAACTGAGGTATCGAAAATGACAGAGAACGACCAATTAAGAGAAGCGACCCGCGACCTCGTTGAGTTCGTGCTGGATAGAAGAGAAAACATCTCAAAGGACAAGGCTATCCGTCCCATAAACAAGGAACAGCTCGAGAAGGTCGAATCCATTCCTTTCCAAGGCCCCGGTCGGGAACTTCCGGAGGTATTGGAAGAAGCTGAGCATGAAATCTTTGCCTATGGAAATGACTGTGCCCACCCGCGTTTCTTCGGCTTCGTGCCGGGTCCGGCTTCGCCTCTATCTTGGCTTGGCGACTTTCTGATTGCTTCCTATAACAGACATGGCGGAGCCGGCTTCAACCAACCGGCCGTCTGGGCCATTGAAAAGAAATTGATTCGCTTCTTGGCCAATAAAGCCGGATACCCCGAAGGCTCCAGCGGCCTATTTGTTTCCGGTGGGTCGATGGCCAATCTCACCGCCGTGACCGTGGCTAGGGACACCATCCTCAAAGAAGAAGAGTTTGCCATTGGGACCGCCTATGTTTCCGAACAGACCCATAGTTCGGTGGAAAAAGGGCTTCGGGTCATCGGCATCTCCCGCGATAGGATCCGCAAGGTCCCTACCGACAAGGATTTCAAGATGGATATGGAGGCCTTGGAGAAAGCCATCAAAGAAGACGAAGCCAAGGGACTCAAGCCTTTCCTTGTCATTGCCACTGTGGGCACAACCAATACCGGAAGCATCGATCCTTTGAAAGAAATCCGCACGATTTGCGACGATAACGGGATGTGGATGCACATCGATGGGGCCTATGGCGCATCTGCTTTGCTTTCAAGTGAGTATAGGCATGAACTCGAGGGGACCGAACTATCTGATAGCTTGGCCTGGGATGGCCATAAATGGCTTTATCAAACCAACGGATGTGGCATGGTCTTCTTCCGCGACCAAATGCAAGCGCTCAATAGCTATGCGGTCCACCCAGAATATCTCAAAGACCTGGAAGTAGACGATAGTCTTATCAATCCATGGGACCTCGGCATCGAACTGACCAGGCCCGTCAGGTGCATGAAGCTATGGCTCACGATGCAGGTCATGGGCCTTGACCTCATCGACGAAAAGATTACCCGCTCAATCAATAGGGCCAAAGAGGTGGAAAGGATCTTGAGGGAGAACCCCAATATCCAGATCGTTTCGGAAGCGAAATTGGCCATTGTTAATTTCCGTTATGTGGTCAAGGGCATGAAGGAAAAGGAACTGGACCGCCTAAATAGCGACATATCCGCAATGGCGAATGCAACAGGGGAGGTTGGTGTCTTTACCACCGAGCTCAAAGGCAAGAAAGTCCTTCGCATGTGCATCATCAATCCCGATGCTGATGAAAAGGAACTCGAAACAACACTCGGCATTCTTCAAGAACAGTTTGAAAAGGCCCGGAAGCGGTATAGGAAATAAGGCTAACCTGCCAAGAAACCGGCGCGACAATGAAAAACCCGCTTCCTAGCGGGCGTTTTCATATGGTTTGGGAGCCTATTTTATAGAGGCTTGGTAGATTTCCTCGATGGCCTCGCCAAGGTTGGCGTCGAATTCGGCATCGCTTTGCTGGGCCCTGAGGTTCTCCAATAAGGCACGGGAGAAGGAAGCGATCATTCCGTTATTGAGGGAAAGCAGGCGGCAAGCTTCGTCATTGGGATAGCCTCCGGATAGGGCAACCACCCTAACGACATGGGGATCTTCCATCAGGTCCCTGTAGATGTTTGCTTTGGTGGGAATCGAAAGCTTGAGCATGACCAAGTCCTTCTCGCCCAATTTCGATAGGCCTTCCTTCAATAGGTCGTGAAGAATCTGTTCGGCTTCTTCCTTGTCGGGGATGGTGATGGTGATTTCCGGTTCGATGATGGGCACCAATCCTTTGGCAATGACCTTGCGGGCTACTTCGAATTGTTGGTCAACCACTTCTTTGATTGCTTCCTTATCGGCTTTTCCGATGACGGAGCGTTCCTTGGTGCCGAAGATGTGGCGTTCCACGGCCCGGTCGAGCAGGGCATCGAGGTCGGGCATGGGTTTCATCAGTTGGCATCCGTTTTTGACCTCGGCCAAGCCCTTATCGATCTTAAGGAAAGGAACGACGCCTTTTCCCTCATATAGGTAATCGGCGGTGTACTTGCCGTCGATCTTCCGATCCATAGTCATTTCAAAGAGGATCGCGCCCAATATGCGGTCAGAGTTGAAGGCGGGGCTTTTGATGACCCTGGTCCTCATCAGGTGGACCAAATCAAACATTTCTTCGTCATTTGAATAGGCATCCTTGCCGATTCCGTATCCTGCAAGGGCTTTGGGGGTAGAGCCGCCGGATTGGTCGAGGGCGGCAATGAATCCCTGCCCGGTGCGCATGCGGCTGAGTTGGTCTTTGTTCATGTTATCTCCTTTGGTTAGGTCTACCTAACTGATACATGTATTCTAGCACTTGTTTATAAAAGTGAAGGGTTATGTGATGCCGTGGACGCCAATGGAAGGAAATAGCCATGTCGGTTCTTTGTCCAATGCGGGTTCTTTGAGCCCCAACACAAACCTCAACGGCCATCTCCTCTACGCAGGCTCTACTGCCAAAAAGTAAGGAAAAACTTACAAAATTCCTAAAATTTTTTAATTTACATTATTGGGTTTGTTAAGAAAAAAGCCTATATTTGTCGCCATTACTCATGTAAATGTTGAAAAAGATGTTTTCTACGTCACAAAGAGAGATTATTCGCTTGTTTTCCAATCAAGACCCAAGTACAATCCGTCTACCTGCCCTAGGCTCTCGACCTCGGCACTAGCCCCCTAGCCGAGCTTGAGGAATTTCTTAGGGTAGGTTTTTCTTTCTTTGCCCCGAGGGAAGACCCCTCGGAGTTTGGAAAATGTGACGCAAAGGACTAGGTCCTTGCCCTAACCTTGGCTATCATTACCGGGTCAAGAAGACTTGAGAAGACATATGAGCAAGAAAATCCTAGTGATATCATCCAGCCCCCGCAAAGGGGCCAATTCCGACACCCTATGCGACGAATTCATCAGGGGAGCCAAAGAAGCCGGGCACGAAGTTGAAAAGGTTGCCCTCCGCGATCTTAAGATCCATCCCTGCTTTGCCTGCTACTACTGCGCTTCGCACACCGACGAATGCGTCCAGAATGACGACATCCCCCAGGTGATGCTGAAGATGGAACATGCCGATGTCGTGGTCTTGGCCACCCCGGTCTATTTCTATTCCGTAAGTGCCCAGATGAAGATGTTCATCGACCGTACCATGGCCAGATGGAGGAACTTCAAGAACAAGGAGTTCTATTACATCCTGACTTCCGGGGAAGACGAACCGAATACCATGGATACCACCGTGGCGTGTCTGCGCGGCCTCGTCGATAGCCTGGAAGGATCAATAGAGAAGGGAATTGTCTATGGCAAGGGCCTCGATAAGCCCTGGGGCGTTCTATCCAAACCCTATGCCCAACAGGCCTATAACTACGGGAAAAACGCCTAATTTAATCAAAATCCGTGCAAAAAAGCCCTCGGTTCTTAGATACCGGGGGCTTATTTTTGTTTAGATGCCCATCACTTTGACTAGGTGGTTGTCGAAGCGGTGGAAGGCCTTGATCTTTTCCTTGTTGGTCTCGGGGTTGGCCTTTTCAACGAACAAGAGATAAGAAGTATCGCTTTTGAGGGCATCGACCTTTTCGAGGATGGAATTGATTTCCTCTTTGAATTCTTCCTTGGGGAGATTCTTTCTAGCCCTATCGATCAGGACCGTTTCCATGGCAAGGAAGAGAGCCGACTCCTCATAATTGAGCTTCCTGAATTCGCGTTTGGCTTCCTTGATGTTGGAATGCTCGATGGCGAGGGTTCCTAAACCAAGGACAGCGCCTCCGGCCAAGATGCCTCCAAGGGCCAAGGCCCCGGCATCGACGGCAGCGACCGCACCGGTGGAAGCGGCGATCCCCGCGGCGGACACCAAGGGTACCAAGACGGTAACAGAGGCCGCTAGGGCAATCAGGCATCCCCATTGGGTAGGAGTAAGGTCCTTCCTCGCGATCTTGGAGAAATCGTCTTCTAGACGCTCTTTGATGAAGCCGACCTCCCAAATATTGTCGAAGAGCAGGTCGCTTAGGGCTTCATAGCCTTCCTCTTCGTAGTGGAAGGGATAGACCGGATCGAGGATGAGGCTCATGGCCAATAGGGTCCTGGCCAATCCATACTTGTCCTCTTTATAGACGGCTTTGAGGATTTCCTTGAGCCTACCGTCTTCGTTGAGGCGGAAGTTTTCCCCTTCGTGGCGGTTCTCGAAGCTTTTGATGACCTCGTCCAAGGCCCTTAGGGTACCGTCCTTGGATTCGGAACGCTTCTGGTGATAGGCGTTTTTGGCCTTGGTGATGACCCTCCAGTCTTCGGCCGTGGTCTTGATGGAATCTTCGTGTTCCTTCTTCCTGGCTGCGACCATCTCCCTCTCCTTTTGCAGGCGGAAGTATTGCAAGGAAATGTAGACTTCCCTTTCGGTAGCTTGTTTATTTTCCATGTTCGATCTCCTTTTCGATGAGCTTTCTGATTTTCTCTAGGTCCAGTTCACCCTTATGGTCATTCAATAGTTGGGTGATGTTCCGGACGTCTTTGTCTTCGGTGGCTCCGAAGTGGTTGAGGCAGTAGTCCTTTATCTGTTCCCGTCCCTTGCCTTCTTCTAGCATTTTGAAGAGGTTTACCAATGCGTGGGGGATTCCGTCTAGGTCCCCGGCATCATAGGCGCCTACGTATTTATATAAGGTAGGCCGGCTTTTGTTGGTGAGGCGGGAGAGCTCGGTAATGGTGATGTTGCTGGTGATTGCCATAGCGGTCCTCCTTCGCTTCAAGTATAACCAAGAAGGAAAATGTGTAAAGAGAAATTTACAGAAATTTACACATGGATCAGGAAGTAAGAAGTTTGTTCGGTCTTAAAAGAATCCTTGAATGTTTTCGGTCGCAAATGATAATAGCCACGTTACGGAGACTATTATGAAAAAATCAGCGCTTATACCCTTACTATGTCTACCTTTGCTTCTAGGGGCTTGCGCCTATACGGGAACCGAATCCGGATCCTTTGCCTCCAGCAGCGAAGAAATCTACTTCATGTCCTGGTCAGATGAGGACAAGGCCGAAATCGCCGAGGTACTAGGAACCGATACTGCCGTACCTTGCTTCGTGCCCGTTTCCACGAAGATTTCCTATAGTGTAGCTTCGGCTACGTTAAGCGAAACCGGCCAGAAAATCTTGGAAATCATAGTCCATCACTGCACCCAAGCGGTCCTAGAAGCTGCCGTCGAACTTCATGTAGAAGACGGATGGGACGCTTCCTTGGTTTCGACCACCTCCTATAACTTGGATACGACCCTAGCGGGTGTGCCGGCAACCGGGACAATCACCCTCAACGGAACCACCATTTCAGCCGATTATTGGCTCGTAGGATAAAGGATGCTTGATGCCAGGATCCTCGAGGCCTGCCTTGTAGAAAGGATAGGCGATGCCCAATCTCCGCGCGAACTCGTGGATGCTTTCCTGGCCCTTTCTGATGTCAAAGTAGAGACTTCCATCGACCAATTCCTCGTGGAAGCCGTACCTTGCAAGATAAACGGAAAAGAAATCTTCGCCCTGAGGTTTTCGCGCCTTAGCCTATTGCCCAACCAAAACGAATATTCAGTCACTTCCCTAAGGTTGGATTTCAAGATGAGCCCAGTTTTCAACAAGTACTGTCCTTTGGGAATCAAAGAAAGCGGAGAGGGTAGGCCCATCTCTATCTTTTCAGGAAATAGAAAAGTGTTGGAACTCTCCAAGAACCTTGTCGATGAAGTTATCGAACAAGGTGACTTCTTGGGTTATGAGACCAGGTTGGAGAGCTCTCCTGCGTGATTAGTCTCTACCTTAAAGACGACCAGTTCGAGGATCATGGTTTCAATCATGTCCGGGAGGTGGTAAGGGCCATTGTCTTCAATGAGGAAAACAAACTTTGCCTGAACCACCTGCTCTTTGATGACATGTTCGGGCACCGCGACTATTTCGAGCTCCCCGGCGGGGGATTGGACATAAACGAGAGTCCCGAAGACGGACTGAAAAGGGAAATCCTCGAAGAGGTAGGGGTGCACATCAAAGACATCTCTCAGATCGGGGAAGTGACTGATTTCTATAACCTCATAAAGCGGAAAAACCACAATATGTTCTTCATCGCCTATAAGGATGGGAACAAGGAAGCCCTGCAACTAGAGCCTTATGAGCAAGAGTTCATAGATAGGCAGGTTTGGGTCGACATCGACGAAGCCATCAGACTATACGAAGAGACCGTGGATACCCCGATATCCATCTTGGTCAAAAGAAGGGAATTGCCCATCCTCAAAGAGTGCAGAAAACTGCTGCAAAATAGGCTATAAACCCGCAAAAGGGGTGTGAAATTATCAAATTCAATAAGATTCTAAGGCTGTTTTGCTTGCCCCAGGTCCCTTGGTTATCCCGTTACTCTATGGGTATAGTCGCTATGGGAAAAATAGTCAGTTGTATATAATTAAACTACTGGAGGAATCCCATGAAAGTATTCATCATCGGCGGAACCGGACTACTAGGTTCTGCCGCCGCCGACATTCTGATCGCTAGGGGAGACGAGGTATCTACTTTGGCCCTTCCGCCCCTACCCCCTGGTGCGCCCATCAATCCCAAGATGAAAGTCCATTTTGGCAATTACATGGAATTGTCCGATGAGGAATTGGCTAAGTATATGGAAGGATGCGAGGGATTCATTTTCGCGGCAGGGGTCGATGATAGGGTTACCGGACCCCATCCGGTCTATGATCTATATGAAAAGTACAATACAGAGCCGACCCAAAGGCTTTTGAAAATCGCCAAACAATCGGGCGTGAAGCATGCGGTTATACTAGGATCTTACTTTACTCATTTTGACCGCATCCACCCCGAATGGGAATTGTCCAAATGGAATCCATACATCCGTAGCCGCATCCATCAACAGGAAGTGGCCTTATCCGAAGCCGGTGAGGGTTTTGATGTTGCGGTTTTGGGCTTGCCCTATATCTTTGGTATCCAACCGGGGCGCAAGCCGGTATGGACCATCCTTTGTGAGAACATCCTCTCCATGAAGAAAAAGACCATGTGGCCCAAAGGCGGGACCACGATGGTAACCGTCCGCCAGGTCGGGGAAGCCACCGTCGGAGCCTTGGACAAAAACGAAAGAGGGCATTTCTACCCCATCGGTTACTACAACATGGAATGGACAAGGATGCTCAAGCTCTTCCACAAGGCCATGGGCTGCCCCGATAAACCCATCAAAATCATTCCCAACTGGATGTTCGCCATGGGCGGGAAGATGATCAACAAAAAGAACAAGAAGGCAGGCATCGAAGCCGGTCTCAACATGGCAAAATTCTCCAGGATGATGTGCTCAAACGCCTTTATCGAACCTAGCCTTGGTTGCTTGCCCTTGGGCGTCACCGGAGACGACATCGAAAAAGCCATCGAAGATTCCGTCAAGCTTTCGATGCTTGCCATCGAGGGCAAGGTTGAAGACATGGTCGAAATGAAGGCCGAATAAGGCAATCTTTCAAAATTCATCCTCTTTTTGCAGGAGTAACGGCAATCGATAAACCCCGGTCACCATTAATTGGCCGGGGTTTTACCTATTTAATGAATGGTTCCGGGTTACAATCAGTCACCTTTATTTTTGTAATATTAAAAATATTAGAGCGGAAAATTTAACACTGTTCGTATTAATGAAAATCGTATGTTTCCCGAACAGTTGTCCAATCGCTTTGGGGCACTTTTCCAATCCATAGAATTGTCTTAATGACAAAGGGGAAAACGTGTCCAAGACAATCCTACTCAATGGGGTTAACGGGAATTTCGGCAGCCGCTGCGCCGCCGTTTTGCTCGAGAAGTGGCCCCATGAAGATCTGATCTTCGCTGCCCCACCCCCAAAGGCTTGGAGAAGTACGCCAAGATGGGTATTGAGACCCGCATTGCCCACTTCAACAATCCCGATGGTCTGCCGCAAGCCCATTTCCGTGAAGGAAATCTTCGAAAATATGGAAGAACACCTGATCGGAAGCAAGACCTCTACCGAAGACTAGTAAGAAAAAAACAACGATGCGACGGGCCTAAAAACCCGCCGTTTTCTTTATTATATGGATTTGAGTTAGGTATGACTGACATTATTTAATAGTTTGGTTAGTCCTGAATAACTTAGGAAATTCCGATATTTTTGCCTTTTTTGGTTGACACTAGGGAAAACAAGATGAAAATTGAAATCGGGAATTGTTCCTAATTTGATATGAGAAAAGGTTCAAAGCAGAAAGACGCCATAATCGAGTACTTCAAACTCCATCATGACCATCCTTCTGCCAAGGAACTTCACGCCATATTGAGGAAGAGCATGCCCAACGTTTCCCTAGCGACGGTTTACCGCAACCTCGACAAGCTCGTGGAAGAAGGAATCTTGCGTAGGGTCGGCAGCGTGGATGAGGACCGCTTCGATTACATAATCGAGCCCCATAGCCACGCCGTCTGCCTGAAGTGCGGCAAGGTCATCGACTTCACCTGCGGCCTGGACTGGGAATTCTTCCAAAAGCAACTCGGAGACGAATTCCGGGTCAGCGATAGGGGAATTACCATCGAAGGCCTCTGCCATGAGTGCGCGGCGAAGAACGCTAGCAAGTAAGGAGAAAGATTACCAAATGAAACCATCCAAGTACGCCGGAACCAAGACCGAAAAGAACCTTGAGGCTGCCTTTGCCGGCGAGTCCCAGGCCCGCAACAAGTACACCTTCTTCGCCGAAGTGGCCAAAGCCCAGGGATTCGAACAGATCGCTTCCCTGTTCCTAAAGACCGCTGAGAACGAACGCGAACACGCCAAGATGTGGTTCCGTGAACTCAACGGCATCGGCGAGACCGCCGAAAACCTCGAAGCCGCCGCCGAAGGCGAGAATTACGAGTGGACCGACATGTATGTCGGCTTCGCCAAAACCGCCGAGGAAGAAGGCTTCCCCGCCCTCGCTGCCAAGTTCAGGCTGGTGGCCGCCATCGAAAAGCATCACGAAGAGCGCTACAGGGCCCTCCTCAAGAACGTGGAAATGGCCGAAGTCTTCGCCAAGAGCGAGGTCAAGGTCTGGGAATGCCGCAACTGCGGACACGTCGTGGTCGGCACCAATGCTCCCGAAGTCTGCCCCACCTGCGGCTTCGCCAAGTCCTTCTTCGAAATCAAAGCTGAGAACTATTGATTCTTCCGTTTCAAGGGAGAAAGTCCGCCTCTGGGCGGATTTTCTTTATGGAATTTCGGACCGTTTTGGGAAAACCGGCCTACTAACTAGTGGGTTGATTGGGAAACCCAAGGCCAGCGGCCCCCCTAGCCAAGCGCTTCGGAGCCGTTTTCCTGTATAGTAGGACTTGATGAAAAACGGGGTGATTTTCGATTTGGATGGTACCTTATGGGATTCCTCCAAGCAGGTGGCCGAATCCTGGGATATAGCCCTAAACGAAATAGGGTATGGGCACCTCTTCGATAAAGAGACCTTCCGAAGCGTGATGGGCATGCCCATGGACAAGATCGCGGAAGTGCTCTTTCCCAATATGGATGAGCTAAAGAGGCAGGAACTCTATTGGGCCTGCGCCAAAAAGGAAAATGCCTATCTGGCTACCCATCCCGGAAAACTCTTTCCCAATGAGATAAAGACCCTCGGGACCCTAAAAGCAAAATACCACCTCTATATCGTGTCGAATTGCCAGAAAGGCTACATCGAGGCCTTTTTGGAAGGCACGGGGTTAGCCAGTTTCTTTTCCGATCGGGCCTGCTGGGGCGATAACCACGAAAGGAAAGCCTTCAATATCCTCGCGGTCATAAAGCGCAACGGACTAGATAAGGCGATATATGTAGGGGATACCCCCTTGGATGAGCAGGAAGCTAGGGCAGCCGGGGTGCCTTTTGTCCATGCTTCCTATGGTTTTGGAAAGGCCACCGCCCCCGACCGCAGCGTTTCTTGCTTCACGGAAATACTCGCTGCGGCAGAAGTTTTGCTTGGTTAGGTTTTATAGGTGAGGCGGCAATAGTGGTGACCGCTTTTTATTTCGTGATCATTCAGGTTAGGACCTGACATAAGTCTTGATCATTTCCACGACCAGGGTGAGTTCCCTCTGATAGAGGGAGTTGGTCGCGAGGATTTCGCCATGGGCCATCTTCCTGATTAGAGCCATCATGGTCTGATTGACGGAGATGAACAGAAGCTTTTCATCAAGCCCCTTTTTGATAGTCCCGTCCTTTTGTCCTTCGTGGACCGCTTCGATATAGGGGCCATAGAACTGGGCGATCGATTCCTCATACCTTCCCAGGTCCTTGGCCTGGATGTTGTTTCTAAGAATAAAAGAATCCAGGTCATCGAGATATAGAAGGAAGTCCCGGTGCTCCTGCAATAGAAGGGGATAGATATCCATGATGGCCTCGATCTTTCCCATCCCGGTCTTGGCTTGATAGGCTTCGCTTTTGAAGATGTGGTCGATGGCCTTTTCGATGCGGTTCCAATAATCGATGCCTACGGCCACGGCTATCTGGGCCTTGGTCACGTAGTATCGGTATAAGGAAGCCACCCCGATTCCGGTCTTGTCGGCGATTTCTTCCATGGTCGTATTTTCAATGCCACGACGCGAGAAAAGCATGCGTGCGGCCTCGACGACTTCGGCCTTCCTTTCGGTTTGGTATGACTGCCAATAAGCACTGGGCATTTTTGCTTTGTCGATTCTTTAAATGTGATAGTTTGACTATCAAATGATTATAAGTAAGCACTTCTATAGGCACCCTTGTCAATACCAAAGGAGGAGGAAACGAGGCACCAAACCATATTCGGTAACAATATAGGCAATCAAGCAGTGAATAAGTCCGACAAAGCTAAAAGGATGTTCATGATGAATGCCTCTACCGTCCATGCCTTATTATCTAATCAGTCTTCCAAAAGGAGGCCTTTGCCAAGAACAAGGAATAAAGGTTTCGGCAAAAATACGTCGGTTTTGCAAAAGAAAAGAGGCGTAGGGGATGCCCGCGCCTCTTTTGCTTATGGTTTATTTCCCGAGGTTATAGAAAGCCTTGAGTCCGGGATATTCGGCCTTCTCGCCAAGCTGTTCCTCGATGCGGAGGAGTTCGTTGTACTTGGCAATACGGTCGGTACGGCTCATGGAACCAGTCTTGATCTGTCCGGCGTTGAGGGCCACGGCCAGTTCGGCGATGGTGGTGTCCTCGGTTTCGCCCGAGCGGTGGCTGACCACGCAGGTGTAGCCATGCCTCATGGCGAGTTCGCAGGTGTCGAGGGTCTCGGTCAAGGAACCGATCTGGTTGACCTTGATGAGGACGGAGTTGGCCACGCCGAGCTCAATGCCCTTTTCGACATAGATCTTGTTGGTGACGAAGAGGTCATCGCCGACGAGCTGGACCTTCTTGCCGATCCTATCGGTGAGCAATTTCCAGCCTTCCCAGTCATTCTCGGAGAGGGCATCTTCGATGGTGATGAGAGGATACTTCTCGACGAACTTGGCCATCATCTCAACCATTTCGGCCGAGGTCTTCTTGCCTTCGCCGGAGCGGTGCAGGTCATAGGTGTGGTCCTTGGCATCGTAGAATTCGCTGGAAGCGACGTCCATGCCCAGACAGATGTCCACGCCGGGCTTGTAGCCAGCCTTTTCGATGGCCTCGACCAATAGTTCGAGGGGTTCTTCGTTGTTCTTTAGGCCATTGGGGGCAAAGCCACCTTCGTCGCCGACGGCGGTAACGTCGCCGCGGGACTTGATGATGGACTTCAGGGCTGCGAAGGTTTCGGCACCCATGCGGATGGCCTCAGAGAAGCTCTTGGCACCCACGGGCATGATCATGTATTCCTGGAAGTCGACCGAGGAATCGGCGTGTTTGCCGCCGTTGATGACATTCATCATCGGGACCGGAAGCTTCTTGGCATTGGGTCCTCCGATGTAGCGGTATAGGGGCATGCCGAGCAGATCGGCCGCGGCTTTGGCAACGGCCAGGGACACGCCGAGGATGGCATTGGCACCCAACTTGGACTTGGTCGGGGTTCCGTCAAGCTTGATCATCAGATTGTCGATGCCGACCTGATCGAAGACCGAGGCGCCGATCAGTTCGGGAGCGATGATGTCGTTGACGTTGTCGACGGCCTTGAGGACGCCTTTTCCGCCGTAGACGGACTTGTCTCCGTCACGGAGCTCGAGGGCTTCCCTTTCGCCGGTGGAGGCGCCGCTGGGGACGGCAGCGCGTCCGAAACCGCCCGATTCGGTGGTTACTTCAACTTCGATGGTGGGGTTTCCGCGCGAGTCGATGATCTGACGGGCGTGGATAGAATCGATGAATGGCATTATCTATTTCTCCTTTATTAGCCGGATTTATTATAGGGGGGCTTAAAAGGGATTGCTAACCACATGTGCACAAAGCCAGCGCAGGCTCATTAGACTCCTTCTTCTTTGAAGAGGCTGGGGTAAAATAGTATCCATGGACAAGGCAAAGGCCTCTTATATCGCCAGCTTCCTGAAAAACGCCCCCTCATCCGTGCTTCGGATAAGGGTCATGAAGAAATTCAAGAACACCAAACGCTTCCTCGGCCATAAGGACATCACTTTGGAATATTCCTCCAACGTCATCAAGGAATACCTATCCTCGGACAAGCCTTTCGGGATCATGAGGATCGGGGCTACCGAAATGGGTTGCCTCAACAATACCGAGCGGATCGACCTAGGCCTTTCGAAGACATACAAGGATTCGGTTCGTTATTCGATGAAGAACAACGCCGGATTCTATCCGACTACCGATGCCCATCTAAGCGAATATTCGCACACCGTATTTTCCAAAGCCAAATACATCGATTGCCTCGGAATCATGGGCCTTCATATGGAAGACTACTTTGCGAAGAAGTACTTCCCCAATGCCAAGTACATTTCCTTTTGGGCCACCGAACCCTTGCTTGGGGGTTGGACCCCTTTGCTAAAGGGAAAAAAGGTTCTAGTCATCACCTCTTTTGCCGATGAGGTGGTTTCCCAATACGCCAGAAGGGAGAAGCTCTTTGAGGGACATCCCGAAATCCTGCCTGAATTCGATTTGCAGGTTCTGCAGGCTCCGATGACCTTGGGGGATGAAACCGACGAGAGGTTCCCATCCTCAATGAGGTATCTTGAGGAGATGTTTGAGAAAATCAGAACCCTGGATTTCGATATTGCCTTGGTCGGGGCGGGCGCCTATGGATTGCCTTTGGTGCTCTACATCCGTTCCCTCGGCAAGTCGGTCATCCAGTGCGGCGGGGCCACCCAGACCCTCTTTGGCATCATCGGCAAGAGGTGGGAAAACCGCGAACATGTGAAAAGATTCATCAGCGAATACTGGATCCGTCCGAAGAGCAAACCGGCCGGGTTCGAGAAAATAGACGGAGGAGCTTACTGGTGAACAAAGAAGCACTTATTGAGAAGGGCAAGTCTTATTGGCCATTTTTGGCCCTCGTGATCTTGGCCCTTGTAACATTCAGGGCAGGGGACAATACCTACGGACCCATCATCTATTGGGTCTTGGGATTCTTTGTGGTCCTGGTCTTTGTCCTATTTGGCAAAGGTATCTTCAATAAGAATGAAATCAGCGCAAATCTGGTGTATTTCATCCCGCTTTTGGTGGTACTTTTCTTCGGATCGTTCAACCAATTCTTCATCAACGGAAACATGGCCAACATCATGATCTGCCTGCTTCTGTTTTTGGGCCTATGTTCCTTTTTCATCGTAGGCCTATTCCTAAGAAGGACCGAAGTGGTAAAGCCCAAACACGTCTACTTCACGGTGCTGGGGGCCTTGGGTCTACTGGTGTTCATCAACTTCATTGCCAACTGTGCTTCCTATCCCTTCATGTACCGCCTCCTATATAGCGACTACACCTATTTCTATGAGGGCATTCCCCACATCATCGGAAACGAATCCCAGTTCCTCTCCAATTTCTCCTTGGTGGCGGTGAAGCCTGATTTCGCGATGGGTCCGGCCGTCATCTTGGCCGCAAGCGCGGGCACTTTGTTCTTCGTGAAATGGAACAAGGACAGCCTGGTCTATATTGCCTTCCAGATCATCCTGGCTCTGGTCGGTTGGCTCTTCATTTTGGGATGCTGGGACCGGGGAGCGCTCATCATTGCTGGCGTCTGCGTGGCCGTGGCTGGCATTTACCGCCTAATCAAACCCAAGAAGGAAATTGCCAAGCCGGTAGTCTTGACTTGGATCATCTTGGTGTCCATTGCCGGCGTCGCCTTGATTGCCCTGGTGCTCAATGCCATCTTCCAGTTTGATTTCATTGCTAACAATTCCTTGCTCAACTACATCTTCAATAACGGCCGGTCGCAGGCCATCGGAATGTCTTTCGTTGCCATTTTTAATGGCGGTGGCCTTTCTGGCGGGCCATTTGATGCCTTGTTATCCGTCCTCTTCGGCGTACCCCAATCCGGACAGATCGAATACGCTGGAGAATACATATCCATCACCTCGATCGGAAACTCTTCCTTCGAATTCGAATTCCTGCTCGAAGGCGGGCTCATCTGCTTCCTGGCCCTCTTGGTCTTCATTCTAGCGGCGATTCCGGTGGTCCGCCGCTACTTCATCGAAGACGAAATCAAACCGGAGAAGGTTGGGCTATCCCTATTGGTCCTTGCCATATTCTTCTTCTATTCCTTTGGCTATGTGACCACTTCGACCATCGTAGCCAACCATCTAGGCGGTTATTACGCGCCGGTGACCTATGGTTCCTACATGATGCTGTTGGCCTTGTTCCTGCTCGGCTATACCTATAACGGGAAGAATCCAGAGGAGGAAGTGGTCCCGCAGGGGGAAGAAACCAAGGAGGTAGAAGCATGAAAAACATCAGCAAGCTAGGCATCGTCCTTGGTGCCATCATCCTGACCGGATGCTCTACCAAACCCCTTTATGAGCCCAACCAATATGACACCGGGGACTTCTATAGTGACTTTTACGCCGGGGAAGTGGCCCATGAAGTAAAAGAAGAAGGCGAAGTCTTAAAAAGCGGGCAGCTCGAGGTCGGATGCTACTTCAACGGCGGACTGGCCGATAGCATAACCTCCCCTTGGACGGCCCAAGGGGTAAAGGACATGTATCCCGACTTATATACGTACACCAACGAAGCCGGTCAGAAGGTCCAATATAAGTCCGCCGATAGCGCCGCCAACACCCTGCATAGCGGTTATAGGACCGATAGCTTCTGCAAGGACAATGCCTTGGCTTATATCCATGATGGTTTTAGGACTGGGGTCCTCAGCAAACTCTACAATGGCCAGTCCCACTGCATGGCGTGGTATGCCGATGCCAGGGTACAGTGCGATAACCGTGGCCTTAGCACCTATCTACCCATTACCATGTCCGATGGCGATTTCTTCTATTTCTCATTAAGGGGAAACACCAACGACACCAATCCCAGTTATCCGCCCATGTTTGCCACAACCGATTTAATCCTTAGGCTTTATGTGGCCAATCTGGATTATTACGAAATCACCCTCAAGGATGTTAGGTTTGGCATCAACTCCGGCCTATCGTCCCAATGCACTCTCGTCGGGGGCTCCATCAAGTCAGCCCTTGGCGAGGCGGTCAATAACATCATCGCCTACGGCGTGAGCTTCCAGAGGCCCGCAGGCGGTTACTTCTATGAAACCGAAGGCGCTTCCTCAATCGAAGGGGAATACACCTTCAATCTAGAAGAGGAACATAAGGAAAAATATTTCTCTTTCAGCCTTTACGAGGCTAGCTTCTTGGACGCTACTTGGGGTTCTTGAGGTAGGAAGAAATATCCAGCCATTCGCCCATCTCATAGTCAGCCTTGTCATCGTCTAGGATGAGGGTTCCTTTGGCTGGGGTGAAGGTCATTTCGCTGAAGTAGATCTTTCCATCGATGTCATAGAAATCGACCCTGACAAAAGGGAAAGGGGAGGCCAATCTTTCGGCGATTTTTACCATTTCGGGGAAGTTTTGCGGGCACTTTGGCCTAATATCCGAGGAATTCCAGCCGTTGAACTGGCTTCCCTCAAAAGGCGTCCAGTCGATTTTGAAATTGTCGTAGCGGATGTCCTTGCCTCTTCCCGTCACGGTGTATAGGGAACGGGCTCTGCCATTGAAGACATGGATCTTATATTCCGTCGGCAGGGATTCTCCGCCGATATACTCCTCGATGATGATTTGGGGTTTGATGGGGGAGTAATGCCTCTCTACCGTCTTCTTGCCATAGTCGGTCTTCAGCCACTTGGTGAATTTCTTTCTGGCTTCAGCGATATCCAGTTTGGATTTGTCTTTGACGATCTGGTTGAAACCAGAAGCGTGGGAACATTTCATGACAAATGCATCAGGTAGGGCAGCAAAGTCTATGTCATCGAATTTGTCATAGACGCCGAGGCATTTGATCAAGATGTTTTCATATCCGCACTGCTTGACATAGTCACGGACCCCGACACGGCCGGCGCAGCGGGAAACACTAGGATCGTTGGGATAGACGAAAAGGCGGAGGTACTGGAGTTTTTCGGTGTACCTTTTGGGATTTTTCAGATTTAGTTTATGGTGGGTGATGTAGCGGTATTCAAGCTTGACATAGCCCACCTTGGAAAAGGCTTTGACGATGGGTCGGATGGGTGTGGCCAGTGCCCTTATGAGCCTATTTTCCTTCAGCCTTTTGGCAAGCATGTTAAGAGTATAAAGCAGGTTGGCTATCTTGGTTTAACAAAAGAAATTCAAAAACGGAGGGTTTCTTATGAGATAATCACGCCGTGCGAATCCTCTTCGTCAGCCAATACTTCCATCCGGAAAACACCCCGGCCACGGAAATAGTCAAGGGTCTGGTCGAAAAAGGCCATGAGGTCACCGTCTTGACCGGACAACCCAACTATGGCTTCGGCAGAATCGCCGAAGGCTATGAGAATGTCTTCGAAGAAGAGGTTTTCGGCGCGCATGTCATCAGGGTCAAGACCTACCCCCGTTATAACCCCAAGGGCATGAAGGACCTGATGAAGAACTATCTATCATTCTATTTCCATTCCAGGAAGAAAGTCAGGCGCTTGAAAGAGGAGTTCGATGTCGTCTATTCGATGTCCTTCTCGCCCTGCATCTCCGTTTCCGCGGCCAATCTATACGCCAAGAAACACAAGCTGAAAAACGTCATCCATGTTCCCGACCTTTGGCCGGAATCCCCGGTCGCCATCGGAGCGGTCAAGAGGGGCAGCCTCTTCTATAGGATCCTTTATCGCTGGAGCAAATCCATCTATAAGAAAGGAGCCATCCTCCTTCTTACCTCGCCTTCCTTCAAGGACTATTTCAAAGATGTCCTGAAGCTAGAGAAGAAGACCGAATACATTCCGCTTCCGGCCACCATCGGGGCTAGCGATCCCATCGAAATCAAATGGAAGCACGACGTGAACATCGTCTATTCCGGCAACATCGGAAAGTTGCAACTGGTCGAATCCTTGGTCAAGGCCATGGCCCTGCTTGATACTGAAAAAGATGTCTGCCTGCATGTTTTCGGAAGCGGCTCTTCCCTAGCCGAATGCGTGAAATTCGTAAGGGAAAACAACCTTGAGGAGAAGGTTTCCATCTATGGCCGCGTCAAGGCTGCCGAGACTGCACCATACCAAGAGAAGGCCGATGCCCTGGTCGTTTCCTTGAAGTCCGAAGATTCCCCGGTCAGCAAGACCATCCCAAACAAACTCGTAACTTCTTTGTATTATGGCCGCCCCATCATCGGGGTCATCTCCGGGGATGGGAAAAAGGAGTTGGTAAACGCCAAAGGAAGCATGTTCCCCAAAGACGAATCCCCCGAGGCCATTGCCGATTGCTTCAAGAAGTTCCTCGAACTATCTGCGGAAGAAAAGAAAGAGATGGGCAAAAACAACAAAACCTATTATCAGAAGACCTTTGCCTTTCCCCGCATCATGGATCAGTTGGAAGAGGTGCTGGAAAAGTTCGCAAGGAAATCCTGAAGCTTAGCCGAAACGCCATCTAGGGAAAACATCCCTTCGATCTTATTGGCTCCTTTGTTGGGAACGACTCCCTCAAGGGTCTTTTTGTTTTTGGCGTGCTTCCTTAGCCAGCCAAGCAGGGTATTTTCGTTTACCTCATCGATCCAGTTGATGTCGTTTTCGAATCCCTCATGTAGGGGCGAACAGGGTCCCGAGAGGATAGCGACCCCGGTGGAAATATAGTCCACGAGCTTGCTGGGGATGCAGTAGGGGTCAAGCTTCGGGTCCCTGGGACGGGGGTTGATGTTTAGGGCGCTGTAGGAGGCCAGTTCGTGGAATTTCTGGGGAGAGACCTTGCCAAGGAAGATGACCTTTTCATTCTTTTTGGCAACCTCTTCGATGTGTTCCTTGAAGGGTCCGTGCCCTGCGATTACCAAGGGAATGGAAGAGCCGGATTTGAGATAGGCATTCAGTAGCGAATCCACGCCATACCTTTCATACAAGGCTCCGCCGAAGAAGAGGTAGGAACCCTTTTCGAACATCGGCTCGCCTAGCGGCCTTTTGTTGAGGATCCCACCCACCAAGAGATAGGGTTTGCGCTTGATGTTGTAGTAGTCGTTGAGGCCCTTGGTCACGCAGATGAACCCGTCGGCATTTTTGAGGTTTTTCTTTACAGCCTTGCAGTATGAGGATTTGGCCCCGGTGAGGTTTTCGGCCTTGTCGGTGATGATGGCAACGGTCTTTATAAAGCGTTTTTCCTTCAGCCATTGGGCTGCTTTCCCCGCCCTGATGGAAAGGGCATCGAAAAAGACGGTAGTGTCCTTGATTCCTTCCAAAGTCCCGCAAAAAGCCTTTATCTTTTTGGTTAAATAGAGTTTTTCCATGAAGCCGTCGCTCTTGCGGGGATAGCAGTAAACGGGATTGCGGCTATTTTGATGGACGTTAGGATCCTTCAAGGTGGAAACGACCGTTACATCGTTGTTTCTAGCTAGAGCCTTAACAAGAAGCGAGTGGTAATTCTGACCCGAGGGATTGAGACTTGCACTACCTGAGCCAACGAGGCTTTCATAGGCCCCCGGTTCCATCAGTTGGCCGATGTAGAGGATCTTCATCCTAGGAATTCTCCGAATATCTTCAGGTGAGATTCCACCATGGCCTCAAGGGTTTCGCTCGATGAAGCCTTCAGGGCTCCCATCCTCATTTCTTCCCTGATGGAAGATAGGGCTTTTAGGAATTCTTCCTTGGTGTCGACGATAAAGCCGTCTTTTCCGTTTTCGATGAGCTTCAAGGCGGCGTTGGAGTAAGGGGAGGCAATGACCGGACAGGCTTGGCTTAGGGATTCGTTGACCACATGGCCATAGATGTCCTCTCCGGTCAGGAAGATCGAAGCGTCCGCATAGGATAGATATTCCAAGGTTTCCTTATGGGATTTATAGCCAGGCATGTAGATGTTATCTAGACCCAGCTTTTTGATTCGGGCCGCCATTTCCTGGAATAGGGGACCTTCGCCGAGATAGACCAAGGCGCAGTCCTTGGGAGCATCCTTGAACCATTCGAGCAACTCCAAGGGCCTCTTGCGGTCGATGAGCTGTCCGATGGATAGATAGACCTTCTCTTGCTTGATTCCCAGTTTCTCATAGAAGGCTTTTCTTTCTTCTTTGGTCTTTGGGGCATCGATTAGTTCGGCCTTCTTTACGGTGGAATATTCAAAGAGGCGGATCTTGGCTTCTTCGGCTCCATAGTAGAGGAGGTACTTCTTCGAATTGAGGTCAGGGCATAGATATAGGCTCGCCCCTTTGATGTGTCGGGTCTTTAGGTTTTTCCTCAAGGAACTTTCTTCCTTTTTGATGAGGCCCCCGTTGATGGCAAAGACATAGGGGATGCCATGCTTATGCAGATATCTGATGGCCTTCATCTCGGCCAGGGTCGACCAGCCGTTGATGACGATCAGGTCATAGCCCTTCTTGAAGTAGGGGATGATTTTGTTGGTGTAGGTATTGTGGGGCCCTAGCTTTATTCCATGCAGATGGACAGATTCGTAGTTGCTTTCTTTGGCTTTGTAGAACTCGCTGTTCCTATCGGATTCGTTGTCGCGTTCGAAAAGGACGGTGAGATCGCATTTTTCGCCAAGGAGGGAGAAGAAGTCCACCTTGTAAGGTGCCGGATGGTTGAAGACCCAGAGGATTTTCATGCAAACAAGAGTATATATAAGGCAATCCCACTTTCCAAAGGCGGACTCTTGGAAGGATACTTTTATCATGCTTGGCGACTGGAAATGCCTCTTCGATGAGTTCAAAAAGACCCCCTACAGCGCTTCCTTGCATTCCTTCTTGGAAGAGGAATACGCCAAAGGGACCGTCTACCCTCCTCGGGACATGGTGTTTCAGGCGTTCAAACTGACTTCCCCCAAGACCCTCAAGGCCGTCATCATCGGGCAGGACCCTTACCATAATCCCGGCGAGGCCATGGGGTTATCCTTTTCGGTGCCCAAAGGCATCGACCTTCCGCCTTCTCTTGTAAATGTATACAAGGAAATCGAAAACGATTTGGGCGTGAATATGGATTTCGAAAACGGGGACCTCTCCGGCTGGGCCGAGCAGGGGATGTTGCTGCTGAATGCCTATTTGACCGTCAGGGCCCATAAGCCCCTCAGTCATTCTCGGAGCGAATACGTCGAATTCATGAAATGTACCCTGAGGTATATCGATACCTTGCAGCAGCCGATCGTCTTTTTCCTTTGGGGCAATTTCGCCCGGCAGTTCAAAAAACTCATCACCAACAAGAACCGCCTGGTGCTAGAAAGCGTCCATCCCTCTCCGCTAAGCGCCAACAGGGGCGGGTGGTTTGGAAACCACCAATTCTCCAGATGCAACGACTTCCTGAGCCAAAACGGGGCCAAGCCTATTGACTGGCTGGCCCATTAGGCTAGACTTTTGCTGTCCGGAGCCCGCCGTCAAGCGAGCTGAGAGGAACCCTGCTTCGGGTTCGACGGTACCTGATCCGGGTAATGCCGGCGGAGGTAAATGGCCATTATCGCTTTTTCCTCCGGATTAGGAGGAATTTTAATGGAAGAAAACGAAATACAGGAACTTCATCAGGATAGGATCGCTAACCTTCTCGAACTATTGAAGTCCAATCTCTGGATCATCATGGGTAGCATCGGTGTCATCGCCCTGCTACTGACCTTGGTCCCTCTATTTAGCGCCATCCCGGTCGGTATGTCCGATGGGACGCTAATACCTCTAGGGGAAGATGAAATCGGATTCTGCTTTTGGGATTTGCTTGGCAAGACCGTCTTCTCTTGGGGCTTCTTCTTCGCCCTGCTATTCATCTTGGCGGCCACAATATGCGGATTCTTGTTCCGTTTCCATTTGAATTTCGCGGTTGCTTCAACCCTTCTTTATCTGATTGGGGCCTGCCTACTGGTCTGCACTCCCTCTTTCTATGAACTGGCTCTTTCCTTCAAGCTCGGGGCCGATGTAGGGGACATCGCCTCCCTAAGCGAATGCGCGGCCGGAGCCGGGGTCATCGTTCCGGTGATTCTATGCTTCATCGCCGCGATGCTAGGGGTCTCCCAAAGCAATGTCAAAGATCCCTTCAGCCTGGTCGAGATTGCCGAGATGGGCATCCTCATCGCCCTTGCGGTCATTTGCGACCTCTATCTCTCCTTCGATATTTCCGCGGGTGCGGGTTCCATCAACCTCGCGATGGTGCCTCTGTTCCTGATTGCCCTTAGGCACGGACCGGCCAAGGGTTTCGTCGCCGGCGGCATCGTATTCGGTTTCATCACCTGCCTGACCGATGGCTATGGAATCTATACCTTCCCGTTCGATTACCTGATGGGCTTTGGTTCCATCTGCATGCTCGGATTCTTCCGCAAGTGGATTTTCACGGAAAAAGAACCCGGTTTTGCGCCGATTGGCTTCCTTTATATCCTCATCGGCGGGATTCTGGCCACCCTTGTAAGATTCATCGGTTCGACAGCTTCTTCGATGGTCATCTATGGCTATGAAATCATCCCGGCCATGGAATATAACGTCCTCTATATCTTGCCTACCGGGGCCATTGCGACCGGGGTCATGATGGCCTTGTATGTGCCTCTGGCGAGGGTCAACTCCTACACCAGGCGCCATAACGCCCACTAGATGAGGCGCTTCCTCAGGCTTGAATAAACTCACCCTAAACGCAAAGGCATTTTGGGCTCTTTTGGTTGAGATAAATCCCCTTAGGCCTTATATATAAGGGAGTTTCAGGAACACCACTATGCCAAAGAAAAAAGAAGATACCGAAATCATTGAAAACCCCATCGCCGAAGAAGAAAGCGACTTCGCCGACGAACTAAAGGAAGAACCCATTGAGGAAATAATAGAAGAAGCACCCCTCGAAGAAACCAAGGAAGAACCGGCTCCGGCCGAGGAAGCCAAGGCAGAAGCCGAACCCAAGGTCGAAGAACCCAAGAGCTATGAATACGATGACCCCAATCTCGAGGCCATCGAGTTTGCTAGGGCGGCTTGCCTGAAGTCCTACCGCGGCATGGGCAAATGGACCATCCTTCCGACCGTCGTGATGGTGGCCGGCATCGTCTTGGCCTGGATCTTGCCCAACTACGTCTGGCCGGATAATTCCACCCTTGCCCTAGGCATTACCATCGGCATCGTCGCCGTCATTCTGGTTTTGATGATCGTCCTTTCGGTCATCAAGAAAAGGAAGACCGACGCGAGGATGAAGGTCTATCTCAACGACTTCTATACCTTCACCGGACAGTATGTCTTCGATGGAACCGGAATCACCAATCTGACCGGTGACATCGATAGCAAGCTCACCAAGATCGAATTCGAAGAGGCTGGCCTCTACAAAGACCTCTTCAATGTCGGATCCAGGGCTTCGCTTACCTTCAATTACAAAGGCCATAAGTGCGGCATCGCCGATGCGGCTGGACAGATCAAGGGAGCCAAGGCCCTGCAGACCGTCTTCGTCGGCAAGTTCATGAGGGCCACCAACAACTACAAAGGCGCGACATTGACCATCTACCTGAAGGGCAACGATAGGGCCCTTCCTCCGACCGATATCGATGACATTCCCGTCATCATTGAGGACAAGACCATGGTGGTCCGCGGCGAACAAGGGGCCAAGAAAGCCTTCACCAAAAAGGTAAAAGATGCGATCAAGTCCTTCAGGATGGACGAAACCCTGGTGGACATGACCGTCAGGATCGAAGAAGGAAAGACCTTCATCCTGTTCGGCTATGAAGACACCCTGATGATCCTTCCGATGGAAAAGCCCTTCAACCCGGCCCCGACCCAGCATTACAAGGCCGACTTCCGCAAGGCCCTTGACCTGATCGATGCGATCGACGGCATCAAGAAAAGCCAAAAGGATGAACCCGTAGCCGAAGAAGAACCCAAGGCTGAGGAACTTAAGGCCGAAGAGACGGTCGAGGAAGCCAAAGAGGCCACTCCCGAAGCGGTGGAAGAGCCCAAGGCTGAGGAAACGCCGGCCATCGACGAAGAACATAAAGCCTAAACCGAAGAGGCTGTCCGAACCAAAACGAGGCTCAGGACGGCCTTTTTTCTTGGATAGATCCGATTCACATATAGAGGGGATAATCCACCAAGAGCAGGGGTGGTCATATTTCCTCATGATGATTAGGTTTCGTTAACTTTGATTGACAAGGTCGGGTTGTGGCAACTAACCTTTCTTGGCTATAGCCAAAAGATGGAAAAAGAAAAGGAAGTCGAAGTAGTAGGGCTGATGATCTCCCTGTACTGCCGTAAGAAGCATGGTAGCAAAAAGGGAACTCTTTGCCCTGATTGCCAAGCCCTTTTGGACTATGCCGCCTTCCGCAGAAGCGTCTGTCCCCACGGCGACAAGAAGCCTTTCTGCTCGAATTGCCCCATCCATTGCTATAAGCCGGACATGAAGGAAAAGATTAGGGCGGTCATGCGCTTTTCCGGACCTAGGATGTTACTGCACCATCCCATCATTGCCTGCTCCCACCTCATCGAGACCAAAAGAGAAAAACGCAAATTGAAGAATAAGGCCAAGAAGGAGGCTTCCAATGTTCGATAAAGACCTCCTCAAGCTACTAGGCAAGAACAAGAAATACCTTTTCGTTGCTGTCATATTCATGATTCTCAAAGCCCTTGGCAACCTAGGTCTGACCGCTTCGGTGTGCTATGCCTTGGCCGTAGCCTTCGAAGGCCTTGAGCCTATGCATTACCTATACGCCACCTTGTCCTTCCTCGGGTGTTTGGCCCTTAGGTACATCTTCGGAAGGCTCTCCGATGAGAGCAAGGATGCGATCGGTAGGCAAGCGAAGAAGGAACTTCGCCTTAGGGCCTATTCCAAAATCGTGGCCTTGGGCGGGGGAGAAGGAAGCGGCATGGGCCTATCCGGGCTTAGCCAGATTTCCCTTGAGGGAATCGAGCAGCTCGATCTTTATTACTCGACCTATCTGCCCCAGTTCTTCTATTCGATGATCTTCCCGTTCATCCTCTTTGCCATCTTGGCCCCGTTAGAATGGCATGCGGCCTTGGTGCTTCTATGCTGCGTGCCCTTGATTCCCATTTCCATCATCGCGGTCAGCAAGTATGCCAAAAAGGTCTTTGCCAAATATTGGGGCCAGTATATTTCCATGGGCGACGGCTTCCTGGACGCCATCCAAGGATTGAGGGATCTATTCGTTTATAAGGCGGACGCTAGGGAAGCCGAGAACATCGACCGCAAGGCCGAGGACTTTAGAAAAGTGACCATGAAGGTCTTGGTTATGCAGCTCGCCAGCGTCACCATCATGGATTTGGTGGCCTATGGGGGTGCAGCGGCCGGGATTTCATTGTCGCTGATTTCCCTTTCGGATCATGTAATCAGCCCCGCAGTTGCTTTGTTCGTGGTCCTTGTGGCCGTTGAATTCTTCCTGCCTTTAAGGGCACTTGGCAGCGCCTTCCATGTGGCCATGAACGGCGTTTCAGCCGGCAGGAAAATCATGGCCTTGTTAGAAACCCCGGAAGTGCCTTGGGGTGCAGAAATCGCAAAAGCGGGCCCGATTTGCGCGAATCATGTTGATTTTGCCTATGAGGAAGACCGCCCCATCCTCAAGGATGTGACCCTTTCTTTCAAAGAAAAGGGCCTTACCGCGATAGTTGGCGAATCCGGCTCGGGCAAATCCACGATTGCCTCCTTGATCCTCGGGATGATCGACCCCAATAAAGGGGAGATTTCTTTGGGGAACGAGCCCATCAAGTCCTATAGCCGGGAATCCTATTTTGGTAACATCGGCTGGGTCGGGACCTCAACCCATCTGTTCAACCTTTCCATCAGGGACAATTTCCATTTGGCTAATCCCAGTTTGAGCGATGCTCAAATCAAGGAAGCCCTCCTGAAGGTCAACCTTGGCTCCTTGCTTGAAGAACATGGCTTGGACTATGTCATCTCCGAGGATTCGAAGAACATCTCCGGCGGGGAACGCCAGAGGATGGCACTAGCCATTTCATTGAGCATGGATAAGCCCATCTACATCTTCGATGAAGCCACCAGCAACATCGACATCGATTCGGAAGCCACCATCATTGATAGCATCTATTCTCTAGCGAAGGATAAGACTCTGATCATGATTTCGCATCGTTTGGAAAACGTAGTCAGGGCCGACAAAATCTATTTCCTTGAAGACGGGAAGATCATCGAGGAGGGCACCCATAAAGAACTATTGGAAAAGAAGGGCTCCTACGCTTCTTTGTATCTGACCCAGAAGTCCCTTGAGCAAGGTTATAAGGAGGCCGTCCATGGATAGAAGGCGGTCAGGAATCATCATCATGCTCAAGCTGATGTCGTCCCTTGGCAGCTTGGCTTTTGTCATCATCGTGGCCCTCATCAACGGGACCCTTGGCTTCTTAAGCGCATCCGGCGTCACCGTATTCGGGGCCGTGGCCATTGCCAAACTGCTCGGCGAACTTGGACTATGTGCGACCGTCTCCATCCCCTGGTGGGGCATTGCCCTTGGTGCGGTCGGCTGCGGGCTGATCAGAGGGGTGCTCCGCTACTTCGAGCAATATTCCAATCACTTCATCGCCTTCAAATTGTTGGCCATACTCCGCCACAAGGCCTTCGCCTCCCTGCGCCGCCTTGGGCCTAGCAAGGTCGAGCAGATGAAGAAGGGGAACCTGCTTAGTCTACTTACCGCGGACATCGAGACCCTAGAGGTCTTCTATGCCCACACCATGTCGCCGGTACTGATTGCCGTCCTCTCATCTTTGGCCTATTTCCTATTCATCTATTTCCTCGGCGGGCTTTATCTCTCCCTAGTGGCCATATTTGCCTATGTTCTACTTGGTGTCATCGTGCCCACGGTTTCCAGCAAGGTCTTAAAGAGTTCCGGCGTTAGATACCGCAACCAGCTGGCTGGGTTCAATTCCTACTACCTCGATAGCCTCAAAGGCGTGAAGGAAACCATCGTCGAGGGCAATGTGGAATCCCGCAAAGCCGAAATCGAAAGGCAAAGCACTTCCTTGCTATCCACCATCAAGGCCACGAAGAGGAAGAATTCCCGGGCGGCAGCCATCACCGAAGTATGCGTGGCCCTTACCATGGCCCTAGCCACTGCGGTCGCCTTGATAGGATATATCTACCTTGGGCAAGACCTAGGCTTATTGATCATTGCCTTAGTCTGTTTCTTCTCTTCCTTCGGCCCGGTCCTGGCCCTAAGCGCATTGCCGGGAAACCTCACCCAGACCTTTGCCTCCGGGGAAAGGCTCTTGAACCTACTTGAGGAGAAGCCCTCCATCGAAGAGGTCAAAGGCAAAAACGACATCGACTTCAGGAAACTTGAGGTCAAAGATCTATCCTTTGCCTACGAGGGGGAAGAGGACGTAATCAAAAACGCCAATCTGACCGCAGAACTTGGGCAAATCATCGGAATCGTCGGTCCTTCCGGTTGCGGGAAGTCCACCTTGCTCAAGCTCTTGCTCCGCTTCAACAAAAAGGAGGCCGGGCAAATCCTTTATGACGGGATCGATGTCGATGAAGTCAATACCTCAAGCCTCTATGAGAACGTGGCCGTGGTCTTCCAGGATACCTATCTCTTCGATGGGACCATCGCCGAGAATATTGCTCTAGGTAATCCATCCGCATCAAAAGAGGAAATCCTGAAGGCCGTGGACGAAGCCTCTTTGAAGGACTTCATCGATGCTTTGCCCCAGGGACTCGACACCAAGGTCGGACAGACCGGGGAGGGTATCTCCTCGGGCGAAAAGCAGAGGATCGGCTTGGCTAGGGCCTTCCTAAGCAAGGCCAAGCTTATTCTGCTCGATGAGCCGACTTCCAATGTCGATAGCCTCAACGAAGGCATGATCCTTGCCTCTCTTGTTAAAGCCAAAAAGGACAGGGCCATCATCCTGGTCAGCCATCGGGAATCCACCATGGCCATCAGCGACATCAGATACATTGCCCATGACGGGATGATCCAAAAAGGAGAATGATTATGGACGAGAAAGAAAAGAAGACCGAAGAGTTAACTGCCGAACTCATTGCCAATTCGGGCGAAGGGGATGCTTCAAGGGAAGTGGCCGAAGCCAAAAATGAGGTAGTCATCCCCGAAGACGATGTGGTCGATGCCAAGGAAGAAGAACAATTGGCCCTAGATCTTGCCAGCAATAGCGGCGAGGCCATCGACGTCGAGGTAGAGGAAAAGAAGAGGTGGAAGTGGCTACCCCATTACACCATCAAAGACATCGTCTATTTGGCCATCATGGCGGCCTGCATGCTGTTGACCGGGGCCATCATGCCTCTTGTTACCCAAGTGCCGGTATTCGGCATCATCCAAGTCTGCCTCGGCTTGCAGTTTTCGATTTTCCCGGCCCTTGGGCTTATGAAGGTCCGCAAGCCCGGCGCCCTGCTTTTCATGGCTCTTTGCAGCGGCATCGTCTTGGTCTTCATGTTCCCGCCGATGTTCGTGTGTTTATTGATTTGCGCCCTTATTTCCGAAGTGTTGGTCCTTGCCGTGTTCAGGGGCTACAAAAATGATTTCGCCTGCTGGTTGTCCGCCATGCTGTACATGCCGATGTCCTTGCCGTTTCTCTATGTTTGGTATGCCTATATCTACACTTGGACCGGCGATGAAGGTGAGGCCGTCAGTGCCTTCATCGGGGCCGACTGGTGGGTGGCTCTATTGATGTCGCTTGCCGTAGTTGCCATCTGCTCGATCGGCGCCTTGCTTGGGATCATCATCAACCGCGAGCTAACCAAGGCCGGAGCCAACAGGAAATGAGAGCTGGCTTCTCACTAAAACTCAATCCCTTGATGGCCCTGTTCATCGCGCTTTTCGTTTTGATCAGCGGCCTGGTTCTTGCCACCTCCATCAGAGGTACCTATTTCTTGGCCGGATGCCTGGTTTTGCTTTGTGTCTTCGGCTGCTGGAGAAGTGCCCTGCGCGTCATTCCCGTGATGGGCATCGTGGGGGCTATTTTCATCCTTATTGCCTATTACTCTTCCGGGCAGGATACCGACGCTGCCCTAAGGATGGGCAACCGCTTCTTGGCCATTGCCGTCGGCATCATCCCGACCTTCGGCATCGATTCGGCTGCCTTTATAAGAAGCCTCAACCAGATCAAGTGCCCAAGGGCCATAACCCTAGGCATGCTGATTGCCATGTCCTTTGTGCCTTTGCTGAAAAAGGAAGTCAGCACCGTAAGGGCGGCCATGAAGACTAGGGGAGCCGGAGGACTGGCCCGCCCCAAGGTTTTCTATCGGGCTTTTCTCATACCCTTTGTGATGAGGCTAGGCTCCATCAGCGATACCTTGGCCCTATCGGTGGAGACCAGAGCCTATACCCTCTCTGGGTATCCTTATTCGGTCTATAAGAAGCAATATCTGCTCATTTCCGACCTCTTTGCGGGGGTTTTGGTAATAGTGGGCCTCGTTTTGGCGGTAGTGTTATGATTGCGATCCAAGGAAAAGGCGTAAGTTTCTCCTATGACGGGGAAAGGAAGATCCTCGACCATGTCGATTTCCGTTTCGACTATGGCAAGGTCAATCTGCTTTCCGGGCATTCAGGCGAAGGCAAATCGACCCTGATGTATCTCTTCTCCGGCATCATCCCCAACATCAAGGAAGGCAATTACGAAGGGAAGGTCCTCATCAACGGGGAAGACATCAAAGGCAAGAAGGTCGCCTCGTTGTCCAGGTTCGTCGGCACCGTCTTGCAGAATGCCGATGAGCAGATCGTCCATAAGATCGTGGAAGACGAACTGGCCTTCGGCTGCGAGAACCTAAACTTCGCTCCCGAGAAGACCAAGAAGCAGATTGAAATCGTCTCCAAGCTGATGAAACTGGATCTCAATAGAAAGACCAGGACCCTTTCGGGCGGGGAAAAACAGAGGCTGGTTACCGCTTCCACCTTGGCCATGGGGCAAAGGATATTGGTCCTTGATGAGCCTTTGGCCAACCTCGATAGGGAAGGGGCCCATAAGCTCATGGGTACCCTTACATCCTTGGCTAAGGCCGGCTACTGCGTGATTCTCATCGAGCATCGCCTCGACGTGGTCTTGTCCTATGCCGAGATGGTCTATCACCTCGAAAAGGGAAAACTCAGCCTCATCGAGGACAAGGAGAGCTATCTCAAATCACAGACCAGCCTGCTAAGTTCCCAAGCCCGCCCCATATCCGATGAAAACATCCTGCGCCTCGATAACATTTCCCATAGCTTCAAGAAAAGCCAGATCCTCAAGAATCTGAATCTCGACATCAAGAAGGGCGAAAGGCTGCTTCTGGTTGGCGAAAACGGCTCGGGCAAGACCACGATGCTTAGGATCTTGTCGGGGATCCTAAAGCCCAAGTCAGGAAAAATCATCCAGAATCCGGAACATCCTCTAGGGAAGGTCGGCTCCAGGGCTTGGTTTAGGAAAGTCGGCTATGTATTTCAGAATCCCGACTACCAAATCTTCATGGATAGCGTCGAAAAGGAAATCCGCTTTGCCAATCCCGATGAGGAAACCTTTAGGAAGTTGGTGGAGGCCTTTGCCTTGGAAGATTTGCTTGGCCGCCATCCCCAATCCCTTTCGGAAGGGGAGAAAAGAAGGCTTTCCATTGCCTCGGTCTTGGCTTCTTCTCCCGAAGTGTTGCTATTAGATGAGCCGACCGTGGGCATGGATTATGAGGGTTTGGTCCGTCTGGTGGACATTCTCAATGAAATGCATCTGAAGCTAGGCAACACCATGGTGTCCATCACCCATGACCTCAGGGTCGCCAAGGCCCTGACGGATGAGGCCTATTTGCTCAAAGACGGCTCTTTGGCCAAACTTGGTGGCCCTACGGAAGCCCTTGGGTATTTCCTTGGGGAAGGAAAATAGGCAAAATTTACGGGATGGCATCCGTTAATCGACTCAAAGAAAAATGGATTCCGGTTCAAGCCTATAAGCACGATGGTTCCCTCCACCGCCTATGGTCGGCTGGATATCTCGTCGAGGAAACCGACGAATATTGGGCTTTGGCGACCCGGTCTTCTTTGGTCATCGAAGACGATGGTCGGGAATGGATTACCAAGGAACATGCGATCTTCTATCTTTTCAAAAACAAGTGGATGAATGTTATCGCCATGCTCAAGGAAAGCGGGGGCATTTGCTTCTACGCCAACATTGCCTCGCCTTCCATCTATGACAAAGGGTTTATCAAATACATCGACTATGACCTTGATGTGAAGCTATACCCCGACGGCAAGGAAAAGATCCTCGACATTGAGGAATTCAATAAGAACGCCCACCACTACGGCTATAGCCAGGAACTGATCAGGAAAATCAAGGACTCGGAAAAGGAAGTCGAAGCCATGGCCGATAGGAGGGAATTTCCCTTCGATGGTGCCCACATGAAAGAACTCTTCAAAAAGTTCGAAGAGGAAAACGCTCCGGTCAAGGAATACCGTAAGCCTAAAGTAGAGTAGCCAATAGTTCGTCTATTTCCTTAAAGGCCGGGGCCATCCTTTTGGCAAAGCCTTCCTTCAACACGCAGTCGCCGACCGCATAGACGTTCGGGGCGATTTCATAACCGTTTCCCACATCCCAGCCAAAGCCTTTTTCGGACCGCTTGATGCCGAAATCATTGCTTTCGGGCGAGGAACCGTAGTTGACCAATATGCAATCGACTTCGATGGAGGTCTTTTCCCCGGATTCGACGTGCTTGATGGAAATGCTGGAAGCTTTATCGCCATCTAGGGTGATTTCGTCAGGAATGTAGGGGAGATGCAGGGATATTTGTTTTCCTTCTATGGTTTTCGGGTTGCCGCGGAATTCCTTTCTGCGGTGTATGAGGTGGACCTCGGCCTCATCGCTAAGCTGGGCAGCCCAATCAAGGGCCGAATCCCCGCCCCCGAAGACGGCTACCCTAAGGCCCTTGAGCTTATTGGGATCATCGAGGGAGTAGAAGATGTTCTTGGCCTTTGCCTCATTTTCTACACCTAGAGGGCGCGGCTTATAAAAACCCAGTCCGGTGGCGAGGACCACCTTCTTGGCTAGGTATGAATCCTTGTCCGTAGTGACTTTGACCAAGCCGTCTATTTCTTCCAATGAAGTCACGGATTCCCCGAGTATGGCTTTCGAAAGATCTATCTTTTGAATCAGGCGCTTTATGATTCCTTCGGCGGCCATGGGCTCGAACAAAGGCACATCGACCACCATTTTCTTGGGATAAAGGTTGGTAATCTGGCCACCTAGGGCCTTGGCCTCTATGAGCAGATAGTCCCTTTTCCCTTCTTCTAATTTTCCAGCGAGATATAAACCGGCCGGACCGCCTCCGACAATGATTATCTCTTTGCTTTCCATACGGAAACTATACCCTAGTGGTATACTCCTAGCGATGGACAAAATCACTTTCGTTTCCAAGAGCATACAAGACACTTCAAAACTCGCCTTGGCGTTAGCCAAGACCGCCTTCTCTGGCGAGTGCGTGCTGCTTGAAGGGCAGCTAGGGGCCGGCAAGACCGCCTTGTCTAAAGCCTTTGGCAAAGCCGTAGGGGTAATAGAGGATATCACCAGCCCGACTTTCAACATTCTCAAGGTCTATGAAAGCGGAAAGATCCCCTTTTACCACATCGATGCCTACCGCCTTGAAAACGGGAATGAGGACATCGGGCTTGAGGAATACATCCATGGCGATGGCGTCACTTTCATCGAATGGCCGCTTTACATCAAAGACCTGCTCCCTAAGGAACACCTGCTCATCCAAATCGGCCTATTGGGGGATAACGAAAGGGAATTCGTCCTCTCGGCCATAGGAGAGCCCTATGAAAAGGTCTTATCGGAGATAGAGGAGCTACTCAAATGAAGGGATTGTTGATGGATACCTCGTCCGCGACGCTCTACGCGGCCGTGGCAATAGATGGAAAGACCATCGCCAAAAGGGAAACCAAAGATGCCCAAAGAAAGCAAAGCGAACTCCTTTTGCCTACCATCAAGGAATTGCTCCGGGAAGTCGGTGTTTCTGCTAAGGAAATCGACTACGTGGTCGCCGGCAAGGGCCCGGGTTCATATACTGGACTCAGGATTTCCCTTACGGCCTCCAAGGTCTTTGCCTTGAGTTTGAACATACCCCTATATCTTTGTTCCACATTGTCCCTACTGAGGTCTATAGATGATAGGCCGACCATCTGTTTGCTCGATGCTAAGGCCAATAGAAGCTATATCGGCATCTATGAAGGGGACAAATGTCTTCTTGCCGACCAGGCCATGTCCAATGGCGATGTCATCTCACTATTCAAGGAGCACCCAGACTACCTGGTATCTGGCCAAGTCGCCCAACTGGGCCTAGATGGAATTGCCGTCATAGATGACCCAACGATCGAAAACCTCGCTAGGGGGAACAAGGAAGAAAACCTAAGCGATGCCTTATCGGCCAAACCGGTCTATCTCAAGGAGACCTATGCCACTCCGAATCTATAAGGCCAGCATCTCCAATTCGAAGGATATCGCCTATATCGAAACAAAATCCTTCAAGGACCCTTGGAGCCAAAAAGACATCGAAAACGAATTCGAAAATAACCCTTTTGCGGTGTTTTTCCTTCTTGAGGACGAAAATGGGGCGGCTGGCTATATCGAGGCGATGGTTACCTTTGATTCTTCGACCATCTGCCGTCTGGCCGTTTTGCCTTCTAGTAGGAGGATGGGCTACGGTAGGCGCCTTTTGGAGGAACTGATGTCTTATCTAGCCACCTTGAAGGAAAAGCCATCCTTCTTGACCCTGGAGGTCAGGGAGGACAACGAAGCGGCCAAGGGACTATATGAAAAGGAGGGCTTCGTGCAAGCAAATAGGAAAGCCGGCTACTATAATGACGGCACCGACGCCCTGTATCTGATTAAAGCCTTATGATCATATTAGCCATCGAATCCAGCTGCGACGAAACCGCCGTCGCCATAACCAAGGACGGGGAATTGCTCGCCAACGTCATTTCCTCGCAGGTCGACGTCCATAAGAAATACGGCGGAGTCATGCCCGAGGTTGCCTCAAGGCTTCATGCCGAAAACATCGGGGTGTGCCTAAAGGAAGCCTTAGAGAGGGCGAATTTGTCCTTTGAGGACGTCGATTATTTCGCCGTGACCGAAGGACCGGGCCTAGTCGGCTGCCTCCATGTCGGGGTTACGGCGGCCAAGACGCTTTCGCTCATCTATGATAAGCCCCTCATCCCGGTCCACCATCTGGCGGGACATATCTATGCCTGCGAATATGTCGGGGAGCTCAAATTCCCCCTGTTGGCCGTGGTTGTTTCCGGCGGGAATACCGAGCTGGTCTATATGAAAAAGCATCTCTCCTACAAAATCGTCGGGGAAACCAAGGACGATGCGGTCGGGGAATGCTATGACAAGGTCGCTAGGGTCTTGGGCCTTCCTTACCCTGGGGGCCTACCCATCGACCAAAGGGCTAGAGTTGGAAAACCCACCTACAAACTCCCGATTCCCCATCGGGAAAAGGGTACCTATGACTTTTCCTATTCCGGTCTAAAGACCGCGGTCATCAATCTAGTCCATAACCTCGAGCAAAAAGACGAGGAAGTGAACGTGAACGACATGTGTGCTTCCTTTCAGGAAGTCGCCATCAAGATGGTGGTCGACCGCACCCTCGCGGCCGCCCGCGACCTTGGGGTGAAGCAGATCGTTTTGGCCGGAGGCGTCTCCGCGAATTCCTACCTTAGGGAAAGGGTGGTAGAAGAGCTGAAGAACTTCTCCATCGAGGTCCTCATCCCACCCCTTTGGTGCACGACCGATAACGCAGCCATGATTGCCAAGGTGGCCGAACATCTCATCAAGGAAGGGGTAAGGGGAGAACTTTCTTTATCTCCCGACCCCAATCTCCGCCTAGCTGAATAGTCCAAGCAGAGCAGCTTTGTGATATTATCCTTGCGTATGCAAGACTACCCTCTCGTTTTAGTAAGAAACCTCTATAAGGAACATTCCGATGCTTCTTTGAAAGACGGCACCAAGGTGCTGGTCGAAGGCTGGGTCAGATCCAACCGAGATTCGGGCCACATTGGCTTTGTTTCATTGAATGACGGAACCTGTTTCAAATGCCTCCAGCTCGTCTATGACGAGACCATCGCTTCCTATGAGGTGGCCAGGCATCTTTCCACCGGCGAGGCCATCAGGGCCACCGGCGTTTTGAAGCTCACTCCCGAAGCGGCCCAGCCCTTTGAACTGAGAATCGAGGAAATAGAGTCCATCGGCAAGGTGGAAGGGGATTATCCATTGCAGAAGAAGTTCCATTCCTTGGAATTTTTGAGGGAACTTCCCTACCTTAGGCCCAGGACCAATACCTTCTCCGCGCTTTATCGGCTTAGAAGCGAACTGGCCTACGCCATCCATAGCTTCTTCCATGAAAGGGGCTTCGTCTATGTGCATACCCCTGAGATAACTACCAACGACGCCGAAGGGGCAGGACAGACCTTCAAAGTCGCGACCTCTGGCAAGGATGCCTTCAAGGAATTCTATGGCCGGGAGGTTACCTTGACCGTATCGGGCCAGCTTCATGTTGAGCCCTTTGCCTTGGCCTATCGCAACGTCTATACCTTCGGCCCGACCTTCAGGGCCGAGAAGTCCAATACCCCCAGGCACGCTTCCGAGTTCTGGATGATCGAGCCCGAGATGGCATTCTGCGACCTAAAGGGCGACATGAAGATCATCGAATCGCTCATCAAATACTGCATTGCCTATGTCTTCGAGCACTGCCCCGAAGAGATGGAATTCTTCTCCACCCGCATCGATAAGGGACTTAAGGAAAAACTCGAAAAGGTCCTCCAAAGCGAGTTCAAGGTATTGACCTATACCCAGGCCATCGACTTGCTCAAGGAGGCCGTAAAGAGTGGGGTCAAGTTCGATGAACCGCACATCGAGTGGGGCATGGACCTAGCCTCCGAGCACGAACGCTACATCACCGAAAAGGTAGTGGGAGGGCCGACCTTCCTCATCGATTACCCCAAGGAAATCAAGGCCTTCTACATGAAGGAAAACCCCGACGGCAAGACCGTGGCTGCCTGTGACCTACTGGTCCCGGGAGAGGGCGAGATCGTCGGCGGTTCCCAAAGGGAAGACGACTATGAAGTACTGGCGAAGAAGATGGAAGCCCAAGGCAACAAGGAAGGCCTTGAGTGGTATCTGAACCTCCGCAAGTGGGGCGGTTGCCCGCACTCCGGCTTCGGATTGGGCTTCGACCGCTTCCTTGGCTATATTTCCGGAGTCACCAACATCAGGGATACCGAACCCTATCCTAGAACCTATGGGAGCATCAAATACTAATGGACGAGAATAGACGCATCGGGGAAGCCGAGGCCCAGGAGGCCAAGTCAGCCAAAAAGATCGAAGAAGAAAAAACCGCCCGCAGGCGTTTCTTCTATCTGCTCATCGGGGTGGCTTGCGTCTTTGCGGCCCTGATTGCTTGGGAAATAGTCGGACTATTCCTATAAACCCTACTTAGTGGCTTCATCGGGGGAGGAAACGTCCTCTCCTTTTTTGTAGCGGTTGGGATTTCCGTTCATGGCGAAGGTGTCGTAGTAGTTGAAGTCCTCGAGATGGTGGTCATAGATGGTCGAAGCCCTCTTGTTCATCCTCAGGGTCCTTGAAACGAAGGCCAAGGTGACCACCGCATAATAGACTACCGAGATGAGCCATAGGGGGATGACCGTATAGGCCAGCCAGAAATCCGGTTCGAAATAGGGGAGTCCTCCATGGGCATCATCGCATAGGGGCGGGAAGCGGCAGGGCAAGGTGATGCCGAAGAAATTGGCGAAGTTGTCGGGATTGGACCAGTCATAGCGGTAGAAGAGGCTATTGAACTGGCCCCAAAGGTCATCGCCCCACCTGCCGGTCGCAATGTTGGAGAAGATGAATAATAGAAGGGCCGCAAGGCAAAGCAAGAAGGGCACCAAGCTCTGCTTGAAATAGATGCGGCGGTTCTTTTCCTTGGCCAAGGCCTTGAAGGTCTTCGGATCATAGACCACCCCGGTCCTAGCGGCATTGCCCATTTCATGGTCGAGGCGGTTGCCTTGGATTTCCATCAGCTTCCGGACGGCCATCCCGATAAGGCCAAGCACCACGAAAAGGATGATGAAGATGATAAGCATGGCAATCAGCAGCTTCTTATCAGAACCGTCCATTCTCATCGTCCTCCTCTAAGGGGTCGACCTCGATGGCCTCTTCTTCCTTCAAGGTGGTGACCACCGGAATCTGGGGCAAGGGTTCTTGGTTAGACGCGCTCGGGGCATTGAGGGCTTGGGTATGTTGGTTGGCCAAATCGATGGCGTTTGGATCCACGCCGGGGATGTTGGGTATCGGAGTAGGATTGGGCAAAGGCGCCGCATTGTTCGGGGCACTCACCCCGGGGAAGCCCTGCTGGGGTGGGGTACCCTGATAGATGTTTTGTTGGACGTAGACGTTGGTGGTCCCTCCGCTTGGGGCTATCGGAGCGCTGGTTTCGCTCTGGGGATTGAGTCCGCGGTTTAGGATATTCTCCGCCTTGATGTCCTCATCGAATGGAGGGAAGAAGGGCTTGCCTTGGAAGAAGCGGATCAGCCCTTTGACTAGTTCGACGAAGAAATTGTAGATGCCATAGAGCCCATACATGGCCAAAATCACCAGCAAGACCGGGGAGAGGATCATGTAGAGGAGTCCCAATCCGAAGGACTTTAGAAAATTAAGCATCTTGTCTCCGAGCCCAAATTATAGCCCCAACCAAGCTTGTTATGTCCAACGATAGTCCGATTAGGGAGTATAAGCATACTCCCGTGGGGTCGGGGTAGTGGCTATAGCAGGCCGCCGAGACGTATATCGAAGCAAATAGCAATATGGCAATGGGAATCAGAAGATATATGTTCTTGGCCTTGATGAGCGATTGCAGCCCCATCAGGGCGAAATAGAAGGAAATGACCACCGAGATATAGGCTAAAGAAACCAGGTAGAAGGGCGCGGACAAGGCTAGGGCCACGAAAACGATGCCAAGCACCGGATATAGGGGCAAAACCTTGTTTTCCTTTGCAAAATCAACCCCGAATTTCTCAAATTCCCCTTGGATGATGAAGGAGGGCAAGGCCGAGGACAAAGCCCCGTATACGAAGATGCCGGCCGGGACCATGGCCCTTGCGTCGCCGCTATCTTGTTTCCCTATCAAGGCAAGCAGGAATTCCACCGGATCGGTTCCATATAGGGCATTGATGATAGGAAGCATCATATAGACCACACCTATGTAGAGGAGGGCTAGGGCAAATAGGACGATCCCTAGGGGTACCTTGGTCCTTACCAGATAGCCATAGACCAGTCCGACGATGATGGAGGGGATGACATAGAAGAGGGTGTTTTGGAAATTCCAGGCCGATAGGGCAATCGATAAGCCGATGGCCGCGAAGAAATAGACAAGCGAATAACGGGGCAGGCACAGAAGGGCCACAAAGGCACTGGCTAGGGGCAAGAATATCATTACGAAAAGCCCGCCGAGGGGGACGAGGGCCCCAAAGAGGGCAAATATGGCGTTGATCCCGGCCATGAGGGAGACAAAGGCCAGGTTCTCGAGCGGCCTATATAACTTTCTGAAATGAAGCACGTCTGAATTATCCCTTAGAAGAAGCCGGATTAAAAATACGGAATAGGCCCCATCGGGCTTTTGCCCAGTTTCATGGTTCCACGTCCATTTTCCTTCGCCCTTCTTATAAAGAAGAAGATAAGATATTGGAGTGAATTTCTCCTCGATATTAAACGAACGCCAATACCAGGCGGTTTCCACCGAAAGCCAATATGTCCGCATCGTCGCTGGGGCGGGCTCGGGCAAGACCCGCGTTTTGACCTTCCGCATTGCCCATCTCATTGTCAACAAAGGGGTCAAGGCCGATAGGATTTTGGCCATTGCCTTTACCAACAAGGTAGCCAACGAGATGAAGACTAGGGCTGTTTCCTTGATCGAGGATATCGACCCGGGGCATACCAATCTCAACATCAAGACCTTCCACGCCTTCTGCGCGATGCTACTTAGGATGGAAGCCAAGGTCATCGGCTATCCCCAGAACTTCGTCATTTATGACGAGGATGACCAAAGCCGGATGGTCAGGGCCTGCGCCGAGGCCAAGGGCTACCGCAAAAGCGATCCGGTGGTCAAGGATGCTCTAACTTATATCCGTAGAAGAAAAGGGCAGGGGCTATATCCCGAAGATATTTCTAGACATAACCTAAAAGGCACCAACGAAAGGACCCTCCTAGACCTATACGATGACTATGAAAAGAGAAAAACGGCCTGCTTTGCCTTTGATTTCGACGATCTCTTGCTCATGGCCATCAAGCTTTTGAGCGAGCACGAAGAGGTCCGCGACTATTGGTCGCACCGCTATAAGCACATCCTCATCGACGAGTTCCAAGACACCAACGACGTGCAGATGAAACTCGTGGAACTTATTTCCAATCCCTCCACCTGCATCTATGTCGTCGGCGATCCCGACCAGACCATCTACACCTGGAGGGGAGCCAACCAGAAGATCATCATGGGCTTCGAAACCAAATACAAAGGCACGGAAACCATCGTCTTGGACCGTAACTATAGGTCCACGAAAACCATCCTCAACGCCGCCAACAAATTGATCTCCAACAACAAGCAGAGGATACCCAAGGACCTCTATACCGAAAAAGACGGGGGCTATCCGATCGAAACCATGTGTGCCTACTCCTTGGACGGGGAAGCCAAATGGGTAGCCGGCAAGGTCATGGCCCTGGCGGAAAGCCAACGCGGTCCGGACGGGGAACCCAATTTCAGGAACATTGCTTTGCTTTACCGTTCCAATTACATGTCCCGGCAGTTCGAACTCATCTTCGGGCAGCAGGGGATACCCTATCAGGTCTTCGGAGGCCACCGCTTCTATGAACGCCTCGAGGTCAAGGACATTCTGGCCTATTGCTCCCTCATGGAGAACCATTTCGATAATGTAGCCTTCGAAAGGATTGCCAACGCTCCTAGAAGAGGAATCGGGGAATCCAGCCTTGCCAAACTTAGGGAAGAGGCCTATCAAGCCGGACTCAGCGAATTCCAATACGTTGAACACCTGATGCAAGATTCGAGCTTCTCTTCTTTGAAGAGCAAGGTCATCACCCCTCTCACCGTCATGGTGGAAAAAATCAAGAAGGCCAAGGAGAAACTCGACGCCAAGGACGAGACCTATGCCTCCATCATCCAGGAATTCGTGACCTCGATCGGCTATCTCGATTACATTGCCGAGAAGGAAGAGGAAGACGAGGATAGGGTCGGAAACTGCAAAGCCCTCTTCGACGACATCCTTTCCTTTCAGAAGAACAATCCCAATGCCGATTTCTCCGAATACCTTCAAAACGTCACTCTTTTGACCAGCCAGGACGAAATGGCGGACGGCAACTACGTCAGTTTCATGACCGTCCATACTGCAAAGGGATTAGAGTATGACAACGTCTTCGTGGTCTATATGACCGATGAGGCCTTCCCCAACCAGAAGGCCCTCAGCGAATCCCATAGGGACGGGGAAGAAGAGGAAAGAAGGTTAGCCTATGTCGCCGTGACCAGGGCCAAGGAGAGACTTTTCTTATCCACCAACCTCGGATATTCATACGCCACAGGCAACAATGCCACGCCCTCGAGGTACTTTCGCGAAATGGGCATCAAGCTCAATAACGAATACCCCTTTGTACGGAAATCCTTTGCCAAGACCTTGGCCTCCAGCCGCCCCCTCTTCGATGACGGGGACCATATCGATCCCTTTGGGGATAGCGCCCCAAAGGAAGCCCCTCTTTCGGATACCACGGTGGACAATGGCATTTCCTGGAAGGTCGGAGACGGGGTCGAACACGATACTTTCGGCAAGGGGCAGGTCGTGGAAATGCCCGACCGCGATACCCTCATCGTCGTCTTTGAAACCGCAGGCCGCAAGATCATGCTGGCCAGCCACCCCAAGCTGCATAAAACCCATTCCAAAGGAGGACTGGCATGAAATACGAAGAAGCATCAAAGAGAATCGAAGAACTGACGCAGCTGATCGAAAAGTACAACTATGAGTACTATGTACTCAACCAATCCTCCGTCCCCGATAGCGAGTTCGACCGCCTGATGGCCGAGCTCACCATGCTCGAGGAGGAGTGGCCGCTTCTTAAGTCCCCCAATTCGCCGACCCAAAGGGTAGGGGGCGAGGTCCAAAGCGAATTCAAGAAGGTCCCCCATAAGCGTCTGATGCTCTCCTTGGGCAACGCTTTCAACGAAGAGGATCTTATCGCCTTCGATAGAAAGATCCGCGAAGCCCTAGGGCAAGATGAAATCCATTACATGGGCGAGCTCAAGATCGATGGGCTTGGCATCTCCTTGCTATATGAAAACGGGGAACTCCAATATGCCCTAACCAGGGGAGACGGGGTTACCGGGGAAGACGTGACCGCGAACGTGAAGACCATCAGGTCCATTCCCTTGCACGTCAAGGAAAAGCGGCCCTTCGAAGTGAGGGGCGAGGTCTATATGCCCCGTTCTTCCTTCGAGGCCCTCAATAAAGAAAGGGAGGCCAATGGGGAGCCCGTATTTGCCAACCCCAGGAACGCCGCGGCGGGAAGCATCCGCCAGTTGGACAGTTCGATCGCGGCCAAAAGGAACCTCGACGGCTTCTGGTACTACCTGGTCAATGCCCGGGAACTGGGCTTCCATGTCCATTCCGAATCCCTGGATTTCTTAGAGAAACAGGGCTTCAAGGTCTCCAAGGACCGCCGCAAGCTGGTCGGGGCCTCCGACATCATCGCCTACATGAAGGAATATACCCAAAAGAGAAGGACCCTGGGCTTTGATATTGATGGACTGGTCTATAAACTCGACGACATCGACGAATACGATACGGTTGGCTACACCGCCAAGACCCCGAAATGGGCCATAGCCTACAAGTTCCCTCCTGAGGAGGCCTATACCAAACTCTTGGATATCTTCCTCTCGGTCGGCCGGACCGGAAGGATGACCCCCAATGCCGTGCTTGAACCGGTCAGGGTCGACGGCTCATTGGTCCAAAGGGCCACCTTGAACAACGAAGACTTCATTGCCGAGAAGGGCATCCTCATCGGGGACATCGTTGGACTGCATAAGGCCGCCGACGTCATCCCGGAAGTAACCGGACCCCTGGTGGATAGAAGGGACGGGACCGAAAGGCCCTTCGTCTATCCAAACGAATGCCCCGTATGCGGTGAGCCCATCGTCAAGATCGGGCCGGTCCATTATTGCAAGAATCCCCACTGCGCCTCCCGCAAGATCGAAGGGATTACCCACTTCGTCAGCCGCGAAGCCATGGATATCGACGGCTTTGGCCCCAGGGTAGCGGAGGAGTTCTTCAACGAAGGCTTCCTCAAGGACATCCCGGATATCTATGTCCTAGGGACCCACCGCGAGGAAATCAAGAACATCGACGGTTGGAGCGACCGCTCCATCGATGCTCTTTTAGAGTCTATCGATAAGAGCAAACTACTCTCTTTGGAGAGGCTATTGAACGGCCTAGGCATCAAGGATGTCGGCACCAAATCCTCCAAGAGCCTAGCCAGGCACTACAAGAATCTTGACGCCATCAAGGATGCCAGCGTGGAAGATCTGATGAAGATCGATGACATCGGTCCGATCTCGGCCCAGTCGATCTATGACTATTTCCATGATGAATACAATCTAGGCTGCATCGAAAGGCTGCGCCAAGCCGGGGTCAACTTCGAATATCTAGGAACGGACACCATCGACGTCAATTCCTATTTCTATGGTAAGACCATCGTCTTGACCGGAACCTTGGAAAAGTATTCGCGCGACCGGATGCAGGAGATACTCGAGGGGATCGGGGCCAAGTGCTCGGGCTCGGTCAGCAAGAAGACGGACATCGTCATCTATGGACCTGGGGCCGGCAGCAAACTCGCCAAGGCCCAGGAACTCGGCATCGAACTGATGGATGAGGCTACGGCCTTGAATCATCTTAGCCGCTTATCCGAATAAGAAAAAAAGGACGGGGGATTTGCGGTCCTTCCGTCCTTTTTGTTTGATTGTTTTGCCTATTCGGCGTCCTTGGTTTCTTCCTCGTCCTTAGGCTCTTCTTCGTCCTTCTTTTCCTCAGTGGAATTTTCTTTACCGGTGATTAGGGCGGGCTGATCGCCTTCGATGGCAATGGGCTCTTCCTCGTCCTTCTTTTCTTCGACGGGGTTTTCCTCATTGGGGACTATGACCGGCTTATCGCCCTCCAAGGGTTCTTCTTCCTTGGTGGCGTCTACTTCGCCCTTGAAGACGGCTTCTTCGGTTTCATCAACGAATTTAGCGGCCTTCACGGCGTATCTATAAGCCTTGATGGAAGTGATGCCGGCTCCCAATAGGACAATCGAGGCGATGATGAACAAGAGGCCGAGGATGATGATGCAGACCATCAGGAAGCTGGCCTCGTTGCCGGTCAGATAGATCAAAATCAAGGTGCCTAGGGTGATCAGTACGGCACCGAAGATGATTTCGGAGATGGAAACGTAGATCCTGATCAGATGCTTGATGATGAACATGACGGCAAATATCACCAAGAAGGCACCGCAGACGATGAGGGCGATGCCCAGGAAGTTGCTGATGATATCGATGAGGGCCATGACGTCCGAGCAGAGGATGGCAATGCCGATGGCGAGTTCGAAAGCCCCGACAATGGCGTTCTGATAGCGGATTTCGGTGCGGTCCTTGGCTTCGAAGACACTGACGAAGTCATATATGACCCTGAGCGACCCGTCGGCGATGAGCAAGGAGGCCGCGACGACTAGGAAGATTTCCTGCATGGTTTCATTGGTGCAGAAGGCAAAGAACAAAATCGCGGCGGCCAATAAGAGGACGGCCTCGACGATGTTCCAGATGCCGAAATAGAGAAGGGGTTTGGTTTTCTTGGATGCTGTTTCTTTCATATGCGTTTTTCCTTTTCGTCCAACACATTCTAAAGAAATTCGAGCGATTAGGGTATGATTCAATTCCGGAGGTTTACAAAAATTTCATGGATGCAAAGAAAATAGAAAACTATGCCCATCTGATCGCCAAGATCGGCGGGGCGGTCAAAAAAAGACAGGAAGTGGTGATACTAAGCGAGGTAGAAACTGTCTCCTTTGCCAACAAAGTGGCCAAATACTGTTATGAATGCGGGGCCAGCAGGGTCAGCATCGAATACTCCAACCCCGAGCTGGGAAAACTCTCCTATGAATATGCGGATGAGGAAAAACTATCGACCCTGAACCAAAAAGACATCGGCAACCAGGAGTACCTCAACGCGGTGCTCCCGGTCATGATCTATTTGATTTCCGAAGATCCCGATGGACTAAGCGGCATCGATCAGAAGAAACTGGCTAGGATCCTAAAGGCCAAGAAGGCCGCGATCGGAAAGTACCGCGAGAAGCGCGAAAACCGCTACCAGTGGTGCATTGCCGGGGTACCGGGCAAGGCTTGGGCCGAAAAGGTCTTCCCCGACCTTAAGGGCGAAGAAGCCATCGAGGCATTATGGAAGGCCATCCTCATTACCGCGAGGGCCTATGAGGGCGATCCCATCAAAAATTGGGAAGAGCATGAGAAAAACCTCAAGGGCAGGTGCGCTGCGCTGAATGCCATGAATCTGAGGAAACTCATCTACAAATCCTCCAACGGGACCGACTTCCAGGTCGGGCTTATCCCGGGCGTGGTCTTCATGGCTACCGGGGAATCCGCGAGGGGTTCGGATGTCGTCTTTCAGCCAAACATCCCTTCCGAGGAGTGCTTTACCTCTCCGATGAAGGGTGAAGCCGAAGGCATTGTCTATTCGGCTAAGCCCCTATCTTACAATGGGGTCCTCATCGAAGACTTCTCGGTCCGTTTCGAAAAGGGCAAGGCCGTCGAGGTCAAGGCCAAACGGGGACAAGAAGCCCTAGAGTCCATTCTCCATATCGATGAGGGTTCCGCTTATCTAGGGGAGGTGGCCTTGGTGCCTTTTGATTCCCCCATAAACAACACCGGGCTGCTTTTCTTCAACACGCTTTATGATGAAAACGCCTCCTGTCACTTGGCCCTGGGGCGCGGCTTCAACACCCTTTATCCCGGCTATGACGAGCTAGGGGATGAGGAAGTCCATAAGCGCGGCATCAACAAGTCGGTCAGCCATGTCGACTTCATGATCGGTAGCAAGGACCTTTCCATCACCGGCATCGATAAGGACGGCAAGGAAATTCCCATTTTCCGCGACGGGAACTGGGCTTTCTAGTTAGTAAGAAAATCCCATGGAAGCCTCCCTGTTCGGGGAGGTTTTCCTTACTAGAGAGGAAAAAAGGGGAAATTTATTCAAAACCAAGTAAACAGGAGGGCCTAGACCTCTATAATTTCCATATGGCCAAGAAAAAAAGCAAAATCGATAAGGCCGTTCACCTCAGCTGTCTGAACGGCACCTCATTCTGGGAATTCGTCTCTCCCTTCAACGAAACCTGCATTTGCCATGATGGTCCCAGCGGGCTAAGGATCGAGGAAGAGGGCAAGCCGATGTCCTCCCTTCCTTCCAGTTCCTATCCCAGCGCTTCGGCTTTGGCCTGTTCATTTGATCCGGAAGTCGCTAGGGGAGCGGCCTTATCCATGGCCCAAAGCTTTGCCGATAGCAGGACCGATTTGGCCCTAGCCCCCGCGATAAACATCAAGCGTTCCTGCCTATGCGGCCGCAACTGGGAATATTTCTCCGAAGATCCTCTGGTCTCGGGCACCTTCGGGGCGGCCATGGTCAATGGGCTGCAATCCGGCGGAGTCGGAGCCTGTTTGAAGCATTATCTATGCAATAACCAGGAATATTATCGCTTTATCAATGAATCGGTTGTCTCCGATAGGGCTCTTAGGACCATCTATTCGAAGGCTTTCGAAGTGGCTCTTTCCTTATCCAATCCCGCCGCGGTCATGACCTCCTATAACCGGGTCAACGGGGAATACGTCCATGAATCCGAATACCTGCTCGGATTGCTTAGGAACGACTTCGGATTCGATTCCTTGATCATCTCCGATTGGGGGGCGGCCACCGCTAACGAAGGCAAAGCCTTCAAGGCTGGGCTCAACATCGAGATGCCGTACCGCGCTTCGGCAGCCCAGGATTACCGCAAGGGCTACGGGAGCCAGTTCAATGAGGAAGACCTCGATAAGAGATTGACCGAAATCGGCCGTTTCTTCTCTTTCATCAAAAGAAACAAGAAGGCCCTAAAGGCCCACGATGCCAAAAAGGATTACAAGGATGCCCTAAAGGCCTATGAGAAATGCGTGGTCTTGGCCAAAAACGAAGGTTTCTTCCCCCTCAAGAAGAACGATGACGTCCTTGTGGTCGGCTATTTGGCCGAGGCACCCCATTATGTGGGCGGAGGCTCGGGACGCACCGAAGCCAGCATCAAGAAGAACTACCTCGATGTCCTTAAGGACCAGGGGCATACCTTTGTCTACATCAATGGCTATTTGCCTGGCAAGACACTGGTGCAGGATGCCTTAGCTAGCGAAGCCAAGAAACATAAGAAGGTTCTCTTCTTCATGGGCCAATATCCCGAATCGGAAACCGAAGGCAAAGACCGCGAAAGCTTTGCCTTGCCCCATGAGCAGATCGTGGCTCTAGCCACCGTGCTCAACAACAACGCGAATGTCGGGGTCATCTTGGAAACCGGCTCCCCGGTTGATGTCTCCATCATGAAGAAATACGCCAAAGGGCTATTCATTGCCTATCCGGGCGGCATGGGAATGTCGGAAGCCATCTATAACCTAGCCTATGGCAAGGCCAATCCCTCCGGACACTTGGCCGAAACCTGGCCTTTGTCTTTAAAGGACAACCCAGTTTATGAGAAGTGGCACGAAGATGCTTACCACACCTACTATGACGAGGACATCTATGTTGGCTACCGCTACTACGATAGCTTCAACAAGGAGGTGGCCTATCCCTTCGGACATGGCCTTAGCTATTCGGAATACCGCTATAGCGACCTAAGCGTCTCCCAGGTCAGGGGTGCCATCGAGGCTACCGTCTTTGTGGAGAACATCTCCGATAACGATGGGGAAGCCTTGGTCATGGTCTTCGCCCACAGCGATTCCAGCGTCCTATATAGGGAAGAAAAATCCCTCATCGGGTTCAAGAAGGTGTTTTTGCTCTCGCACGAGAAGAAACCTCTGACCATAAGGATCCCGTATTCGAACCTCTATGTTTATCCGGCTAAGGGCGAATCCCCCTTCATCGAAGAGGGGAACTATGTGTTGCTTGCCGGCGGTTCGATCGTCGATCTGCCTTTGAGCAAGACCATCTGGATCAAGGGCAAGAAAGCCAAGGCCAGCAAGAGTCCCGAGGTCCTTAGGCGCCACCACTACGACTATGAATACCGTTTCGACTGGAATTCCCCGGCCGCGGCTTTCAACTATATAAGCGACTACTTCAAGTCCCGGAAGCAACTCTTCAAAAGCGAAGCCGACTTCCAATATTTCCTGAATGCAGAAGAGCCTATCAGGATCATCCTCAACAATCCTCGTTTCGATAAGGAATCCGTCCAGAAGGCCATCGATGAGGCCAATCAAAAGATCGGCGGCAAGTCCTTCATCCAACTTACCAAATAATCAGATATCCCTGATATCGAGAAGGTCCTTGAACGGGACCTTTTTGTTATCTTCGGTGATCAATCGTTTTTCAAAAGCGTCTATTCTTATCAATCTGGTTTCTTCCTTATAGATGAAGCCGTCATCGTAATGGACGATAAGACAAAGCCCGCCTTCATAGTTTTGTAGGAAGCGGTCGATTTCCTCGGCTTTGTCGCTGCTGAGCAAGGGCTTATCCACCCTCTGCCTTTTTCTAAGCATCAAAGCCATGAAATCCTCGGCCTCGTTGAGGGAGCGGTAGGCCAGCCATTTCTTCATGCCGCGGTCATTGCTCATCGCTTATGGCCTCCGATCATGTCGTGGCGTTCCTTGACCATGGAGTGGCTTAGTAGGGATGTGGCCCTCAATACCGTGGAATTGCCAAAGGTATCGTTGATGAGGTCCATGGCCATGTATAGCCTTTCGTTCTTGGCTTCCTTTTCGGGATTGCTTAGAAAGGAAAACTCCGCAAAAGCGGTGGCATTTCTTAGTTTTCCATAGGCAATCGAGATATTGAAAATCCCGCCGGATGGGGCATTTTCATATAGCGATAGCAGCTGCTCGTATAGATAATCGGGGTCCTGGGTATGGATGCTAAGCGACCTCGATGCCGAGTAAGGCGGGCAATCGGCGGCTGCTACGAAAAGGGACACCAACGCGGCTTCTAAGCCCTTTCTTCTTAGGCGGTGGCACTGCTCATCGACGATTTCCCTGAGGATGAGTTTGCCTTCTTCGTGGCCATAGGGGCGATATAGTGTCTGGCCATAGGAAAGGGAAGGGGCTTTGGGCACATACTTTTCGGATATGATGGAGCCGTCTATCCCGTTGGCGAGGTCTTTTAGCTGATAGCCCATGATGCCGAACTCATTAACCAAAAGCTTCTCTTCGGCGTGGGCCAGTTCATAGAGGCTTTTGATTCCGATTCTTTCTAGATGGGATTTGATCCCGTGGCTGATGCCCCAGATCTTGTCGATGGGTTTGACCTTCCAAAGTTTCCTTTGAACATCTTCCATGGTCCAGCTGGCTAGATAGGGCGGGCGCTTCTTGCCTTCCAAATCCAAGGCTACCTTGGCCAAGAAGGGGTTGGGGGCAATGCCTGCGCTCGCGATTAGGGAAAGCTTGTCCTTAATTTCCTTCTGGATCTTTTTCACTAGGCCCTCCGGGGAGCCATAAAGGCTAAGATAGGGGGATAAGTCGAGAAAGGATTCGTCCACCGAATAGACATGGAGGTCTTCTTCGCTGACATAGTCTAGGAAGATGGATACCACCTTGGAGGAAACCCTCAGATATAGTTCCATCCTCGGAACGGCCATGATGAGGCCTTTGGCCTTGGGAAGATCCTTCTTCCTACAGACATTGGGAACCTTGTACTTTTCCTTGAGATAGGGTGTGGCCGACATGACCACGGTGTTCTCGCCCCGGTAGGGATCGACGACCGCCAAAGGGGTTTTGAAAGGATCGAGGTGCCTCACGGCGCACTCTACCGAAGCGTAGAAGCTCTTCAGGTCTATGACGGCTACTATCCTTTCCATGGAGCCCCATATTAACGAAAAGAAAAATCCAAAAAAGTCTTGCATTGCCATAGGGGCGCATCTAGGCCGTATTTGGTTTGTAAAATCTATGATGCCGCGGATTTGCCTATAGTCGATCGTCTCTAGGGCTTTGGATGGCAAATAGGTGGATTAATACCATCACAAAATGATGGTTTGTATTTCAAAGTGCCCATAATCCCCAATCTTTTTCAGATTCTGATTTCAGCATTTTGGTCGAAACCCCACCTAAATAGGCCGCAATGTCGGACACGGTTAGGTCTTGGATGCCGGTTTGCTTTCCGTATTGCCCCATGGAGGTTAAAGACAAAGTACAAAATACGATACCAATGGATTGGCTAACCGCTATAATAGCGAAGCCGGTTGGGGCCGTAGCACAGCTGGGAGTGCGCCTCGTTCGCAACGAGGAGGTCGCGGGTTCGATCCCCGTCGGCTCCACCAAACCAACAATCGGCGAACCACTGGTCATAATAGACCATGGTCGCTTCCTAAAGAGGTCCTCTACTAATCGGAACGGATCTCAAACTGCAATGGACCAGGAGGAATGCCCCCTTTTTTATATGTTTCTCGTTACTTCCGATAGAAGTGTGGAATTCTGTGGGTTGAAAAGGCCCGGGAGACGGCAAAGCTCCCGAACCCTCTGCGGGATCGGCAAACGCAATCGGCCATATCTTCGGCCCTTTGATTCGAAAATCCACTGAAGGGGCATTATAAAAGGGCCACCTTATGATGGCCCCTTATCACCTTTGTTAGGCTGTTTCGGTTTCGATGGTGATGTTTTTAATGTAGGCGGTGTCGTTTCCATTATCGACGCTGCTATCTTTGCTATAAGTGATGGTGATGTAATCGCCGTATACCAAGCCGGTGATGGTGGCGGTGCTATAGCTGGTCATTGAGGTACCGCTATAGGACGCCAAGGGTGTACTGGAATAGTTTTTGTACCAGCACAGTTCGTCATAATTATTCTCGGAAGACACCATGTAGTCGAAGGAAAGGGTAACCGTCGACAAGGAATTATCTCCTATGATATTGATGACCATCGAGGAACTGCTGTTATCTACTCCTTGGTTGCTAGAGGTGTATACCCCGGTTTCCGAATCGTAGGACCATGGATATGTTCCTGAAGTGGTAATGCTGAAATCAAACAGCCCTTCAGTAATTACAATCTTGAAGGAAACCTCCCTCACAAGCGGAGCCACCGAGGCGTTTTCAATCTCGAAGGAAAGGCTGCTTTGAGAAGATAGTGCGCCCAAATCCGACAGGTTGATGGGGTGGTTTTCCAGGCTGGCGCTTTGGTTATTGACCTTCACCATGGTATGGGTAGGAACATCCACCGGGAAAAGGTAGACATCCTTGGTAGCGTATTCGGTGTTTTCCAGCTCAAAGGCCTGTTTGGTCACGTCGGCGCTTAGGGTAATGGTATTGGTGACATCCTGGCCAAAGGAAGTCAGGGTCGTGGTAGTGGAGGGGTCTACCGCCAGCGGGGTCAGGGTGATGTTTTGGCTGAAGCTGGCGTAGTTATTGCGGTAGATGACATAAGCCGTGCTGCCGGAGGGCAAAGTGAGGGGATAGGAAGATGTTCTAGCGGATTCGCTTACGGCTTCCACCGTGGCGGTGTCACTAGCTTTATAGGCCACGTGGCTGGTTAGGGAGGTAGTGGATTCCCAGGTGTAGTTGGCCACTTCCTCGGTATCGTTGGTAAGGCTGATGTAGACGTTTAGGGATACATCTACTTCCATGCTGGCCTCTACTGGGCCGGTATATTCGGAGAGTTTGATCTCCAAAGGCTTGAGATGGGAAGCGCCCGCGGGGGTGGATTCCACGTCATAGGTCACGGTGACGTCCATGGTGGAAGCGCTGCTGCTTCTTACATAGAACCTCAATACCTCTTCCGCCTTCAACTGGACGATGTCGATAAGGGTTCCATTAGAGGTCAGATAGGCATTCCCGGCCGCGCTTAGGGTGATGGTGTAGTTACCATCATAGGGAACTACCATTTCGAAGTAGTGGTTCTTAGTGGCTTCGCTTACGGATACCGTGGTGTCGTATTCGATATCAATGGGCGCTTCTTCGTTGAGGCCGGTTTCCTTGATGATGGTGATGGGCGAGGAGTACATCGCATCCGGTGAGAGGCGGATGATATAGATGTAGTCGGCTTCGGCCTTGAAGAAGGTGCTGACCAGATCGTCGAAGTTGGCGCCCAAGACGGTATCAAGGTTGTTCAAGGTCCCTACTTGGACATCCGGGTCACCATAATCATCGACGCTATAGTAGCTGATGCCCCTGATGGAGAAGTCGGTATTGATGGAATGCCATCCGTCGACCTCGGGAGAGAAAGAGATGTAAGTGGTGTTATCGAAGGTCCAATTCTTGGTTTCGTTTAGGCCGACGGGAATCGCATCCAGGGCGCTTTCGCCTTCGGGTAGTTCATTGTCCGGATAGGTCCCGATGGTGCCTTTGAAGGGCATGTCGCCATTGATATAGGTGGTAAATCTGATGGTGGTATCGTCAGTCTGCTCGGTGGCAATGACGAAGTCGACAGGCCCCACCAACAAGGAATCGTAGGTAAAGGTGACGCTGCTATCGAAATATTCGAAGTCTTGCTGTTCGTTGAAGACGTAGGTGGTTCCGTCTACGGTCGAGCTCAGGAAGTGGTCGGCTACCTTATCGATGGAAGTATAGGGGGTTTCCTCTAGCCAGCCGGTTTCGGCTTCGAAACGGTGATAGACCCCGTCTTTCTTAAGAAGGGCGTAACCATTGAGGCCGCTTTCATAGACATCGGTGTATTCAAAGGGAAGGATTACCACACCGTTATAGTCGACGGCGCCGTAATAGCCGTTGTACCTGCCGAAGATAGCAGCGACCCCATCGATGAAGAAGGGGTTCATGTCCTTGAGGGAGGTGATGTAGTTGAGTTCCCCGTCATAGAGGATGCTCGTTGCGGTATCGAGGATGTTACCACCGATCCTGACAAGGCTAGAAAGGTTATAGGCTCCCGAATCTCCTTTGACATTCAAGACGGCATCGGCGAATAGCTTCTGGGTATCGCCGAGGGTCTTGTCCGCCTTGATGGTCTTTACGGTGAGCAGGAGGTAGTTGTAGACCAAGGAGGTATCGAACAGAGCTATTTTGGAAGATACCAGGAACCTGGCATCCAGTTCGTAGCGTTCTCCGGTCATGTAGTTGATGAGGATGTCCTTCAGGCTGTATTTGGTGCCCGAGGAATCCGAATAGGTATAGGAAGCGGCATCATCAGGCAGCCTGGCGCTTTGCTGGTAATAGATATAGTCGCCCGCCATTACGAAATTGCTGACGGGGATGTAGATATTGCGGAGATATTCGCCATTGTTGTCGAAGAAATAGTAGTTGTTTCCGCTTTGGGCATAGGAATAGCCGTAATGGCCGTATAAGGAAAGGTCGGTCCGTTCCGAGTCGAAGAGGTCTCCGATGTCATAGTCGTCATCGAAGATCGATTCGGGGATGCTGCCGACTTGGGTGACATCGCCGGTAATCGAATATTGGAAGATGATCTCTTCATTACTATCAAACGGCGATCTTGCCGTCAGATATATGTAGTAGTCGCCGATGGTCACTTCGAAGTCATCGTCATCATAGAGGTATTGGCTTGAATAATAAGACCCGACGTAGCTTTCATGGATCAGGGTATTCCCATAGCTATCGACCAAATAGTATTCCCCATCGATGGTATAGGAGATGAGGCCGCCGATATAGTTGACGTCGATGATGTTGTATCTTAGCCCGTTTTCCCTGTAGCTTGGGGCTACGACATAGTCGCCGCTGGCCAAGGAATAGAAGCCGAGGTTCCCATTGCTGTGAAGCTCAAAGGCCATGCTGTATGGTGCCGAGGACATGGTAGTGTTGTAGACGGTGATGGCATCGTGCTCATAATAACTCGGGAGGGAGATGTCCAACCGCAGGTCAGCGTTGGCAATGAGCAGGTCCTTGACTAGATCTTCGTCATATGAAGAAGAGGAAGAGCTGTTATCGCCGGTGTTGCTGCTGGTAGTGGGTCTCAGCGAGTCACTAGAAGACGAGGAGTCACCGGGTATCGTGGTGTTGCAGCCTACCAAAAGCAGGGCGCTGGCTAATAAAGCAGCTGGTGCAAGAAATTTCTTTGGCATATGTTCCTCCCTTTGAAGAAATTCAATACGCGTTAATGATAAGGTCAAATTTAAATATCCGCAATGGGCGGGCGCCCATGCCTAGTTATCGTGCGCGAACACGGGCATTATGCACGCGTAATTTAACAAATGAACCGCTTGTTCTTTGTGCTTGTTGAACATCGGGATGCTATTATTTCTGCCATAATGCAACAAGCCGAAGAGACTTATGAAGAATATGTCCAAGAGGTCTTCCTTTGGATGGTGGATTTGCTTAGCAAGAACGGCTTCAACGTCAATCGCCTCCGTTATAGCGGAAAGACCCCGAAGTCCTATTTGGATGCTGCCTTCAAGAAGTTATTGAAGATCCCAGCCCATGAAAAGAAGATGCGGGAACACTTCCACCGGAAGGACGATGCTGAGGAAGTTGCCAGCGAATTCCTGTTCCTGATCGCCTTTTCCGACTTGATCGGTTAGAAAAAACCGGCTTTGCAGCCGGCTTCTTCGTTTCTATTTATCCCTATTTATTCAAGGATCATGTTCATCATGATTTCGAGGGACCAATAGCCATCGCCGCTATCGTAGTAGCTGAGCATGGAGAAATTGCCTTCCTCATCCATGAACATGCCGTATTCGTCCCAGCCGATTTCGGTCAGCTTGACCTGATAGCTAGCTAGGTCGGCCTCACTGGCGCCGAAGAGGCGGCACTGCATCGCATAGGCGACCATGGAACTCATGACGTTGGTGTAGTCGGTCAGGTAGACGAACTTGCCATCGGCGGGTTCAATGAATTCGAAAGAGGGGATGTACTGGGAGGTTTCCTTTAGGACAAAGGAAGCGAAGTCGCTATTCCAGGTGGCCCCGGAAACATAGTTTTCGAACCTCTCTTCGATGCACAATGTCCCTTCATAGACATACATCTGGAGTCTGATATAGGAATAGTCGGTGTCCTCGGTCTTCAGTTCATAGACGCCGGTATAGGTGGCCGTGGTGTACATCGAAGCCAGATAGGCGGTTTCGGTTTCGTTTAGTAGATAGCCTTCTAGGCCAAGCAGGGCCAGGTAGTTATCCAGAAGTTCCTGCTCAAAGGCCACATCGACTTCGACGCCGAGGACGGTTCCAGCCAAGTTGACGAGGGTTTCACAGGTGAACTCTTCTATCTCGCGGGAGCGGGGCATGATGTAGCCGACGTTCTCTAGCATCAGGGCTTCGGCTTCCTCTCCCCAGTCATATTGGTCATAGACATCGATGGAGACGGGACTAGAAGTGACGGAATTGCCGTAGGTATCGGAGACGGTCAGGGTTACGTCAAAGACGCCGCCTTCAACAAATGAAATGACATCGCCTTCGATCAGGCCGCTCCCATCGGGGATGTTATAGGTGTAGGTGAGCTCGCCGGTCGCGCCTTCTATGGTGGCATCGAAAGTGACGCCCTCCCCGGTATAGACAGAGGTCTTATCCGCCGTGAAGCTGACAATCGTTGGGGGAGTGACGCTACTGCTGATTGAGCTGGAAGTAGCAGGGCCGCAGGCTACCAGGCCGAGGGCCGGTATGGTTAGAAGGGGGATGATTTTCTTGTTCATTGGATTGATCCTTTCTTGAAAAGCGAAATGTTTATAAGCCTATATGGATTAATTTCAATGAATATTTGATTGGGTGTTTGGCAAATAGAGAAGATGCATTAGGATTTCGGGTATGGTGAAAATCCTATTCGTCTGCCATGGAAACATCTGCCGCAGCCCGATGGCGGAGTTCGTTTTCAAGGACCTGGTCCATAAGGAAGGACTGGACGAACAGTTTTATATCGAATCCGCGGCGACAAACACCGAGGAGTTGGGCAACCCCGTCTATCCTCCAGCCCGAAGAAAGCTGGAAGAGCACGGCATCGATTGTTCGTACAAAAGGGCCAGGCAGATAAAGAAATCGGACTATGATGACTTCGATTTGATCATCGCCATGGACGAAGAAAACCTCTACTACATGGGTTGGGTGTTCAGGGAAGACTACCTCAACAAAATTCACCTGCTAATGGAATATACCGATAGGCCGGGGGAAGTGGCCGACCCTTGGTATACAAGGGACTTTGATAGGACATACGAGGATGTCCTTGAGGGATGTAGGGGACTACTTGACCATCTTAGCAAAATCAAAGGTCTTTGATTGATATGCCCCTTTTGCGGGGCTTTTTTCTTGGAAAACTCAAGGAATCGGAAAGTCGCCTCTTTTATATTGAGAAACAATAGCAAGAGAATTGAAGGCTGCTTTGCCTTATAATTTCCAAGCATGAAAACCCGCCTGAAGATATTGCTCACCAACGATGACGGCTACCAGGCCGAAGGGCTTTCCTTGATTCTAGACCTGCTCAAGGACGACTATGAGGTAAGGGTCGTGGCCCCTAGGAAGCACCAGTCGGGGAAATCGGCCTCCATCAACATCGATACCGAGATGCTTTTCATTAGGGAAAACGAATGGATCGAATCATTAAACGGCTCTCCGGCCGACTGCGTCAGGTATGGCCTCATCAGGCATCCTGATACCGACATCGTGGTGTCTGGTTGCAACCATGGCTTCAACATTTCCTGCTACACCATCTACTCGGGAACCTTGGGCGCGGCCATGCAGGCCACGATGCTAGGCTATCCTTCCATCGCCATTTCCGGATCGAGCCGCCTTAGCAATGTGAAGGAGCATTTTCGAAAGGTCTTCGATGAACTGATCGATAGGAAACTATATTCATCAAAGTATTGCCTCAACCTCAATTTCCCTCCCACCGAGAAGGTAGAGGGGCTAAAGATGGCTAGGCTTGCCCCTTATCCGGAGCTTTTGGCCTTCTTCTATCACCATGTGAAGAAGATTCCGGCCCACGAAGTGGAAAAAAGCGAACTGGAACGCTGGTACGGGCTGGCCGTCAAAGACGAGATCTACCATAGCCTGGAAGAAGCCTTCAATTCCCCTAGTCCCGAAAGCGACGTGGCCTTGCTTAGCCAAGGATTCATTACGATGACCCCGCTGAAGGCCGATGCCTTTTCCGAGGAAGATTTCCGCAAATTGAAGGCGGTTTTGAAGGAATAACATGGATTTCTCGGGTTTTGAGAAAATGTCCCTCGTGGACTTCGACAATCGGGTTTCCACGACCTTATTTACCGCGGGCTGCGACCTTAGGTGTCCTTTCTGCCATAACGGGGAATTGGTTCTAAACCCCTCTCGGGCCCCCAGGATCCCTTGGGCGGAGATTATGGATTACCTATCAAAAAGAAGAGGCATCCTCGATGCCGTGGTCATCACCGGCGGGGAACCGACCCTTATGAATGATCTCATCGATAAGCTTAGGGATATCAAGTCCTTGGGCTATCTGGTCAAACTGGACACCAACGGAAACCGTCCTGAGAAGATCAAGGGATTCTATAAGGAAGGCCTTATCGACTATGTGGCGGTAGATATCAAAAATAGCGAGGCCAAATATGCCCTTACCTGCGGACTGAAGTCCATGGACCTAGGTAGGATCAAAGACACCATCGCCTTTTTGGTAAACGAATTCTCGGACTATGAATTCAGGACCACGGCCATGGAAGAATTCCATCAGGAAGAGGATTTCGAGGATATCGCCCGCTTGATCAAAGGGGCCAAACGCTATTTCATCCAGCACTATAAGGATAGGGAAGGTTGTATCGAACACGGCTTTCATCCCCTAAGCACCGAGAAGGCCGAAAGGTGCAAGACGATAATGGAAAAGGCCGGAATTCCTACCGGCCTAAGAGGCTTCGAACTTTAGTTCTTGGTGGACAAATCAGAGAGGATATCCAAGGCGGCGATGGCCCCGTCATTTACGGCGGTGACCACCTGGCGGATGTCCTTGGTCCTGCAGTCTCCGACGGCGTATAGGCCTTCGGTCTTGGTGGCCATATGGCCATCGACCTTGATGTAGCCGTTCTCTAAATCGACCAAAGAGGCAAACCTTTCGTTATCGGGCACCATGCCGATGGCGACGAAGGCTCCCTTGACCGGGAGTCTTTTGCTTTCGGCGCTTTTAAGATCGCGATACTCGATTGCCTCAAGGCTCTCTTTCCCGATGAAGGCCTTGGTATCGGCTTCATGGATGACCTTGATGTTAGGGGTGGCCAGTACGGCTTCCTGGAGGGATTTTTCCCCAAAGAAGCGGTCGAACAAGGTAATAAGGGTGACGCTTTTGGAGGTCTTCGAGAGAAGTAAGGCATATTGCATGGCCGTGTTGGCATCCCCGATGACGGCAACGTCCTCATCTTTATAGAAGGCTCCGTCGCATAGGGCGCAATAGGAGACCCCTTTGCCCGAGAGTTCCTTTTCCCCCGGACAATTCAGGTGCCTGTGTTTGGCCCCTGTCGCGATGATCGCGGCCTCTCCTTCATAGGTGCCATAGTTGCCTAAGGCAATGAACTTATTCCCTTCTTTTTTGAGCGAGAGGACTTCGTCCATTTCGAATTCCGCCCCGAGTTCCATGGCCTGGTTGGCCATCTTGTCGGCCAAATCCGAGCCAAGCCCGCCTTCAAAGCCGGGGAAGTTTTCGATCTTGGGGCAATCGGCAAGCTGGCCTCCTAGGGTTTCCCTTTCTAGCAAAAGGGGGTTTGTACCCCCTCTTGAAAGATAGATTGAGGCCGTTAGGGCGGCCGGGCCGGCACCGATGATCAGTACCTTAGGCTTCATGGTGCTTGTTGTGCTCGATGAAGCCCTTGATGAGCGAGGCGTTCTCGTAGACGGCATATCCCTTTTCGGTCGGGACGATGAGGGTCGGGGCCTTCTGGATATGGAATTGGTTGGCGAGTTCGCGGTTGGACATGGCATCCACGTTGCGATAGGCGATGCCTTCCTTATCAAGCATCATCTTGGCCATCTTGCAGTTGGGGCAAGTGGGGGAAGTGAAGAGGATGAGCTCTTCGACGCTTTGGGGCTTGGCAGACACCTCTTCGTGGACATGGTCCTCGCAGGTGCAGACGTGGTTTTCCTCGTGCTCGTGATCGATGACGTAGGTCTGACGGTCGGAGAACTCCTGCCTCTTGCCGTCGTTCCAGTTCTTCACGGGGCGGTAGTAGCCGGTGATCCTGGAGTAGACTTCGGTTTCCTTATGGCAGACCGGGCAGGTATAGGATTCACCCGAGATGTAGCCATGGTCGGAGCAGACCGAATAGGTCGGCGACATGGTGTAGTAGGGAAGCTTGTAGTTCTCGGCGATCTTGCGGACGAGGTTCATGCAGGATTCCCAGGAAGGCAGCCTCTGGCCAAGGAAGGCATGGAAGACGGTGCCGGAGGTATATAGGGTCTGGAACCTGTCTTCGATGTCGAGGGCCGAGAAGATGTCTTCGGTATAGCCGACTGGGAGGTGGCTGGAGTTGGTGTAGTAGGGGATGGCACCCTTGCCGCCAGCAGTGATGATGTCGGGGTACTTGGACCTATCGTGCTTGGCAAGGCGGTAGGCGGTCGATTCGGCCGGGGTAGCCTCGAGGTTATAGAGGTCGCCGAACCTTTCCTGGTAGTCGGAGAGGCGGGTCCTCATGTGGTTGAGCACCTCGACGGTGAAGTCCTGGGCTTCCTTGTTGGAGAGGTCCTTTGCAATCCAACGGGCATTGAGGCAGGCTTCGTTCATGCCCACGAGTCCAATGGTGGAGAAGTGGTTGTTGAAGCTGCCCAGGTAATGCTTGGTGTAGGGATATAGACCGGCCTCGAGGAAGGAAGTGACGGCCTTGCGCTTGATGTCCAACGACCTAGCGGCGATATCCATCAGGTGGTCAAGGCGCTTGTAGAAGTCTTCCTTGTCGGTGGATAGATAGGCTAGGCGGGGCATGTTCAGGGTAACTACGCCGATCGAACCGGTGGATTCGCCAGAACCGAAGAAACCGCCGGACTTCTTGCGTAGCTCGCGGAGGTCAAGCCTCAGCCTGCAGCACATCGAACGGACATCGGAAGGTTCCATGTCGGAGTTGATGTAGTTGGAGAAGTAGGGGGTGCCGTACTTGGCAGTCATGGTGAACAGAAGCTTGTTGTTCTCGGTTTCCGACCAGTCGAAGTTCCTGGTGATGGAGTAGGTCGGGATCGGGTATTGGAAGCCGCGTCCGTTGGCGTCGCCTTCGATCATGACCTCGATGAAGGCCTTGTTGACCATCGCCATTTCCTTTTCGCAATCCTTGTAGGTGAAAGCCTGCGGGACTCCGCCGACGATGGCGGGAAGGTTGGCCAAGTCATTGGGAACGGTCCAGTCGAGGGTGATGTTGGTGAAAGGCGCTTGGGTGCCCCACCTGGAGGGGGTGTTGACCCCATAGATGAAGCTCTGGATGCACTGTTTGACCTCTTTATAGGAGAGGTTATCGACCTTGACGAAGGGAGCCAGATAGGTGTCAAAGCTGGAGAAAGCCTGAGCACCGGCCCATTCGTTCTGCATGATGCCGAGGAAGTTGACCATCTGGTTGCACAGGGTCATCAGGTGGCGGGCAGGGGACGAGGTGATCTTGCCGGGGACGCCTCCGAGGCCTTCCTGAATCAATTGCTTCAAGGACCAGCCGGCACAATAGCCGGTCAACATGGAAAGGTCATGGATATGGATGTCCGCGTTGCGGTGGGCATCGGCGATTTCCTTGTCGTAGATTTCGCTGAGCCAGTAGTTGGCGGTGACCGCGCCGGAGTTGGAGAGGATTAGGCCTCCGACGGAGTAGGTGACGGTCGAGTTTTCCTTGACCCGCCAGTCATTGATTTTCAGGTAGTTGTCCACGACGGACTTGTAATCGAGGTTGGTAGCCTTGATTTCCCTGAGGGTCTGGTGCTTTTTGCGGTAGTCCATGTAGCTCTTGGCCACATCGGAATAACCGGATTCGATGAGGACGAATTCCACGCAGTCCTGGATGTCCTCCACTTCAAGGATGTCGTCCTTGATCTTGTCATTGGCCTTGGCAAACACCCTCAGCGCCAGAAGCTGGAGGATGTCGTCGTTAACGTTCTTGTGTTCCGCGAGGAAGGCCTTCCTCATGGCGTTTTCGATCTTGCGGATGTCGAAGCTGACAACCACGCCGTCTCTTTTTCTTACTTGTACCATTGTTGTCGTTTGTCCTCTATTTCACAGGGGCTTCAAAAGCGGTAGGCCAATAGCCTTACGGCAATACCGCTTCTAAGTCTGTGCGAGGGTAAGTTTAAATAAGCGAGGGTCATATTCAAGAAGAATGCACACGATTTTCCGACAAATTTTCCCCATCTTCTTTGCCGGGGTTTGTTTCGGCTTCCAACCAATTCCGAAAAGTTTCGAAAAAGAGGGAGATTACTTTGGAAAATTGAATTTCAACTGACATTTTTTGAAATTTGGACAGTGTATAGGAAAAACATTTTGCAAGGGTTGGCTGTCCCTTCTTTGCGTTTGTCAAAACATATACGCATATCAAACCGGAGACACTCGTGCACGAGGGCCTATATACGCCTTCATTTCCTTAGATAAACATGGCAAAACAAGGGTTCTAACAAATGGTAGGCAAAATTTTGGAAACATAGCAAAAACATCAGCAATGGCCGAATGTTTTCAAGTTGATGCAACCAAAAAACCGATAGGCATGGAAACACGGGTTATAAGAGATGGGAGGGCTTAGGAAAATCAAGCCCCTAAAAGATGAGTGAACACTGGGTTTTGCTTTTTTCGTTTTTCCTTAGTTTCCTAGCTACCTTGGCTTGTTCCAAAAAGGGTCCAAAGGTATCATTACCTTCGGTCTCTCCAAGGTGAAAAACATGAACAAAGAAGAAAACAAGGCCCTCAAGGCCCAAAAGAAAAAAGAACGCAGGGAAAAAAGGAAAGGCGTGATTGCCGAATTCAAGACATTCATCTCCAGAGGCAATGTCGTTGATCTGGCTGTCGGCGTCATCATCGGCTCGGCCTTCAGCGCTATCGTGACCGCCGTCACCAACATCTTCCTCTCCATCTGCACCTGGGGGCTCCCCGGCGGCCTCAAGGGTTTGATTACCATCCTTCCCGCCGCCAATTCCACCCAGGCTGGCATCGAAGGCATCGGACAGAGCTTCAACAGCGATTCGCTAAACGACATGGTCCACGCCTACGGCGAAGTCATCGGCGTGACCGTCGACGACAGCAATTTCATCGCCGTCCAGAGCCAATTGCTTAGCAAGTACACCCTCTACGGAGGAACCTATGTCTACAATTCCGCGGCCATTATCGACTGGGGCACCTTGCTCAACGCCATCATCAGCTTCTTCCTGATTGCCGTTGTCCTTTTCCTCATCGTCAAGACCATCAACTTCGTCCACCAGAAGAACGAAAAGTTCAAGGCCGATCAGCTCGAGCTTTACTACCAAAGGCACCCCGAAGAGAGGCCCGCACCGGTCGAACCCGGTGTCCCAGCCCCGACCGAAGCCGAACTTCTTACCCAAATCAGGGACGAACTCAAAAAGCTCAACGCTCCCAAAGACGAGAAAAAGAAATAACCAAGAGGAAGGCCGTTTCTCCTTTTGTTTCCTATGAATATCGTTGGTATTGAAACCCGTTATGGAAAAGTAGAGGAAGCGGTTATCGACCTCTGCTTTTCCGACATCGACCCCGTTGTTTATTCCGACAAAAAGGAAATTGTCTTCCTTTTGCCCAAATCAGATGACCTCCTTGAAAGATTGATCGGTTATCTCGAACAGAATGCGGCCAGGGTATTCTTCTTCTCATTATTTGCCCCGGCCCACCTTAGGAAACTCCAAGGAGGGGAGGCTTTGAAGGCTTTGTCCGTCATTCTTCTTGCCTCCAATGGGGTAAAGGACGCGGACATCGCTAGCCTGAGCGGCCTAAAAGAAGAAGAGGTTTCCTCTTTGGTCCACGCCATAAAAGAGAGGCACGACGATTTGGAGACCTACTTCGAACACATTGGGATTGAAGAGACCGACTACCGCTATATCGCCAATATGCTAGGCAAGCAGGAAATAAGCGCCGGAGCCGTCCTTTTCTCGCCCCGGGGCAAGGTTCTTGTAGAACACATGGGCTTTGGCCATTACTCGATTCCCAAAGGCCATGTGGAAGCCATCGATTCCGACTTGGTGGAAACTGCCAAAAGGGAAATCAAGGAAGAACTGGGACTCGATGCCGAGATACTTTCCTCCCATCGTACTTCCATCTTCTATAGCCCCAAGGACGGGGCGGTGAAGGAAGTGGTCTTCTTCCTAGGCCAAGCCAAGGAAGGGGAGCTGACCCTTCAGAAGGAAGAAGTGCAGGATGCCTATTGGCTGGATCCCCAGGATGCCTATAGGACCCTATCCTTCAATTCCGATAGGAAAGTCCTCGAAACCCTGTATAGGGAATACAAAAAACTCTGATTGTCCCTTAGGACAAAGACTTGATGATGTGCTTGGCGTAGGCCCCCGCCACATTGATGCCGGTCACTTTTTCCACGCCGGTGATGAAGGCATTGGAATTGACCTCGCATAGGACGGGTTCCCCATCCTTGCCTTCAAGCAGATCGATCCCGCAGTAATCCAAACCCAAAATATCGGCAGCCTTTTGGGCCGTTTCGATATAGCTGATGGGCAGTTCGACCTTCTCGCCGATTCCGCCTTGGGCTAGGTTGGAGCGGAAGTCCCCGGTGAGGTTGCGCCGTTTCATGCAGGCCACGACCTTGCCGCCGATGAGGATCAGGCGGTTGTCCACCCCAAAGGAGGAGGCGATGAATTCCTGGTATAGGCGCGGGGAGAAAAGCAATCTCTTCTCATTTTCCGCAAGTTCGGCGCGGTTATTGATGAGACGGACCTCTTTGCCAAGGCTCCCGTAGTTGGATTTCATGATGAAGGGATAGGCTAGTTCTTTTTCGACCCTATCGAGGAATTCGTCGGTCTTGGCCCCGGTGTAGTTGAGGGGTCCGGAAATGGTTTTGGGCATCTTGATCCCATATCCGGACAAAGCGATATGGGTCAGCATCTTGTCATCGCATAGTTCGATGGACCTAGCGGTATCGAAGAGGCGGTATCCCGCCTTTTCCAGCATTATGGATAGATAGAGGTCCTTATCTAGGTAAAGGATGAAATCGTAATGGCCTAGCCTATTTTCCAGATTGCCCTCGGAGGTGAGGACTGCCATGACCTCGTCGGATTTGGCTAGGTCAAGGGTAAGGGAAAGCTTATTGAATTCCTCCGCCATCCTTTCATAGAAGTGGATGGGTCCACTTGAGACCCCATAGGCATTAAGTATCGCTAGGCCCTTGATTGACATGCCCCATATTATCCATTAAACGCAGCGCTTAAGGAATCATTGGCCAAAAATACGGAATAAGCGGAATACAATTTAAAAAATATAGACCGTATGTTTCCTTTTACATATAAAGACATAAAAAAGATATAATTATGTCAATATGAAAGCAAAGCCCATTACCATCCTCCGCGATCCCAAAGCCCTGATCGAGGAAACAGTCGACGACGAACCGATTCTGATAACCAAAAACGGAGAAGAATCCCTTGTGGTCCTCTCACCGGACAAATACGAATCCCTTCTAGGGAATAAAACCCAAGCGAGGGTTTATGGCAATCATGAGGCCGAACCTAGCGACCCCCTTGGCTTTGTGAGGGTGCGTTCCGCCCCCGTTGAGGTAAGGGTGGCCAATATCAAGCACAATGTCGGGGAAATCAAAAAGAAGATGGAAGAGGCCCATAGGGACGGGGTCAAGGTCCTCGTCTTGCCCGAGCTATGCCTTTCTTCTTATACCTGCGGTGACTTATTCGGCGACAAAAGCCTTTTGGATAGATGCCTTGAGGGATTGAAGGATCTTAAGGAATACTCCAAAGAACTGAAGGGCTTGCTCACCTTCGTCGGGCTTCCCTATATGCAGGGGAACTGCCTTTATAACGTGGCCGCTCCCATCTATGAGGGCCATGTCTTGGCTTTGGTTCCCAAAAAACATATTCCCAACTACAAGGAATTCTATGAAGCCAGGTACTTTTCTAGGGCCCCTGAGAAGAATATCCCGATCATCCTATTCAAAGAGAAGATTCCCTTTGGAAATAAGACCGTGCTTGTGAATTCTTCCTATCCCGATTTGAAGATAGGGGTGGAAATCTGCGAGGACCTCTGGGTATCCAATCCTCATAGCAACGATCTTTCGATGAACGGGGCTACCCTCATCTGCAACCTATCGGCTTCCAACGAAACCGTCGGCAAAAGGCAGTATCGGGAATCATTGGTCTCCATGACCTCGGCAAGGCAGATATCCGCCTACGCCTATTCCTCCGCCGGTAGGGGGGAATCATCCACCGACCTCATCTTCGGAGGGCAGTGCCTCATTTATGAAAACGGAAACTGCCTTTCGAATTCCGGGCTCTTCGACATGAAGGAGGCCACCGCGGACATCGATATTGAAAAGCTATTGGCCGAAAGGCGGAAGATGACCACCTATAACGAGCAGGTAGAGCCCTTTGACCAGGTATATTTCTCGATGCCTTTGGAAAAGCCCGCAAAAATCATGCGGAATTATGAAAAGAATCCCTTTATCCCAAAAGGGGATATTGATTTAGGTAGAGTCAGCCTCATCATCAGGATGCAGGCCGAAGGCTTGGCTAAGAGACTGAAGGCCACATATAGCAAAAAAGCAGTCGTTGGGCTATCCGGGGGATTGGATTCTACCCTTGCCCTTCTCGTGGGTGTGGAAGCCTTTACCTTATTGGGCCTATCCAAGGAAAACCTCATAGCCATAACCCTACCGGCTTTTGGTACCAGCACGAGGACTAGGACCAATGCCGAAAAGCTGGCCCAGGATCTTGGGGTGACCTTCAAAGAGATAAACATCAAAGCCTCGGTCCTCTCCCATCTTAGGGACATCGGGCATGACCCCAATGATCTCAACGTCACCTACGAGAATGCCCAGGCTAGGGAAAGGACCCAGGTCCTACTGGATTATTCCAACGACATCGGGGGACTGATGATCGGCACCGGGGATCTCTCGGAACTCTGCCTAGGCTGGACTACCTATAATGGGGATCACATGTCTTCCTATGGGGTCAACGCCTCGATTCCCAAGACTCTGGTCCGCTATTTGGTCGTGGGCTATAGCCGGCTGCATCCCGAATGTGCCGAAGCCCTTCTTGATATCGTCGATACCCCGATCAGCCCTGAACTTTTGCCCACCGATGAGAAGGGGAACATCGCCCAGAAGACCGAAGACAAGATCGGCCCTTATGAGCTGCATGATTTCTTTATCTACCATTACCTGAGGTTCCTGTACCGTCCCCGCAAGCTATACGAAATCGCCAAGGTGGCCTATGAGGGCTCGCTAGGCGATGACGAGATAAAGAAATGGCTAAGGGAATTCTTCCGCCGCTTCTTTTCCAACCAATTCAAGAGAAGCTGTTTGCCCGATGGGGCCAAGGTCGGCTCGGTTGCCATCTCCCCAAGGGGGGACTGGAGAATGCCTAGCGATGCCGATTCGGAAGAATATCTAAGGGAAATAGATTCCCTATAGATAACAAAACCTATCAATTTGAAATTTCCTAGATAAGATAAACCCCGTGAAGAAGATAACCATCCAAAAGAAGGTCGAAGAGGCCAAGAAAGAAGAGGCCAAGGCCCCAAAGAGCATCCAGATCCAGAAAAGCAAGGTGATCGATGCCAAAACCCAGGAAAGCCCCGAAGGGGTTACCAAGGTCGAGATTCCTGCTGAAAAGACGCAAAACGAGGCCAAAATTGACGAAAAGGCCGAGAGGAAGAAGAAATCCATCTGGTGGGAACTCTTCCGTTTCGTGGTGGTTGGGATCGTCGCCACCCTAGTCGACTTTGTCGTGGAACTAGGGGTAGTGCAGGCCTTTGGCTTTACCGATTGGAATACCTATAGCTGGGGTTCCTATGCCATTTGGGCGATCGCCGTGACGGTCGGCTTTTTGGTATCCACCTTGGTCAACTACCTGCTTTCGTTCATCTGGGTCTTCCAGAACGTCGATAAGAAAAAGACCAAGCGCAGCGGCAAGAATCTGGCCCTATTCACCTTCCTATCCTTCATCGGATTGCTGCTTGGCATCGGACTGCAGCTATTGGGCAACTGGACCGTTGATGTCCTCTGGGGCATCGATTTGGGCGATCTGACCACCGGCTTCATCGATAATCTGACCACCGATACCGTGACGGCTTTGGCCTTCTGCGCGGTCTTTGTAATAAAAACCGCGGTGACGATGGTTTACAACTTCGTCAGCCGCAAGCTTGTTATCTTCAAGAAACCGAAAGAAGAGTCTCAGTCATTGTAGACCACGACGATGTGGTCGATCTTCGACTTCACCTCATCATTGGGGTCTTCGTAGTGGCTCGCCATCGAGGCGATGACCTCCTCGGGGACCCATTTTTCTTCGTCCCTGAGCTTGTTTCTCTTTAGGCACAGCTCATAGTCGTGGACCTTGATGAGATAGAGTTCCCTGATATCGAAGCCAGGTAGGCTATCGATCCAGAAAAGCCTCAGGCGGTTATAGAGCATCGTGGTGTCGATGATGAGGGTGAGCGACTCGTTTTCCTCAATGTATTTTTTGCCTAGCCTCACCATCTCGTCATAGACGGGGTGCATGTCATGGTTGGGTGGGAAGTCCTTGTAGGAACCGCACATGGACTTGCGGACCTCATCGGCCGAAATCACAAAGCAGTTTTCCTGGGGATGGCTATGGACGTAGTTGCGGGCGAAGGTGGATTTGCCAATACCGGCCGGCCCGGCTACGAGCACTAGTTTTTTCACGAGGAAATGATAGGGATTCCCATCCTTTTTGTTAAGTGCGGATGTTCACTGGGATGCGGTTTATATCCCATCTTGGATTTTCTTTTCCTTATAGATGAGCTTGGCGAATCGCTCAGGGCGGAATTTGAAGAGGTAGTAGGAGGCGATGCTGCCTGCCAAGGCCCCGCCCACATCGGTGAGAATATCGACCATGGTATCCATCAATGCATAACGGTATCCCTCTGGGGTGCTATAGAAGGAGGCGATTTTCTCCACGGTCAAACCGATCGTCCCGTTTTTGAGCAAGGCATCATAGAAATCCAAAGAGATGTATATCTGCATGTTGGTGCTGAACAAGGAATCGACGTCGAATTCATAGATTTCCCACATTGCTTCCGCCCCGACGGCGAAAAAGAACGCGAAGAAGCAAAGGAAGAGGGGCATGGACTTATGTTTGGATAGAGTCCCTTCAATAAGAAAGCCGGCAGGCTTCCCCTAGAACGATGCCAAATAAGCAGTTAGCCGCGATGAGGATGCCCACAAGCAGATGGATTTTGACCTTGAAGATTTTTTCCAAGATGTAGGGGAGCCCTCCGGCAAGCATCCCAAAGAAGCTGGCCACGGCGATGGTCTACGATTGCATGGGATCCCAGATGTTGCCTTGGAAATAGGAAATAGATCCAGCGATGACTAGCCCTAAATAAACAAAGGGCCTGCATTAAGAACAGTCAGAACCTGACGCTTTTGGTTTTCATAAATCCTTCCGCAAGTTGGGATGGAAAAATCCAGCCCGAGTAGGGGAAGTCCAAAAAAGGGAATCAACTCAAGGTAAATGGAAGAACAACTTAGGAAAAACGAGCGAATTTGCAAACTCTGTAATCAAAATAAACTGGAATTATTAATTATTAAAGAAATACACTAATTAGAGAATTTTGAGATAGAAAAATCCCAAATTCTGACATCTGAATGGCGGATTTTCCAAATTTTGCCTTGCTATAAAGCATAAATAGGACATAATCAACCCGTTGACCCCCTGTAATCAAAGGAGAAAAACATGGGAAAATTCACCAAAAAGGAAATTCTCGACCTCGCTTCCAAAGAAAACGTTAGGTATGTGCGCCTGCAGTTTACCGATATCCTTGGCACCATCAAGGCCGTCGAAATTTCCGTATCGCAGCTCAAGGACGCCCTCGACAACAAGATTATGTTCGACGGCTCCTCCATCGAAGGTTTCGTCCGTATCAAGGAAGCGGACATGTTCCTGCGCCCGGATATCGATTCCTGGCTGATTTTGCCCTTCGAAGACGAAAAGTATGGCAAAGTGGCCCGTTTGGTTTGTGATGTTTATACCTCTGCCGGCAAACCCTTCCAGGGCGACCCCCGCTTCATTCTCAAGAGCGTCGTCGAAAGGATGAAGGCCGCAGGCATCGGCTCGCTCAACGTCGGCTTCGAACCCGAATTCTTCCTCTTCAAACTCGATAGCGAAGGCCGTCCCATCCTCGATCCCATCGACCAGGCCGGCTACTTCGACCTCACTCCGCTTGACGGCGGGGAATATGTCAGGCGCGACATTGCCATCGAACTCGAAAAACTCGGCTTTGTCGTCCAGACCGCCCACCACGAGGTGGCCCCGGGGCAAAACGAAATCAACTTCCGCTTTGCCGATGTCGTCGCCGCTTGCGACAACGTCCAGACCTTCAAGCAGGTCGTCAAATTCGTCGCTAGGAAGAATGGCTATCTGGCCACCTTCATGCCCAAGCCCATCCCGAGGATCAATGGTTCGGGCATGCACACCAACTGCTCCTTGGCCGATAACGAGGGCAACAACCTCTTCTATGACGAACACGATCCGATGAAGCTTTCGCTTTTGGCCCGCAAGTGGATCAGCGGCATCATCAAGCACGCTAGGGGATTCACCGCCCTTACCAATCCGACCGTCAACTCCTACAAGAGGCTGATTCCGGGCTATGAGGCTCCCTGCTATGTCTGTTGGAGCGATGCCAACCGCTCGGCCATGATCCGCATCCCGTCCAGCCGCGGTGCCGGCACCCGTACCGAAATCCGTTCGGTTGACCCGACCGCCAATCCCTATCTCGCCCTGGCCGCCATTTTGGCCTCTGGCCTCGATGGTATCCTCAACACCAAGGAAGAGGATCTGGTCCCGCCGGTGTATGACAACATCTTTGCCCTTACCCGCAAGCAGAGGGAATCCATGGGCATCCCCAACCTCCCCGAAAACCTCAAGGACGCCCTGAAGTCCTTGGAAGCCGACCCCCTGATGAAGGAAGTCCTCGGCGAGCACTGCTACACCAAGTACATGGAAGCCAAGTCCATCGAATGGGACGCCTACCGTACCTTGGTTACTCCTTGGGAAATCGAGACTTATCTGGCCAAATAGGGTAATCTTTACCCGATATGGCAGTGACTGTAATCGGCGGAAGCGCTTCGGGCATCTATTACGCCCTTCTTATAAAGAAAGCCCACCCTGCCTTTGAGGTCACCATCATCGAGAAGGAAAAGAAGCTGGCCCGCAAGGTCTATGCGACCGGAAACGGGCACTGCAACATCCTCTCGAAAGACATAAAGCCCACTGATTTCAACCATCCCGAAATCCTACAGCCCCTTCTTGAAGAATTCCCTTTCGGGGAACTGAAGAAGACGCTGGAAGGTTTCGGGATTTTGGTTGGGGAGATGAAAAACGGCATCTACCCCCTTACCTATTCGGCCTCTTCTACCGTCGCTACCCTGGAATCCGCCCTGAAGAAGGCCGGGGTCAAGGTCCGTCTATTGGAGAAATTCCTCGATTATGAACTTAAGGGCGACGGGTTCGACATAAAAACCGATAGGGGAAGATACCATACCGATATATTGGTGTTCGCTACCGGGGGAGCCTCCTCGCCAAAACTTGGCTCGGATGGCAATCTGTTCCCTATTTTCAAGGCCCATGGCTATAGAATTGAGGAACTTCGCCCCGGACTATGCCCGATGAAGGTCAAAGAGCCCTATCCCAAGCTTGATGGGCTCCGCCATGAAGCCAAGTTGAAGGTCCTTGATGGCAAGGAAAACATCTATGAGGAAGTAGGGGAGGTTCTCTTCCGCAAGTTCGGGCTAAGCGGCATTGCCATTTTCAATGCCGTCAGCGCCATAGAAAGGAAAAACCTCAAAGAGGCAACCATCTCTTTGGATTTCTTCCCTGACTACGACAATTCCGACATGCAGGACAAGCTCTTCGAGGGTCGCAAGATCATCGGAAAGCGGTTTTTGTATTCCTTCTTCGAAGAGCCCTTGGCCAACCTGCTTATCAAGGAATCGGGCTTTGATTACGACCGTCCCGATGCCCCGGACTTCATCAATCTGGCCCGCCTCATCAAGAACTTCCGCCTCCAATACCTGGCCCCTGAGGGCTTTGGCTCTTCCCAGGTTAGCCTAGGGGGAGTATCCTTGCAAAACCTCGACGGGAATTTCGAATCGCTCATCGAAAAAGGCGTCTTCTTCATCGGCGAATGCGTCGACATAGATGGCTTTTGCGGAGGTTATAACCTTACTTGGGCCTTGCTAAGTGCCATAAAAGCCTCTCAAAGAGCCTTCTAAACCTAGTCTAAAGGGCCTTGTTATTGTGCGTTGACTATCTTGGAAAGATAGCATTAAATATTGGCGTTGCACCGCAAGCACCCTTACTGTGGGCCCGGTGCCTAAGGAACACTATCGAGATATGAAATACGGAAACACTTCTAGGTCACTATCCGTCCTTTTCCACGGATTGATCGCGGCCTGCGGTCTGGCTTTGACCCTTTATTTTGGCTTCTTCCTGATCCCCAACCAGTTCCTCAATGAGTTGGCCTGGATCGATATCAGCCTCGCGGCCAACTTGAAGCTGGAACTCGCGGTCATCGGACTTACCCTGACCCTGATTTCCGGTTATGGCTTCGTCTATGGATTAAAGTCCTTGGCCAATCTTAGCGATGACAAGCCCGTCCTCAAGGCCTTCGGTGCCTTCATTGCCGACGGCTATGTCAGCGCCCTGTTCTTCTTGCTCAACGCCACCATCTTCTACGATCTGACCTTGGGCGAAGATGCCTCTCCGGCCTTCGTCATCATCGTGGCCATCGTCCTTTGCATCGGACTGCTTATTGCCGCCAACATCCCCATGGTCAGGGTCTTCGATGGCAAAAGGGCTCCTGGCATGTATAAGGGTTTGGCCTATGCCTTTGCCGTCAATGCATTCAGCATCACCCTCTTCAGTGCCTTGTTGCTTCTCTCCTTGCTGCTTCGTGGTTCTTCTTCCTCCTTCAACGAGAGGATCGTCATGCTGCTCATCTACATTGCCTTCTCGGCCCTTACCGGCGTCTTCTGCATCCTGTCTGCGAAGTTCCTCGGCAAGGAACCCAAGCATCTCTCCGGCCTATTCAGCGCCCTTGGCTTCCTATTTGCCGGCGGCGGATTCGTCGGTGTCGGCGCGGCCGAACTGGCCTGGAACTCCCTCCCGGTCCACCTCTCGGAAACCTCCTACACCATCGGTTCGGTCAACCCCTTTGGAATTGCCTGCGTGGTCCTCGGCGGCGTCATCCTCGTGGTGTCCATCGTGGTCTTGGTCCTCAATTACAAGGAACCTAGTTCCAAGTCTGTCCATAAGGCCTAAGAAAAAACAAAAAACATATGAAAACGCTGCCATACAAGGCAGCTTTTCTTTATTCCTTTTCCTCTTCCTTGAGGCGCTTTACGAATTGGGAGATGAAGTCGGGTCCTAACTCTATGTACTCATCATAGAGGGCCTTGATCTCCGGGGTTATTTCTTCCATTTCTTCCTTGAGGCGCTCCATGCCCTCGAAGGGAACCACCCTTTCGGGATCCCGCATCTGGTTCTGAATCAGACAGATGTCGTAGGGGATATTGAAGTAGACAAGGATGTGCTTATCGAATTCCGGGGTCATCTCCCTGTAGTAGCGACGGTATTTGTTCTGCAGGTTGGTCGCATCGGCGATGACGGTGACCGTCTTGCCTTTGCCGGAATGGGCATTTATCTCTTCGAGATAGGTTTTCCACACCAAGGGCTCGTCATTGAAGCATTTGATCGAGCCGAAGAGCTTGCGCCTTATCTCGTCGGAAGAGACTATGACGACGTTCTCGTGGGTCTTTTGGTATTCCTTGGCCCAGGTGGATTTGCCCGATCCGGGAATTGCACTCAAAAGGATGAACGTTGACATCTCCACAATGATAAACTAGTAGGCGAATCCTTACTAGAAAACATGGGCGAAATCATCTCCAAGAACAACTATAGGGCCACCTCTATCCTGCATATCGAAAAAGGGGCCGTCCTCGTCAGGGCCGTAGGCCAAGACGGGGAAAGGGTCGTCATGGGACTATATGACGAAGAGTCCTTTCCCATTGCCAAAGCCTCATACGCAACCTTCAAAAGGAAGGCCGTGGAGACCTTGGAACAACTAGCCGTCGTGGATAAGGAAAGGATGATCCTATTTAGGGACGAAGAAGGGGAAAGCTATCTTTCCAAGCTCTCCAGGCAAGAGATAGCAGACGAGGACTTCTGGGAACTCTTCCGCCTCAATAAATTCGCGAAGTTTTCCAACATTGCCCTGGACATGAAGCCCGAGAATTTCATGCGGGTGAAGAAAAGGGCGGTCTATCTCTCCTATAGATATGGGGAACTAGACAAGGCCGAGGAATTCGAGAAGACGGGCATCTTCTTATATTTCCACGGAGAGGCCGGCTTGAAGCATCTCAAGGAGCAGGGGTATCTGACCATCGGCCTAAGCAAAACGGCCGAAAATGTCACCAACAAGGCCGTCGTCCTTTGCGTGGTGAAGAATTACCAATAGAATTTAATCAAGGCAAACAGATGGATAAGGAATCAATGGTTTTATACAAATTGACAGCCAACCCCGGTCTAGCCCAGGAGGTAAGCGATATCCTCGGGATACCCCTAGGCAACGCCTCGGTTACCCATTTCGCCGACGGCGAGGTCATGGTCCGCTCCCCGGATAATGTCCGTAACAAAAGGGTCTATATCATCCAGTCGACCGCAACTCCGGTGGCTGAGAGGCTGATGGAACTATTGGTTTTCGTTGATGGGCTTAGGAAGGGCAATGCCAGGGAAATTACCTTGGTCATCCCTTACTTCGGCTTCTCCAGGCAAGATAGGATCGCTAGGAAAGGGGAACCCATTTCTGCGAAGCTGGTGGCCACCTTGCTAGAGACGGTCGGCATCGACAAAATCATCACCATGGACCTACATACCCCGCAGATCCAAGGCTTTTTCTCCATCCCGGTCGATGACCTCTCTCCCATCCCTCTATTTGGCGAATATTACCGCAAAAAGCTTGCGGAAATGAAGATTCCGACCAATGAGGTAACCGTTATTTCCCCCGATCACGGCTCGATCCACCGCGCCCGTGACCTAGCTTCCGAAATCCCGGATTCGACCCTAGCCATCATCGATAAGAGGCGTCCGGCTCCCAACACCGCCGAGGTCGTCAACATCGTCGGTGACATCAAGGGCCATACCTGCGTGATGATCGATGACATCATCGATACCGGCGGCACCATCGTGAACTCCGTCAAGGCCCTATTAGCCCACGGGGCTAGGGAAGTGCTCGTTGGAGGTACCCATGGGGTCTTCTCCTCCAACTATCAAGAACTCATCGAATCAGGGATCATCGATTTGGTCGTCACCAATTCCATCGAGCATAGGGGCGGGGAAGTAAAGACCATTTCCATCGCTCCGATGATCGCTAAGCTCATCCAGGCCAACGAAGAAGGTGGGGACATTCCCGATTCCTGGATGTCATTCTATTGATTGCCAAGCAGTTTATATATAATTTGCCACGGCTAAATAGCCGACGTGTTCTTCCTCTGAACCACGTATAAAAAACAAGGAGGTCAGTTCTTATGACCAATCAAAAACTCATCCGCAAGATCGTTGCCAACGCTTTGTTGGCAGCGGTCTATTTTGTTGTGACCCTGCTTTGTTCTCCCTTTGCCTATGGGGCCATCCAGTTTCGGATTTCCGAAGTATTGATATTGCTTTGCTTCTTCCGACCCGACTTGATTTGGGGCATTACCCTTGGCACCGTTCTGGCCAACATCGGCTCGATTTCCATGTTCGGTCCTTGGGACATGCTCTTCGGGGGACTAGCGACCCTAGTGGCCGCAATCGGAGTGGCCTATTTATCGCCCCGGCTTTATGTGGCGGTCCTTTGGCCGGTCGTGGTCAACGCTTTCGTGATTGCCGCGGAGCTATATTTTATCTCCGGCATCGACTACTGGTATTCCGTCCTAACCGTCGGGGGAGGGGAGTTGGCTGTTTTGGCAGTCGGCTATGTCCTGATGCTATATCTGATCAGGCGCAAGGCCTTCATGGATTCCATCGAGGCCACCAGGCATCTAGCCATCAGATGGTAGAAACCCTCTTTAGGGTTTAGAATAAGCCGCTAATGGACGGCTTTTACTTCGAACTCATACACCAAGACAAGCATAGCGGAGCCCGCTATGGCATTTTGCATACTCCCCACGGGGACGTGGAAACCCCGATGTTCATGCCGGTGGGGACTCTGGCTACCGTAAAGACCCTTTCGCCCGAGGAAGTCTCTTCGCTCGGGGCCGGGGTCATTTTGGCCAATACCTACCACCTTCACTATCGTCCGGGAGAAGAAATCGTCAAAAAGGCTGGGGGACTGCATGAATTCATGAATTACCATGGCCCGATTCTCACCGATTCGGGCGGCTTCCAGGTCTTCAGCCTTTCCAAATCGCGGAAAATCACCGAGGAAGGGGTCCTTTTCAAAAACGATTTCAATGGGGATACCGAACTCTTCACTCCCGAGAAATCCATCGAAATCGAAGAAGCCCTCGGGGCCGACATCATCATGTCCTTTGATGAATGCATCCCTTATCCGGTCAGCAAGGAATATGTCTATGATTCCACGATGCGGACGCTAAGGTGGGCCAAAAGGGGACTAGAAGCCCACAAAAGGAAGGACCAGGCCCTATTCGGCATTGTCCAGGGCGGGGCCTATGACGACCTGCGCGAAATGGCGGGCAAAGCCCTCGCCGAGATGGACTTTCCCGGCTATTCCATCGGCGGTACCTCGATTGGGGAGCCAAAGGACGTATGCTTCCAGATGATCGAATCCGGGGTCAGGTACTTGCCCAAGGACAAGCCCCGTTATCTGATGGGGGTCGGCTCTTTGGATTATCTGCTTGAAGGGACCCTCCGGGGCATCGATATGTTTGACTGCGTCCTTCCGACCAGACTGGCTAGGCACGGCTGCCTTATGACCTCCCAAGGGCGGATCAATATCCAAGACTCCAAATACAAGGAAGACTTCACGCCTTTGGATCCGGAGTGCGACTGCTACTGCTGCAGGCACTACACTAAGGCCTACCTCAGGCATCTATTCCTGGCCAAGGAAGAATTCGGCAAGCGCCTCAATAGCCTTCATAACATCCGTTTTCTCATCAAGACCATGGAAGGAGCCAGGCAAGCCATCAAGAACGACTCATTGAAGGAATATGCCCAGATGGTTCTAGCCAAATACGGGGACGAAAGGGGATTCTGATGGATATCTCCCTTTTTGATTTCGATCTTCCCGAAGAATTGATTGCCCAATCCCCGGAAAAGCAAAGGGATGCCTGCCGTCTTTTGCTCATCGATAGGGAACATAGAACCTATCAGGACAGGGTCTTCAGCGACATCATCGATTTCCTAGGGCCCAATGACGTACTGGTAAGAAACAACACCAGGGTCATTCCTGCGCGCCTGATTGGGAAGAAGGATTCCGGCGGGGCGGTGGAAGTGTTGCTTTTGAAAAACCTCCATGGCGATGTCTGGGAATGTTTGGTCGGGCACGCCAGATCGGTGAGGCTAGATAGTATCTGCTACTTCGGAAACGGGGAACTAAGCTGCACTTGTATCGGGGTCTATGAGGAAGGGATCCGCCACATGGAATTCCATTATGAAGGGATTTTCCTCGAGGTCCTTGAAGCCCTAGGCCAGATGCCTCTACCCCCTTATATCAAGAAGCAGTGCTCCAATAAGGAAGACTACCAGACCGTGTATGCGAAGGTGCCCGGATCGGCTGCCGCGCCGACGGCCGGCTTCCATTTCACCGAGGAATTGCTGGGGAAAATTCAAGCAAAAGGCGCGCAAATCGTCGATATAACGCTCGATATTGGCCTAGGAACTTTCCGTCCGGTCAAGGTCAATGACACCAAAGACCACGTCATGCATTCGGAATGCTATGAGATGTCTGCTAGCGCGGCCGAGATCCTTAACAAAGCCAAGACGGAGGGCAAGCGCATCATCGCCGTGGGCACCACTTCGGTAAGGACCCTTGAGGCCAATATGAGCAAGTATGGGATGTTTACCCCCACTAGGGAAGATACCCGCATCTTCATCTCTCCGGGCTATAAGTACCAAGCCGTGGATGCGCTTATAACAAACTTCCACCTGCCCAAGTCCACCCTCATCATGCTCGTCAGTGCCTTCATGGGCCGGGAATTCACCCTGGAATGCTATAGGCACGCGGTAGAAGAGCGATACCGCTTCTTCTCTTTCGGGGATTCGATGTTCATCTATGGAAAGCCGTCCGAAGATTGATTATTACCAGAAGTCCCTAGAGATCATTTCCGGATTGCCTAGGGGCAAGCGGCCCAGCCTTTTGATTCATGCTTGCTGCGGGCCCTGCGCCACCCACCCCATCATCTGGCTGGCCCCGCATTTCGATGTCACCCTTTACTATCAGAACTCCAACATCCGCCCATACGCGGAATATCTAAAAAGGCTAGGGGAGGTTAAGAAACTGCTCGGCTACTATGAGCAGGACTACGGCTATGAGTTCAAGCTGATCGTCCCAGAATACCATGAGGACTTCCTCGATTGCCTGATCCCCCTCAAAGATGAACCGGAAGGGGGCAAAAGATGCCTGGTCTGTTACAAGAAGAGGATGGAAGAGGGGTATTTATATGCCAAGGAACACGGCTATGAATACTTCGCCACCCTGATGACCATATCAAGGGAGAAGGATAGCCAGGTCCTCAACGCCCTAGGCTCCGAACTCGAAGCCAAGTACCAAGGCCCCAAATACTTCTATAGCGATTTCAAGAAAGCCCAGGGCGGGGATGTGGCCCTGAGGCTTAGGAAACACTATGGTCTCTATTACCAGAACTTCTGTGGCTGCCCCTTCTCCAAAAGGGATGCCAAAGGGGAACTCCTGGACTATTACCAAAGCGTCAAATAAGAAAATAATCAGATCAATTTTTGTGCATCATGCACGAAGTTTTTGGAAGTTTTACAATGTGGGCCGCCAAAAAGTTCCGCAATTGTCGGGCCTAATCGGAATAGTCCGATAAAACCTATTCATCTTACTCATTTTTCGGTTGTTTTCGCATGGCCGCGCACGTATACTTTCAAACGCTGGCGCTTGCGTTGATACGCGAGGTTGCCGACACACCCACAGGCGTTGTCATGAAATGGGGTGTCGGGGAATTCGCTTAGAGCAAGGCGCCGGAAGCCTGAAATACGGAGGACACAACATTCATGGCAAAGGAAAAGATCATCCGCGTCAGATTGCAAGCCTACGACCACAAGATCCTCGACGCTTCAGTCGAAAAGATCCTCGAGGCCGCCAAGAAGACCGGAGCAGGGGTCAGGGGTCCCATCCCTCTACCCACCGAAAAGCAGGTTTATACCGTGCTAAGGGCTACCTTCAAATACAAGGATAGCCGCGAACAGTTCGAAATCAGGACCCACAAGCGCCTGATCGACCTGATCAATCCCAAAAAGGAAACCGTCGAAATCCTTAGGAAGCTCGATCTTCCCAACGGAGTCGACATCGACATCAAGCTATAAGGAGACCCCGCATGAAACAACTACTCGGAAGAAAAATGGGCATGACCGAGGTCTTCGCCGAAGACGGGACCATGTACCCCGTCACGGTCATCGAAGTCCTGCCCAATACCGTCCTTGGCAAAAGGACCAAGGAAAAGAATGGCTATGAGGCCCTGCAGATCGGCTATGAAGACGCCAAGAGCAAGAGCCTGAGCAAGCCGCTTCAAGGGTTCTACAAGAAGTCCGGCGTCAGCGCCAAGAAACACATCGTGGAACTCAAGGGCGACGAAATCTACTCCCATGAAGTGGGGGAGAGCTTCGGGGCCGAAATCTTCGCCTCCGGTGAAGTCGTCGACGTGATCGGCACTTCAAAGGGCCATGGTTATAGCGGCACCATCAAGCGCTACCACCACCACATCGGACCCAAGGGACACGGTTCCGGCTATCACCGCCAGATCGGCTCGCTCGCCAATAACGGCCGCTGCAACAACCGCGTCATCCCCGGCAAGACCATGTCCGGGCACCATGGCAACGAATCGGCCACCGTGCTCAACCTGCTCGTGGTCGAATCCAACCCCGAAAAGGGATACATCCTCGTCAAGGGCGGTATCCCCGGACCCCGCAAGGGACTCGTGGTCGTCCGCTCCGCTGTCTTGACCCAGTTCAAGAAGCCGGTTCTGAAGACCCTAGTCGACCTCAAGGCCAAAGAAGAGGCTGAACTGGCCGCCAAGAAGGCTGCCGAAGAAGCCGCAAGGGCCGAGGCCGAAGCCAAGAAGACCGCCGAAGAGGCTGCCAAGAAAGCCGCTGAAGAAGCCGCCAAGGCTGCCGAAGCCAATAAAGAAGCAAAAGAAGAACCCGCGCCCGTGGCCTCGGAAGCCAAGAGCGAGGAGAAAGGAGAATAACCCATGGCCAACACCATCAGCGTCCCGGTCCTAAACCTGACCGGCGAAAAAGTGGGAACCGTCTCCCTCTCCAAGGACGTGTTCGCCCTTGAAGGCGACCACAAGCAGGCCATCGCCGATGCCGTCAACGTCTATCTGGCCAACCGCCGTCAGGCGACTGCCAAGACCAAGACCCGCCACGAAGTATCCGGCGGCGGCAAGAAGCCCTGGCGCCAGAAGGGCACCGGAAGGGCCCGCGCCGGCAGCTCCCGCTCCCCGATCTGGGTCGGCGGCGGCACCGTCTTCGGTCCCGACGGCAGGCAGAACTACAAGCTCAGCCAGAACAAGAAGGCCCATAACCTGGCCCTCCGCTCGGTCTGGAGCGACAAGGCTGCCTCCAAAGGCATCATCGTGATCGATAGCCTTGAACTCAAGGGCATCTCCACCAAGGAGTTCGCCAAGGACCTCACCGCCATCAAGTGCGACGGCAAGGCCCTGCTCGTCACCGATAACGACAACAAAAACCTTATATATAGCGCGCGCAACATCCCGAGCCTATCCATCCGCACCGCGGACAATGTCTCGGTCTATGACCTGCTCAATCACCGCTATGTCATCGTCAGCAAGAAGGACATCAAGTCCATCGAGGAGGCCCTAAGCTAATGGCAGAAGAAAAGAAGGCCAAGAAAAAGGCCAAGAAGGAAGAGTCCAAGCCTGTATTCGCGACCGCAACCGAGTCCGACTACAAGACCGTCCTCGTCCCCGTCATCACCGAAAAGTCGATGGCGCTAATCCAAAACGGCAACAAAGTGACCGTCAAGGTCGCTAGGGACGCCAACAAGATCCAGATCAAGGAAGCCTTCCAGAGGATCTTCCAGGTCAAGGTCACCGGGGTCAACACTTCCAATGTCAATCCCAAGAGGAAGACCCGCGGCGGGCGCTATCCCGGCACCGTCCCCGGCTTCAAGAAAGCGGTCGTCACCATCGCTAGCGGCGAGGCCATCGACCTCTTCCACGAGTAAGGCACCACTCTTAGGCAAATTGTCTATAAAGCATCCTTTATAGGAGAAAAGAAATGGCTATCAAGACCTACCGTCCTTATACCAAGAGCCGCCGCGCAATGACGACTTCCGCGTATGAGGAAATCACAACCGCCTCTCCTGAAAAGTCCCTGCTATCCCCCCTCAAGCATAAGGGCGGACGCAACAATCAGGGCGTGATTACCTGCCGCCACAAGGGCGGAGGCAACAAGAGGCGCTACCGCATCATCGACTTCAAGAGGAACAAGGACGACATCCCTGCCACCATCAAGTCGATCGAATACGATCCCAATCGCAACGCCTTCATCGCCCTGGCCGTCTATGCCGATGGCGAGAAGCGCTACGTCTTGGCCCCCTCCGGGCTCAAGGTCGGCGACAAGATCGTCTCCGGAGCGGCTACCGACATCAAGGTCGGCAACTGCTGCGAACTAAAGAACATCCCCGACGGCACCGTGGTCCATAACCTCGAGCTGCAGCCGGGCAAGGGCGGACAGCTCTGCAGGGCTGCCGGCACCAGCGCCCAGGTCCTGGGCTCCGAAGGCCGCTACGTCACCGTGCGTCTGGCCTCCAGCGAAGTCAGGAAGCTGCTCAACAACTGCCGCGCCACCATCGGCACGGTCGGAAACGAGGACCACAACCTCATCAATGTCGGCAAGGCCGGCAAAACCAGGCACTTCGGCATCCGTCCGACGGTCCGCGGTTCGGCCATGAACCCCAATGACCACCCCCACGGCGGCGGCGAAGGCAAGTGCCCCGTCGGCAAGGACGCTCCCCGCACCCCCTGGGGCAAGCGCGCCCTCGGCGTCAAGACCCGCCACAAGAAAAAGAATTCAAGTCGCCTCATCATCAGGCGCAAGAACGATAGATAGGAGAAAGTATGGCACGTTCATCAAAGAAAGGACCCTTCGTAGACAGCTACCTTCTCAAGAAGGTCGAGGCTCTCGATGCCTCGGGTCGCAAGGAAATCATCAAGACCTGGTCGCGCCGCTCGACCATCTATCCGGCCTTCGTGGAACACACCTTCGCCGTCTATAACGGCAAGGAGCACATCACCGTCTATGTCACCGAAGACATGGTCGGGCACAAGCTCGGGGAATTCGCCCCGACCCGCAACTTCCCGGGCCATCACGGCAACAACGCCGCCGACAAAGCCGCGGCCGGCCGCAAGTAAGGAGTAGCTTATGGCAAAGAAGAATACCGAACTCGCCGCGCGTGATACTGCGGTCGAGGAAAAGGCCGAAAAGAAGGCCAGGCGCTCCAAGAAGGAAGAGGTAAAGGAAGAGCCTATTAAGCCCGCCGTTACCCAAGCCCTCTGCATCGCCAAGGCCGTGCGCGTTACCCCCCGCAAGCTCCGCCTCGTCATCGACGTGGTCAGGGGCATGGACGTAAATGAAGCCCTCAAGCTCTTGAAGGCCATCAACAAGTCCGGGGCCGAACCCACCTACAAGGCCATCAAATCCGCGGCCTCCAATGCCGCCAACAACTTCGGTTTGGATCCCGACAAACTCTATGTCGCCGAGATCCAAGCCTCCGACGGGATCAGGATGAAGCGCTACATCCCCCGGGCCAAAGGAAGCGCCTCAAGCATCATCAAAAGGACCAGCAACCTACGCGTGGTCGTCAAGGAAAGGAGATAAGGATGGGACACAAAGTCAACGCCGTCGGGATGCGCATCGGCATCAACCGCGGCTGGGATAGCAACTGGTTCGCCTCCAAGAAGAACTACGCCGCCCTTCTTAACGAAGACATTGCCATCCGCTCCTACCTCGAAGAAAACCTCAAGGACGCCTTGCTTAGCCACATCAAGATCGGACGCACCAAGACCGATAAGGGCTACGGCGTCAAGATCGAGGCCTACTGCGGCCGTCCGGGCGCCGTCATCGGACAGGACGGAAGCAAGACCCTTGCCCTGACCAACGCCCTCAAGAAGATCGTGAAGTCGGGTACCGTGACCCTAGAGGTCAGGGACGTCAAGAATCCCGACCTCGACGCCACCTTGCTTGGCAAGTGGATCGCCTCGGAAATCGAAAACCGCCAGAGTTTCCGCTCCACCCAGAAGAAGGCCCTCATGAGGGCTAGAAAAGCCGGTGCCGCCGGTGTTCGCACCATCTGCGGCGGCCGTCTGGGCGGCGCCGAAATCGCCAGGGCCGAAGGATATAAGGACGGAATCATCCCGCTACATACCCTCCGCGCCGACATCGACTTCGCCAAGGTCGATGCCCACACCGCCTACGGCCGCATCGGCGTGAAGGTGTGGATCTGCCGCTCCCTGAACAAGGGTGCCAAGAAGGAAGAAAAGCCGGAAGGAGGCAGCAACAATGCTACAACCCAAACGCGTTAAGTACCGCCGTCCCCACGGACTGTCCTACGAAGGGCATTCCAAAGGCGGCAACCAGGTCGACTTCGGCGAGTTCGGCCTGCAGGCCATGGAAGGAGCCTATCTGACCGACAAGCAGATCGAATCCGCCCGTATCGTCTTGGCCCGTTATACCGACCGTGCCGGCAAGATCTGGATCAAGGTCTTCCCGCACCTAGCCAAGACCAAGAAACCGGCCGAAGTCCGTATGGGCTCGGGGAAGGGTTCCCCCGAAGGCTGGGTCGCCGTCGTCAAAGAAGGCCGCGTCATCTTCGAGATCGGCGGGGTCAACGAGGCGTCTGCCAAAGAGGCCTTGAGGCTAGCTTCCTACAAGCTGCCCATCAAGTGCCGCGTCATCAAATCCACCCATAAGATCTCGGCCGCCGAACACGCGCTGATGGCTCAGGAGCACGAAAGCTCGCTTGAAGCCATCCGCGAAGAAGACGGCATCCAGGAAGCTCCGGCTAGCCAAACCGCCGAAGCCCCCAAGGCCGAATAAGGAAAGGAGTTAGGCAATGAACATCAAGGAAATCCGCGAACTCAGCCCCGCTGAGCTAGACGAGAACCTCGCCTCGCTCCGTCAGAAACTCTTCGATCTCCGCCGCCAGAAGGCCGTCGGCCAACTCGAGCACGGGGAAGAAGTCAGAAGCGTGCGCAAGCAAATCGCGAAGCTGGAGACCGTCAAACGCGAACGTCAGCTCCAGATCGGGAGGTAATTATGGAAAGAAATAGAAGAAGCACCTTCCAGGGCGTGGTCACTTCCACCAAGATGGACAAGACCATCGTGGTGACCGTCTCCACCAAGAGGAACGACCCCCTCTACCAGAAGCGGGTCGGATATAGCTCCAAATTCTATGCCCATGACGAGCATAACGAAGCCAAGGTAGGGGATACCGTGACCATCATGGCCTGCCGCCCCCTATCCAAGACCAAGAGGTTCCGCCTTGTCTCCATCGACAAGAAGGCCATCAGCATCGTCTCTTCCTCGGAAGCCGAAAAGGCCCTAGAGGCCGCCGAAGGATCGGCTGAGGAAATCCTCTCCAAGGCCGAGGAACCGGCCGTTGAAGAAGCCCCCGCCGAAGAGCCCAAAAAGGAGGAATAAGTTATGATCCAGAACGAAACCAATCTGATCGTGGCCGACAACTCCGGGGCCAAGATCGTCAGGGTCTTCCGCCAGTACCATGGCGCCAGGAGGAAGTTCTCTTCCATCGGCGACGTGGTCACCTGCTCGGTCAAGGAAGCCCAGCCCTCGGGCAAGGTCAAGAAGGGCCAGGTCGTCAAAGGCGTGATCGTGCGCCAGAAGCATGCCCTCCAGAGGCATGACGGCAGCACCATCGCCTTCGATGACAACGCCATCGTCCTCATCGACAACGACGGCGAACCCCTCGGGACCCGCGTCTTCGGGCCCGTGGCCAGGGAACTGCGTGACCTGGGTTACATGAAGATCATCTCGCTAGCCAGCGAGGTGCTATAAGGAAGGAGAACGTCATGAATATCAAAAAAGGCGATAACGTCATCGTTCTCTCGGGCTCCGACAAGGGCAAGACCGGCATCGTCCAGAGGGTCTACCCCAAGCGCGAGCTCGTGGTCGTGGAAGGCATCAACGTCCACAAGAAGCACAAGAAGCCGACCCAATCGACCCCCGAAGGATCGATCCTCGACATCTATGCCCCCATCCACGTGTCCAACGTCGCCCTCATCGACCCCAAGACCAAGAAGGCCACCAGGGTCCACATGGGCGTCGACAAAAACGGCAACAAAGTGAGGCTCGCCAAATCGGGCGAGAACCTCGATAAGTAAGGAGGCCCATTATGGCAGAAGAAAAGAAAGTAGCCGCCAAGGCCCCCGCCAAGAAGGCCCCGGCCAAGAAGGCCGCCGCCCCCAAGGCCCCCAAGGCCACCGCCAAGGTCGAAGAGGCCAAGGCCGAAGTCAAAGCCGAAGCCAAGAAGGCCCCGGCCAAGAAGGCGTCCAAGGGCAACAAGAAGCCCGTCGTGGCCTCAAGGCTCCACGAAAAATACACTAACGAAGTGGTCCCGACCCTCATCAAGGAATTCGGATACACCTCTTCCATGCAGGCCCCCCGCCTCGAGAAGATCGTCATCAACATCGGCGTCGGGGATGCCACCCAAAACGAAAAGGCGCTCGAGGATTCGGTGGCCGAACTAGCCACCATCACCGGCCAGAAGCCGGTGGTCACCCGCGCCAAGAAGTCGGTCGCTTCCTTCAAACTGAGGGAAGGGCAGGCCATCGGCTGCAAGGTCACCCTGCGCGGCCTTAGGATGTACGACTTCTTCGACAAGCTGGTTTCCATCTCTCTTCCCCGCGTCCGCGACTTCCGTGGCGTGAGCAAGACCGCCTTCGACGGCCATGGCAATTACACCCTGGGCGTCAAGGAACAGCTCATTTTCCCCGAGATCGACTACGACAAGGTCAACAAGATCAGGGGCATGGACGTGGTCATCGTTACCACCGCCCAAAGCGATAGGGAAGCCGAAGCCCTTCTAAGGGAACTCGGCATGCCCTTCAGGAGGTAAGGACATGGCCAAGACCAGCCTTAAGGTAAAAGCCGCCCGCAAGCAGAAGTTCGCGGTGCGCCAATATTCCCGCTGCAGCCGCTGCGGACGTCCCCACGGGGTCATCCGCAAGTTCGGTCTCTGCCGCATCTGCCTGAGGGAACTCGCCTACAAGGGCCAGATCCCCGGCATGAAGAAAGCCAGTTGGTAAAGGAGGATATAGTCAATGAACGCAGATCCAATCGCCGATATGCTCACCCGTATCCGCAACGCCAACGCGCTGCGCTACGAGTCCGTATCGCTGCCTTATAGCAAAATGAAGGCCTCCATCGCCGAAATCCTCAAGCGCGAAGGCTACCTCGAAGAGGTGGCTAGCGTTGGGGAAGGGGCGAAGAAGACCCTCGAACTCACCCTCAAGTACGGCCCCAAGGGCGAACGCGTCATCTCCGGACTGAAGAGAATCTCCAAGCCCGGCCTCCGCATCACCGTCCAGGCCGACAAGATGCCCAAGGTCCTCGGAGGACTCGGCATCGCCATCGTCTCGACCAGCAAGGGACTGCTCACCGATTCGGAAGCCCGCAGGGCCAAGGTCGGCGGGGAAGTCATCTGCTACGTCTATTAAGGAGAGAGAACAATGTCACGTGTCGGATTGAAACCCGTAACTCTTCCGGAAGGCGTCACCGTCATCCAAAATGGGGACGTCGTCTCCGTCAAAGGCCCCAAAGGCGAATTAAGCGTCAGGATCCATCCTGCCGTCAGCGTCAAGGTGGAAGACGGAGTGCTCACCTCCACGGTCGATGAGTCCGTGGACAATGCCGGTGCCTACCACGGCACCGCCATGGCCAACATCCATAACGCCGTCGTCGGCGTCTCCAAGCTTTGGAGCAAGGAGTTGGAAATCAACGGCATCGGCTACCGTGCCGCCATGAGGGGCAACGATATCGTCCTCTCGCTAGGCTTCTCCCACGAAGTGGTGGTCAGCCCCATCGGAAGCACCAAGATCGTCCTAAAGGACGAAACCCATATCACCGTGGAAGGGATCGACAAGCAGGAGGTCGGACAGACCGCTGCCCTCATCCACGACGTCCGCCGGCCCGAGCCCTATGGTGGCAAAGGCGTCAAGTACAAGGACGAAGTCATCATCCGCAAGATCGGCAAGCGCGCTACCGGCAGCAAGAAGTAAGGAGTCTATCAATGATCAAGAAAGAATCCCGCAATGCCCTAAGGGAACGCCGCCATATCCGGCTCAGGAAGCACCTCAAGGGTACCTCCGAAGCCCCCAGGCTGGCCGTCTACCGCAGCAACCGCCACATCGAGTGCCAGCTGATCGACGATAGCAAGGGCATCACCCTCTGCTCCTCGGGCTCGACCCAGCTCAAGCTCGAGCATGGCAACAACATCGAAGCCGCCCGCAAAGTGGGCGCCGACATCGCCGCCAAGGCCCTGAAACTGGACATCAAGAAGGTCGTCTATGACCGTGGCGGCTATGCCTACCACGGCAGGGTTGCCGCCCTCGCCGATGCCGCCAGGGAAGGCGGACTCGAGTTCTAGGAGCTAACTATGGAAGAAACCAAGAAAACCGAAGCTGCCCCCGCCGAGGCCAAGAAAGAGGCCCCCAGGAGCGGCAACCGCAACTACGAACCCCACGGCTCTTATTCCTCGGGCCGTCCCGGCGACCGCAAATACGGCGACCGCAAAGGCCGTCCCGGCGAACGCCGCGGCGGACGCGGAGGCTTCCGCGGGGACCGCATGGACGACTATAAGGACAAGGTCGTCGACATCAACCGCGTCAGCAAGACCGTATCCGGCGGCAAGCACATGCGCTTCGACGCCCTCGTGGTAGTCGGAGACGGACAGGGCAAGTATGGCTTCGCCATGGCCAAGTCCGGCGAAGTGCCCGACGCCATCAAGAAGGCCCTGACTGCCGCCAAAAAGAGGATGCACAAGATCCACCTCGTCCGCGGCGGGACCATCGCCCACGAAGTGGTGGGTGTCTACGGCTCGACCAAGGTCACCCTCAAGCCGGCCCCGGCCGGCACCGGAATCATCGCCGGCGGCGCCGTGCGTGCCGTCGTCGAACTCGCCGGCATCAAAAACGTCGTCAGCAAGGTCAATGGTTCCCGCACCCGCATCAATGTGATCAGGGCCACCTCGGCCGCCCTTGATAGCCTCAAGGAATACAACACCGTCATGGTGCTGCGCGGCAAGAAGAGCCCCGAGGAAATCAAAGCCAAGCGCGAGCCCAAGGCCACTAGGCCCGAGGCCAAGGAAGGGGAATAACCATGGACCTATCTACACTTGAAAACGCCAAGGGCGCCAAGAAGGCCAAGTTCCGCAAGGGACAGGGCCGGGCCACCGGAAACGGCAAGACCTGCGGCAAAGGCAACAAAGGCCAAGGTGCCCACAACCACACCAAGAAGAACGGCTTCGAAGGCGGACAATTGCCCTATGCGCGCCGCATCCCGAAGTTCGGCTTCAAAAACATCAACCGCAAGGAATTCTCCATCGTTTCTTTGGACAAACTCAATGTCTTCGAGGACGGCGCCGAGGTCAATCCCACCATCCTCATCGAAAAGGGACTGGTGAAAAAGAGCCTCTCAGGGGTTAAAATCCTTGCCGGCGGGAAGTTGGAGAAGAAACTCAATGTCTCCGCCAATGCCTTTAGTGCCTCGGCCAAGAAGGCCATCGAGGACCTCGGAGGGTCAGCTAAGACCATCGACTGATGAAAAAGTTCGTCTCGATCTTCAAAAACAAGGAAATCGTCAACCGCATTTTCTTCACGATCATCATCATTTTCGTGATTAGGATCGGGGCGGCAGTCACCGTCCCCGGGGTCACCGTCTCCGACGAGCTCAGCCAAATGATGAATTCAGGCAACTCCCTGGCCATCATGAACCTGCTCGGCGGCGGGGCGCTCTCGAATTTCTCGATATTTGCCCTTGGCGTATCCCCATACATCACGGCGCAGATCATCATCTCGCTACTATCCAAAAACGTCCTGCCTGCGCTTACCGAGTTAAGCAAGCAAGGCGAATACGGGCGCAAAAAGACGGAGATGGCTACCCGCTACCTCACCCTGCTTCTGGGTGCGGTGCAGGCCTATGGCATCATCCGGACCATGGAAAATAGCGACTACATCTCCCTCAACGGCTCGGGCGACTTCTGGAACTATGCCTACTTGGTCACCGTGCTTCTAGCCGGGGCCATGCTCACCATGTGGCTGGGCGACCAGATCACCGTAAAGGGCCTAGGCAACGGCATTTCCGTCATCATCTTCGCCGGTTGCATCCAGTCGCTTCCAAGCCAAGTGACCGGAGCCTGGACCAAGTGGATCAGCGGCAACGCCTCCCATGGCTCCAGCGACATGATCAGGGGCGGCTTCCAGTTCGCCCTATACATATTGGCCATGGTCTTCATCGTCGGCTTCGTCGTCTTCATCGAACTAAGCCGCCGCAAGATCCCGGTCCAGCACGCCGGAAAGTCGGGTCAGACCGCTTCGATGAGCAAGGCTTCCTTCTTGCCCATCAAACTGAACTCCGCCGGCGTCATCCCCGTCATCTTCGCCAGCGCCCTGATGGCCGCCCCCAGCGTCATCGCCTCGTTTATCTCAAGCGAAGCGGCCAACGCCCAGTGGCTGACCATCTTCAATTACAATGAGACTTGGCGCTATGAGGGCTTCAACAACACCCATTGGTACATGCCATGGGGCCTACTGATATACCTGGTACTGGTCATCGCCTTTACCTTCTTCTATGCCTCGATGCAGATCGATCCGGAACAGCTAGCCGAAAACTTCCAGAAGAACGGCTCCTACATTCCGGGCATCCGTCCGGGCAAGGAGACGGAACGCTACGTGGCCAAGATCCTCAACAGGGTCACCTGCATCGGTGCCATCGCCCTTGCCTTCGTGGCGGGCCTACCCATCGTCTTGACCCTCGCCAACGCCTTCGACGGGGATAGCACCCTCGCCATCGGCGGTACCGGGCTCATCATCATCGTCGGCGTAGCCATCGAGCTCAACAACCAGATCGACGGCCTATTAGCCGGCAAGACCTACCAAGAAGCGAAAGGAGCTACCGCAAGATGAAGAACATCATCCTCATGGGGCCTCCGGGCGCCGGAAAGGGCACCCAGGCCACCGACTTGGTGGACCGCTACAAGATCCCCCATATCTCCACGGGCGACATGTTCCGCGAGGCCATCGCCAACAAGACCGAACTCGGACTCAAGGCCCAGGCCATCATCGAGCGGGGCGACCTGGTTCCCGATGACGTGACCGTAGCCTTGGTCAAGGATCGTCTGAGCCAACCCGACTGCGCTAACGGCTATCTACTAGATGGCTTCCCGCGCACCATCCCGCAGGCCGAGGCCCTAGAAGAGATCGGAAAGCAGATCGGCCGTCCCGTAAACCTCGTCATCAACATCGAGGTACCCCAGGACATACTTCTTGATAGGATCGCCGGCCGCAGGGTCTGCCCCCAGTGCGGGGCTTCCTACCATGTCCGTAACATGCCGCCTCATAAAGAAGGGGTCTGCGACCGCTGCGGGCACGAGCTCATCCAGCGCAAGGACGACAATGCCGAGTCCTTCAAGATCCGCCTTGAAAACTACGACAAGTCGACCGCGCCCCTCATCGGGTTCTACAAGGAACTTGGTCTACTTAAGTCCTATGACGGGACCGGCGGAAAGGCTAGGCTACAGAAGGAACTCTTCGAAACCCTCGATAATCTATGATCATCATCAAGTCGGAGCGGGAAATCGCCCTGATGCGCGAAGCAGGCTATATCCTCTCCGACATGTTCGAGGAATTAGCAAAGCACGTAAAGCCTGGGGTCTCGACCCTTGAGCTAGATGCGATTGCCGCCAAATTCGCAAAGGATAGGGGAGCCTCGATGGCCGAACTCGGCTATCAAGGCTATCCCGCCTCCATCTGCGCTTCGATAAACGACACCATCCTGCACGGGATCCCTTCCAAGAAGGAGGTCCTCAAGGACGGGGACATCATCAGCCTTGACATCGTGGTTAGGAAAAACGGCTACTGCGCCGATGCCTGCCGCACCTACATGGTGGGGGAGGTCTCCAGTAGGGCCAAAGCCATCGTCGAGGCTGCCGAAAGCGCCTTCTACGCGGGCCTGAAGTTCCTAAAGCCGGGCAACCGGCTCGGGGACGTGCAGCACGCGATAGGGATGCACGCTAGATCCAAAGGCTATTTCGTCCCCCGCGACTATACGGGGCACGGGATCGGAAGGGACATGCATGAAGATCCCTATATCCCCAACTATGGCAATCCCGGGACCGGCATCCGCCTGCGTCCGGGGATGACCCTGGCCATCGAACCGATGCTTCTGGAATTCTCCGAGAAGACCTATGTGACGGAGGATGGCTGGACCGTGAAGAGTTCCCTGGGGGGATTGACCTCCCATTACGAGAACACCCTCGCCATTACCGAGGACGGTTACGAGATCCTCACCATAAGAAAGGAGAAGGAAGCTTGAGCAAAGACGATTGCATCGAAGTCGAAGCCACGGTGTTGGAAAACCTACCCAACGCCCAATTCAAGGTGAAACTTGCCAACGGAGCGGTCATCCAAGCCTGCGTTTCGGGCAAAATCCGGATGCATTACATCCGCATTCTACCCGGCGATAGGGTGACCGTGCAGTTCTCGCCTTACGATCTAACACGCGGGCGAATTACCTTCAGGTACAAGAACTAGTACCGCCTTTAAAGGAGAACATCCATATGAAAGTCAGACCGTCGGTCAAACCGATCTGCGACAAATGCAAAGTCATCCGCCGCCATGGCAAGGTCATGGTCATCTGCTCCAATCCCAAGCACAAGCAGAGGCAAGGATAAGAAAGGAACAATAGACAATGGCACGTATTGCCGGGGTTGACATCCCCAACGAGAAAAGGGTCATCATCTCCCTTACCTACATCTATGGCATCGGTGATTCGACTGCCAAGAAAATCCTCGAAACCACCAAGATCAACGAGGACATCAGGGTCAAGAACCTGACCGATGAGCAGCTCACCAAGCTCCGCAACGAAGTCGCCAAGTACAAGACCGAAGGCGATCTGCGCCGCGAAGTGGCCCTCAACATCAAGCGCCTGAGCGAAATCGGCTGCTACCGTGGCATCCGCCACAAGCGCGGCCTGCCCGTCAGGGGTCAGAGGACCCGCACCAATGCCCGTACCCGCAAGGGCAAGAGGAAGACCATCGCCAACAAGAAAGAGGCGACCAAGTAAGAGGTAAAGGAAAATGGCTGCTACAACCAAGAAGAAGTCCGCCTCTACCCGCAAGAAAAGGGTCAAGCGGACCTATACCAGGGGCGTGGCCCACGTGCACGCTTCCTTCAACAACACCATCATCACCATCACCGACGTCCAGGGCAACGTGATTGCCTGGAGCTCGGCCGGCGCCCTCGGCTACCGCGGGGCCAGGAAGGCTACCCCCTTCGCTGCCCAGCTGGCCTCCGAAGCTGCCGCCAAGAGCGCCTTCGACCAGGGCCTGCGCCAGGTCGACGTCGATATCAAAGGCCCCGGACCGGGCCGCGAATCCGCCGTCAGGGCCCTCGGCCAGGCCGGCCTTCAGGTCCTCTCCATCACCGACGCCACCCCCGTGCCCCATAACGGATGCCGTCCTCCCAAGCGGAGAAGGGGCTAATTAGGAGGAACATAATGGCCATCAATGAAAAAGTCGGGGAGGCCAATTTCCCCTCTCCCTTCCAGCCTCTGAGCTTCTCGATCACCGCCTCTGACGAAACCAGCAACTTCGCTTCTTTCGAGGTCAAGCCGCTGGAGCGCGGCTTCGGCCTTACCCTAGGCAATGCCCTGCGCCGGGTGCTGCTTAGCGCCCTGCCGGGCGCCTCGGTCTATGCCGTGGAAATCGAAGGGGTGCGCCATGAGTTCACCGCCATCCCCGGCGTGGAAGAAGACGTGACCGCCATCATCCTCAATCTGAAGGATCTGGTCCTGAAGATCGATGATCATAGCGGCGAACCCAAGCGCCTAGAGGCCGATTTCAAGGGCCCGGGCGTCCTCAAGGCCAAGGACCTCACCCTGCCGGCCTTCGTCAGTATCATCAATCCGGAACTGGAAATCGCCCACCTTAGCGAAAACGGCCACATCAGGATCCATATCTATGCCGCCAACGGCAGGGGATATGTGACCTCCGAGGCCAACAAGCAGGAGCGCAACATCCAGACCATCGGGATGATCTCCACCGACTCCAACTACTCCCCGGTCACCAAGGTGGCCTACTCCATCGAACCCACCCGCGTGGGCCATGATAGCAAGTTCGACTTGCTCCACATGGAAATCACCACCAATGGTTCGATCGCTCCCACCGACGCCCTCGCTTTGGCCGCCGAGATGCTCATTGCCCACTTCAACGAGTTCACCAAGCTCGACGAAAAGGTCAAGGAGTTCAAGATGACCAAGGAAGAGACCAAGGGAGAAGACAACAAACTGCTTGACATGCTCATCGAGGAGCTCGACCTCTCGGTGCGTGCCAACAACTGCCTCAAGCGCGCGGGCATCTCCACCGTCCTCGAACTGACCCAGAAGTCGGAAGACGAGATGATGAAGGTCCGCAACCTAGGCAAGAAATCGCTCAAGGAAGTCAAGGACAAGCTTGCCGCCATCAATTTGCACTTCCGCGACTATGTAGGAGAATAACATGCCAGCACAAGGAAGAAAGAACGTCCACGGCAAAGCCGGCGTCCGCTTCAAGGCGGGTTATACCGCCTCCAAACGCAAGGGAATGCTCCGCAACGTGGTTACCGAACTCATCATCCACGAAGAGATCAAGGTGACCTCGGGCGTGGCGCCTGAAGCCATCAGCCTCTTCGATAGGCTAGTTACCTATGCCAAGAAGGGCGATGTATCCGCCAGGCGCGAAGCCGCCAAGGTCCTCCGTCCGGAGACCGACGCTAGCGGCAATAGCGCCCTCAATAAGCTCTTCGGTCCCTTGGCCGAGTCCCTCAAGGACCGCCAGGGCGGCTACCTCGAGACCTACAAGCTCGGGGCTAGGAAGGGCGATAACGCCGAAGTCGTGCTCCTTCGCATCGCGAAGTAGACAATTTAGTCAAATAGGGGAGGGAAAACCCTCCTCTTTTTGCTATGCGTTTGGTTTTTGCGGGGGATTTTGCCTTTTATGGGCATGTAAACGCGTACATAAGGCCCTGAATAAGCCGCAAAAACCAAGACAAAATATAGCAACCATTGATGTGAAAGCGCTTCCATTTTAATTTTCGGCGGTTTATATTTTGTTCATGAATTTCCAAACAGGAGGGAAATCATCGATGAAAATTTTAAAGAAACTCGGCCTATTGGCTGCAGTTGCCGGGCTCCTCGGAGCCGGGGCTGCGGTTTTGGGCAGCTCCCCCTCAGTTGGGGTAAAGGCGACAGGGGATGTCCCCTCTTCTACGGAGACGGAACCTTCAATTGCCCGCATCTGGCTCAATAGAAACGGCCATTGGGAGCGTGAAAATGACAAGTGGCAGCTTGTCGTCGGTGAAAACCCCATTGAATCCTCAGATGCAATCCGCTTCAGATGGGACCACCAACTTGATGGTACCGCACCTGTTTACCTAGTTTATTTCGATGTGCCTGTCAGCCAGTTGATAGACGGATCGACCATTGCCTTCAAGAGTTCTAGTATTGATGAGGCCGGGGAAACCATTGAAGGGGCAACCATTGAAGTCAAATACAATGCCGGAGACAACGCGCAGGTCTACTACCCTTATGAGGATAAGGAAGATAACAACATATGGAAAGTATCCCAGGGCATTGCCGCCCAAGATTGGGACGGCACCAAGGAGTCCCAGAAGATTGAGGCCTCCGAAGTGGCTAAATATGTCCTTGCTCCTTATGGCTCCTGCTCAACCGATAAGAATGTAGGCGTCGGTGCTTTGGATAAGCTGATAAATACCTGGATCCATACCAACGAGGACGTTTGGTATTTGAAGGGCGATCTAGGCGGCAACACCATCACAGAATGGAACGGCACCGAGGTTGATGCCTATGTCAAATATCAGCAGATGGAGGCTACCTATAGCACCATCTCCAACTCGGAAGGGGCCAATGACAGCGCGGTTCCTGCCACCATCGCCGGCTTCTTTGTCGTCATCGGCATTGCCGCGGTCGGCGGTCTGACCGGTGCCATCATCTATCGCAGGCGCCGCACTGCCGAGTAAGGCCATTGTCACACCTAATCAAGGGGCTTCGGCCCCTTTTTGGTTGTTCCTCTTTTCAAACATTTGGATATTTAGCCTTACGCTTTGGCGTATAATGCCCCTAGAAAAAAGGAGCCGACAACATGAACGCATCAATCAATCCGGTCCTCATTGATCTAGGGACCATCCTTGCCATCGTGATTCCTGTGGCCATCGTCATCGTATTGGCCATCATCATCGCGGCCTGGTGGATTTCCACCTCCAACCGCCTAAAGAGGGAACAGATCAAGATCGATGAGGCCGCCTCGGGCATCGACGTGGCCCTCACCAAGAGGTTCGACCTTCTGACCAAGGCCGTGGCGACCGTAAAGGGCTATGCCAAGCACGAATACGAGACCTTGAGCAAGGTCATCGAGATGAGGGCGCCCAGCAAGGACGCTTCGATGAAGGAGAAGGGCGAATTCGCCACTGCCTGCACCAAGGCCTTCGATTCCATCAACGTGGTGGCCGAGCAGTATCCCCAGCTCAAGGCCAACGAGAACTTCCTGAACCTGCAGAACCAGATCACCGACGTGGAAGAGCAGCTGCAGGCTTCCAGGCGCGTCTATAACTCCAACGTCACCGTCTACAACCAGGACATCGTGGTCTTCCCCTCGTCCATCGTGGCCAACCACCTGCGTTGCCAGAAGCGCGACTTCTTCGAAGCCGAAGAGAGCAAGCGCCAGGACGTGAAGATCGAATTCTAATCCTTAGCCGTAAATGGAAAAGCTTCTCAATTCCGAGGCTTTCGAAGGCCTTATTTCCTCAGTTGAGGCCTTGAGGCTGAAAACCAAAAAACGCTTTCTCATCTGCCTCTTCATCGGGCTGGCCCTTTTGACTTTGGGCATCGTCCTATTCGTAGTGGCGATGCTAGGGGATAGCGAAAGCGGCTTCCTCTTCCTCGGCGGTCCTATCCTTGCGGTGGTCGGCATAGTGCTCATGATCATCGCTTTTGCCATCAAGTCCGGGCTATCCGGCAAGGTGCACGCCCTCATGGGCCAGCTGGTGGACTCCGCCCTGTTCGACAACGTGACCCGCAACCGCAAGGCCGGGCTCAGCCGACAAGAGGTACTAGGGACCGGCTTCTTCATCGCTCCGGATAGGTTTGAATCCAGAAATTTCGTCAACGCGGGCTACAAGGGCCTGAACTTCAAAGGTTCTAGCTATATCCTCTACCGCCGCCAGAAGGATTCACAAGGGCATGTGACCTATGTGCCCTATTCATCCGGAACCATCTACATCATCACCCTGAATAGGGTCTTCCAGCAGTCGCTTCAGATAGTCGAGGCCGGTACCTTCGGTAGCGGACTGACCATGGCGGTAGGACCCAAGGTCGAAACCGAATACATCGCCTTCAACCGCAAGTTCAAATGCTACGCCAGCGACCAACAGTTCTTCTTCTATGTGATGACCCCCCAGGTCCAGGAGAAGATCATGGCTTTCGAAAACTCCCTAAAGGGCGAATTCCATATGGCCATCAAGGATGGCAACCACCTTTATCTAGCCATCGAGGACCAAGGCGAAAGCGCCAAGGTGCCGCTATTCAAGCCCTTTGACAAGGAAGTGGCCAAGAAGGTGCTTCTCTATCTGAGTTTCCCAGCCATCGCCATCGACGAATTGGACCTAACTTCCAACAAGTACCAGCCTAACGCCGGGGTCAAATAAGAAACTTGCCCAAGATAGGGGTTTCCCTACTTGGGTTTTTCTTATGCAAAAAAGCTGTCTTTCTTATCTTATAAAGGCCCTTTGATATCTAAGGTGTGATCGTCTATGCCAAATCGGTTCCAACTATAATTACATCACACCGATAATAGTGTTAAAAAACTTGCAACCATAGGTATTTATAACCTAAAACGACCCATTTTATTATTGAAATCCCAGACCCACCGGCGTAACCAAGGGTTCCTACCAATATCCTAGCCTTAAGAAAACCATCAGGTACTAGGACAAGACATACCTCTGCTTATGTAGCGGATGGACCTAAAGACCTGCGGAAGGGGATATGTTCCCATCATAGCGACCCCAGTTGCCTTAATGGAAAGGGCCACTGAAATAATCAGGGAAGACCGAGCTCAAATGCATGGTTGGTCCCATCAGGTTATTTATCGTTTCGTTTGGTGTATACCAAAAGGAGTGGTAATTTATTAGTTTTAACTAACCACAAAATAGTCCAAATTCCATGGAAAGTAGGAATTTTTCTTATTAAAATCGCTTTGCAATCTAATAGATAAGCAGGGGAAACCATGAAGATCCGTTCCGAAGTTATTCAAGGAGTGCGCGACATCTGTGCCGCGCATAAGGGCGAACCCAGCCCTTTGATGATGATCCTAAGCGACATCCAGCATAAATACGGGTACATACCGCTTGAGGTACAGGCCATCGTAAGCGAAGAGACGGGGGTACCCGTAGCCGAAATATACGGGGTCGTCACCTTCTATGCCTTCTTCTCGCTTACCCCCAAGGGCAAATACGTCATCGGGGTTTGCCTGGGCACGGCCTGCTACGTCAAGAATTCGCAAGCCGTCATCGACAAGTTTTCCCAGCTTCTGAAGATCGAACCCGGGCAGACCAGCGAGGACGGGCTTTTTACCATCGAAGCCGTCCGCTGCATCGGGGCCTGCGCTTTGGCCCCGGCCGTCCAGATCAACGGCAAGGTCTATCCGATGGTCACCCCCGACAAGGTCGAGGGCATCATCAACGAAATCCGTAGCCAGGAGGTAGCCTAATGGAAAAAATCGCCACTCCGGAAATACTAGAAAAGGAAATCGCCTGTTGCACCAAGGCCTTCAATGAGAAGATCGCGGGAACAGGCGGAAAACGCGCCGTGGTCGTCTGCGGGGGCACCGGCTGCCTCGCCAACGATAGCCAGGCCATCCTCGATAGGCTGAAGGAACTGATCGCTAAGAAGGGACTAAGCGAAAAGGTAAGCGTCAACCACGTCGGCTGCTTCGGCTTCTGCTCCCAGGGCCCCTTCGTGAAGATCTTCCCCGAAGATACCCTTTATCGGGCCGTCAAGCTCAAAGACGTCGAGCGCATCGTCGAGGAGGACCTCGTCGAAGGCAACATCGTCGAGGATTTGCTTTATGTTGACCCGGTCACCCATGAGAAGGTGACCCGTCAGGATGACATCAATTTCTACAAGCGCCAGAAGCGGATTGCCCTGCACGGCTGCTCTTTGATCAATCCCGACTTCCTAGAAGAAGCCCTCGGCTATGACGGCTTCAAGGCCTTGAAGAAGGTGCTCACCTCCATGAGCCCGGAAGAGGTCATCCAGGAAGTGCTTGATTCTGGACTCCGCGGTAGGGGTGGGGCCGGCTTCCCGACCGGAAGGAAGTGGCAATTCGCCGCCAAAGAGAAAAGCGACAAGAAATACATCGTCTGCAACGGCGACGAGGGCGACCCCGGAGCCTTCATGGACCGCTCGATCCTCGAGGGCAACCCCTTCGAAGTCATCGAGGGCATGATGATCGCCGGCTATGCCTTCGGGGCCAGCGAGGGATATTTCTATATCCGTGCCGAATACCCGGTCGCGGTCGAGAGGATCCAGCGCGCCATCAAGTGCATGGAACAGGTCGGCTTACTAGGGGATAACATCCTTGGCTCAGGCTTCAGCTTCAGGGCCTACCTGCGCCTAGGGGCCGGCGCCTTCGTATGCGGGGAAGAAACCGCTTTGCTAAATTCCATCGAGGGCAAGCGCGGCATGCCTCGCCCCCGTCCTCCCTTCCCGGCCATCAAGGGCCTCTGGGGCAAACCCACCTGCGTCAATAACGTCGAGACTTTGGCCTGCGTCCCCTACATCATCAGGGTCGGGGCCAAGGAATTCGCCAAGATCGGCACCGAGAAAAGCAAGGGCACCAAGGTCTTTGCCCTAGGCGGCAAGATCAATAACGTCGGCCTCGTGGAAGTGCCCATGGGCACGACCCTGCGCGACCTCATCTACGATATCGGGGGCGGGATCCCCGGGAACAAGAAGTTCAAGGCCATCCAGACCGGCGGTCCTTCGGGGGGCTGTCTGACCGAAAAGGACCTAGACACTCCGATCGACTATGACAACCTGGTCGCCAAGGGCTCGATGATGGGCTCGGGCGGGGCCATCGTCATGGACGAGGACAACTGCATGGTCGACGTGGCCAAGTTTTATATGGATTTCATTTGTTCCGAGTCCTGCGGCAAGTGCACGCCCTGCCGCATCGGGACCAAGCGGCTCAACGAACTGCTCGGCACCATTGCCAAGGGCACCGCGACCATGGATACCCTAGATGAGCTGAGGTCTTTGGCCAAAACCATCCAGACGGGGAGCTTGTGCGCCCTAGGCCAAACCGCCGCAAATCCCATTTTGTCGACCATGAATTCCTTCCCCGAGGAATATGAGGCCCACGTGAGGGACAAGACCTGTCCGGCCCATGTCTGCAAGAAGCTATTGCAGTATGTGGTCGACCCCAATCTATGCAAGAAGTGTTCTTTGTGCGCCAGGAACTGCCCGGTGGGCTGCATCCACGGCGTCCCCGGCAAGGAAGCCTACGTCATCGACCAAGCCAAGTGCATCAAGTGCGGTACCTGCTTGCTCAAGTGCCCCTTCCATGCCATCTCCAAGAGGTAATAGACCATGTCGAATATGATGAACATCAACATCGAAGGCCGCATCTATAGCGTCGATGATTCCCTTACCGTCTTAGATGCCGCGAGAAAATGCGGCTATAAGATCCCTAGCCTTTGCTATTTCAACAAGGGACACAATTCCTTGGCCTCCTGCCGCGTCTGTCTGGTCGAAATCAGGACCGAAAGGGGCGGCAAGCTCTTCGCCTCCTGCGTCTATCCGGTCAAGGACGTCCCGGCCGAGAAGGGCTTTGAGATCTGGATTTCCTCCCCCATGGCCACCAAGGCCAGGAGGCATTCGGTGGAACTGCTTTTGTCCAACCACGTCAAAGAATGCCTCGGCTGCGTGAAAAACGGCCACTGCGAACTCCTTAAGGCCGCAGAGATGACCGGGGCCGAATCCGGGAAGTTCCCCGGAGCCTTCTCTAGGCGCACCATCGACGATCTGGCCCCGGGCCTTTGCCGCGATACCGGCAAGTGCATCCTCTGCGGGCGCTGCATCGAGCGGTGCAAGCAAGCCCAGGGCATCGGGATATTGGGTTTCCAGAAGAGGGGATTCGACACCATCGTCGGGCCGGCCTTCAACATGTCCTTTAAGGACGTGCCCTGCATCCAATGCGGGCAGTGCATCACCGTCTGTCCCACCGGGGCCTTGTCCGAGAAGAGGGAAATCAACCTCGTCGATAAGGCCATGGAAGAGGGCAAGTATGTCATCGTCCAGACCGCCCCGGCCGTCAGGTCGGCCATAAGCGAGGAATTCGGCTATAAGATCGGGGAAGATAACGGCGAGGGCAAGATGGTCGCTGCCTTGCACCGCCTTGGCTTCTATCGGGTGTTCGACACCAACTTCGGGGCCGACTTGACCATCACCGAAGAAAGTCAGGAACTCATCAACCGCATACTCAAGGGGAGTGCCCCGCTTCCGCAGATCACCTCCTGCTCGCCGGGCTGGATCAATTACATGGAATTCTTCTATAGCGATCTGATTCCCCACGTATCCACCTGCAAGTCCCCCCATGAGATGGAAGGGGCCATCATCAAGACCTACTACGCCAAAAAACACAATATCGACCCGAAGGACATCTTCGTGGTCTCCATCATGCCCTGTACCGCCAAGAAAGGGGAATCCCGCCGTCTTGAGGAATTCGTAGACGGCCTTGCCGATGTCGACGCGGTGCTGACCACCCGCGAACTCGCGGCCATGATCAAGCGCGCCGGCATCGTCTATAGTGAGCTGCCCGAGGAGAAGTTCGATGACGACCTCATCGGCGAATACTCCGGGGCCGGGGCCATCTTCGGGGTCACCGGCGGGGTCATGGAAGCCGCGGTAAGGACCGCCTACCACACCCTGACCGGGAAAGAGATGAATCCCATCAACCTCACCGCCGTCCGCGGCTTTGAAGCCGTCCGCGAGGCCGAGGTCGAAGTGGCCGGCAAGAAGATCAAGCTGGCCGTGGTCTCCGGCATGAAGAACGCCAAACCCTTGCTCGATCAGGTGCGGGAGGGCAAATCCCCCTATGCCTTCATCGAAATCATGGGCTGCCCGGGCGGCTGCATCGCCGGTGGGGGACAACCCTTCGTCAAGCCATTCCTGCTTCCTAATGAAGACGATGATATCTTGGAGACCTTCAGGGCCAAGAGGGCGGCCATCCTCTATGACATCGACGAGAGGAAGGCGGTCAGGCAAAGCCACAACAATCCCGATATCATCGCCTTATACAAGGATTATCTGGGAGAATACGGCAGCGAACTGGCGGAGCATCTGCTCCATACCACCTACCGGTCCAACCGGGAAAAATACAAAACCGAATAAAAAGGGACATCCCCCGGCCGAACCGGGGGATTTATTTTTGGAAAACATAATGTTTTCCTATATGGACAATTTAATCACTTTACATATCTTGTCTTAACACAAACCTTACAAAAGAGCGTGAATTAGTCATTGAAATCCGCCTTTGTCATGTTTTTATTTTTCATCCCGAAAGGGTTGGCATATTTGAAAGGAGCTTAAGCAATGAGAAACAAATTGCCTTTATTGGCCGTCGTTGCCGCTTCGGTTCTAGTGCTTGGTTCATGTAGTCTCTCTCCCGAGGGATCCTCTTCCTCGTCTAGTTCCGATTCGTCATCGTCATCGGTCGAGCCATCCATTTCCATTACCCAAGGCGCAGCCGCGACCGTGGAATTGGAAGGAACTTTGACCCTGGATGCAGTGGTCGAAGGAGTTGACGGCACCCCCGTGTGGACAGTCGCCGTCCCCAGCGTATTGACACTGGATACCACAACTGGCAACCAAGTCGTCGCGACTGGCATTGCCGAGGGCGTGACCAACGTCACCGCGACAGTGGGGGAACTAACCGCCACCATCGTTATCACCGTCACCAAGACCGGTTGGTCAGCCTCGGAAAAAGAGGAGATCGCCTCGGTCCTTGGAGACCATGAGATTCCTTATTGGGCCGACGGACTCGATTATGAAATCTTCGCGGCCGTAAGTGAGGGAATCCTCCAGATTTCGGTTCCTGAGGTCGATGCCTCGGAACTGTCGGATTTGGTTCTTACGCCCCACCAAGCCGACGGTTGGGCGGATGATGGCACCAGTACCGCATCCTATCTATCCCTAGTCAAAGTCTATGACGACTATTCGGATGTCACCATGATTTCCGCCGTTTGCGACGATGAGGGTTACGTACTTGATGAAGGCGTCGGAACCCTTCTCGTCCAATATAGCCCCGGCGTCGAAACCTACGCTGCTTGGGAAGAAGCCGGCGTCGAAGACTACGTCGCCTACTATCTGGCCGAAGGCGTAGCCATCCCGGCCCCCTCGACCCCAGCCACCATCGGCTACCAGGTGGTCGCCGGCTTTGACTGGAGCAGTTTCTCCTACACCGTCCAGGTCCTCATGATCGGATGCGATCCGGAGGCTTATGAAAGCGACCTTGCCGCTGCCAACTGGACCCTGATCGAGGGACTCTATTCCTTGACTAGCACCGGCGAATCGCTTCCTTACTACTATGACCCGACTACCGCCGTCGGTGCCGTCTTGATTCCCCAGACCATCGATGAAGGCGTCGAAGGCCTGCTCGTGCAGTTTGAGGTCAATTCCTACCTAGCAACCTTCCCTGCCGAAGAAATTTCCGACTTCTTCGAGGAACTCACCGGCACTGATGTGACCATCCCTGCACCCGATGTCAGCAGCGTCGACATCATCCAATTCCTCGCCAACTCTTCTTACGGCGAATACACCCTCTACTGCTATGGCCCGGATATCTCAGATGCCTATATTGCCGTTCTGACAGCCGCCAACTGGACCATCGTCTTTGAAGATCCCTCTAGCGGGTACGTCACCCTTACCGATCCGGACGAAGTCCTCTATGTCGAAATCGGTTATGACTCCAGCTATGAAGACACCGACATCATCTTCACCCTCAATACCGGCGTCTATTTCGCCTCTTGGCCGACCACTGCCGTCAACGATGCCGTGAAGGGCATCGATCCGCAGACCACGACCACCATTCCGGCTGCCACCGCCAACATCGACTACGGCGCGATTTCCGTTGGATCTAGTTCCGTCGAAGTCACCCTTATCCAGAAGGGCGATACCGGCCTGGTCGACCTCACCGATAGCTACGCTGCCGACCTAGTTGCCGCCGGATGGACCTTGGATCCTACCGGCACCGGGCTATACATTGCCCCGGCCAAGGACTTCGCCATCGTCATCGAGCATGACGATGCAAGCGGTACCCTCATCACCATCACTCCCTATGAAGAGCCCAGCTACGTCTGGCCGGCCGCGGACATCTCCACCGCCCTTAGCGCCATCGGACTGACCGTGGAAATCCCGGCTTACACCTTCGCCGGCACCTGCGGCTTCTACGTCGATAGCGGCTCCAGCTACGTCCAAGTCACCATCAATGGTTCCACTGAGGCCGAACTCGAAGACTACGAAGATGTCCTCATTCTCGAAGGCTGGACCTTGGGAACCTCCGCCTACCTCGGAGTGAGCGTCTTCCTTTCCGAAGACGGCTCGGCCGTCATCCAGACGATCTGGGACGAAGATACCTCCACCGCCACCATCAGCATCATGACCGCGACCAGCGTCTCGGCCGCCGCTGCCTATGCTGCCTTCTCTGAAAACGTCATGTTCTGGTATGGCCAGATCATGCCCGAGCTCACCATGCCCGCTGGCTCCATCGGTATCAGCGGTAGCCTCACCCATGCGGAGTTCGACAACCAGTATGTCTTCGGTGCCCTCTGCCTTAGCACCGAGTCGATCAACAGCTTGGTCGCCGAATTCGAAACCGGCATCCTGGCTGCCGGATGGGTCGAACTGGATACTCCGACGGTTGGATCTACCTCAACCTTTAGCATTACCGCCGATGACGGATACGGGTACACCTATTACATGGAATGCGACATCGTTGTCGAATCCGGTGCCCTCAGCATCCTGCTTGGTGGATATGCCATAAGCTGACGATCCTTATGGTTATAGCGGAACGGGGCTGCATCTGCGGCCCTGTTCCTTTTTTAACCGCCTGAATCGAACCCATTTGCTTGTTTTCTTAAAAGGGGCTGGCCGCACGGCTGGCCCTTTTTCCGTGGCTTTGCCTTATAATCCTAAAGATGAACAAAGCCATCTTCTTTGATTTGGACGGGACCTTGATGAATACCCTTTTCGATATCGCTAGGGCCATCAACAAGGCCTTGGAGAGGGGTGGCTTTCAGATGCAATACACCCAAGATGAAGTAAAGGCCTTCATCGGTAGGGGGGCTGAAAACCTGGTGCATAAGGCCCTAGGCGATAAGGACAACGATGAAAACTTTGCCTTGTTGAAAGGCCTATACATGCCTTTGTACAAGGAATACCAGCTTGATCATATCGCTCCCTTTGGTGGGATGGTGGACGTCATCAAGGAGCTAAAGGGCAGGGGATATCTGCTCTTTGTAATATCCAATAAGCCAGATCAGTTAGCCAAAATCGCCGTAAATAGATACTTCGAGGGCCTTTTTGTGGAAGTTATCGGGGCGGTGGATGCTTATCCCCGCAAACCCGACCCGTATTGGATTAATAGAATTTTGGACAAGTACTCTTTGTCCCCGTCGGATTGCCTTTATGTAGGGGATTCCTTGCCCGATAGGGAACTGGCTAATAACGCCCATATGCCTTATGCGGTCTGCACCTATGGCTATGGGGTCTATGAAGGGCCTTTGATGGATGGGGCTAGTTTCATCATCCATAGGCCGAGCGACATCTTGGATAGCCTTCGCCTTTAGCGATCCCTCATATTTGTTATTCCATTGGGGTTTTGCGGCACCTCCATGCGAAATGCATGGATTTTTAGTTTGAAAGCGCTTTCTTTACCCCATCCTTAAAAATGTGGATAACAATAATGCGTACAGCTTATTTCACGGAGGAAAACAAATATGGGAAATAAGAAAATAACCACGGCTTTGGGTGCCATCTCGTTGGCAGTGGTGGCCTTTGCCGTAGCCGGCTGCTCGAAAGATGTCTCTTCCTCGTCCGGTTCATCTTCATCATCTTCATCTTCATCATCTTCATCGTCCTCTTCCTCGCTTTCGACCTATGACATCGACGATGTCACCGTGGATAGCATCAACGAGGCGATCGATAACTTCAGCCTTGACGGGGTCAAATCCCTGAAGGCCTACGATAAGACCTACGGCTATCAGAATAGCCTGGTCGAAGACGTCATCACCTATTATCAGGATGGCGCCGTGTCCAGAAGGAGCAACCTCGATGCCGATGGGGTTCTCGCCTATGACGGCGACGAGATTTCCAGCGGTACCCTCTATTCCTTGCCCTATGATGGGGAATATAACGTCCTTCTTTATGTCGATGGCGAGGACGAAGCCTCCAACACCCTCGACTATAAGGAAAACACTCCTTGGATCGGCGTCCGGGAGGCCTGCGGCCCGGTGGCCCAGGATGTCTATTATCTAGGCAGCTACTGGGGCAATCTCGATGCCTACGCCGCTGAATACACCGATTTCGAATTCGAGGTCCATGAGGAAGGGGATGTCTTCGTAGCCGGCGTCTACATGAGCGCTCCCGGAAACGACTATATGGGCGAATCGGTCATCGAACTCGAAATCCGCCTCAACAAGGTCGGGCTTCTCATCGAGGGCTTCACCTATCTTAGCTATAGCTATAACGTCGGTACCAGCGAGGATATCGAGAACAACTGCTCCTACCTCACTTCCTTCCGCGTCAGCGACATCGTCTATGGCCAACAGAGCGTCCTTGGCGAAGTCTTCGGTCAAGGCACCTATGGCTTTGATGACGTCCCTTCGGAAAACATCTCCAATACCCCGGCTTCCATCCAGCAGTTCGATGATGGCGACCTCTCGGAAGAAGACGTCCTTTCCATCCTTGATAACTTCGAGGCCTATGTGAAGGGCACCAAGTCCGTCAGCGGCACCTGCTATACCGAAAACCTGCTCGGCGACTATGACGATAACTTCAACCCTATTTATGTCGGGGAAACCACCTGGACCGTCGAGAGCACCCGTTATCTTGGCTATAACACCGTTTCCGAGCGTTCCTACGACTTCGCTGAGGAAGGCTATCAGGACTACACCGCAACCACCCACATCTATGCCGTCGATGCCGGTCTGGAAACCCGGACCACCTATACTAACGGGGCCGAAGATACCTTTACCAGCCAGCCGGGCGTCATGATTAGTTCGGCCGAAGATCAGTTCAACCCCCATCCCTTCTACACCGAAACCGAAGTCATCTTCCTGATCGCCGATATCGGCTACACCGGATTCGGGACTTCCGACACCGGCTTCTCGGTGCTCTCGGCCACCTTGAATTCCGCCACCAAGTCGGGCAACACCATCACCGTCGATATCTCCTATAGCTTCTCTAGTCCCTATGGTTCCAGCGACACCAAGGATTGGACCTTCACCATCGTCGATGATTTCGTCACCGAGACCAGCGTTAGCGGCGAAGACCAGAACGAACTGACCTACACCCGCGAATACACCGCGGTCAAAGGCGATTTTGAAGCCTACGAAGAATAAGGCCTAAAACCCATCTATTAGGGTCCTCTAGCGATAGGGGGCCCTTTTGTTTTGCCTCCAGGGCTTCGGCCCCCTATCTTCATAAACCGAGCAAGCGTAGAATCTAGGGGCAATGAAAGAGTTCTATCTTTTTGATTCCTACACCCAGAAGAAAACCAAGTTCGAACCCGTTAGGGAAAACGAGGCTGCCATCTATGTATGCGGCCCCACGGTCTATGCCTCTCCCCATATCGGGAACTTCCGTCCTCCGGTGGTCTTCGATGTGCTTAGGAGGACCTTATTGGCCATCGGCTACAAGGTAACCTTCGTATCCAACTACACCGACGTCGACGACAAGATCATCAACGAGGCCAGGGCCCTAGGGATAAGCGAAGCCGAGCTCTCTAGTAGCATCATCAAAGAATACAAGGCCCTCTCCGACGAACTGGGGATCATGCCCCCGGACTATACGCCTACGCCTACCTCCTGCATGGACAAGATCATCTCCTACATCAAGGATCTGGTGGACGAGGGCTATGCCTATGAAGTGGACGGGGATGTCTATTTCCGGGTCAGGAAGATAGAAGGCTATGGCAGCTTGTCGGGCAATTCCATCGAAGCCCTCGAAGAGGGGGCGAGGATCGAGATATCCGACAAGAAGGAAGACCCCCTCGACTTTGCCTTATGGAAGAAGACCGAAGTCGGCATCAAGTGGGCTTCCCCTTGGTCGATAGGCCGCCCCGGCTGGCATAGCGAGTGCTGCGTGATGATAAATGACATCTTCTCCTATAGGGAGGGCTATATCGATATCCATGGGGGCGGCTTCGATCTGAAGTTTCCCCATCACGAAAACGAGATGGCCCAGTCCTTGGCCCATAACGGTAACCGTTTGGCCAAGTATTGGATGCATAACGGCTTCATCAATATCGGTAAGGAAAAGATGTCCAAGTCCCTCGGCAATGTCACCTTGATGAAGGACGTGGTCTCTTCCTTTGGGGGCATGGCCTTTAGGCTGGCCCTATTATCCAGCTATTACCGTGCCCCGGTTTCCTATTCCGAGGAACTGCTTCTTGATAGCAAGAAGAAGTGGGAGGGCATCTCTTCCTCTATGAGGAAGGGGGCCATCAGACTCCTTCAGAATGACATCGATCCCTATACGGGGGAAATAGACCTTGAAGGCCATTTCATGCAGGCCCTGCTCGATGATCTAAATACCCCCAATGCCCTCAGCGCCCTCTATGAGGAAAACAAGGCCCTGAACGTGGCCCTTAGGAACCCTGGCCTTCCCCTTGGGGAACTCAGGGCCATATATAACCGCCTCTATCTGCACCTGGGGGTGCTAGGCCTAATAATTGAAAAAATTTCCCTTTCGGGCGATGATAAGCTACTCCTAAGGCAATATGAGGAGGCCAGATCCAAGAAGGATTATGCTTCCAGCGACATCCTTAGGGCCAAACTGCTCGAGAAAGGACTGCTATAGTGGGAATCGACCGTTACATCATCGATTGGTTCAATTCCGGCTTCGGGATCGGAGAGGAGTGGGCCCAGATACTGGGCAACCTCCTTTTGGTTTGCCTATCTCTACTTTGCACCGCGATCTTCGTTTCGGTCATCGGCTTCGAGCGGGAATACCACGGCCACGCCGCGGGGCTTAGGACCCATCTGCTCGTAGGCATCGGCTCGGCCATCATCATGATCGTTTCCATATACGGTTTTTCCAGCGTGGATTTCCCCAACCGCGATCCGGCCCGTCTTGCGGCCCAAGTGGTATCCGGCATCGGTTTTCTGGGTGCCGGCACCATCGTGCAGACCGGCATCGATGTCAAAGGCTTGACCACCGCTTCTACCTTATGGCTTTCGATGGCCATCGGACTAGCGGCCGGCTCGGGCAATTTCGTGATCGCGGCCCTAGCCACTTTGGTGAGCTTCTTCTTCCTGGTGGCCATGCGGCGCGTTGAGCGCTTCGCTTCAAGGAAAAACCCCGTCCTCATGGTGGTCGTCCCTAGCGACAAGCCGGTGCTGAAAGACATATTGCTCATCGCTTCCCGCTACTCGATATCCATCCGCGACACCAAAAGCGAAATCGTCCTCTATCAGGGCATGCAGGCCCTGCGCATCTGCATGAGGCTGAACTTCGCTTCCCTTTCTTCTTCTACCGCCTTCCTCGACGAGCTGAGGTTCTCGCTTAGGCCCTTGGAGCTGAAGATATCCACCGATGCCTAGGAAAAAACGCCGCTATACCCCTTATACGTCCGAACATCTGACCGTTTATGGCAGGAATGCCGTATCCTCCGCGATCGCCTCGGGCAAGATCGAGCATCTTTTCATATCCCCCAAAAGGAAGGATGACATATTGCTAAGAAAAGCCATCGAGCAGGGGATCGAATATGGCTACATGGACGACAATAAGCTGGGCGATCTATGCCATTCGGGTTTGCACCAGGGCTTCGTGGCCCTTTGCCCGAGCGTCCCGATGCTCAGCCTGGAAAAGCTGCTATCCACCACCAAAAGCAAAGACCCGCTTTTCCTGATACTCGACGGGATCCAAGACCCCGCCAATCTAGGCTCATTGCTACGCTCATCCGATGCCTTCGGCGTCGATGGGATCATCATCAAATCAAAAGGCGCCTCTCCGGTCAACGAGACGGTGGCCAAGGTCTCCACCGGGGCCTACAACTACGTGCCGGTGGCCCAGGTGGGCAACCTCTCCCAGGCCATAGCCACCCTCAAATCCAAGGGCTTTTGGATCGTCGCCAGCGACATGAAGGGCAAAACCCCGTACCAAGACATCGACTATAGTGGCAAGATGGCCATCGTCATCGGCTCGGAGGGGTTCGGCATCTCCAGGCTCGTTCTCGCAAACTGCGATTTCGTGGCCCGTATTAAGATGCTTGGCCACGTCAATAGCCTCAATGCCGCGGTGGCCGGAGCCCTCTTTTTGGCCCAGGCGGCCCTAAGCAGGAACAAGTAAGGTCTTTTTTTGACGCTCTCCCGGGGCAAAAGGGAGATCGATATTGAATTATCTCGAACTCAATGACGAGGAGTTGCTTCTTTTGACGCGGCTTGGCGACTATACCGCCCACGGCCAGCTCGATGACCGCTACTACCAATCGCGGAGGCTGCATGCGGCCCGCGCCAGGCTGGGACTAGGGCCGGCCTATGAGGCCTTTGAAAACCACGGCTTCTTTTTGAAAAGCCTGGAAAATGCCGCCGAGAGCTTCCGCTTTTCCTTGTCGAGGTTCCGCAAGTACATGGAAACCATCTTGGGCAATGACATCGCCAAGGTGGCCAAGGAGGAAAAGAAGAAGGGGGCCGCCTCCTTGTCCGAGCCCATTTCCCCATTGCTCGAGGACGAGGTGACCTTCGAGGACGTGGTATCCTGCTCCAAATTCGAAGATCCCAAGATCTATCTGAACTATTTCGAAGAAGCCGTGTTGCTATCCAAACTCCCCAAGCGGCTGAAGAAGCGCACCATCGAGGTGGTTTCCTTGCGCCTAGAAGGGCATTCCTATTCCTCGATAGCCGCCAACCTGAAGGTGGCCCCTTCGACCGCGAAGAGGCATTTCCAGGCCTTTCTGGCCTTTGTCATCGACACCTTGGACTATGGCCATATACCCGGGACTTTCCTAGAATGCGACGGCTAAGCCCATGAGCATTCAAGGAAGGGATATCCCGCGGAGGCCCCGCGGGCTTTTTATTGCCTAAGGGCAAAAAAGAAGCTTTCCCTTGACAGGGAATCGCTTGAATTACTATCCTTACGGGGCTATCTTGATTGCGTGTCTAGGGAAAAGGTTGTTTTGATTTGCCAAGATTGCCTCAGCCGCAACTACCAGGTTGCCAAGAGGAAGGACGACCCTAGAAGGATCGAGATAAAGAAATATTGCCCCAAGTGCAACAAGCATACGGTGCATAAGGAGAGCCGATGAACAAAGCCCTTAAATACTGCAAGGAAGTGGCCCGCGAAGGCAAGCGGGTCCGCTGGCCCAAACGGGAAACCCTCTTCCCGACCATCGCGGTGGTTATCGCCATCACTTTATTTGCCTGCCTCTTCATCGTTTTGGAAGACTTGACCGCCAATAGCATCATCAACCAGCTCAAGGCGGCCTTCGGAGGTTAATATGCCCGCCAATCTAGCCGAAAAGCAGTGGTATATCGTTACCACCTACTCCATGCATGAGTCCAAGACCGCCAAAAACCTCGAGAAGCGCATCGGGACCATGGGCATGGAAGACAAGATCTTCAGGGTTTTGGTCGCCGAGCAGGAAGTGCCCGTCTTGAAGGATGGATTGCCGACTGGCAAGACCAAGATGAAGAACCTCTATCCCGGATACATCTTCGTCGAGATGATCATGACCGACCAGTCCTGGTACATCGTCCGCAACACCCCCGGTGTCACCGGCATCGCCGGTTCCTCCGGCGGCGGACAGAAGCCGACCCCGGTCTCCCGCGAAGAGATCGAACCGGTCTTGAAGAGGATGGGCCTCATCGACTCCTCCATGTATGACCGCTACAACGTCGGGGATGCCGTCAAGGTCATCCACGGACCCCTTGAAGGGACCGAGGGCAAAATCATCTCCATCGATAAGGAAACCGGCGCCTGCCGTGTGGAAACCGTCTTCTTCGGACGCTCCACCCCGGTGGACGTGGACTTCTCCGAAATCGAGAGGATCTAAGCCCAATTACCTATGTAAAGCGACTCCCTCGGGGGTCGCTTTTTTCTCATTTAAGCAAGAGGCATATAAAGCCGCGATCTGAATCAAGTTAATGTAAATTCGCTCGCCCCGGGATTGTTTCTCTCTCTCTCTCTCTTTACAATCACGTTGTGAACATGAGGCTGTGCACTCTTAACGCGGGCACGGACTTATCCTCACGGAGGCAATAAATATGAAAAAGCAATCACTCGCCATCTTCTCCTCCATGGCCCTAGGCCTTTTGGCTGCCGTCGGGACCGTGGCTACCCTAGTCGGAAGCACCGCCCCTAACGCGGTGGAAGCCGCATCTGGGGACAAGGTCCAACTAAGCGCCGGTACATACGATAACACAGACAAGAACATCACATGGACCATGGACAATCTCATAACCATTACGCAGAACAAGGGATATTCGACTAATGATGTGAGTAGTAATTACATTTCGGCTCCCAGGATGTATAAAGGACACTATCTTTCGTTTAGCTGTGTCGAAGGCGTAACGATCAATTCCGTTGCCATGGAAACGGTCAACACATACAAAGGCTATGACATTACATATTGGTCGAGCAACACCTTTGCACCCGATTCAGAAAAACCGACTACCGCGACCATCGGTTCCACTGTTTCCGAGCTTGCAAGCTGGTCGGACATTACCGGTTTGGACACCCAATATCTGGTTATTCAGAATTCGTATGCGAAAGCTGCTAAATACACACAGTTGAGATTCAGCTCTCTTACCATTACCTACACTTCGACCGTCCAAGTGGTCAAACCGACCAGTGTCACGGTCACCCTTGATGCAAACACTCTGACATCCTTCGGCGCTACTACCCAGGCTACTGCGACAGTCCTGCCGGCGGATGCTACCGACAAATCTGTTACTTGGTCCAGCAACAACGAATCCGTTGCCACTGTCGACTCCATTACCGGTTTGGTAACGGCGATTGACAATGGCGTTGCAACCATCACCGCCACATGCGTGGCTGATGTTTCGGTTGCCGGATCGGCCCAAGTAAAAGTCGAAGCTGTTCAGACTGCCATTGAAAATGACCTTGTCATCACTCCCGATTCTTTCCCGGGAAACAGCTATGCCGAAAACAACGGCAACCACGATTATGGCAATGTCAGTTTCTATTCCAACCAGGTAATGAAATCTAACACCCAAGGTACCATCCAATTCCAGAAAACCAATGGTCTTATCAGAAATAGTTTCAACCACTTCAACACCATCAAGACCATCTCGCTTTCCATCGCTAGCGGCAGCGTTAGCGTCTCTGCTGTAGACGAAGAAGGAACCAAGAACGAGGTTACCGGCACCAACGGTGTCTATGACTTCTCTTCCCTTGGCGTCACCCGCTATGAAATCGCCAACTCCAACGATGGTACTACTTATCTGAATTACATCGTGGTCGAATTTGCCGACCCCGATATGGAAGCCGCCAGGACCTGGGCCAAGTCCTTCAACTCCACCCTTGAACCCGTCTGCGAATCCGGAAATGGGGTCGATGCTACCACCTGGGGCGACGTCTCCGCTTCCTATGAAGTCTTGACAGCCGATCAGAAGGCCGTCCTTTCCGGCGAAGCCCTTGATGTGGTTGTCACCGACATCCAGGTTGCCGTCGAGAAGTATGAATACATCATTGGCAAGTACACCAACCTTGCCAACTTCATGGGCCGCGGCGTCTCCGCTTCCAATAACGGAGAGCCAATCAACGCTGATGTGACTGCCGCCATCCTCGCCGGCATCGTCGCCTTCAGCGCGGTCGTTTCCGTGGGACTGGTCCTTGCCATCAGGCGCCGCAAGAGGGCTTAGTCTCTATCAAGATTGCCACTCCATCCTCTACCTATGGTGTGGAAAGAGCCGCCGCAAGGTGGCTTTTTCCTTCTTGGCGCACTTTCTGAGTGAATAGGTGCCTTCTAGGTGATACAACAAACCTGGTCTTCTGATCCAAGAGCCAAGAAACATTTGACCTTCACTCCATAAATCAGCCGATATGCATAATCCCGGAAAGTATCTATTGCTATCGATAAGCATACTTTGCTTGGTTTCTTGCTCCTCAGGCAGATACAAGAGGTCGTTCAAAGACGAGCCCTATGTCTATGACATGGGCATGAGGGATAACTACGGGCGCCTATATAACCAAGGGACCCTGCAGTTTGGCTGTGCCGAGTTTAGTAATACCCTCGATAGCTATAGGGGCGAGGGCATCAAGCTAGCCGTCATCGATTCGGGGGTCAGATACGATCATGACGCCTTCAGCGATGATAAGGGCAATTGCCGCTTCAGCGAAGAATCCGCCCTAGTGGGCGAATACCAGACCACTACGGTCAAGGAAGGGGGATACGGGATTCTCCAGGAAGACACCACGCTACAGGGGACTAGGCATGGGACCGGGGTAGCCGGGGTGATATTCGACGCCATAGACGGTAAGGGCGGTGCCGGGGCCGCCCCGGAGGTCGAACTGGTCTATGTGGCCTTAGACGGACTAGCCTCAGGCGTGGTCCTAAATGCGATGCAATATGTCTCCGGGCTGGATGTTGACATACTCACCATGTCGGTGGACTTTGACCTTTCGGATATGTCCGAAGCGACCGCCGATCGCTTCAAAGCTAGCTTCGAGCCGGTCATATCCTCCTTGGTGGATGGGGGCACCTTGATCTTCTGCTCCTCGGGCAATGACGGGGAGAATGCCTGCCACTTCCCGGCCAGCCATCAGGATACGATCGCCGTTGGGGCCTTGGAGGCCCTATCTTCGGTTCAGATCGCCTCTTATTCCAACTATGGTAGCAATGACCTAGTGGCCCCTGGCACCGTGATGGCCCCTTGGAGCAGCTATATCGCCGACGGGATCCTTTCCGATGATCCCCAATACGGGGTGGTTTCGGGGACTTCGTTTTCCACCCCGCTTACGGCGGCTGCCGCGGCCCTATATTGGTCCAAATACCCCGAGGCCACTGCCGCCCAGGTAAAGGAAGCCCTGTTTGATTCCTGCACTGACCTAGGGGATTATTCTCTCTATGGCCATGGGGGATTGAACCTGACTAGGCTGATGGAGACCGAGCCGGCCTGACAAACGCTTTGTTTTGCTAATTTGGGGCGGTCTTGACCGCCTTCTTTTTGCTAAACTAAAGTATCTACAAGGAGGAGAGGCATGTACGACTACAAGCTTTCCAAGACCCGGTTGGACGAAGTGCTCAACAAGCGCATCCAGTGCGAAGAGCCAAAAGGCGGTATACCATCATCGAACATAGGCATCAAAGACGGGGTTTCCTATACCGGATACCTCAGCTGCCTAACCGTAGATATAAAAAACCCCGAGACGGCATTCAAGAACCTAAAGGACAAGGATTCCAGGCTCATCAAGGCCCTAACGGGCGAGATATTGGAAATCATGCGCGACCATAAGGGTTTGCTTAGGTCCTACCAGGAAGGCTATGAGATCAAGGCCTTATATTCCACGCCCGACCAGGCCTCGATGGCCGAGGTCTTCCGGATTGCCTATAGGATCAACACCTTCATGCTGATGTACAACCTCAATTTGGAGAAGAGGGGATATAAGGAACTAAAGGCCGGGATCGGCATCGCCGCCGGCAAGTCCCTGTTCCTTCTAGCGGGCGATGACGAGGTCTATCTTGGCGCCGCGATCGACCAATCCCGGGAATTGGCCCATAGAGCCAACAAGAAGCTGGGCAACAAGTTCGTCAACGCCATCGCGATGGACCGCCTCTTCCGGGAGAACATTTTGCCCGTGCTAAAGAAGGACGACCCCAACTACGAAAGCTGGCTGGCCCCCTTCAAGTTCACCACCTATACCTTCTACCACTGCAACATCCTGCAGGAAGATTTCGCCAGGTACGCGAAAAGATACGTGAAGTGAAGATTTTCCTTTAGTTGCTCTTCTTTCCTTAGATATATCAGCCGTATGAACAAGAAAATCATTCTTTTGGTCGCCCCGGTCCTGCTACTGGCCGCCTGCGACGCCTCCTCTACATCCGGCAACTCCTTTGATCTCAACACGTCTTCCTCCTGGAGCCATCCCTATCAGGATAGTACCTGTGAGAACCTCGCCAGAGGCGTAGGGTCCTTGCTTGAAAACCAGAAGGTCAAGGCCGTGGTCACCGCTCTCAATGACACGACCGCCATATCCGGCAATAGGTTTGCCATCCAAAACGGCGACTTTGCCGTCCTCGTCGCAGGTAGCCTCCCCAGCGGCATCGAAGTCGGTGACTCCGTGGAAATAATAGGCCAGCCCCTTTTGATGGGGGAAAACGGCCACTATCGCTATAACCTCGATGTGGGAGAGGATATCAATGGCACCTACATTTCCCTCATCGACGAGGTGATTTCAGCCAACACGCTGAGAGATCTCGATCTGGATAACATCATGTGGTATCGCTATGCCAAGATCGAACTGCCCCTGACCGAGGTGGCCCTGGATACCTCGGGCAGTGCCAACAACGTCTATACCGCCAAACTCGGCGATAAGGACGTGGCCCTAGGCATCGGCTCTAGCGTCCTTTCCAGCGAGGAATGGATCACGGCCGCCGAAGAGGGGCAATTCACTTTGAAGGGCCTACTCAACACCAATGGCATGGTTAGCCAAAGCGGCGCCCCCATCATCAGGGTGGCTTCCACCGACGCCATCGGCTAAACCCTTTCCCAGTTCTTTGGATGTCAGGGTCGCTGCCAACCGGGCAATTGCCCCTTTTTGATACGGCTATTTGGCTTATATACTTACTCCATGCTTGATATTGCGATCATCGGGGCCGGGACCTGGGGATTGGCCCTGGCCAACCTTCTTTCCGACAAGGGCTATTTCCCCAAGGTCTATGCCCACTTCGACTATGAGGCCGATAGGCTCAATAAGACCAGGGCCCATCCCCGTTTCTCCGGAGTAAGGCTAAGCGAGAACATCTCTTTCCTACATGAGCAGGACGAATCGCTCAAGGGACTGGATATTTTGGTTTTGGCGGTTCCTTCTCCCTTTGTTAGGGAAAGCGTCAGGTCCATTGCCCCATATCTAGACAAATCCACGGTCGTGGTCACCGTATCCAAGGGCTTAGAAGATGGTACTTTCCTAACCATGTCGGAAGTAATTGAGCAGGAACTTGATGGCAATCCCGTGGTGGCCCTCTCGGGCCCCACCCACGCCGAAGAGGTGGCTAGGAGGCTACCTACCTTATGCGTCTCTTCCAGCAAAGACGTAGAAGCCGCGAAGATGGTAAGGGACGTCTTTTCTTCGGAATACTTCCGGGTCTATGAAAACCCCGATGTGAAAGGGGTAGAGCTATCCGGGGCCTTAAAGAACATCATCGCTTTGGCTTCCGGCATCTGCGATGGCCTGGGCTATGGGGATAACGCCAAGGCGGCCCTGATTACCAGGGGACTAAACGAGATGATCCGTCTTGGGGTGAGCCTAGGGGCCAAAAGGGATACCTTCTTTGGCCTAGCCGGGCTAGGGGACTTGGTGGTCACCTGCTCTAGCAGCCATTCCCGCAACCACGAATGCGGTCTTTATATCGGGCAGGGTTATTCGGTGAGTGAGGCCAAGGCCAAGGTCGCCATGGCGGTCGAGGGCCTCAACGCCTTGGAGGCCGCCTATCATCTATCCAAGCAGAAGGGCATCGAGATGCCCATCACCCATGGGGTCTATGATGTGGTCTACAAGGGGGTCTATCCCCTCGATGCCGTCAGGGCTCTATTCTCCCGCGACCTCAAAAGCGAGGACTAGCGATGCGCTTCAAAGCCGAAGCGAGCCTGCTAAAGGACAAGGTATCTTCCGCCGGGGTTGAAGGGCATAGCAGCCTTCTTATCGGCGATTCATACATGAATCCCGCCTTTTTCCTCGATCTTGAACGCCTATATGGGGACAAGGACATCTTGCTTTTGGGGATCAATGGTTCCTGCGCTAGGGACTGGAGGGAGATATTGCCCTTTGTGGTGGGTAAGTCCCCATATGCCTTCGTGATCCATATGGGCACGAATGACGTCTATGAAGAGGACCGGGAAGAGGATAAGGTCATCAAGGACATCCGTTATGTCCTAGATAGGATAAGTAGGGAGCATCCCTCCTCTTTGGTCTATGTCCTCGGCCTGCCTCATCGGGACGATGATCCTAGGAAGAAGCAGGCGGTAGGGGATATCAATAGGGCTTTGGAAGATATGTGCGAGGGTCATCCCCAAAGGGCTTATGCCGATTATTTCAAGGACGTGGATGTCTTTGGCCTAGTCGATGGGATACACATGGACAAAGAGGGATATTCTTCCCTGCATAGGGCCTTGCATCAAGCGGGCTTTCATCCCAAAGACAAGCAATTGGCTTCCTAGATGCGATCAGCTTCGTATCGAGGAAGGCAATCGCCCCATATTCCCCTTTGATTTTGGAGCCCGGCTTAGTAAAATTAGCGGGCTTGGAGGCGTACCCAAGAGGCCGAAGGGGGCAGGTTGCTAACCTGTTAGGCCGGTTCTGCCGGCGCTCGAGTTCGAATCTCGACGCCTCCGCCAGATGCAAATCCGCCGTGTCCCATCTAGGGCACGGCTTTTGCTTTACGCTCGCATAGTTAAACCCCTACGGGGTCGGGGGAAATTCCCCCTTGTTATGCCCCCTCTTAGTGAGTATATTTAGAAAGCGCCAACGGCGCATGGGCCTTTAGCTCAGCTGGTTAGAGCGTGCGCTTGATAAGCGCAAGGTCGATGGTTCGAGCCCATTAAGGCCCACCAGCAAATAGAGTCAGGCCCCGGTTTTCCCGGGGCTTATTCATGGGTGCTTAGCTCAGCGGGAGAGCGCTTCCTTCACACGGAAGAGGTCACAGGTTCGAAACCTGTAGCACCCACCAATCGCCGGCTTAGCTCAGCTGGTAGAGCAACCGCCTTGTAAGCGGTAGGTCGATGGTTCGAGTCCGTCAGGCGGCACCAATCGGATACTCCCCCCATAACGGGGGTTTTCTTATGGCTTTATATAAGAAGGGGTGATAGGGCAAGCCCATCCGTCCTATCAAATGGCGCGACTAAATTAATTTTAACCGGTGTAAAAATTAGGCGTGATTCCCGCATGGCCATATCCCGGATTGTTTCAGAAAATCCACGGTTTTTTGCCCTTTTTCCATCCGTTTCGGCTCGAAACCTTAGACGGAAAAGCGCCATCAATACCGAAGTATTAAGGTTTTATCGGTGTTTTTCGATATATTGGTGCCATCGCTTATAGGATTTTGCGAAAATACGATATTTGATTCTGTTGACAACGATAAGACGGGGGGGGTATTTTTTATCCGCCATAAGGAGTCAAGGGGGGCGATTCATTAAAATCCTCACCCCGGTGGACGATCGCCGTATGCCGCATTGTTCCGCTCCTGGGGCATAGTCGTTTTCCCTACCTTCCGCCGATTGGAATACCAGCGAAGGAAGGTGGATAAAACGGCTGCCTGCCCTTTTGGTCCCCACCAGGATCCGCCGAGGCTATATGGGCGGACCCCCGGAGCCAGCCGACCGGTTCGAGACGGGAAACACCGTCAGGCCACCCTCCGCGGGACATGAACCCCGCGGACGGGCCCGCGTATTGCAAAAGGAGTAGAAAAAAGAATATGCGCAAAAAGTTCATTACCGCCGTCTTGCCGGTCCTCGCCGCGACGGCCATCGTCGGAGCCGGTTTTTCGGCCTGGATCTTCGATGCCTCATTGGATAGCAAGGACATTAACGGCACTGTCGAAATCGCCCCTCTGGGCGATGTCTCGCTCAGCCTGACCTGGTGCGATTCCACCGGTGCTGAATTGGCTAGTCAAAATAGCCCGACCTTTGCCGTTACCCTCGATCAGGGCGGAAAAGGCAATACCTCCGCCGATGTGGGCATCAGCGTCGTCACCACCAGCGGTGACGGAACCACCCAGATCAGTAACGAAGGCAAGCTGTATTTCAAGGTTACATACACTGCCGGAAGCGGAAATACCGCGAACATCAATTCCGTCGATTACGACTGGAACCTCGCCCTTGATAACGTGGGCTATGTGGCCCTAAAGGGCACTACCGGCGCTGATAATATCGCTGCTGGTAGTAGCGTGGACGCTGCTGCTCCGGTGACCGTTGACCTCTCGATGAAGTACGTCAATAAGCCTACCGATGCTTCCACCTGGAAATCCCTTAACGAGAGCGTCCTAGCCGATAACGACATCGTTGCCACCATCTCGTTTGAGAACATTGATATCACCTACGCCGACTAAATAACGCATTTCTGTCCCCCGGGGACCCTAGGGTTCCCGGAGGACCATTTTCTTCCAAGGCCCTCTTATGGACTATCCCTTTGGGGCCAATAGCATCCCCCGAGGCCCTAGGGTTTCCCGGGGATTTGTACACCACACGCGCGCATGATGCGTACCCACGAAGGAGCAAGCGATGATCAGTAGGCACCACCCAATAGCCCCCATGTCCCCGATGGCCCGTTTTTGGCTAAGCGTGGGCTTGGGATTTTGGCTTAAGGGCGGCCTTATCAATGGAGTGGATTCAAAAACCTGCGCCCTTAAGGCCAATCCTAGTGCCTTCGATTACAAGAGCGCCGAATATCCCATCGGCTTGCCCAATGATTTCCTGAGCCTCTGCCTTAAACCCTATGGGGCAGGCAAGGCCACGCCCAAGATAGGAAATCGCAACGAACCTTCCTCTATAAGCCATATCGCCGCCGAAAATTTGGAATGCGGTCCCTTCATAATCGGGGCAACCACATCTTCAAGGCTATTAAAAGCCATCATCATGGGGGTCATTGATAAGTGAATCCGTTTGAAATCCTTACTGCCGCCGAGAGGGCGGAGTCCGTTTCCTTGGCGGTCGCCATCGCCGTAATCGTCTTGCTTTTCCTCGTAGCGGCCGGCATCTTCTTCCTTTACTACCGCTATTTTGGGAAATGCATCGATAACCGCCTTGAGGACCAAGGCATCAGGCGCGACATCGTCATTGAGCACAAGGAGTATTTCCGTAAGGGCCAAGAGGTCCTAAGCCAAGGCGGGAAAATCGCCTATTTCCACGACTATTGCCTCAGCAAGAAGAAAAAGTCCACGGCCGCCAAGGTCGCCGCCAACTGCTTCTTGGGGGTTTTCTACCTCGCCCTCATCACCCTGATGGCCTCGGCCATATACGTGAGGGCCTCGGGGGATACTTTCTACGTCGGGGATACTTCCTATCTGGTCATCATGAGCTCCTCGATGGAAGAGAAGAATACCGCCAACGCATATCTTGAGGAAAACCATCTCGACGACCAGATTTCCGCCCTCTCCCTAGTGGCCATCAAAAAGACCCCGGAGGAAGAGATCGGGCTTTATGACGTGGCCGCCTTCCATGATGATGATGGCAACATCATCGTCCACCGCATCATCGCCATTTCCGAAAAGGAAGGGGAAGTGTTCTACACCATGAGGGGGGACGCCAACGCCTCCTCGGCTTCCTATGAGAGGGATTTGGCCTATGAAGAACTCCTCGGCATCTGGACCGGTTTCCAGAACTTCGGGCTCGGCCTTACGGTCCAATACCTGCAGTCGGGCATCGGCATCATTTCCGTAGCCCTAGGCCTCATCCTCGTGGGCTTCTATGACATCCTCGACATTGCCCTAGGCAACAAGATCGCCCTAAGGCGCGAAGACCTGATCATGGAGATGGACATCCGCATCGAAAAGGCCTTCAGGCATAAGGAAAGCGAATTCCCTTACATCGACATCCTCCAAAAGAGGAAGGGGCATATCCAAGATGACGGCAAAGCCCTTCCCGAAGAAGGGGCCAAGAAGAAATACCCCGACGAGGAGGTAGACTAGGATGCTGCGCCACGGAGCGATTGCCATAGCCGCCTCCTTGCTGGGCTTCTCCTTGATCGTGGGATCGGGCTTTTCGGTCTGGATCTTTACCGATATCGAAGAAAGCCATACCCTCTCGGGCGAGACCTCCATCACCCCTTTGGCCCTATTGGGGGATTTCAAGGTCCTGCCTCCCGATGACTATACGGGCTATCGCCTCATCTATAGCCAAGGCGGATCCGACGAGGGCGATTTTACCGATTCGAGCAAGGGCATTTATCTGAACACCCCCATCAAGGTGAACTGGACCAACTACAACCAAAGGGTGGCCCAAACCCTTTTCTGCACCTTCTCGGTCGAAGCCGCCGCCTCAGGCAGCATGGCCGGCTTTTCCGCCTATGCCGAACTTGTTAGCCAAACCGCCCATCCCTCTGGCATGAGCGATGCCGAGGGCACATTGGGCAACACGGTCTTCTACATCGATCCCGTCTTCAAATGGCAGGAGGGCAAAAAGCCGACTTCCTCTTCCGCTTGGTCGACCATGATGTCCACCGTCAGGCAGGATAGCCTTGTTTTGAACATGGAGTTTTCCTATGAGATCTAAGTTCAAGTCGCTTGCCTTTATCGGCCTTGCCGTCCTGATTGCCCTAAGTAGCGGGGCTTTCGTGAGCACGGCCCTGGCCGATTGGGTCTATGGCAATCCCAAGGCCTCCATGGACCTCGCCCAAGAGGAGGATTTCGTCCGTCTCGACCTGCATTTCAACGAGTCGGGCGATTATCTTGATAGCGACACCAGCCGCTATGACGTTTACTTCTTTGCCCAAAACGGCATCGTGGTAAGCGACCTTAGCCAGGGGGTCAGCGCCGATAATTGCTATTATTACCGCAAGGCTTCCAATGATCCGGCCAGCGGCAACGGAAAGGCCTATGATTGCTATGATGCTAGCTATAAGGACGGCACGCGCATTACCGCGGCCGATCCGGTCTATGGCATCTTCCCTGACGGAAGCTATTACAAGTCCTTCACCCAGGTCACTTCCATCAAGGATTACCAGGTTCCGGAAGACCCCTTTACCCTTTGTAGCGATAGAGGCGACATGGCCAAATATACCGAAGAGGATATCAAACCGCTCACTGACCTAGGCCTATCGCCCCTATTTGATCCCATCGGGCTTGATTGCGGATGGCCCCTTTATTTCATCGGCTGGTCCTTGGTTTCCTATGACGGGATCTATTACAACGACCCCAACCACAGCAATAATCCCTATAGGGTCAATGGTTCTTTTCCGACCCAATCCCACCAGATGGTCCTCGTCACTTTCAACACCCTCCTATCGACCTATGATCAGTACAAAACCCAAATCGGGGGGCGCGACGCCCTTTGCTTCTTCCCCATCTATTCTCCGGGCAAGTCCTATCAGATTTCCGGTAACCTCGGACCTGGGAGCACCTATACGGTCGATGGCACCGAATATTCCTATGTCGAGACCCAGGTCGACGAAATCAAGATCAAGGACATGGCCAAGCTCGATGATGGCAGCTATTCTACCACGGCGACATCGGAGAGGTGGTTTTCCTATGAGCCCGACCTCACCGAGGACATAAGGCAAAAGGTAAGCTCGCTATACTCCAGCCAATACAGCGTCTTCACCATGCCTTCATTGACCATCGACCCCAATACCCTCGATGATAGCCGCTGCATCATCGAAACCGATACCGCCCCTTGGAGCGGTAGCAACAAACCGACCCTGACCCAGAACAATGAGGTCTTTGACCTCAAGGCGGCCCTAGGCGGCGGTAGCGTCAATCTCTACCTCCTGGTCCGCAATTACATCAGCGAGGTCGAGAATATTTCCCATAGCGACATGTCCAACATGTATAAGGTATTGGCAGACAATTCCATCTTCGCGGCCGGCAAGCACGACCTGGATACCATCAGGGGCAATAGCAGTTGGGGCACCTCTTATAAATACCGCGACTATGTCATATTCGTCGAATACGACCTCGATCCCAAGCTCCTAGGCGGCTCCACCGAGACCTTCGACATGTCCTCAAGCCACGATAGCGCCGTCTTTACCCGGGTCAACGGGACCACTTCCTTCCCCTGGGCCTTCGAATACCGCAACGTCGATATCGTCAAGGACTATGACCAGACCATGCCCTATTCCTTCACCTATAAGGGCCAAGAAGGGCAAATCTACTTGCCCGGCAACTTCGTTTCGGTGGGCATGGATGTCTATGGCCGTACCAAAGCGGTGCCGAAGCTGGCCAACCTCGATACATGGAAAAACCTAACCGATCCCAATTACACGATGGATGATGTCCCTAGTATCAAATACATCATCAACGGCAAAACGACGGTCGAGTATTACCATAGCGCTTATAGCACTGGGAACGATGACGAGGGGCTCTATCAGCTAGGGAAATGGCTAGGGGACAGTGAATTCGTCTCCAACGTCAAGATCACCCTCAACGGGACGACCATGGCTTTGTCCACGGCTTTGAGTAATAATGCTGATCTATCAGACTTCCTAGAAAGCCTACCGGTCTATGGGGTCATAGACGAGGGTTCCTATAACTTCGCGATGCGGATGAATTTCATCACCGATAGCGAAAACATCACGACCTCGGTCAAAGACATGTTCCTCTTCGTCCACCGCAGTAACGTTTACCGCTTCGTGGACATCTTCTCTTCCGTGGATGATATCACGGTCGACCCCGATAGCGGCTACTATGAGCACGATAACTACGCCTATACCTCGGCCAGTTATTATGTCTCGGGCACCGATATCGCCTTGAATGACACCTATGTCGATCCCGTTACCCAAAAGACCATTACCCTTGGGGAGCTGATCGATGATATCCCTAGCGGCTACCGCCTGGTCGATTACCTTAGCGGCCGCATCCTCACAAGGGAGAACCTCGACCCGACGAGCAAGGGCTATAGGGCCTTCCCGGTCGAGAATAATCTGGTCCTCTACACAGAGCCGATGAATTAAAGCGACGAAAACGGGGGATATCTCCCGTTTTCTTTATTCATAAGACCTTTTTGCGGGCTTATTCGATGTCTTTGACGTCGTCGGGGACCATGATGTTGATGTCATCGTAGCGGATGTCTTCTATCCCCGTGATCTTGGCGGCATCGAGCTTGAAATATAGGGCCGTTCCTTTGGCTAGCATGTTGCCGTTTCCGTCGATGATCTTGGCTTCGCCTTCGAAGGCCATTCGGTTGTCCTTGGTCAGATGGGCCACGCATTTGAGGGGGACCCCATAAGGGACGGCCTTATGGAATTCGATGTTTAGCTTCATGGTCACCGCGTATTCCTCGGGGTGCTTGATCCATAGCAGGCGTCCGATGGTCTCGTCGATTAGAGCGCTGATCATGCCCCCGTGGGTGCGGCTGGGATAGGACTGGTGTTCCTCCCTGAAGGCGGCTAGGGCGATGAGGCTATCGTCCTGCATCTGATAGAAATCGGCATGTAGTCCTAGGGGATTATCGATCCCGCAGACGATGCAATCGTGGCTAGATGCCTGTTTGGCTTTTACTTTCATGCTAATAATTCTACTCTTGGTTTGGCCAAATTATAATTTGCTTATGGCCAATACTCCCTTAGCCTTCTTGCTTCGGCCCAAGACCTTGGACGAGGTCATCGGCCAGAAGCATCTGGTGGGTCCTAACGGGGCCCTCCGCAATTCGATCGAAAAGGGCATTCCTTTTTCGATGATCCTCTTTGGTCCCCCCGGCAGCGGCAAGACCTCGATCGCCATGGCCTATGCCAGGGAAATGGGCATCCACTATAGCGTCCTCAATGCGGTGACCACCGATAAGAAGGAGATGGCGGAGGCCATATCCGAAGCTAGGCTTTACGGTAGTAATTTCATCATAATGGACGAAGTCCATAGGCTGGACAAAACCAAGCAGGATCTACTGCTTCCATATGTCGAGGAGGGGAGTTTCTTTCTGATCGGGGCCACGACCGCCAACCCGTATGTGTCCCTCTCTAGGGCCATAAGGAGCCGGGCGAGGATCTTCGAAATCAAGCCTTTGGATCAAAACGAGGTCCTCCAGGGGCTATACATGGCCCTGGATAAGGAAGAGGGCTATAAGGGCAAGCTCGATATCAGCGAGGAAGCCTTAGGCTATATCGCCAGGATGTCGGGCGGGGATCTAAGGCACGCCTACAACATGCTCGAGCAGGCCTATATCTCCTACAAGGGCAAGAGGATAGAACTAAGCGACATGCAGGCCATCGAGAGGGTGCCCAACATCGTGATGGACAAAGACGAAGAGGAGCATTACGACTCGGTTTCGGCCCTGCAGAAATCCATACGGGGCCAGGATGTGGACGCCGCCCTTTACTATTTAGCCAGGCTCTGCGTGGCCGAGGACCTCGATTCCATCAAAAGGAGGTTGCTAGTGACCGCCTATGAGGATATCGGTTTGGCCAATCCCCAGGCCGTGCTTAGGACCCAAATGGCAATAGAGGCGGCCGAAAAAGTCGGCTTTCCCGAGGCCATCATCCCTCTGGGGGATGCGGTAATCGACCTATGCCTTTCGCCCCATAGCAAGTCGGGGTGCGTATCAATACAGAAGGCCATGGCCTATGTCAAAGAGCATCCCACCAGGGTCAGGGACTACCTTAGGCTCACCCCGGTATCCTTGAAGGAAGAGGACAAATATCCCTATGATCGTAGCGATCTATGGGCCAAGATGGCCTATCTTCCCGAAGGGATGGAACAGATGCGGTTCTTTTTGCCCAACGAAGGGACCCTTTCCAGCTATGAGAAGGCCTTGCTAAACGAATACAAGAAACTTACCTCCTATAAAAGGCGGGGCGATTTGTCCAAGCTGAAGAAAGAGGTGTAAGCGTTTTCAGGATTTGTCTTGTTGCTTTCCTTCACGTTTCCTTTACAATACGCAATTCCCCAATTGGGGATACCAAAGACCGTAAAAGGAGGAAAAGACATGAAAAAAGACCTAGTCGCTTCCTCTTCGCAAGCTGAAGAGAAGCGCCGCTTCGAAGAAATCACCGAGCTGATCGGGGAAATCATCGAAGACGACTATTTCCTAGGAAGCGATTCTTTCTAAGAGATCAGATGCCGGTAGTAAACGAACCGGCATAAGGCAAACAGAACCCCAGCCAGTGGATCCACATGGCTGGTTTTTCTTAGGTTGTAGTCCCTTTCCTGGGACTTGTAGGAACTCAGGGCATAGGCCAAAAAGGCATCGATTTCGTTGTCTTTGATGCCAAGAATATGGCTTCTTTTCCTCGCAAAAGCTTCCGCCTTTTTCTGGTATTCGGGCCTTTGCAGCTTTTCCATGGCCGCCTTGATGAATTCGTCGATCTTATAGACCCTGAGGTATTCAAGGCCCAAGGCATCGCCGATGATTTCCAAAGGACGGATCAGAATATCGACGGGGCGGTTAAGTTCATAGGGGGGATAGGCGATGATATTCTCGGCCCTAGGGTAATCGCTTAGGAAATCGCGGGCCAGATAGCTTTGGAAGCGCTTGGCCTCGTTTTCCCATTTGCGTTCCTTTTCAAAGGCAAAGGAATAGCCCCAGTAGCGGCCCACCCTTTTGCCGGCATCCAGATATCCTAGGGTCTTGTTGGCGTCCAGCACGTCCCTTCGAAAATCCATCATGAAGCCGGTATCGCGGCTAGGGAGGATGGACTTGACGATGGGAAGGGACAAGAGTTCGACGTGCTGGGGCACATCGGGTATGGCGTGCAGCAATATGGCCACGACTTCGTCGGCCCCGAGGTTGAAGGCCAGGTCGATGGGCAGATTGTTCACATAGCCCCCGTCGATGTAGCACTTGCCCTTGACCTTATAGACGGGGAATAAGGGAAAGGCGCTGGCGGAAGCCAAAATATAGTCGACCATATCATGGGTAGGGGTGTCGTTGAGGATGATGTCGGCTTCCCGCATCTGGGGGAACTTGGTAGCCACGATGCCGATGGTTTTGCCGCAGTCTTTTACCTTGTGGGGATCGAAGGTGTTTTCAATTAGTTCCCTTAGCGGGGAGATGTCGGCTCCCTTATGGTGGATGAAGGAACGCATGAAGGCCTTCAGCCTCGGCCAATTGGCCTTGAAGTCGAATTGCTTCCAGGTTCCCCGGGCGATGTTGATGCCGTTGGCCATGACCTGCTCGATGGTAGCCTTGTCCCATAGGTCCTTGATTTTCTCAAAGGGTTCGGTGGCCAAGACGGCAGCGTTTATGGCCCCGATGGAGGTACCGGTAAAGATGTCGAAATCGTAGCCTTCCTCCAGTAGCATCTGGTAGGCACCGATTTCATAGGAGCCAAGACTGCCGCCCCCGCATAGGCTCAAGGCACGTTTCATGGAATTAATAATAGCCAAAAGGCTCTTGAAATCCTATAATCCTTTGGCCGGGCCTATGGCGGAACTGGTAGACGCGTTAGACTTAGGATCTAATGGGCATCCCCCGTGCAGGTTCGATTCCTGTTGGGCCCACCAAATCGATGGCTAAGCTTGCTTCGGCAGGCTTTTTGTTTTGCATTCTGAAATACCAAGGAAATTAGCTGACAATCTTTATCATGGGAAAGAAGTTTTAAGCATTTTCTCCGCGCTTTGTTAAGTCACCTTAGTTTTGCGTTGCCTAAAACAGATGCTAATCGCTTTGACCGGGCATAAAAAAGAATTGCTCTAAGTACTACTATAATGGAATTCGGAAGCCGTTCCAAAAAACTAGCTAACCTTGCCTGGAGCAGAACAGATTATCAGCCATATTCGTCCGCATTTGATCCGCATCCGGGGCTCATCGTTGTTCCTAACGGTTCATAACGAAGCAGACGGACAAAGAAGGTCTTTTATCAATTGGATGAAAAAACAAGGCGAATTCCAAATTGACCAAAGGATTTAGAAAAGACCAAAAAAGACCAACAAAGACCAAAAAGTGTTTAAAAGACCAAAATCAAATTATATAATGGCCGCAAGGGGAAAAATCGCTATGCCCAATCCATTCAACATTACATTTGGCGAATCGCCCAAAAGCGTCATTGAACGCGAAAAAGAGGCCTATATTATCGAATCGACCTTCAAAGATGAGACGCCGGAAGCCAAACTATTCATCATTACAGGCCCGAGAGGGTCTGGCAAAACCGCTCTGCTAACGAAGATGAAGGATGTTTTCCGCGGCGAGGGCTACCTCACGGTTGACCTGAATCCCTTCGACGATATGCAGGAGCAGTTCGCATCCAAATTATATGAGGAAGGAAAGCTATGGAAGCTTTTCCTCCGCCCGGAATTCTCGTTTTCTTTCAAAGGCCTGACGTTTTCTCTAAAGGGGAAGACCGAAATAAACAACATATCTACCTTGATTGGGAGAATGCTCGAATACCTGAAGAAGAAAGGCAGAAGGGTCCTAATCACCATAGACGACGCCTCCAACAGCAAAGACATGAAGAGCTTTGTCTTTTCCTATCAGCAATGGATTAGGGAAGGCTATCCAGTTTTCCTTCTCATGAGCGGCCTCTATGAGAACGTCTCGGAGATAGGGAGGAACAAAAGCCTGACCTTCTTCCTGAGGGCCCCGAAGATCATGCTCGAGCCACTGAACCTTGCTGCCATTGCCTATTCCTATAAGAACATATTGGGTTTGGATGAGCAGGCGGCCGCTAAATACGCAAAGCTGACAAGCGGATATGCCTATGGCTATCAGCTATTGGGCTCGTTGCTTTATAAAAACCAGGCGCCGCTCAAGAATCTGGATGAGTACGATCTAAAACTCAATCAAAACGCCTATTCGCTTATTTGGGAAAAACTCACCGAGAAAGAAAAAAAGATTCTGGCCGCGATGTGCAAAACTTCCAAGGTTTCGGAGATTTGCGCCGAACTTTCCTTATCAAACGGAAACCTTCAAACATACAAAAAGAGGTTGATGGACAGAGGCATTGTGGCTTCCAAGGAACGGGGGACAATGGTTTTTGCCCTCCCCCGTTTTAAGGAATTCATAGATTTTCAGCTTTTGCTGGAAGAGTAAACTCCGATAATCAGCGGATTGAATTTTCTAAAGTGCACGAATTTTGAAACCCGCAGCGATTACCTTGAGGATCTGATAAGTGTTCATAGTTGTCCGCAATTCGTCCGCATCCGCCGTTCGTCGGGGTTCCTAGAGGTTCCTGAAGAAGCAGGCGGACAGAGAGGAAAAAGAGCCATACATCAGAAAAAATTCCCCTCGGTTCCAGAAATCCGCAGTCCGTTCCTGGCCTCACGTAAGACTTAGGATCTAATGGGGAGACTCGTACAGGTTCAAGTCCTGCTAAGCCCACCATCTTATAACTAACATTTTGATACAAAGTAATTATGCCAAAATCAATGATATTTGTCGGAGAAATCGGGCTTTTTTTCTAAAGTAAAAATTTCCTGCAGTATCGATTACTAATCAGTTCGATATAATCCTCTTTTT
>CASGDR010000008.1 GCA_949300345.1 uncultured bacterium
TCACGCGGCGTTGCTCGGTCAGGGTTTCCCCCATTGCCGAAAACTCCCTACTGCTGCCTCCCGTAGGAGTATGGGCCGTGTCTCAGTCCCATTGTGGCCGGTCATCCTCTCAGATCGGCTACACATATGCCTTGGTGGGCCTTTATCCCGCCAACTAGCCAATGTGCCGCAGGTCCATCCCTCAGCCGTGCAAACGCACGTTTCAAACCCTCCCGATGCCGGGAAGGCTCATATCCGGTATTAGCCAAGCTTTCGCCTGGGTATCCCAATCTAAGGGGCAGGTTACCTACGTGTTACTCACCCGTTCGCCGCTAGGGACCGAAGTCCCTCGCTCGACTTGCATGTATTAGGCACGCCGCCAGCGTTCATCCTGAGCCAGGATCAAACTCTCAATTAGTTTTATCTAGTTTGGATGTTCTGACTTATTGCTTTGTTAGTTCTACTCAAAGAACTGACGCGTTTTGGTGTTGATTGTACTTCTGCTTGGTTTTCAAAGATCAGATGCGCAGCAGACCGTTCGGCCCCGGGGTCCTACCCCGGATTTGCCGTGCTCGATTAGGGTATTACTTTCCCTATTCCGTGTCAATCACTTTTTTAGGAAATTTATTACCCTGTTTTGTGCCTCGGCGGCACAAGGCGTTATTCTAGCCAAACAAAGGCCTTATACAAGCCCCCAAATCGCAATTCCGACAAGAATTTACAATTGACATTTGTTCATGTACAGGCGCGCCAAGGCATTATGCGCATGTGCATATACAAGTACACGGGCGCATATATAAGAAAAGGAGAGGATATCCCTCCCCTACAATGGATTTACCCGAATCGGCCTCCCGATGGGCCTTGGTCCCCTCCTCGGCGGTTATATGTAGTGGCAATTCGGCGCTGGCCGTCTGATAGAGATAATCGTCATGACGGGTGTGATAGCCCGAATTGGAACAATAGCCGTGCTCTTGGTGGCCCAGATAAAGGGAAATGATGGGATCGGGTAAGCATCACCCCCTATAAATCGGCTTTGAGGAGTCATTATGGATGCAGGGCTTAAGGCCAAGGGAAAAGAAAAAGGGAGGGTGGCCTCCCTTATCTAGTTTAGATGTTGGCTTTCCATAGCCCGTGCAGGTTGCAGTGGGCATAGACTTCCAGGACCACTTCGTTAGGGGCGATGTGGAACTGGACCACCGGGATGTCCCCGGGCTTGAGGGTCTTGCGCTGGGCCCCCTTGTCGGTGAGCAGATATACCCAGTCGATGAGGTGTTCGGCCATCATCGGGTGGGGTACTTCCCCGACCGAGACGGTGACTAGTCCCTCTTCTTCCTTGACGACGGGGACGTGCTTGGCCTCCCCTTCTCCGGAAGCCTTGGGGCCGAGCTCATGCATCGGCTCTCCGCAGCAGATGGTTTCGGGTGCGCCTTCCTGGACCATACCCACGATCTTGTGGCAATGGTCGCAGACATAGAATTTTGCCATTTTCCTTCTCCTTTAACGGTTCTTGCTGGCTAGCAAGATGTAGAACACCCTGATGAGGATGTTGATGAAGTTGACGTACATGTCGAAGGCGAAGTATAGCACCAACGACTTGGTGGGGATGCCTCCGGCTTGAAGGGTCTTCTTCATGCGGTTGGCGCTTACGGCGGTAAGCAGCATCACGGCGATCAGCACGATCGCGGAGATGCCTACGTCCATCCAATAGATGTAGCCGGATACCCAATACCAGATGCCATAGAAGATGGACATCATGAGGGCCCCGAAGAGCAAGCCTAGGGCAATCAGGCTGAGCCAGCCGAGGTTGCCCTTGGCGAAGTAGCCGATCAGGAACATCGAGAAGAAGGCCAAGGCCGAGATGCCTAATGCTTGGGCCATCGTCGTCCAGGTTTCGGTAAAGACCAGGAAACTGGAGAAGAATATCCCCATCACGACCACATATAGGAGGAATAGAGGTATCAGTCCCTTGCCTGATTTGACGATGAAGGAAGCGACGAAGGAATAGATGAGGAGGAAGAATAGGCTGCCCAAGCAGATGCCGGTGAGGATGGTATAGCCCTCCGCGCTGATGCCGGAGCCGACTCCATATAGGGTCCTGAATAGATAGGTGAAGCCTAGGGTCACGCCCGCGGTGGCCAATAGGGCCAGGAACATGATTCCGAAGACCTGGGCCAAGAACTTGGTCTGGACCGCCCCGTCGGAAGTAAGCTTCTCGGAGAGGATTTCCCCTTCGATGGGCTGGTTGGGTTTATCGCTCATAGACTGGCTCCTTTGATGAGCTCGCGGAAGCTCGAAGTGGTAAGCGAAGCCCCGCCGACCAGAGCCCCGTCGATATCGGGGCAGGCCATATAGGAGGCGATGTTTTCGGGTTTGACCGAACCGCCGTAGAGGATGCGGATTTCCTCGGCAGTCTCGCCGAAGAGGCCCCTGAGGACCTCGCGGATGCCCTTGATGGTATCCTGGGCGATTTCCTTGGTGGCCGACTTGCCGGTACCGATGGCCCAGATGGGCTCATAGGCCACGACGACTTTGGCGGCTTCCTCTTTGGAAAGCCCTGCAAAACCCTCTTCGATCTGCTTGGAAACGAATTCCAGGGTCTTGCCCTCTTCGAAGGTAGCCAAGGATTCACCGCAGCAATAGACGGGAACCAGCCCTTCCTTGAGCAAGGCCTTGATCTTGAGGTTGCAGCAGGCGGAAGTCTCGCCATTGTACTCGCGGCGTTCGGAGTGGCCGATGATGGCGGCCCCTACCCCGACGGATTTGAGCATCGGGGCACTTACCTCGCCGGTGTAGGCCCCATGGTCATGCTCGTTGACGTTCTGGCTGGAAACAAGGAAGCCCTCGGGGGCCAGCTCGCTTACATTAGCAAGGCAGAGGAAGGTCGGGGCGACCCCGATTTCGATCCCGCCTTGATCGGCCAGTTCGAGCAAGTCCTTGGCCTCGGACATGAACTCTCCCGCCTCAAGGGGGGTCTTGTTCATCTTCCAGTTGCCTAACAACAGTATCTTGCGCATGGCCTATCTCAACACGTCGACGCCGGGCAAATGTCCGTCGTTTTCGATCATCTCCAATGAGGCTCCCCCGCCGGTGGAGACGTGGGAGAAATCATTCTTGTAGCCGAATTGCTTGACGGCAGAAGCCGAATCCCCGCCTCCGATGACGGTGAAGGCCTTGCCCTTGATCTCGGCCGCGGCTTCGCAGACGGCCTTGGTGCCCGACTGGAATTCCTTCTGTTCGAAGACGCCCATGGGGCCGTTCCAGAAGACCATGAGGGCCTTCTTGATCTGCTCTTTGTAGATCTTTTCGGTTTCCGGGCCGATATCGACGCCCTGGAAGCCATCGGGGATGCCCTCGAGGAGGCTCACGGTCTTGATGGTGCGGCCTTCGACTTCCTCGAAGTTATCTGTAATCACCGAATCCACGGGAATGACGATGCGGCCGTTGGCCTCGGTGTAGCACCTCTTGGCATAGTCGAGTTGGTCGTCTTCGACCGGGGAATTGCCGACCTTGCCGCCGAGGGCTTTCACGAAAGTGAAGGCCATGGCGCCGCCGATGAGGATCTTGTCGCACTTCTTCAATAAGGTTTCGATGACCTTGATCTTGTCGGAGACCTTGAAGCCGCCGAGTATGGCGACGTAGGGCCTATCTTCGGGGGCCACTTCCACGCAGCGGGTGAGGTTTTCGACCTCCTTGATCATGAGATAGCCTAGGGCCACTGGCTTGCCTTCTTCCTTTAGCAAGGTGGGCACCCCGACGGTCGAGGCATGGGCGCGGTGGGCACTGCCGAAGGCGTCCATCACATAGACGTCGGCCAAATCGGCCCAGATCTTGGCCAGTTCGGGATCGTTTTTCTCTTCGCCCTTCTCATAGCGGGTATTCTGGACAAGCAGTATTTCTCCGTCATTCAGGGCTTCGACGGCCTTGGTGAGCTCCTCGCCGCGGGTAACCGGGCAGAAGGAAACACGGACATCGGGAACCAGTTCCTGAAGGGCCTTGGCCACCGGGGCCATGTCGTTGGCTTTCTTCATTTCCTCGATCTTCGCCGGATCGGGTTCCTTCCACTTGATCTTGCCAAGGTGGGACATGAGGATGACCCTCGCGCCTTTCCCGGTCAGCTCAAGGATGGTCGGAAGGGCCGCCTTGATGCGATTGTTGTCGCGGATGACGCCGTTTTTCTGAGGGACGTTGAAATCAACGCGCACATATACGCGTTTGCCTTTTAGGTCTTTGAGGTCTTTGACTGTGAGCATTATGTTCTCCTTTGGAGATAATCATATCATCAACTTGGAAAAGTAAAACCAAATCGCCTTTGCTTATCCTGCAGTTTACCTAGCGTGGTTGGCCCCCGGAGGTCTACCCGTGTTAAGATAGCCCGGATGAAAAACATCAAGGCCGCCTTCTTTGACTTCGACTGGACCCTGTTCGACCATAGGATCAGGCAATTTACCCCCTCCAGCATCAGCGCCTTGAATCGTCTGCATCAAAACGGAGTCCTCTTGTTTTTGGATTCGGCCCGCAACCAGCACTCCCTCAAAGGGCTTGGCACCTACAATCTCATCCCCTTCGATGGGGCCGGGCTCAACAATGGGGGCGCGGCCATAACCAAGGACGGAAAAACCCTCTATCAGGATGTACTAAATCAGGAGACCTTGTCATCCCTCATAGGCCTATGCGAAAAGCGCGGGCTTTCCTATCTCTTGGTCAACACCAAGAAGACCTACCGGGTCCTAAATAGCCCCGATGACCCCTACTACAAGGCCCATTACTCGGTCTTCTATGAATATCCCCCTGTAGATGTCCCTAAGAACGAAAATATCGAAGGGGTCATCTGCTTCCAGGTCTTTTGTCCTGAGTCATATGATAGGGAATTTCAAAAGCTGGGGGATTTCCATTTCAATAGGTTTGCCCCTTCCACATTCGAAATCACTGCCTCCAGCTTCCAAAAAGGCAAGGCGGTGGATGCCTTCTTGAAGGAATATGGGATCAAAAAGGAGGAAGCCATTGCCTTTGGCGACGACCTCAATGACATCGACATGTTCAGGCATGTGGGCACCTCCGTCTGCCTAGGAAATGGGAAAGAAGAGGCTAAGCTAGCGGCCACGCTTATCACCGACGACATGAAGGACGGGGGCATCAAAAACGCCCTAATCAAACTAGGGCTCATCGATTAAGCCCGCAAAACCAAGATGAAGTGCCTTGTATTGCCTCGGGGCGTTTTTTTGCATGCAAAAAGGGGCACCCCGAAGGATGCCCCGCATTTGCGTGGAACTTAGCAGCCGAGGACTTTGGCGTATTCGCCGGCCAGACGGATGTACTGGCAGGTGAAGGAGTACTCGTTGTCGTACCAGGAGACCAGCTTGACGTGCTGGGTGCCGGACTCATCGGTGAAGATGACGGTCTGGGTGGCATCGAAGATGGAGCCTTCGGTGCGGTGGATGATGTCGCTGGAGACGATTTCGTCCTCAGTGTAGCCCAGGACGTCCTTGAGTTCGCCTTCGGAGGCCTTCTTCATGGCAGCGTGGACTTCATCCTTGGTGACTTCCTTGTTGAGGAGCAAGGAGAGGTCGACGAGCGAGCCATCGATGACAGGGACGCGGAGGGCGCCGCCCATCAGCTTGCCCTTGAGGGAAGGAATGACCAGGTTGATGGCCTTGGCGGCCCCAGTGGTGGTCGGGACGATGTTGGCAGCGGCAGCGCGGCCCCTGCGGAGGTTGCCCTTGGCCAGGTCGAGGGTGGTCTGGTCGTTGGTGTAGGCGTGGACGGTGGTCATGAAGCCGCCCTTGACGCCGCCGAGATGGTCTTCGACGACCTTGAGGACCGGAGCGAGGCAGTTGGTGGTGCAGGAACCGCCGGAGATGATCTTCATGTCCTTGGTGAGCTTGTCGGTATTGACGCCATAGACGAAGGTCGGGATGTCCTTGTCGGAGCTCGGGGCGGAGATGATGACGCCCTTGGCGCCGTTAACGAGATGGACTTGGCCATCGGCCTTGCTCTTGAGGCGGCCGGTGCATTCGAGGACGATGTCGACCCCGTATTCGCCCCACTTCAGATCATGGGGATCCTTCTTGCCTAGGACGGGGATCTTGACGCCTTTGTAGATTAGATTGTTCTTGACGATGTTGCCCTCTTCGTCTTTTTCGACCTCGGCGGAGATATGCTCGGGTTCCCAGGTCTTGTGGGCGGTGTCGTATTTCAGAAGATAGGCCAGGGTCTTGGCATCGACCAGGTCATTGATGGCCACGACTTCGAAGCCACCGACTTCATAAGCGCGCCTGAAAGCCAGACGGCCGATTCTTCCGAATCCGTTGATTGCGAGTTTTATCGACATTCTATGTCCTCCTATTAACTTGCAAGAGGATTATAAACCAAAAATCCCACGCACGCACAACTATTGAGGGGCGCGGGATTGCAGTTTGCCAAAAGCCTAGATATGGTAGGGCAAAACGGGGCTTATCAGAAGCAGATTATGCCGTCGAAGAGATCATCTAGATTCATCGATAGGGCAACGGCGATGCGGTTGAGCAGGCAGACGGTGGGATTGCGCCGTCCCTTCTCAAGGTCGCACAGATAGGTCTTGGCCACCTCGGCCTCCACGGCGAGGTCAAGCTGGGACATGTGCCTTTCCTTCCTAAGGTAGGCGATGCGGGCCCCCAATTGGATGAGCAGGTCTTCGTTTCTTTTCATTTTCGTTGGCTCCTAGATAGGTATTCCTGGTGCAGTTTCCGGAACAAATGGTTGACGTTTGATTTGCTGATTTGGGTATTTAGCTCCCCGCTTAGTAGATGGGCCAGTTCCTCAAGGGAGGCGTCTTCATGCTCAAGGCGGAGCAATAGGAGCTTTTCCATCTTCTCGTTGTCGAATTGGGAGATGCCGCCGTTGAGGATGAAGTATTCGATCTCCTCGACCTGCCTCCTACCGGTCTTCAGGGTCTTGCCCATGTTGGCCCCGTCGAGGTTGTCGAGGCGGTTTTCGATGTTGCGCATGTCGCGCTCGACCCGGGCATCCTCGAATTCCAAGGTGGTCTCCGAAGCCCCAAGAAGGGCCAGGAAATCGGCGATGGACTCCCCTTTCTTGATATAGACCACCCATTCCCGGCGCCTGGGACAGACCCGGCTTTGGAAGGCTAGTGGCAAGCGGTGGTTGAAAAGCCGCGATACGTTTTTGGCGTATTCCTCGTTTTCTAGTCCCATCTCGAGATGGTAGTTGCTGGTCGAGGGGGAATTGACCGAACCCGAAGAGAGGAAGACCCCGGTGATATAGGCCGTGGCCTGTTCCTTGGTCTTGGTGAGGTTTAGGGGGACGCTTTGGTCGAAGACATCCATCTCCAGATCCCCTAGCACCAAGCCGGCATCATCGAGGTTGAGGGCATATCTCACCCCCTTGCCCAGGCCCTTGGTCTTGGAATAGGAGAAATAGGGAGTGACCCCGTATAGGTCGCGAAGATACGAATATAGGAGTTTGGTCACCGAGGAAATCTCGCTGGACATGTTCAATGTCAGTTTCGAGGAATTGATGCGGACCAGACCCTGGGATTTGGCGTAGCCGGAAAGCAATGACCGCTTGGCGGCCTCCGAGCGTTCGATCCTAGTGAGTTCCTCCTTGACCTTCATGGCGAAGGAGGTGGCGTTTTTCATTTGGCTACCTTGTCGAGTTCCCTATGGTAGAGGCTGCAAGGGTATTCGTGCTGGAAGATCTCGTAGAGCTTGCTGGCCACGTAGGTCGAGCGGTGCTGTCCGCCCGAGCAGCCGATGCCGACATAGACATAAAGGCGCCCGTCTTCCTCGCATAGGGGCAAAAATGACCTGAGATACGAGACCGTCGCCTCCATGAAGGGTTTGGTCTTGGAGTCGGCTTCGATGAAGTCGATGACCTCTTTGTCTAGTCCGGTCAGGTGGCTGAGGCCCTTGACCCAATAGGGATTGGCCAAGACCCTGGCATCAAAGATGGTGTCGGCATCAAGGGGCACCCCGAACTTGTAACCGAAGCTGGTAAAGGAGACGGCGAGCATCTTCTTGTTGCCCTCCTTGAGGATGGAGAAGATGCGCTGGCGGAGCGAGGATTCCGAAAGGCTGGAAGTATCGATCTTCACATCGAAGACGTCCTCGGCGGATTCATAGAGCCGCCAGTCGATGTCCAAAGCCTCTTCCAAGGCATATCCGCCCCGGATCATATAGGGATGGATGTGGCGGGTCAGTTTATAGCGGGTAAGCAAGACGTCCCGCTTGCAGACCAGCCCGATGGAGGTGACTTCGAAGCTCTCCTCCTTCTTGGCCAAACGGTAAGCCTCCCCTACGTCTTCAAGGGGCAAGACGAGGGCGCAGCGGGAAAATCTCTCGGGCTCGGCCTTGAACAGGGCAAAAAGGTCCTTGACCATCTTGCTGGGGATGTCTTCGACCACATAATAGCCCGAAGCCTCAAAAGCCCAGGTGGCCGAAGTCTTGCCCGCGCCGGCAAGGCCGGAGAGCAGGACCAATTTGATTTTGGGGTTCTCTTTTTGCATGTTCACCCAAAAGTGTAGCACAAAAGCGCGCGAAAAAGGGCCGTAGGCCCAAAAAGGAAAAGAATCAGAGTTTTTTGATTATCGAGGAAGCCGCCAAAGCCCCTTGGTAGGAGGCGGTCACCACCTGCTTCATAGTGCCATAGCTTAGATCGCCGGCCGCATAAAGGCCCGCGACGGAAGTCTCTTGGCTAAGGGGGTCGATGACTAGCAGGTTGCCCTTCTTTTCTACTGATAGTCCATCGAGGAAAGCGGTCGCTCCGGCCTCCTCTAGGACCACGAAGAAGCCCGAGGCGGATATTTGCATCTTTTCCTTGTTTTGGAAATAGACCAGGGTTTCGGCCCTCTGCTCCCCTTCGAAGCCGAGGGCGCGGCAGTTGAAATGAATGTCGATGTTGCCTAGTCCTTGCAGTTTCTCGATGGACTTGCCCCGTCCCTCGAGGACCGAGGAGACATAGAGGAAATCGATGTGCTTTACAAGGCCCGCAAGATAGATGGCCTCCTGGTTGGCTTCTTCGCCCCGGCCATAGACCACGATGTCCTTGTTGCGGTAGAAATTCCCGTCGCAGGTGGCGCAGGTGGAAACGCCCTTGCCGAGGAATTTGGCTTGGTTCTTAAGCGGCGCCTGCGCGGCGGACAAACCGGTCGCCACCACCAAAAACCTCGCAAAAAGGGATTCTTCTTCCAAAATCACCTCGAAAACCCCGTCGTTTTTCCTTACGTCCTTGACGTTTCCGTATTCGATCTTGGCTCCGAGTTCCTGGGCCTCCTGATAGAAGTCATAGGCCAGTTTCATCCCGGGGATACGCTTGACCCCCGGATAGTTTTCGATTTCGGGGATATTGAGAAGTTTCCCGCCCGGGGCTCCTTTTTCAAGGACGAGGAAATCGGCTTTGCTGCGGGATAGGTATATGGCCGCGGATAGCCCGGCGGCTCCCGCCCCGATCACGATGGCGTCATAGATATGGTTTGAGTTCATCTTCGAATTCCTCATAGGAAGCAAAGGAAAATTTGCATTCAAGGGGCGGTAGTTTCCTGGGGCTTAGCCTAGCGAGGGCAAAATCCACCCCGGCGTTCTTGGCCGCCTCATAGTCATAAAGGGAATCGCCGACATATAGGACCTTGGTTTTGTCCTTGATGCCGATCTCTTCGATGGCCGAATCGATGCCCTCGGGCGAGGGTTTGTTATGCTCGACCTCATCCCCGGAACGGGTCACATCGAAGAGATTGTCTAGTCCGATGAGGTTGAGGGTCAGATCCACCGCCTTACGGAACTTGGAGGTAATCAGGCCAGTCTTGATCCCCTTCTTCCTGATCTTGCATAAAAGGGTCCTGCTATAAGGGTAGGCCTTCGCGGTTTCCTCATAGTATTTGATGGAGCGCTTCATGAATTCGGTGCGCATGAATTCGCTATCCATGTCCGGGAACTGCTCCTTCATGGTCTTGCTAAGCGGCGGTCCGGAAAAAGCGAACATGTCCTGAAGGGAGGGCTTGAAGCCCGGACGGTATTCCTTATATAGCTCATGCATCGTCAAAGCGATCATGAAGTCGGTATCCGCGAGGGTACCGTCGAGGTCGAAGAGGACGAGCTTATACCCCATGGTCCTGCTTGGCCTTCCTGATCTCGAGATAGCGCCAGAGCTCGAAGCCCCCGATGGCAACCACCCCGATGATGATGTATGAAAGCGAGCCCCAGATCGAGAAGGATCCCGATTCGCCCATGTTGTAGGCCCCATACCTCATCGGCTCCATGATGATGCGGACCACCCCATACCAGATGAAGTAAAGGCCAAGCCCATCGCCCTTGGCCAGGTATTTGCCAAGGAAGCCGAGGAAGAAGAAGCGGATCACGAAATAGCCGGCGATGTTGGCTAAGGCCTCGATGAGGAAAAGGGGCACGTATATCTTATCGGGCCCTAGGGTCGCCGCGGTGGAGGAAAAATGCATGTTGTTGGAAATCCATGTGGGCAGCCACTGCCAACCCTCGTTGAGATAGACGGCGTTGCCATGGACTTCGCAGTTGAAGAAGTTGCCCCAGCGTCCGAAGGCTTGGGCAATCAGGATGGTGGGTATGATGACATCAAGGCCCCAACGCAAATCCTCGCGCTTGAGCTTTTTGGAGAACCAGAAGGTAATGATGCCCCCGATCATGCCGAAGACCGCTCCGCCGATGATGGTGAGGCCACCGGTCCAGATTTCAAAGATCTTCAGGGGGTTTTTGTCAAAGCCGTCCACGGTCCAGTTGCCGACCACATACCAGATGCGGGCCCCGAGGATGCCGCAGGCAAAGCCGATGACGCAGACCGGAAGCAAGAGCCCGTGCTGGCCATAGTGCTTGTAGAATTCATGGTCGCAGATGAAATAGACCAACACGACCCCGGTCAAGATGCAGACGGCATAGAAGGCGATGTGCAGTCCCCCCGATACCGAAGACTTGGGGGTGGTAAAGGAAATGATGTTGTTATCCCCTCCGATGGCGATGCCGTTATAAAGGGGGTAGGAAAGATAGGGCGCCACCCCTTCGGCAAAGACCAAGAAGAAGATGATCGAAAGGACGAAGGAGAGATACATCACGATGCGGATGATCTTGTAATCCTGGGCACTTAGGCCCTTCTTGTAATAATTCAGGGCAAAGCTACCCCAGAAGGTCAGCCCCATGGCCGCCCATAATAAGGCCCCGGATACCGCTAGCGCGGCATGCCCGGCATCCATCTGCCAGCCCTCTTCCCCGCCCCAGGTGTTGGTGGCTGAAGACAAAAAGGCCGCCCCGATGGCGAAGGCCCCGAGGCAGATTATCCATTTGAGCAGGTTTTTGCGGGAAATGACGAGGGTCTCTTCCTCGATGATGAAATCCTTGAGGAAATAGATGAAAGTCCCCAGCCCTCCGAGGGCGAGTATCAGTCCGATGGTCAAAAAAGCAATAGACATGGCCGTATTTTAGCCTCCATAGGCTAATAAAGGTAGCCTTATAGAGTAAAGAAAAGGTCTCATAGGAGCTCCTTTAGGTACATCCCGGTGTAGGAATTCTTGTTTTTGGCAACCTCTTCCGGGGTCCCCTTGGCCACGATGCGTCCGCCCTTATCGCCCCCGTCGGGCCCGATGTCGATGACATAATCGGCAACCTTTATCACATCAAGGTTATGCTCGATGAGGATGACGGTATCCCCATGGTCGACCAATGACTGCAGGACGCCGATGAGACGGTTGGCGTCATCGCTATGCAGTCCGGTGGTCGGCTCATCGAGGATATAGACGGTCTTGCCGGTCGGCCGCCTTTGCAGCTCATAGGCCAATTTCACCCTTTGGGCTTCCCCGCCCGAGAGGGTGGTCGCGCTTTGCCCGAGCTTGATATAGCCAAGCCCTACGTCATATAGGGTCTTGATTCGGCGGTGGATGGCCGGGCGCGATTCGAAGAAATGCAAGGCCTCTTCGACCCGCATCTCCAAAACGTCATAGATGTTCTTGCCTTTATAGGTGCAGGCCAAGGTCTCGGCATTGTACCTATGCCCGTCGCATTCATCGCATTTGACATAGACGTCGGGCAAGAAGTTCATGGGCACGGCGATGACCCCGGCTCCCTGGCATTTCTCGCAGCGGCCCCCTACCACATTGAAGGAGAAGCGTCCTTTGTCATATCCCCTTTCCCGGGCCACGGGAGTCTGGGCAAAGAGTTCGCGGATGTCATCAAAGAGCTTGGTATAGGTCGCCGGGTTGGACCTCGGGGTCCTACCGATCGGCTCCTGGGATACGTTGATGGCCCTATCGATGTATTCAAGCCCTTCAAGGGAAGCGTGTTCGCCCGGCAAGATATCGCTATCCTTGCCAAAGTGCTTGTAGATGGCCTTATAGAGGGTTTCATTGACCAAGGAAGACTTGCCCGAGCCGGAAACCCCGGTCACGGCGATGAAGCAGCCAAGGGGGAATGAGACATTGATGTTTTTCAGGTTATGGCATTTGCAGCCCTTCAAAACCAAGGAGCGGCCGTTGCCCTTGCGCCTTTTCTTTGGCACTTCGATCTTCATCTTGCCCGATAGATAGGCCCCGGTGATGGACTCCTTGCAATTGGCGATGTCCTCGGGAGTACCGGCGCAGACGATGCTGCCGCCCTCTTCCCCGGCCCCGGGTCCGATATCGACCACGTAGTCGGCGCTACGGATGGTTTCTTCGTCGTGCTCCACCACGATGAGGGTATTGCCCAGATCGCGCATCTCCTGCATGGTCTTGATGAGCTGGCGGTTATCCTTCTGATGTAGTCCGATGCTAGGCTCATCAAGGACATAAAGGACCCCGGAGAGCCTAGAGCCGATCTGGGTAGCCAAGCGGATGCGTTGGGCCTCCCCTCCCGATAGGGTCATGGCCATCCGCGACAAGGTGAGATAGCCTAGCCCCACGTCGGAGAGGAACTTGGCCCGGCTCTCGATTTCGGTGAGGACCATCGAGGCGATTTCCAATCTAACCGGGTCGAGTTTTGCGCGGGTTTCCTTCAGATATGCAAGCAATTTGTCGATCGATAGGCAGGTGACTTCATGGATGTTGAGCCCGTTGACCCTGACCGAGAGGGCGGCCCCGTTGAGCCTAGCCCCATGGCACTCGGTGCATTCGGAATCGCGCATGAAGGTGCCATAGTACCAGCGGTTCCATTCCGAATTGGTGTCGCGGTAGAGGCGTTCGATGCGGTTCTTCAATCCCTCGAAGCGCCCCTTCTTGCGCATGGTGTTGCCCGACTGGGTCGTGATTTTGTAATCGAACTCGACATCCGAGCCATAGATGATGTAGCCCCTTTGCTGGGGGGTGAGTTCCTTCCATGGCTTATCGTAGGGAATGCCATAGTGGTCCATCATGTGGCAGAACTCTTGCCACTCGATGTTGGCGGTCCCCACGATGCCCTTGTAGAACCTGATGGCCCCTTCGTTGATGGATAAATCCATGTTTGGAACCAGTAGGTCCTCGGCCACCTCGCGGGTGATGCCTAGGCCTTTGCACTTGGGGCAATAGCCAAGCGGGGCGTTGAAGGAAAATAGGCGAGGTTCGAGGCTAGGGATGGAAAAACCGCATTCGGGGCAGGTGTGCTTGCTCGAATATAGCTTCTCCCCTTCTTCGGTCAAAACGACGAGGTGGCCGAAGCCATAGTCAAGCGCGGTTTCGATGGATTCGAAAAGGCGCGAATCGACATCGTCCTTCAAGACGATGCGGTCGACGACGAGGTCTATGTCGTGGCGTTTGTTCTTCTCTAGTGGGGGCACCTCTTCGATCCGGTAGTTGATTCCATCGACCCTAACGCGGCTGAAGCCTTTGGAAGATAGCTTTTCCAAAGTGTCCTTATGGGTGCCTTTTTCATGACTGACAACCGGAGCGAGAAGCTGCAGCTTGGTGCCGTTTCCCAGTTTCTTGATTTCATTGACCATCGCCGTGGGCGAAAAGGAAACGATGGGGATATGGTGATTTGGGCAATACGGGATGCCCGTCCTAGCAAACAAAAGCCTCAAATAGTCATAGATTTCGGTGACCGTGCCCACCGTGGACCTCGGATTGTGGCTGGTGGTCTTCTGATCGATGGAAATGGCCGGGGAGAGCCCCTCGATCGAGTCGACGTCGGGCTTGTCGACCCCGCCTAGAAACTGCCGGGCATAAGGAGAAAGGGATTCGACGTAGCGTCTTTGCCCTTCGGCGTAGATGGTGTCGAAGGCCAGGGTCGATTTGCCCGAGCCCGAAAGTCCCGAAAAGACGGTCAGGGTATTCTTGGGAATATCGAGGGAAACGTTCTTGAGGTTGTTTTCCCTAGCCCCGGATATGACGATGAAATTACGGTAGTCCTGCATTGCCGCTATATTATAGCGGTTATCCCCCCTATCAAGGGGCCAACATGCTCGTCTTATCGATCGCGTGTTCCTTATTTTTGGCTATTGATGGGCCAAACTGCTTTCCGCTTGGCCGTAAAGCCTGTCCTTAGCAAAGCTAAGCCAAACCCTCTTAGGCAGGATTGCAATATCTTTTTGGGGGCTGTATCATTAAGCGCTTCCGGGACGTAGCACAGCTTGGTAGTGCACTACCTTGGGGTGGTAGGGGTCACGAGTTCGAATCTCGCCGTTCCGACCAAAAGCAAGCAAAAGGGCCTGCCGCGATGGCAGGCCCTTTCTTGTTGTTTGGTTGGCCCTTAGATAAGGGTGACGGTCAAGGTGGCAACCGCTCCGTATTGCTCGTCCTCGACGATGGAGTTGACCCTGAGGGAGAAGTTCGAGGTGCAGGTCTCGTCGATTTCGATCTTGCGCTGTCCGATGCGGCCGGAATCGGAAGTGAAGGTCTGGGCCTTGTTCCAGAGTCCGCTGCGGCTGGGGAAGAAGTTCTTCATCCAGGTCGAATCATCGCCCATGTAGAACCTGGAACCGGCGGTGAACAGGCTGGACATGCCGGCGTTGTAGCTCGGGCTGGTCATGCAGTTGGTGTCACCGATGGAAGCCTCGATCAGGCCGATTTCGCACATATAAGCATAGTCGGTCGAACCGGTGGTCTCGGTGTGATCCCAGAAGTCGGAGTCGGTGCCGACGCCGCTACGGCCGCCATAGGTATTGGACAGGCGGACGGTGGTACCGTTTTGTCCGATGTCATCGGCATCGGTCCTCCAAGTGGTCCAACGGGTGGAATTCAATTCGGAGTTGCCGGAAACACGGGCGTCGACGTGGGTGATGCGGATGCCGGGCTCGGTGAAGCCGGTGGTACCGCTATAGCCATTGAGATAGTCCTTTTCGGCCAGTCCATAAGGACCGACGAGTTCGACCATCAGGTATTCGTCAAAGGCGGTGTTGTTGTAATTGGGGGAAGCAAGGACCAAGCAGTCACCGGTGTTGGTAAGCGGCCTTAGAGTAATCTTCGCGGTGGTCACGCCATTGGTGCCATCGATGTCAGATTCGCGTAGGACCCAGGGATTGACCCAGCCAAGGGTGAACTTGGAATAGGCGCAGTGGTCGCCGAGGTTCTGGTCCATGTAGTCGACGCTGCCCATGGGCTTCCAAGTGTTGTTGTAGTCGTAGTAGTCATTTAGACCATAGGTATGGCCGGTTTCGTGGATGAAGGTGTGGGAGTCATAGCCATTGTAGGAGGACATGAAGTCGGTCGAGGCAAAGGCAATGGTCTTGACCGTCGGGTTCCTCACATTGGCGGAGTTGCTGGTGTAGGTAACATAGGCCCACCAGTCCTGGTTATGGTCGCTGGGGTAGGTGTAGACGCTCCAGATGAGGTCGACAAAGCCGTCTCCGTCGCTATCGAAATCGGTCCATTCGTATTCCCAGTCGGCTCCTAGCTCGCCATGGCCATCCTTGGCCCACTCTTCCTGGTACCACTCACGGACGAATTCAGCGCATTTAACGCCGTTATAGGTGCTGCCCGAATTGTTAAACTCGGTCGGAGTCATGCCGGTATTGACCCAGCAGGGAAGGACGACGACATCGAAGCCGCCCTTGTTATAGGAAGACTGGTTGTAGAATTCCTGAACGGAGATGTAGCCACCTACGGCCGCGGTCTCTTCCGGGGTTCCGGTAAAGGCGATGCGGATCTTTTCGTAGAGGTCATCGGTGGCCCTGATGGTGTCGTTGGGGTCGGAAGCGTCCGCTTCGAAGGTGATCGGGGCGACCAATAGCTTGGCCTTGGTGCCCGATTCGGGGGTGATGTTGATGACGTGGGGGTCATTGGAGTTGCGGAAGAGGCGGTCGATGTTGAGCTCTTGGGTCTCTCCGTCTTCGTCCACGAAGGTGGTCTGGGCCTTGGGGAGGTCGTCGTTGGTGATGGTATCCGCGGGAAGCTCGGAGGACGAGGAGCTCTCGGACGAATCGCTACCGCTGCTAGAAGAGTCGGTAGGGGTCTGCCCACAGCCGGTCAGAGCTAATCCAAGCAAGCCAGCCAACAACATGAGTTTTGTGTTTTTCATGGCATTTCCTTTCTTTTTTGATTGGTTTTTGTTTATCCGTAGCCTACATGGCCATCGAATACGGGATGAGCAATAGCAATCCTGCGGTAATAAATATTACCGAAACGAACAAAATTGCAAGCAATGGTTTCCTTTCTTGTCTATCTTTCTTCATTTTGTAGTGGTAATAGTCCCGATTGGGGTCGTCTTTCCACCTTTTATAGTCGAAGACCGAACGGAGAGAGGCGATGATGGCGTAGGACAAAATGTCGAAGGTTCCTTTGGAAGCGATGAGGCTCAGGAAGTAAAAGCAAGCCATCAGGACCCCCGATATCCCGACCGAGTCGGCGGCCAGACGATAGGCGCCGGCCTGACTATGCGGGGTATTAAAGAAGTAGGAAATCAAAGCGATGATGCCCGAGATCAGGCAGGCGGCCAAGAAGGAAAAGAGCATTCCTAGCCAAAAGCCCTTCGTTTTATAGAAGGGGCTATTAGTCTTTGTTGGCTCCGAGTTCTTCAAGGTAACGCTTTTCTTCCTCGTCGTTGCAATAGACGAAGTGTCCCGGGACGATCTCGCGGTATGAGGGCTTATTCACCGAATAGTCATGCACCAGAGCGGGCTTATAGACGATCCTCTGGCGGTGGGATTCCACGATGGGGTCGGGATAAGGCACGGCCGAGAGCAGGGACTTGGTGTATGGGTGCAGCGGGTGCTTGAAGAGCTCCTCGCTGGTGGTCAGTTCCACGAGGTTGCCGTAATACATGACGGCGATGCGGTCGCAGAAGTATTTGACGACCGAAAGGTTATGGGCGATGAAGAGGATGGTAAGGTCGAGGTTGTTCCTAAGGTCGTTGAGCAGATTGATGACCTGGGCCTGGACGGAAACATCGAGGGCGCTGACGGGTTCGTCGGCCACGATGAGCTCGGGTTTCATGACGATGGCCCTGGCAATCCCGATACGCTGGCGCTGTCCGCCGGAGAATTCATGGGGGTAGCGGTTGGCGTGCTCTTTGACTAGGCCGACCATTTCGAGGACCTCCCCTACCTTCTGGTCGATTTCCTCCTTGCTATAGCCGCCCTGGATGATTAAACCTTCCGCGATGATGTTGCGGACGGTCATACGGGGATTGAGGCTGGCAATGGGGTCTTGGAAGATCATCTGGACCTTGTTGGAAAGCCCGGTGCGCTTGGCCTTGGAAAGTTCGGCTTTGTATTGGGCATATTCCTTCTCCTCTTCTTCGGAGGGGAGGATGCTGGCGTCGCGCTTTCTGAGCAGTTCGTCGTACTTGAGGTTGACCTTGGTCATCTCGGCCCTAGCGATGTTCTTGTTGAAGTTGCGGTCATCGTCTTTGGCGGCCTTGATCTTTTCGACCTGCTCGGCAACGATGGCCTTGGCCTTCTCGTTTTCGAGGGTGATATAGCCTTCGACCTCAAGGATTTCCCTTTCGGCCTTCTCTAGGAGTTCGCGGATTTCCGGTTCGGTTTCGGCAAGGGCTTTGACCTTCCTCATCGACATATTCTCGGAAAAATGCAATTCCCCTACTTCCTTGCAGAGGTTGTTCTTGATCTCCTTGATCTGGGCCCGGTACTTCTTGATGGCGGCCCGGCGGCGGATGTTGGTGAACTTGATTTCCTTCTCGTTCCAACGGGTGCCGGCCGCCACGCGGATGCCATCGAGCCAGATGTCGCCCGAAGTGATGCGGTAAAGCTTCAGGATGTCGCGCCCGGTCGTGGTCTTGCCGCAGCCGGATTCGCCGACCAGTCCGAAAACCTCGCCCTTATAGACCTTGAAGGAGACGTCATGGACGCCCTTGAGGTACTTGTTGGGCCCGCCTTTGAAGCGGAAGTATTGCTTGAGGTGTTTCAGCTCGAGGAGGACCTGTCCGTGTTCGTAGTCGAACTTCTTCTGAAAGGCCTCCTTGGTTTGCTTTTGAGGTTCCAAAACCTTGGCTTCTATAGCCTTAATAGCAACGGCCTTGGAATCATCTACCTTCTTGGGGCGGCCTCTTTTCTTAGGGGTCTTGCTAGAAGAGGTAGCAGTCGTCTTTTTGGTTTTTTCAGCCACTTTTGCGGTGGTTTCCTTCTTAGGACGCCCCGGCTTCTTCTTTTCAGGAGCAGCCTTGGCAGAGGAAGAAGGTTTTGCGGTGGTTTTCTTTTGGGCTTTCATCTTTAGGCCTCCTTCCTATGGCCCGATAGGTAATCTAGGACTGAGTTCTTGCGGTTCTCGGGCTCAGGCATCTCATCGGGGTGTTCCTTGAGGGCTTTGGCGATACGCTCGATTACGATGGAAGGCACTTCCACGTCGGGAGCCCTCTCATCGAGCATCCAGGTCGCCGCATAGTGGGTGGGAGAAATCCTAAAGAACGTGGGTTCGAGGAGTTCGTCGACCTTCAGGGCATATTCGTTCCTAGGCGCAAAGGCATCGCCCCTAGGCGGAAGCAGCATGTTGGGCGGCGTGCCCGGGATGGCGTGGAGCTTTTCCTTGGTATCGAGGTCGGGCATCGAGCCAAGCAGGGCCCAGGTATACGGGTGCCTAGGATCATAAAAGACCTCTGCGGCCGTTCCGAATTCGACGATCTTGCCGGCATACATGACGGCGATGTCATCGGCCATGTTGGCCACGACCCCAAGGTCATGGGTAATGAAGACGATGGATAGATGCCTCTCGTCCTTGAGCCTATTGATAAGCTCGAGGATCTGGGCCTGGATAGTGACGTCGAGGGCGGTGGTCGGCTCATCGCAGATCAGCACTTCCGGAGAAGAGCTTAGGGCGATGGCGATGACGATGCGCTGCCTCATGCCGCCGGAGAGTTCGAAGGGATATTGCTTGAAGCGGCGTTCGGGTTCGTCGATGCCGACTTCCCTGAGCAAGTCGATGGCCCTGGCCTTGGCTTGGGCCCGGGTCAAAAGGCTGGAAGCATCCTTCTTGGCTTCTTCATAGTCATGGATGGCCCGCTTGGTCAATTGCTTGACTTCGTCCTCGGTGACTTCAGCTAGCTCGAGAAGATGCTTGTCCATGGAAACTAGGGCCGCTTTGAAGTGAGCCCTGGACTCATCATGGGTCAAAATCGTCTCGCGCGACTTGGCACGGATGGCCGGCGGAAGGTCAAAGACGTCCTTGGCCTGGTATTGGGCCAAATCCTTCTCGGAGAGGGCCCGGAACTTCTTGGCCGCCTTTTCCTTATCGACGATGTCCTTGAGGACGGTCTTGAAGGTGGCGATGTTGTCATCGGGGTCCACGGCGATGGAGAGCTGGCAGGCCTTGGTCAAAGCGATAAGGGGCTTGACCGCCTTGTAGGAGGCCCTGACGGAGAACTTCCCCCCTAGGCCTTTGATGAATTCGTCCAGCTGCTCATGGAGGGCTTTGGCGCGTTCTGCCCTCTGGTTGAGGGAGGTGCGTACCGCAGCCAGGAACAAGGATTCGGGGAAGGTCCCGGTTCCCTTGTTTTCTTCAAAGAGCTTTTCGTCCTCTTTCTTCAAAAGGGACTCAATTTTGCGGATATTCTTCTTTCCGGCCTTCTTGGCAGCCTTGTTCTTCAGCACCATGGCCTCAGTCAGCTGCTTGCCCACGATCATGATGGGGTTAAGCGAGGAAAGAGGGTCTTGAAAGATCATGGAAATCTTCACGCCCCTGATCTTGGAGAAGGCTTCTTCTGAAGTCTGCAGCAAATCCTTGCCATCGAAGATAATCTGCCCGTCTTCGACGATCTTGTTGTTGGCCAAGATGCCGAGGATGGCTTTGGAGGTAACCGACTTGCCGGAGCCGGATTCGCCGACGATGGCAAGGGTACGGCCCTTATATAGGGCAAAGGAGATGCCGCGAACGGCCTTGACGGTCCCCCCGTTGGTACGGAAGGAAATGCGGAGGTCTTTGACCTCGAGTACCTTTTCCCTTCCGGGAAGTACGGATTTGGTCATTTCCATAACTTATTCCTCCGCTCCTTTCAGGGTGGTGTTGAAGGCATCGCGCAAGCCGTTGCCGAACAAATTGAAGCAGATCATGAGCAAAGCGATGATCAAGCAAGGGAAAAGCAATAGATGCGGGTAGGTGTTCAAAGTGGCCTGCCCTTCTTCGAGCAAGGAGCCGATGCTGACCAAGCCCGAGGTGGAAAAGTCGATGATGCCCAAGTAGGAAAGTGAGGTTTCCGAGAAGATGATGCCGGGGATCATGAGGACCGAGGAGGTAACCAAGGTACCGGCAGCATTGGGCAAGATGTGGCGGAATATCAAGCGTCTATCCTTGGCGCCCAAGGTCCTTGAAGCCAAGACATATTCCTGGCCCTTGAAGCGGTAGAACTGCATACGGGTCGTCGATGCCGTCCCGATCCAGCCCGAATAGACGAAAGCTATCAGGAAGGCCACGATGATCGATCCCGAGGAACCGATGGTATCCACGATGTTGGATGAACCTGAGGTAAAGGCGACCGAACATATGGTCAAAATGATGACCGAAGGGATATTACCGATGATATCGGTAATGCGCTCCATCACCAAGTCGACCGTCCCGCCGTAGTAGCCGGACACGGCGCCCCATACCAAACCGATGAGGAAGTTGATGGCGGAGACGACCACACCGATAAGAAGGGAGAACCGCGCACCTTCGGCTAAGCGCAGGAACAGGTCCTGCCCTTGGCTATTGCCGCCGAAGAGAAGGTATGGTTCGAAACCGAGGTTCCAGGTGTAGTAGTCGAAATAGTCGACCCTGACCGAATAACGACCGTTGTTGTATTTGTAATAGACGTAGTCGCCGTTATCGTCGCGCTGATAGACATCGACGGGGTCCCCTTCCTCATCCAAAACCGGATAGAAGATGGTGGACTGGTAGGTTTGGGTGCTTTCGTTATAGGCCGAAAGCTCGTAGTAAATGGTGGGGTTAAAGTTGTAATAGCTAAGCATGGATTGCTGGATGTTATAGGCCAAGGAGGCAGTCACATCCGGGTTTTCCAAAAGCTCGGCGTAATATTCGTTGACGTAACTGCGGTAATCGATGAGGGGCTTGAGGATGGACTCCCCTTCGACCCCGGCGATCCCCTGCTCGGCCTCATAGGCCATGAGCTTCTCGAAGTTGGAAGCGGATAGTTCCATGGACCTGATGCCGCGGGCATAGTCATCGATCTTGACGACATAGGAATAGGAAGGAGTACTCGAGCCGGGAAGGAGGGTTTCCTTAACTTCGATCAGCTCGACGATCTGCGGCTTGTTCGCATCGGTATAGGTCGCTAGGCGATAGGCAGTCTCATTGAGGGTATCGGTAAAAGTGCCATCCCAGAAGCCGGTGCCCCTGAAAAGGGGGTTGGCGGGAAGGACATTGGAATAGAAAGTGTCGTAATACCCGTTCGGATATCCCGAAACATAGCTCTTAGGCGAAGCCAAAGGAACGATGATCGCGTACAAGGCGATGATCAAAATGATGATGGCGGCCACGACCGAACCCTTGTTCTTCCTGAAGCGCCTCCAGCAGTCGCGGAGGTAACTGACCGGCTTGGTCTCGAAGGCTTGGTCATGGATGTTGGTGCGGTCAATCCTCTCGAATAGGGAGGAATCCAAAGCTTGGATATCGACTTTTTCGCTCATGCTTTCTTACCTCCCATGCGGATGCGTGGGTCGACGATGCCATAGGATACGTCGACTACCAAAGTGCCGACTAGTCCAATCAAAATGTAGAACATGGCCACAAATTGGAAGACATCGTAGTCACGCAAGGTGATGGAGTCGAGGAATAGGCCCCCGACGCCGTTGACGGTGAAGATTTTCTCGATGACCAATGAACCGGAGAGAACGGAGATGATTTCGCCTAGGATCATCGGGAAGATCGGAACCATGGAGTTCCTCAAGGCGTGCCGGACCGTAGCCTGGGCCCGAGTAAGGCCCTTGGTCCTAGCCAAGAGCATGAAGTCGCTGGTGAGGACTTCGGTAAGTTCGGCCCTGGTGTAGCGGGCAAAGCCGGCGATGGAACCAAAGCACATCGATATGACCGGCAGGATGATCGATTTGGTGTATTCGGCGGTGAAATAGCCGTTGGCAGAAGAAGCCGTTAGGGCCGGCAATACCTGCCAGACATAGGCGAATAGATATTGGAACAAAAAGGCGTAGACGAAGCTTGGGACCGAGATGACGAGCATAACGGCGACCGAAAGGAAGGTGTCCTGCCACTTGTTCTTCTTCAGGGCCATGTAGATGCCAAGGCCGATGCCGACCGGGATGGCAATGACCATCGAGTAGACGTTGATGAGGACGGTCGGAGCCATGTGGTTAAGCAAGACGTCCTGCGATTCGACCAGCCAGCTGACCTTATAGGCGTAGCCGAATCTGGCCGTGGCATTGGGATCGAAGAGGTTGCAGATGAAGTTCCAAAGCTGGGTCAAGATGGGCAAAGGCTCATAGGTGCCGGTCTCGCTATCGTAGTAGTAACGTCCCTGGGCCACCATCCTCTGGTAGAAGATGTCCATATCGCTTTGGGTAAGGTCCGGCGTATTGGGGAGCAGCCGGATCAGCACGAAGCAGATGATGAAGATGATGAGGAAGGTAAACACCATCAAAGCAAGCCGCTTGGCGATATATATCAGTGTTTGTTTGGTTTCTCTCATGATTCTAGTGGGTTGCTTTAAGAATGTTTGACTAAGCAAAGGGGGTCGGTAGGCCCGACCCCCTAAGCCGGTTTAGCCGTATTATACCCTAATTGGGTTTATTGCTTGTATAGCTCGGACAGATTTCCGCCATATTGGTTGACGAATTCAGTCCATTCGGCGTTGGTGTAGTTGAAGGTGATGTAGCGGATTCCGCCGTAGCCGATGAGCGAGATGTAGTTTTTGGAACCATACTCGATCTTGTAGGAGTTGAGGCTGGAAGAGCCGCGGGCCACGATGGGGACGGCCTCGAAGCGGGAGATGACGCCGGCTTCGGTACCCGCAAGGATGTTGAGCTTGCGGTTATGGACGTCGAGCCAGGCCTCGTGGTTGGGATCGGTCTCCAGATAAGCATCGTCGCCCAAGGCGGCTTCGGAGAGATCGTCGGAGTTCATCCTCTCATACCACTCGTGGAAGGTCTTGGTTTCGTCCTCGGAGATTACGCCATCGCCGTTTTCATCGATGGAGAGGGTGTTTTCAGGATCGTTCTGGTGGCCCTTGAAACCAAATTCGCAGCAATTGCCGAAGGTGGAGTCAAGATAGACCTGCATCAAGCCATAGGGGTTGATGGCAGCGCCGCCCCAGATGGAGAAGATCATGTCGTAGTTGCCGCCGGAAGCGGAGGTGTAGTAGTCGGAGTCAGTCTGGGTGAACAGATTGAAGGAGATGCTTTCGGCGCCGGGGACGTTGGCCTTGGCCTCATCGATCAATTCGGTCCAAGCGGAGGACAGGAAGCTGTGCATCAGCTTGGTGGTATCCGAAGTGGCGTCGGTGACGCGGAACTCGATGTTGATGGTCTGCCCGGATTTTAGCGAACCCTCTTCGGTGGAAGCGAGTTCGGTAGCAAGGGCACGCTCCATGTACTTCACGGCTAGGGCATAGTTGTAGCCATAGGCGGATTCATCAAGAGCGGTGCCGCTATCGATGGTGGAGCCGCCCATGTTGCCATAGACCTTGTCGTAGACCGACTTGCCCTGGACGGTGGAACGATAGGACTGGCCGGTGGAGTTATTGGCCAGATACAGGTCGTTCAATAGCCCGGTGAAGGCGGTCGAACCGGCAGTGGTGCTCGCGGCGAAATCCTGACGGTCGATGGCCAGCGAGAGAGCGGTCCTGAAGTCCTGGTTGGCCAGAACGGTCTTGTTGGTGCCGGAACTCTGCCTCTGGACAAGTTTGTCGTAGTCGGAGTTGAAGGAGATCTTCTGGGTGTAGGACTCCATGGTGGTGGTACGGCGGCTGGAGTTGCCGTAGGTACGCATGTCGTTGGCAGTCAAGGTGATGTCGTCCAGACGGCCGGCCAAGAATTCGTTCATGGCAGTGGCCTGGTTCTGGATGATGGTGGTGTTGAGCTTATCCATCTGATACATGCCGGTGTGCCTGCCATCGCTATAGCCATACCAATTTTCGTTCCTCTCGATGGTGATTTCCTTGCCATCTTCGAAGTAGGTCAGCTTGTAGGGGCCATAGGACATGTAGTTGTCGGCCGAGGCAGTGGCGTAGGTGGTGCCGTAGTAACCGGTGGAGATTTCGGTGGTCAATTGCTTGTAGAGGTCGGTCTTGACCAGCCAGTTCCCGGTCATCTGGAACTTGAGGTTCAGCGAAGTGATGGTCTTGGCCAGATAAAGGCGGATGGTGTAGTCGTCGATGGCACGGATGCCGACGTCGGCGATGGTCAAACCGGCATCGTCGTACTTGACGGGGATGAAGGTGGCCAGCTTCCAGTTCCAGGAGGCGCTGGAAACGCCGATGCCGGAGAGGAAGGTGCGGAGGTCGTCGATCAGATCGTCGCCGGTATAGTGCTCATGGTCGCCTTCGGCCCAGTTGGCGGAGATCGAGGTCACGGTCTGGACATCGCGTCCGGCCACGTCGAAGTCCTCAAAGACATCGATGTAGGTAGCATCGTTTTCAAACATGTCCGAGGTGACGGAGTTCGGGGTCCACTTCCCTTCGTTGATGTCCTCACAGACGGTCTCCCAATCGGAGGCGCTGTCGGATGCGAGGGCATCTTCGGTCAACACATGATTGCCGGTGCCATCGTCTTCGGTATAGATGTAGTGGGAGAGGTAGTAGGCCACGCCGGCGACGATCCTATCGCCCGCCAGCTCGGTGGCAGTACCATAGGACGTGGAACGGTTTTCGATGACCTGATAGAGGTTGCCAGGCTCGGTTTCACCGGTGAAGTAGGCTAGGAACAAAGGAGTCGCCTGCCCCAGGTTCACATAATAGAAGCCGGTATCGTTGGAAATTTCGCCGGTGGTCTTGTTGACATGGTCGTAAGCGGCTTCGATGACGCTGCGGCCCTGTTTGAAGTAGTTCTCGGCATTGACGAGGACCAGTTCGGAAGAATAGTAGGAATCGGCCCTGTAGTTGGCGTATTTGGGGCTAAGCTGCAGGTCCATCGACTCTACGTAATCAGCCGCGGTGATCGGGGTGCCGTCTTCCCAGCAGGCATCCTGGTTAAGGGCGATTTCCCAAACCATGCCGTCGGAGGGGTTGCCGATGCCGGAGGCAGCGGAGTAATAGGTATCAAGCTCGTCGTCGGAGAGCTCGGCCAGGGTTACGATCTCAGGTTCGGCAGAGGCCATTTCGGGCATGAAGTCATAGCCGTCGCGGTTCTCATTGAAGATGAGGTCATATAGGCCCATTTCGCAGAAGCCCTGGATATAGCTTTCGTCATTGGTTTCCCAGGTGTGGACGTTCCAGGTCTTGGGCGAAAGGGACAGGTAGGTATTGTAAGTGTGCATCGATCCGTCATCGGTGCTGCTTTCGCCAGTGGGACCGCAGCCGGTGAGCGCGAGCGCCACGGCAGTCAAGCCTACCGCAAGGTATTTGCTTTTCATGTGCGTGTGTTCCTTTCTATTAAAGCGCGCAAGCGGGAGAACGCATGTCTGCGTCCCCCCGTTTGCTTATAAGTGATGTGGAGCGCCTGGTCTTAGGCAGCAACGGTGTAGCCGGAGAAGTCGGCGGTCGTGGTGCCGATGTTAGAGATTACGTAGCTGGCGTCGACGTATTTGTTTGTGAGCTCGCCGAAGGGCAGGTACATGGAGACCGAGACCAAAACCATGTTAGTGGAAGTATCGACCGCGATGTAATTGTAATTGCTGTAGAGCGAGAGGGCCTGGACGGGAGTATCGCCGGTCCAGCCATCCATCGGAGCAGTGAAGTAGGTGCCAAGCGGGTCGCTGCCCCAAACGAAGGCATCGTAGGCATTGAAGAGCTGTTCGAAGAGGCTGTTGGTCTTCTGTCCGTCGCCATAGTCATTGCCGACTTCGGAAGCAATCATGACAGTGGAACCAGAGGTGCTCTTGCTGGTAACGTTGAGTTCCTCGAAAGCGGCAGTGGTGACCGGAGCCGCGGACTTCTGGACAACGGCATCAAGCTCGGAGAAGGTGGAAGCGCCTTCTACGACCTCGACAGTGGTGCCTTCGGCATCTTGGTAGAAGCTGTAGACGGCACCGTCGCGATCAAAGAAGCCATATTGGGAAACAATGGAGTAGTTTTGGTCACCGACGGCCTTTTGGCCAAGGGTGGTAAGAACGCCTTCGGTGGTGAACTGGTGCTGGATTAGGACGCTGGAATTGCCTTCTTCGGCGCCGAGGTATTGGATAGAGTCGGTGGAAACATCGACGACAGCACCGTTTTCGTCGCAGGCAGACAAGACAACCTGGGTGGTGTAGTTGGAGTTGGCAACGTCGTCATAGGTGGCAAACACGGTGCCGAATTCGGTGACGCTGGGCTTTTCGGGGACATAGGACTCGTCGACCTGGGCAGCCTGGATGTCTTCGTTCACGGTCGAGCCGACTTCGTCAACGGCCATGTAGCCCACGATGTAGGTATCAACTCCGTCGGTGAAGGTCGGGCAGAGGACCAATTCGTCCTCTTCGTCATTGTCGATGTCATAGACGCCAACGACGACGCATTCGGAGTAGGTGTATCCTTGCCTATCCATGGGGAAGGAGCAGATTTCCAGTAGCGAGCGGGAAACGGAAGCATCGGCGGCCACAATGTATTCCTGAGTTTCCTCATCCAATTCGGTGGTGAAGGACAGCGGGTCGATTTCCCACGGCATGGCGATGTAATAATAAGGATAGTTGCTGTTGATGTTTCCCGGGATGAAGACGACGTTATCGTTGGTGTCGTAGTAACCGGTATAGGCATTCCCGTCGGCCAGGTAGGCAACGATGAAGCTATTGGCTTTGCCCTGATAGAGCTCGCCCGGATCTTCCTTGTTGAAGCTGGCAGCCCAGGTTTCGTTCTTCTGGACGGAAGTCCCGCCATAATAGAATCCGAGAGTCTGGCTATAGGAATAGATGTCGATGGTGAAGTTGCTGGAATTGGTGGTGGTCAGTTCCCTATCGTTGATCCAATCGATAATGTCGATGTTATCCTGGATGAGAATCGAGAAGGAAACGCGGATGCTGACGTCGCCGGAAGTAACGGTGAGGCGGACGTCGTCGATTCCGGAGCAGGTCATGCCGTGTCCATCAAGGGTCACGGCTTCGGAGTTGGAAGTGACTTCAAAGTCCTTGGAAGTCGTGCCGTCGGAGTGATTGACGGTGATGTAGTCATCGAGGTTGATGACCGAACCTTGCGCAAGGTAGGAAGGGAGGCTGTTGGTGATGGTGCTGACGGTCACCGGAGCCTCGGAAGAGGATGATGAGGATGAGGAGGTAGATCCGGGTACAGTCGACTCCGATCCACCGGTTGTCGGGCCGCAACCGACGAGTCCGAGTAGGGCTCCGCAGGCTACGAGCAGGACAGCATTTGTCTTTTTCATAAATAGGTTCTCCTTTCAAGAAGCGGTGTAAATATAAAAAAAGAGGAAGGATTGTCAATTAGAGATTTTAAGGTTCGAAAAGCATCTTTTAGGGAGCTTCTTCCCCTACCAAACCCCGATTGGAAGGGCATTTATGGGGATTATGCGAGGGTTAGTAAGAATTAACTAGCGCATATCTACGCGTATATAGCGCGAGTGGGCGGAAATGATGAAAGCGCTTTCAGGTTTTCGCCCCATTTAAGAAAAAAGGAGCGGTCGTCCCGCTCCCATAGGCTTTAACAGGTTGTTAGAGCCCGAATTTCTTGATGGCGTTGAAGCGCTTTTCGGCCTCGGCCCGGCACTCTTCCAATAGCGACTCGGCATTCTCGGGGTTGACCACCGGGAGCATGGAGTAGCGGGTTTCGTGCATGACGAAGTCCTTGAGCTTGCTAAAGTCGGGGTTGGCGAAGTCGAGCTCGAGTCCCGGCTTGCCTTCCTTGACCTTGCGCGGGTCATACCTGAACAGGGGGAAGTACCCGCACGCGACCGCGTCCTTCTCTTCCTGAATGGAATTGACCAGTCCGCCCTTGACCCCGTGGTTGGCGCAGGGGCAATAGCAGAAGATGATCGAGGGTCCGTCGTAGGATTCGGCTTCGCGCAGGGCCTGGATGGCCTTCATGGGGTTGGCCCCAAGGGCAATCGAGGCGACATAGACGTGGCCATAGGCCATCGCCATGAGCGGGAAGGGCTTCTTGGCTTCCTTCTTGCCCGAAGCGGTGAACTTGTTGATGGAGCCGGTCTGTGAAGACTTGCTGGCCTGGCCGCCGGTATTGGAGTAGAGCTCGGTATCAAGGACCAAGACATTGACGTCGGCCCTATTGGCCAACACGTGGTCAAGGCCTCCGTAGCCGATATCATAGGCCCAGCCGTCGCCACCTACGATCCAGACGGACTTATCGAGGAAATCCCTGTAATAAGGCTTCAAAGCTTTGGCTTTTTCGCTTCCGTGCTTTTCGAGGGCTTCGATCAGATCGGGGATGGTTTTGCGGGATTCTTCCTTGTTCTTGATGCCGGCAAGATATTTGTCGATCAGGGCATTTAGCTCCGCATTTCCTTCCTCTTTCACTTCATTTAGGAGTTTGGAGATGGTGTAGAGCTTGTAGTCGGTGGCCATCCTCATGCCAAAGCCGTATTCGGCATTGTCTTCGAAGAGGGAGTTGGCCCAGGCAGGACCCTGGTTGTTCTTATCGGTGACGAAGGGGGTCAACGGGGTCGAGCCGCAGTAGATGGAAGAACAGCCGGTGGCGTTGGCCACGAGCATGTCCTTGCCGAATAGCTGGGAGACCAGGCGGTAGTACGGGGTTTCGCCGCAGCCGGCGCAGGCACCCGAGACTTCCATATAAGGCATCAGGAAGCCGACGCCCTTGACGGTATTGAGCGGGAACTTGTCGGACTTGTAGGTGGTGTGCTTATAGAGGTAATCGGCCCCTTCTTCCTGCTCGAATTGGCTCTTGGCCTCGACGAGCTTGAGGGCCCACTTCTTCTCCGCGCCGGGCTTGGCCGGGGCCTTGTTGACCGGGCATTCCTTGACGCAGAGTCCGCAGCCGACGCAGTTCTTCGGGGAAATCTGGACCCTGAAGGATAAACCGGCCACGGCGGGTCCGCCGATGGCGGGCTTCACGCCGTCCTTGACGATCTGGGGAGCCTTTTCAAGTTCTTCCGCACTAATAAGGAAAGGACGGATGGTGGCGTGGGGGCAGACGAAGGAGCAGGTGTTGCACTGGATGCAGTTGTCGCGGTTCCACATCGGGACCCTATCGGCGATGGCCCTCTTCTCCTTGAAGGTGACATCGGGCTTCATGGTGCCGTCGAGCAGTTCGAACTTGGTGAATTCGCTGGTGGGGATGTCATCTCCGTCCAGGCTACCGATGACGTCGAAGTACTCGTCGAAGTATTCATCGCCGGTCTTAGGCAGTTCTCGCTTGAGCGGAAGTTCCTTCCAAGAGGGATCTACGGGGATTTCGCGCATTCCCTCCGCCCCGGCATCGATGGCCTTGTAGTTGAGTTCTACCACGTCCATGCCCTTCTTGGCATAGGATTTCAGGGCGAACTTCTTCATCCAATCCTGGGCCTCTTTGTAAGGCATGATGGATTCGTTGAGCTTGAAGAAGGAGGCCTGCAGGGTGGTGTTGGTGTGGCGGCCCATCCCGATTTCGGAAGCGATCTTGTTGGCGTCGATGACGTAGAACTTGGCTTGCTTTTCAGCCAATAGCCTCTTCATGCGGTTGGGCATGGACTTGACGAGGGTTTCGTTATCCATGTCGGTGTTGAGCAAGAAGGTGCCGCCTTTCTTCAGGTTGGCAATGATGTCGAAACGGAAGATGTAGGTATCAAGGGAACAGGAGATGAAATCGGCATCCTTGACATAGTATTCGGAATGGATGGGTTCTTTTCCAAAGCGCAGGTGGGAGCGGGTAACGCCGCCGGCCTTGCGGGAGTCATATTGGAAATAGGCCTGGGCATATTGGTGGGTGGCATCGCCGATGATCTTGACCGAAGACTTGTTGGCGGACACGGTGCCGTCCGAGCCAAGGCCATAGAACAAGCAGGAAGTGTAGGTATGGGCGATGCGGTAGCCCTCATCGACCGGAATCGATAGGTGGGTCACATCGTCATTGATACCGACAGTGAAGCCGTGGAAGGGCTTGTTGTCGAGGAAGTCATAGACCGACTTCACATGCTTGGGCTGGGTGTCCTTGCTGGATAGGCCATAGCGGCCTCCGATCAGCACATCGAAGCTACGGCCCATACCATTGAGGGCAGCGACCACATCCAGATATAGGGGCTCCCCTACCGCACCAGGTTCCTTGGTCCTATCTAGGACGGCGATCTTTTTGACCGAAGCAGGAATGGCCTCGACGAGGTGCTTGGCAGAGAAAGGACGATAGAGGTGGACTTTAACCAAGCCGACCTTCTCCCCTTTCTTATTCAGATCGGTGACGACTTCGGTCAGGGTTTCGGTGATAGAGCCCATGGCGATGATGACCTTGGTGGCATCGGGGGCACCGACATAGACGAAGGGGGCATACTTCCTGCCGGTGAGGCGGGTGGCTTCGTCAAAATACTTGCAGGCCACTTCCACCACATTGTCGAACTTGGGGTTCTGGGCTTCGCGGCCTTGGAAATAGATGTCGTCGTTTTCGGCCCCGCCGCGGGTCACCGGGTGGGTGTGCGGGTTGAGGGCCCGGGCCCTGAAGGCCTCGAGCTTATCCATGGGCAAAAGTTTCTTCCATTCGCTCTCATCCACGAATTCGACGTTCTGGACCTCGTGGGAGGTACGGAAGCCATCAAAGAAATGGATGACGGGCAAAGAAGAATCCAGGGCCAAGAGATGGGCAACCGGGGTAAGATCGGCGATTTCCTGGACCGAGTGGGAGGCCAGCATGGTGGCCCCGGTCTGGCGGCAGGCATAGATGTCGGCCTGGTCGCCGAAAATGGAAAGGCTTCTTGAGGCAAGGCTGCGGGCGGAAACATGAAGGACCGCCGGCAAGAGTTCGCCAACCCACTTATAGAGGTTGGGAATCATCAATAGCAAGCCTTGGCTAGCGGTATAGGTGGTGGCTAGGGCACCGCCTTGAAGGGCACCGTGGACGGTGCCGGAAGCACCGGCTTCGGATTCCATTTCCACGACCTTGACCTCGCTGCCGAAGAAGTTCTTGTCGCCGCGTGAGGACATGACGTCGACCAACTCGGCCATCGGGGAAGAGGGGGTAATGGGATAGATGGCGGCTACTTCCGAAAAGAAATAGCTTTCCATCGCGGCCGCGGTATTGCCGTCGACGCTATGGAAGGTCTTCTTGATTTCTGACATTGAAAAAGTTCTCCTTGAACGACTTAAGTATAGTAACTTGTTACTATCCAATCTAGGGGTAAATCCAATCCACTTTAATGGAAAATCACCTTTGGCAGTTACGTTGGAACCTGATTTTTGGCCTATCGGGATTTCCCAAAAAGGGGCTTCCCTTCTTTAAAAGAGGCTTTAACGAGGGAAGGGAGAAATGCTCAAAAACAAGTCAGAGGAGACTAGGATCTTCTACACTTAAGAATTTCGATTTGTCCAATAAGTTCGATCGATTTGGCTTCCCTTATTCGTCCCCCTCTTATGAATCGAACTGTTTCAGAAACGGAAAAAGCAGACATGCCAATTTCCGTCTTTTCATTTTTTCGGTTATTTGTGTTTCCGCATAAAGATACAAAACCTCAAAAGCAAGAAAACCATTTCCGAAGACAAGTGTCTCGAGCCGAAAAATGCCCTCCTATAAGCCAGGAGGTAGAACAACTTCATGAAGTGCAAAGAGGCTATATATAGCAACTAAGGATTATAAGATTGACGGCTTTTTCGCCTTTACAATTCTTTCTTCATTGGATTTTGGCGAAATAAATCCAATTAACGATGTCAAAAGAAAATAACCATCGAGTAATTCCGGATTTGGCGAAATAAACCAAAATTGGCAAAAACCATGTTTCACAAAGGATTCATCGAATGATTTTCGATAATGAAAAAAGCCCTCACGGGCAATTTCCAGAAAGTCGCGATATCCCCTAGCGTTTCTTCTTTTTAACCGCCTTGCGCGAGCGGATTTCCTCATTGACCAGCTTCTTCAGGGTGGCCAAATCGACATCGGATAGGTAGGCATCCTTATCAAAGAGGCCGCCGGCATTTGTCATCTTCTTATAGATGAAGTCGCTTACCGATTCGTATTCGGAAAGCTTCTTCTTGGTCACCACTACCCTGGGCTCTTCGCGTCTATTGGTAACTTCTTCGACATAAGCCCTAAGATCTTCTTCCACGGCCCTGACATCGAAATCGGGATCCAGCAAGGCGGTTGGGTCATATTCTGAGAGTTGCTCGCCCAGGATATCGGGATAGACGCCAACCCAAGAAGAAAGGACCTCTAAGGTTACCCATTTCTTGGATTTGTGCTTGTCCAAAGCCCTGAGGATGTTCCGGGCTTCGGTCTTGGTGAGCTTGGCCATGGCTAATTCTAGCCCTTTGATGAAGGCAAATGGAAGATTTTGGCCTCCTAGAGCCCCAAAAGCCCTGTTTTTGATAGCCCCAATGCCCCCTAACCACCAAATGGGAGGGTTTCTAGGACCTTTAGGACAAATTAGGCATAGAATAAAGCAAGGAAAAAGGCCGCGCGAAGCGGCCTTAGATCAAGTTGGGATTACTACTCTTTTTTGGGCTTTTTGACGGAGTAGAGGCGTCCTACCGCGTTGATCTCGCGGTTGGCCTGGGAGATGGTCTTCAAAGCCTTGATGACCACGAACAGGCCATAGCCGAGGGCGGCGCCGCCTATAACCAGGCAGATGATGGAAATCACGAACTGGAAGGAGGCGGGATTGACGCCCACGATCTGGTTGCGGACCCTTTGCATCGAAAGGATCATGAACAGGATGCCGAGAATCAAAGCGATGGTGCCAAGTACCACGAAGCACATCGCGGTGTTGTACTTTTCCTTGGCCGTGGTGCGGTCGCCATGGACCTTCACCGAAAAGGCCTTGGCCTCTTCCGGGGTAGGCATGCTGGTCAAACCGCCGCCGCAGCGGGGACAGACCGATTCGCCCTCTTTGGGGGTGACGATATGCCCGCAGCTAAGGCAGTAGAAGCCGTGTTGCAGGTTTTCGTATTCGTTCTTGGCCATCTTAGTAATGATACCTTGTCTTAGAAGGTCGCGGTGACGCTGACGTCGCCGGAGGCAACGATGTTGACGGTGTAGCAGGCGTTCTTGCCGGAGGTGGAAACATAGTATTGGCTGATGCCGGTTAGATGGAACTGCTTGCGGGTATAGACCTCGGTCTGCAGTTCGGGATCGTCCTTATGTTCATTCCACTCGTCCTCGAAGTCCTCGAAGGGGTTGCCGTATCCGGAAACCGCATCGATGTCCTCGCCCTGGATGTAGGCCACGTATTCGGGATAGCCCGGATAGTAGTAGTTGGTGCCGCCGGTGAAGAACTTGTAGGTGTAGGAGATTTCGGTGCCGTAGCTAAGCAATATTTCCTGGTCGAGGGTCATGCGGATCCCGGTGCCGGAAGTCGAGCCGAGGCCGCCGAAGAAAATGCACTTGTTGGAAGTGTTGTAGAAGGGATACTTCTCGTTGTAGTGGTTGATGGAGTGGCTGCCGCCATCGGGCTGCAGGGTGCCTAGCTTCTGGGTCGGTCCATAGGAATAGACATCATCGACCAGCTCCACGAGCACGTGGTTATAGCTATAGGAGGCATCGTTCCAATCACTGGAAGCAACCTTGATGGGCACGATGGTCTGTTTGGTCTCGTCGATGATGGTGATGTCGCGCTCGGGATCGGGATTGATGGTCTTCCAGGAAACGCCCATCATCTGCAGGGTTCCGGAATATTCCGAAAGCACGCCGACGACCGAGATGTATTGCCCGACCTGGATGGAAGTCTGGGCATAGGTGAAGACATATAGGCCATAGGCATCGACCGGCTCGGTGCCGGTTTGCTGATAGTCGTAGTTATCCTGGAAATAGAAGGCGCCGCCGACCTTGCGGGAGACATAGCCCTTGACCTTGTAGAGGGTCTTCTCGTCGACGAGGGGGTTGGGATTGCCGTTGGCCATCGTGGTACCGCCGTTGATGGTGCCCTCATAGATTTCGGCCATGGTCACCTCGACGGGGTCCTCGTACCAATAGTTGGGATCGAGTTCGCCGGAATACATGCCGCGCTTGTTGAGCTCGGCGGAGCGGTTGGCCTTATCGAGGGCCTTGTAGAATTCAAGGCCGCAGTCTTCGATGGACCCAACGCCGAAGGAAAAGCCTTGGTAGACCATTTCCAGATTCAGGCACTTGAAGTCGTCGATGGTGGGGTTTTCAACCTCGGAGTACCAGACATAGGCCAGGTTGCGGCCGTTGGAATCGGTGGTCGAGGCCCACTTGGTGGAATCATCGGGGTACATGGCCCGCCCCTGCGACTGCAGGATGATGCGCTTGGCCTTTTCAAGCTGCCCTTGGTTATAAAGGGAAGCCGATTTGCCCCATTCCTCGAGTTCGGAAGTGGATTCGGGGGTATCGATGGAGAGGTAGCGGATCTTGACGGTGTAGCCGTAGTGGAGGGTTTCCACGTGGGTGGTATCGCCGTCGACGTAGTTGATGAAGTAACTCTCTTCGTCTTCGCCGGAGATTTCGGTCCAGGTATACAGGGTCTGGGCCTGTTCGATGCCGTCCTTGCGGAAGTCGAGGTCGACCCTGGCCCAGCGTTCCATGATGTCGGCAAAGGTGGCCTCGGAGACGTTGAGCTTGAACTGTTCGACCACGTTGACGGTCGGATCGAGGTCATAGGTAGCGGTCAAGCGGTTGGAACCCGACTTGAGGGTCACGGTGTAGTGATTGTCGCCATCGCTTTCGACGACGGTACCCGAATTGGTGACCGAAGCGACGGTGTAATCCTGTTCGGGGATGATGGTGAAGCCGAGGTTCTGACCGACCTTCAGGTTGGAAAAGTCATAGGACTCGTCGAAGGTAACCGTGGAATAGATGGAACTGGAGATATTGTCCACCAAAACCGCGGTTTGGCTTTCGGATGAGGTAATACTTGGGTTGGAACAGGCGGAGACGGCCCCGGCTAGAAGCACGGCGGCAGTCCCGATCATCAAGTAGCGGAATTTCATAGAAACCTCCCTTGCCCCATCAGATGACGGCAGCTTCGCAGGCCATATAGGCATTGTTCACGGCGGTAGCGACCGGCACGTTGGAGCTGACGATCTGGGAGATCAGAGTGTCCATCTGGTCGCGGGCCACGTCGGAGCCGATGAAGACCTCGGAAACCATGAGCTTGTCGCGGAAATCCTTGGTGTGGTTGGGGATGTCGTAGATGAGGTCTTCCTTGTATTTGGAAATCCAATCCGTGTAGGTTTTGGTTTCATAGCAGGAATCCCTGACCGGATCATAGGAAGACTCAAGGGCGAGTTCGGTGTTGGCCTCGGTCTCCGCCATGGCCTTATAGAAGAGCCAAGCGCCCTTCTGGACATAGGGATCGTTCTGGATGAAGAAGCAGATGGAAGGACCCTGCTGGATGTAGAGCTGGTTCTCGCCGGCATAGGGAACCTCGGCCAAGGAGACCCTGAAGTTGGAAGAGACGTTGTAGGAGGAGCCGCCGGTGGAGCCGATCGTCATCGCGGTTTCCTTGGCGGTGAACAGGGTGTTGGTGTAGCTGACGCCGGAGGTTTCGCCGGTAACGAAGACGCCTTCCTTGATGAGGGCGGTGACCTCGGTCAGGAAATCGATGGTGTTTTGGTTATTGAAGACGAAGTGATCGGTGGGCTCGTTGATGTTGTCGTTGGTGGTGTAGGCAAGACCCCTCTGGGCCAACTGGGAGATAATGAAGTTGGCATCGGAGTCATAGCCTAGCGGGAAGAAGGTGCCGCCGCAGTTCTCGGCCTTGCGGTCGGCGATCATCTGGCGGCCAAGGGACACGGCCTCGTCCCAGGTGGTCGGCACTTCATAGGTATAGCCGCCGTTTTCCTGGGCCCAGCTCTTGAGGTTTTCAAGGGCGGTGGTCATCGTGTCATAGTCGCCGGTGCTCTGGGCAGTGGTGATGGCAGCCTTGAGGGTGTTGTAAGTCGAATTGGAGGCAAACTTCGCATCGTTCTGGGCGTTATCGCCATGGAAGTAGTTGTCGTTGTAATACATGATCTCGGTCGACTTGTAGAAAGGCATGGACCAGGTACCGGAATAATGGTAGGAATTGCCTTCGGCCCAGTACTGGTCGACAAAGTCGTCGAGCTCTTCTTGGGTATATCCCACTTCATCGTCATTGATGTAATTGTTGAGCCTGAAGACGGCGGAATATTCGATGTCGTTGGAGATGTATTGGGCAATGGAGTCGGGATAGGCCATGGTCAGCCCCGGGACTTCGCCGGACTGCAGACGGGTACGAACGGTGTCGTCCAAAGAGTCGTAGTCACCGGAGAGCTTGGAAAGTTCGACCTTGTACTTCCCTTTCCATTTTTCGTTGAATTCCTTGACGATCTTCTCGACCGCGTCGGTCCTATCGTGGCCCATGCAGTGCCAAAAGGAGATGGTCACTTCGGAAGTGGGGTCGCCTTCGGGGATGATGGGGTCGACGTCGGGGTTGGTTTCGCTTCCGCCAGGGGTGACAGGTCCGCAGGAGGCCAGTCCGGCAGCAAAGCCGCCGACTAGGGCCAGTAGCGAGAGGGTACAGAACATTTTCTTTTTCATATTAATCCTCCTTATTGGATTATCCTTTGATGCCGGCACGTCCGACGCCGCGCATGATGTACTTCCTGAAGATGATGAAGAGCAGCAATAGCGGGACGGTGACGATGACGGTGGCGGCCATCTGGGCACCGGCGTCGTCTGGGTTGTTGAGCGAGTTGAAGGTATTCCTCAAGGCATTGGTTACCAAGTAGTACTTCGTTTCGCCTCCGCTGACCAAGTTGGGCCAGACGTAGGAGTTCCAAGCCCCCATGAGCTTGAGAATGCAGATGGTGATGAGGGTCGGGGCCGCAAGGGGCACCATGACCTTCCAAAGGAAAGCCCAGTCCGACTTGCCATCTACCTTGGCCGCCAGATACAGTTCGTTGGGAACCTGCTTGAAGTTCTGGCGAAGCAGATAGATGTAGAAGATGGAGACCATGAAGGGAATGATCATGGCCACGTAGGGGCCGATGCCCCCCGATCCGCCGGTAAGGCCGAAGAGCGAAACGGTGATGTAGTTGGTATTGACCATCATTTCGCCGGGAATCATCATCGTCGACAAAAGGAGCATGAACACGGCATCGCGTCCCTTGAACTCCAGCCTAGCGAAGGCGAAGGCTGCCAGAATGGTGGTGATGATGGTGCCGATGGTGGAGATTATGCCAACGATGAGGGTGTTGGCGATGACATTGCCGAATTCCATTCTGGAAACGGCTTGGCTGTAGTTTTCCCAATAGATGACGGTCGGCCAATAGGTCTGCTGGACCGCCTGGATTTCCGTGCCGGTCTTCAAGGAGGTGATGATCATCCAGTAGAACGGGAAGATCATTAGGACCGCCATGAAAATGAGGAAGGCGTACATCAGCACGAGGGTAAGGACCCTTCCGGTCAAGGAGAGGTGTTGCTTCTGCTTGATGGAAAGCCGATCGTTGCGGAGGACCAGACGGATGGTCATAGTATCGTTAGCCATCAGTAATGAACCCTCCTCTTGCTCACCGCGAACTGGATGCCGGTGAATATCAGGATGATGACGAACAGGATGACCGCCGCGGCGCAAGCGTACTGCAGGCGGTTGGCGGCAATCTGCTCATAGATGAAGAAGACGATGGTCTTCATCGAAGTCGGGCCGGTGCTGGCGTCGAATGAGCCGCCAGTGTCGCCGAATAGACCGATGATATTGTCGTATTCTTTGAAGGCTCCGATGAAGGAAGTGATCATTACATAGAGGATTTGCGGGGAAAGAAGCGGAACCGTGATCTTCAGCGTGGTCTTGGTCCTAGAGGCTGCGTCGATCTTGGCAGCGTCATAGTATTGCTGGTCGATGTTCTGCAGTCCCCCAAGGAAAATGAGGATCTTATAGGGTAGAGAACACCAGACGATATAGAAGCTGACCGCGAAGACGGCGGACCAATAATTGACGGCCTGCCCGGTGCTGGGGTTATACATCAGCCACGGGAATCCTTCGATGCCGAAGATCGAATTGATGACGCCGAAACGGGTATCGAAGATGACCGCGAAGACCATGCCGATGGCGATGGCGTTGGTGACATAGGGCAAGAAGAAGATGGTCTGCAGTATCTTCTTGACGAAAGGAATGGAGTTAAGACAGATGGCGATAAGAAGCGCCAGGATGATGGAGCAGGGAACGGTGATGAAGGTCAATAGCAGCGTGTTGGGAAGGGCTGTCTGTATGACCTGTTGGAAGTAGTACTTCCCAGGGGTCAGGATGTTGGCATAGTTATCCAAAGTGAAGCCTTTGGACGTGTTGTTAATGGCGTTGTAGTTGTCTTGCAAAGACACCACGAAGGTATTGACGATCGGATAGAAGGTAAAGACCGCCAGCAGGATGATTACCGGCGCCAGATACAGCCAAGCTTTCCAATTGTTCTTGGTTTCCATAAGCCTTACTTCTGGTTGGAGAGGTAGATCCTTTCCTCGGTTTCCCCGTCAAAGACGAAGACCTTGTTGGGGCGGAGGGCGAATTTCATGATGCCGACCTTGGCCTTGATGTCGCTATCGACGATGACCTTGATGTCTTCGCCGAGGAACTTGTCGTGCTTGGCGACAAGCGACATGTCACGGCCCATGGTGATGATGGCTTCGACCTTGATAGAGAAGACTTTGTCCTCTTCCTTGACGTGTTCGTCGGCCAAGAAGCCTTCCGGACGGATGCCGACATAGACTTTCTTGTCCTCGGTGAGGGCCTTCTTGTCGGTAAGGATCTTTTCTTGGCCGACATATAGGGCGCCTTTTTCGATTTTTCCTTCGAAGACGTTGATGGGCGGAGTGCCAAGGAATTTGGCAACGAATAGGTTTTTGGGATCGTTGTAGACGGTCTGAGGAGCGTCTTCCTGCATCTTCTTGCCCAGCTTCATGACCACGATCCTATCGGAGATGGACATGGCTTCTTCCTGGTCGTGGGTGACGAAGACCGTAGTGATTCCGGTTTCGCGCTGGATGCGGCGGATTTCCTCGCGGGTCTGTAAGCGCAGGCGGGCATCGAGGTTGGATAGAGGTTCGTCAAGGAGCAAGACCTTGGGCTTCTTGACCAAGGCACGGGCGATGGCCACGCGCTGCTGCTGGCCGCCGGAGAGCTCGCTCGGCTTGCGGGTAAGGTATTCGTTGATCTGGACCAGCCTGGCGGTTTCCTGGACCAAGGCATCGATCTCGTCGTTGCTTAGGCGGCGGGTCTCGGTCATCGGGGTGCCGGTCTCATCGACGTATTCGTATTTGTCGTTGAGCCGATCTCCCTTGGCGGTGTGCTTATCCATCCGCTTCTTGATGTCGGCCTTGAGCAAAGAAATAGCCTCTTCCAGTTTGGCGGCGCGTTCGGCGCCTTCAACCAGATGGAGGCCTAATTTATAAAAGTACTTGGCTTGGGAGGTAACGATGTGGAAACGGAAGATGAGCTTGCGGATGGCCGCCTGCTTGGAAATCTTGCCGTCATATTCCGAATTCTTGATTTCTTCGATAATTCCATCAGATTCTTCTTCAAGAAGCCTGAGGACTTCGGTATCCCAGACGATATGGCGGTCAGCCTTGGGGGATTCGACCCTGAGGTTGGTAAGGGGGAACTTGACGTTGTCATAAATCGTCATGTGGGGATAAAGGGCGTAGTTTTGGAACACCAAGCCGATGCCCCTCTTTTCGGGTGGCAGGTTGGTCACGTCTTCGTCCCCGAACCAGATTTCCCCTTCGGTCGGGGCCTTTAGTCCAGAAATCATGTAGAGGGTGGTGGATTTGCCGCAGCCAGAAGGGCCCAGCAGCCCAAGAAGTTCCCCGTCCTTGATATCCAAGTTGAAATCACCGACCGCGACGGTCTCGGCGATGTTCTTCTTGGGATTCCCGGGGAAGACCTTGGATAGATTCTTGATCGTTATTTCCATGGTTAACCTTACGTAAACGGATTATATCAACCAAAGCCACCTCTATTCAATCTTGCAAACGACCTTTTCCACCCCCAAAGGGGTGAAAATTGCAGTGATTTTAGTTTTCTATAGAAACTGTTTACAAGTTAGTTATGTCTTTAATTTCCTCGTTCCTGAGATGGGTTTTGGCCTTGTTGTCCATGGCCGCGAGGTATTCCCCTATATCCATGTAGATTTCCACCCCGCGGCCATCCACCGAATACTGGTTGAGGGTGTATTCGGCTAGGTCCTGGTTGCGTTTGGAAAGAAGCATCATGCTTAGCCCCACGATAAGGGTGATGGTAAAAGATCCAAAGCCCAATATCACATATACGAAATAGATGAAGATGAAGCGCAAGGTGTACCGCCACCAGGAAAGCGACATGCCATCCATCCCTACCTGGGCGATCTTGAAAAGCTTGCGTCCCAAGGAATATCGTCCTCTCCTAAATGCGGCAAGGGGTATTACCAGCCAGAAGAGGACCAACGAAAGGGTTCCGTAAATGATCCCCTGCACGATGCTGGACCAGAGGATGAACTGGTTGGTCTCTACGTATTGCGGATAGGAAGCCAGATAGGAGAGGGCGTGAAGTTCGATTTCGTCCTTATAAAAGTCATAGAGATACTCGGGATTGACGTCGTTTTCGCTGATGGACTGAGCAGTTACGGTAAAAAGCGCCACTCCATCGGTAACGGCTTCGGCCCTCCTGAGGTCATATTCGTCCATGGCCGATGAATCGCAGAAGGTCTCATTGCTATAAAAGCTGAGGATCCTATAAGCGAGGATATCCTTCTTTTCCCTGATGGGAGTGTCCTCGTCGTTGTCGTAATATTCGCTGATGAGGGTATTTTCAATATATAGCCCGGATTCGGCTTGGATCTCTTCGCGCTTGGCCTGGTTGTCCTTGTACCACTGGGTCTCACGGAAAGCCATGTTGGAAAGCGAGAACAGCATGAAGGCCGTAAGCACGATGCAGAAAAGATCCACCAGCAAGGCCCCGAAGCGCCGATGAAGCGGGGCCACGGAATATTCGATGATGAGCTCATTCTCCATCCATCTTTTCCTCTTCCGGGGTGCCCGGCTCGCTCATCTCGGTATCTTTCAGTAATAGTCCTCCCGCCATCTCCGAAAGCCCCTGATGGTCCTTTCTGATCAAGAAGGAAACTAGGGAAGCCAAGGAATAGACCACGGTGAATAGAAGAATGTATGACATGCGGAATCCCCCGCCTAGATCCAAGGTGAAGATGAGAGTCAATAAATCGAAGTCGAACATCCATATCCCCAAGAACAAAGAGGAATAATGGATGGGGAACCTCGCTAGGGACTTAAGCAGATACCGCCACCACTCGGGCTCGGTCTCCTCGTTTGTCGAATAGCCTAACCTGAAGCTTTTGATCCCGATGGTTTTGCCATGCCAAAGCAAGGGGAAGAGGCTTTCTAAAATACAGAAGGCCAAAAGCAAAGAGAGGCTATAGACCAAAAAGTATGAGCCATAGTAGGTATTTGCCGCCTCGTCCAAGCCGGCCATGGCCTCTTGGTAAGGGACATAGAGGGTCTCTACTTCATTGACCATTTGGCTGAGGACACTGAGGTAGGGATTATAGATTTCGTTATAGGCTTCCTCGTTCTTCGTGGAGGTATCCCCGGCCAAGTAGTCGGCAATGTAATAGGCATAGTCCTGACTTATGCAATAGTAGGGATTCATGCCCTCTTGGTATATTTTGGAAAACATCGGCGAGGAAAGATCGAATCCCAATAGATGGGCATATAGGCCCTCCTGCTTGTCCATCGAATAATCCACCCCATCGTAAATATAGGAGGAAATCCCCTCCCCGCTAGCCTTGAAACAGAAGAAGTATTGGGCCAAGCCGTCATAGGGATATTCCCCCATGCCATCGGCTAGGAAGGTATCCCCTTCAAGCACCGCCTCATCAACTCCGGAGGATGAGGGCATCTTGGTATCGTGGACATAGAACCAAGTCATGGACAGGGCCCTCACGAAACGGTCCGCCGTCTCTTCTATTCCCTGCAATTCCCCACTCGAATCGCTATATTGCAGCCCGGTCGCGGAAACGATCGAGGATGCCTCTTCCATATAAGCACCCATCTTCGAATAGGCATCGGCGCTCAAAGGCATGGCCCCGAGGATGGGGTTGCCGGCCACCCAGAAAAGCAGAAAGGAAAGGACGAAGGTCATCGCATAGTCCAGAAGCGAAGAGAAAAAACCTTTCCCCCTATCCGCGATGACGTTGCGCTTGTACTGCGATGCTTCTTTCATGCGTCGGTGGCATTTTATGCCAGAAGGCCAAATAAACAAACACCCAAGGAAAAGTTTCCGCAATCAGGTTGGATTTCCAATAGAAAAAGGCACCGATTCCCATAGAACCGGTGCCTTAATTGCTAATTAATCAGCAAGGATGAAGGTGACGGAATCGATGCCGACACGGGCCTGGCCGTCACTATAAGTGGAGCGGCAATCAACCACAATCCTCCAATGAGTGGTGCTGACATCGGTGGAAGTGGTTTCATAGGTTTGCATGGATTCACCGGAAGTGATGTTGTAAGTTCCGGTGGCATCGGCAGTCCAAGTCGTGCCGTCGGTCGAATGCTCAACAGCAATGGAAGAGTAGTCCTTGTTCCAGTTTTGATAAGTGACAGAAACCGAAGCAACGGCAGCGGGAGCCTCGATGGTCATGTAGGATTCGACAGGGTCGGCTTCATTGTTGGCACGCATGACAACCATGTCCGAGGCCCAAGGGGTTCCACTGGTGCACTTGCTAGCACGGCCGGAGCTAAGATCGAAGCTATAGCCGTTGATCTCCGCACTGTAAGACCCATATTTGGATCCCATGGCTTGGCCGCTGCTATCAACAAAGCTACCGATGTTCTCGGTCAGGTTAATTACATCCTGTCCATCGGTTTGTTCCTGAAGGGTAACAGTCACGGTATTCACGCAGGTGGCCGCAAATGTATAGGTGGTGTCGTTGACTCTGGTAGTAGTACCGGAACCATAGGCGGTAGTCAGAGCAACAGAAGAGACAATATAGCCGCTATCCGGAGTGATGGTGACCGTGATGGTTTCGCCATAGGCGATGCCAGAGGTCTTCGAGAGGGTGGCAGTACCATTGGAGACGGCATTGAGGGTGGCAGTGTAGGTTTGGCTGGAGGCTTCGTGGCTGGTGAGGACCGCGGAAGCATTGGAATAGGATGAATTCCAGACGGCATAACCTTCGACCCATTCGCCGTTGCTGTAGCTCTCTAGAGTGGTCTTGGCATCCCTGGGGTTGCTAAAGGAGTAGGTGCCATCGCCATTGCTGGTAATGGCAGAGGAGGTAGTGGTGGAACCATAGAGTTTAAGGGAAGCACCGGTGGTCGGATCGGTGATATAGGCATTGCCGTACTGATCGGAATGGCTGAGGCCTTCGAGGATGCCGGCGAAAGAATAGACCTTGCCGTCCTCGGCTTCAGTGGCCCATTTGTCGATAGCGAGGGTATCCCATACGGTGGATTCGACAGTAACAACGTTTTCGCAGGTAGCCGAGAAGGTATAGGTTCCGGCAGTCGAAGAAGCGGTGGCAACTTCTACGCCATAAGCGGTCTGGATGATGACGTTATAAGAGTTGGTCAGATTGGTGGCAACGGTGACGGTGACGGTTTCCCCATAGGCAAGGCCGCTGGTCTTGCTGAGGGTCACGGTGTAGCCTTCGGTCGCACTGACAGAAGCTTCGTAAGTATATTCGGAAGCAGCTTCATGGCCGGTAAAGATGACGCTCAGGTTGTTGTACTGGGCGGTCCAGACGCCATAGCCGGTAACCCATTCGCCGTTGTTGTAGCTCGCTAGAGTGGTCTTGGCATCCTTAGGGTTTTTAAATGATCCGGTTCCTGATTCGCTGACGGTCAGGGCAGACTCAGTGGTTGTAGAGCCATAGATTTCGACGGTATCTCCGGTCAAAGGATCGGTGATGAAGCAGTTGCCATATTGATCGGCATGATCAAGGTCTTCGAGGATGCCGGCAAAGGCATAGACTTGCCCATCCTGCGCAGTGCTCTTGAAATCACCGATATCAAGGAGGGTGAATTCATTGACGATGATATCGATCGTGTCGGTGGCAGCGACGCCGGCGGAAGTAAGGCCGACGGTTGTAACTGTCAGGGTTGTGGTACCGACGGCAACGCCGGTGACGGCACCGGTGGCAGCATTGATGGTGGCAATGCTTTCATCGGCAATGCTCCAGGTCACATCCTGTTCGGCACCGGTGGGAGTAACGACGGCTTTGACGTCGCCGCCCTGGGTGGTCGAGATGTTCAGCTCATTGATGGAAGCGCCAGTGACATAGTCAACGATGTCGACGGATTCGACGTAGGTCACTTCCTCGCTCGAAGAACTCGAGCTGCTGGAGTTGGAATCGGAACCACTCTGTCCGCTGGTAGACGAAGACCCGGGAGTGCTCGGGCCGCAACCAGCGAGGACCAGTAGGGCAGCTACCGATGCAAAGAGTATTTTTTTCATGGGTTTAATAATTCTCCTCTTAATAAGATTTTGGCATTTTGGGATGCCGTCCCTATCAGGCACTTGGCCTTAACCTCTCTCCTTGTTCTTTCTCCTTTCCGCCGCAAAAAAGAAAACCCTCCGGTTTACGCCAAAGGGCTACTCTTGCTAGATACGGCAATGCCAAGGTCGCTTACGGATCCTTTAGTCTGGCAAGTAATGATTCTGTCCCAAGCCTTGGAGTATAGCCAAAGCAAGGAGGTTGCCTCCCGGTTATGGCAGGCAACGACATGAAGGCTGTTTTTCTTGAAAGCAGTCCGGTCCATATCGATACATAATTATATCCATCACTTAGGGAAGTATACCAACCTAAGTGTAAAGATTTGACCAAATTGGGGCTTTGTTGAATGTTTGCCAATAGTTGGTTTTCAAACGAAATCCCCGCAAAAGGGGGATATCGGATCAGGAATGTTTGATTTCGAGATCGAAGGGTTTGTTTCTGACCAAGGAATGGGGCGGGACCGAAGAGGTGATGAAGGCGTTCGAACCAATGGTAGACCCCTCCCCTATCACCGTCTCCCCTCCGAAGATGGAAGCTCCGGAGTAGATGGTTACCCCGTCTTCGACCGTGGGATGGCGCTTCTTGCCATGAAGCAGGCGCCCTTCCTTCAGAGACAGGGCCCCGAGGGTGACTCCTTGGTATATCTTGACGTTCTTTCCGATCTTGGTAGTTTCGCCGATGACGATGCCGGTCCCGTGGTCAATGAAGAAATGCGGCCCGATATCGGCCCCGGGATGGATGTCGATTCCGGTTTTGGAATGGGCGTATTCGGAAATGATCCTGGCGATGAAGGAATATCCCATGCCCAACAGCTCATGGGCAATCCTGTAGGCGGATATGGCAAGGAAACCGGGATAGGCAAGGACAACCTCATCCTTGGAATTGGCGGCCGGGTCGCCTTCATAGATGGCCTCTACATCGCCATCGAGCAATTCCTTGAGTCTAGGCAATCTCTCCAAAAAGCAATCGAAGCAGCGGCACTCATGCCTTTCTATGGCCTTGAACCCATTGAAGATGGTTTCGGCCTTCCCAAGTTTGTTTTCGATTTCTTCCTGGGACTCCCCTACACGGTAGACCTCATGGAAAAGGACTCCCCGCATCAGGCGGTAGAATTCCACGACCTCATCCTTGCCCAAGGGATTGAGGACATCCTGTCCCGTAGAGGCATTTTCAATCAGATACTTGGCGGCTTCCTTCTTAGTCATGGAAGAGACCCTCGGTAGTCAAATAGCGTTCCCCCGAATCAGGAAGGACGACCACGACGTTCCCGTTCTTGTGATGGCGAAGATCGAGCTTTACCGCGGCATAGAGGGCGGCGCCGGAGGAAATGCCGGCAAAAATACCTTCTTCCTTGGCTAGTATCTTGGTCATTTCATAGGCATCCTCATCGGTGACTTGGACCATCTGGTGAATGAGGTTTTCTTCCAAGATGGACGGGACAAAATTGGGCCCGATGCCCTGGATCTTGTGGGTACCGAACTGGTGCTTGCTCACAAAGGGGTCGCTGGCGGGTTCCACCCCGACGATCGAGGCATTGACCGCAAGACGGTCCATGACCTTGGCGATCCCGGTTATGGTGCCCCCGGTTCCGATGCCGCAGACGACCGCGGATATATCCCCTTCGAGGTCATCGTAGATTTCGTTGCCGGTGACAATATGGCCCCTCCAGTTGGAAGGGTTCTCGAATTGGCTGGGCATGAAGCAATCCTTGGTCCGGGCTTTTTCCTCAAGGGCGGCATTCTTGGCCCCTTCCATTCCCTCTTCGGCCGGGGTCAAAAACACTTCGGCCCCGAAGGCCTTCATCATTTCCACCCTTTCATTGGAGGAAGAAGCAGGCATATAGACATGGAAGGCCAGCTTGTAGACCGAACAGATCATGGCTAGGGAAATGCCCATGTTCCCGGAGGTGGCTTCGATTACGGTAGTCGAATCCTTGATGAGGCCCTTCTTCTTGGCGTCCTTCATGATCGCTAAGGCCGCTCGGTCCTTTATGGATCCGGAAGGATTGCTTCTTTCCAGCTTCCCATATAGGGCAAAGTGCAGGTAGAACCTTTCCTCGATTCTCCTAAGCCTGACCAAGGGGGTACGTCCGATGGCCTCCAAAACAGACTCGTAGTAATGCATCGCTAGAAGGATACTCCAACTTAAGGATTTTGTCTTTCTCCTTGCTGAAAAGTCGGACTCTTGCAAATAAATGATACAAATCCAACAACGGGACTGTAACTATTCTAGTCCAAATAATAAAAAGCCTTCGCTATATATGGTTTTTGCGGTGTTTTGCTAGAGGAAGAGCTTAATATCGTCAAAGCGGACCAGCACCCCCTTGAGGCCATCTATGATCTCCTTGCTAGGCCCAGATAGGTCAAGGCAGAAGAAAGTATCGATTCCGGCCGTTATGGCGGCCTTGGCCCCGGCGGGAGCGTCCTCGAGGGCCAAAGCCTCCTTGGGCGAAACGCCTGCAAGCGACAAGCCTTTGAGATACACGTCAGGGAAAGGCTTTCCCCTTTTCACGTCCCTGGTGGAAAAGACCTCTTTGAAATAGCCATCAAGCCCAAATGAGGAAAGTAGTTCCCTAACCTTCTGCCTGGGGGTGGCCGAAGCGATATAGCAGAATATCCCCTTCTGGTTTAAATATGCCAAGCCTTCCTTGACCCCTTCTTTTACATGGAAGGGATGCTCCAAGAGGTATTCATCCATAAGGGCGCTGCGGAAGCTGCGGATCAGGTCGCTATCGACATCGGGTCCGTAAGTTTGTTTGAACAAGCCATCAGCCAAATCATGGTCAAGGCTTCTAAGTTCCAGGGTATCGATAAGCGATGGGTCATAGCCCGCCTTCTTGATCCCCTCTTTCCAAAAACGCTGGTAAACGGCCTCGCTATCGAGCAGGGTACCATCCAAATCAATGAAAGCCGCTTTGTAAGACATACCCTAGAAATTCTAGCAAAATGGCAATAACCGGAGGCACCCTCTTGATGTTCTAAAAAGAGCCAAGCCGAGTACCGGAATATGGCACTTAGGAAAATTGGTACCAGGAAACATTTCCTTGATAAAGTAGGACCAAGCAGTGCAGAAAGAAGAAATAGGCTTCATCGCCCTTGGGTGCATCATTGAATTTTTGTTTTCATTAATCGCAAAAGAGTAAAAAAATCGGGGCCTAGACCCCCTATAAACGAAAAACTATGCCCCAGTATGAGCATAGTTGATTGCTAATGGTGAACCGTGAGGGACTCGAACCCGCGACCCGCTGATTAAGAGTCAGCTGCTCTACCAACTGAGCTAACGGTCCAGCCGGGCTATTATCCACCTAGGCATGTCCTCTTGCAATAGGGATTTTTACCTACTGCCCTAGGGGCAGTCCTCCTAGAAGCATCCAGCGGCTCATTAATCCTTCGTGGCGATGTAGGATCTAGCCTTGCTTTGACCGGCTTTACCCACAATGCGGATACAAAAGTTCAGATTACGAAGAAGAATATCGAGAAGAACATCAATATCGAACCGGCCAGCACGAAGAAATGGAACACCACATGGAACCACTGGGTCTTCTTGGCGCCTAACCCGTAAAGGATTGCCCCCAAGGTGTAGGCCACCCCTCCTGAAATAAGAAGGATAAGCCCAGTCAAATCAAGCGACATGTATAGAGGGTAGAAAGAGATGAGGACGCACCAGCCCATGGCAATGTAGTCGATCATGCACATGACCCGGAACTTCTTGATGTTGATGGAATTGAAGACGATGCCCACGATGCCTAGAACCCAACATAGTCCAAGTATCGAGAAGGCCCAGGCCATCGAATATTCCCTAAGGGTTACCAAGCAATATGGGACATAGGTTCCCATGATAAGAAGGAACACGGCATTGTGGTCCAAGACCCTGAAGACCTTCTTGCCCGTATTCCTGGCCAAGGCATGGTAGATGCAGCTGATGGTGTATAAGACGACGGTGGTCAAAATATAGATGACGGAGGAAGAAATTTTCCATGGGTCACCCGAAATGGCGGCATTGTTGATGAGGAAGCCGCCTCCGATGATACCGAGGACTGCCCCTAGGCCGTGGGAGATGGAATTCCATAGCTCCTGGGCCAACGTGTATTTTGGTAATTCGATCTTCGATGGGCTCATAGCAACATTATATAAGACACATCTAGTTTTGATTACAAGGAAAATCGTATTAAAAACTAGATAATTTTCCTTCCACCCCTTTTTGGGGCATTCTAAAATGCCTCTATGGTCGGCTTATTGAGGCGGTTGTTCATCAAAGATTACCAGAACCTGAATGACCCCCGAGTGAGGGAAAAACACGGGCTACTCGCCAGCGGCTTCGGCATCTTTACCAACCTTCTTCTGGTGGTGGCCAAACTTGCCATAGCCTTCGTCTTGTTCGCTAGGTCGAATTTCCAAATCCTCTCGGTGGCCCTGCTCGCCGATGCCCTAAACAACGTTTCCGACATGGCCTCAAGCCTCATTGTCCTATTATCCTTCAGGCTTTCGCAGAAGCCGGCGGACAAAAAACATCCTTATGGACATCAAAGAAGCGAATACATCGGGGGCCTCATCGTCTCCATCCTCATCGTGGTCTTGGCCCTTCTTTTGCTAGAAAGTTCCATAACCTCGGCAATAGAGAAGGCCAGGGTCTCATATGACATATTGGCGATAGGCCTATTGGCCGCTTCGATCTTGCTGAAGTTGGTCCAAGGATATTTCAATTTCTCCATGGGACGGCTCATCAAGTCCCAGGCATTGAAGGCCACCGCCCTCGACAGTTTCTTCGATGCCCTTTCTACCAGCCTCATCCTAATAAGCGCGGTCCTCTCTTATACCCTCTTAATCGATTATCTAGATCCATATATGGGCATCGCCGTCAGCCTCTTCGTCCTCTATGGGGGCATCAAGATGCTCAAGGAAGCCATCTCCCCGCTTCTTGGAGAGGCCTCAAGCAAGGAAGAGGCCGAAGAAATCATCAAGGCGCTAAAAGAAGATAGTAGCATCCTAGGAGTCCATGACCTCATCGTCCATGACTATGGCCCAAGTAGGAAATTCATTGTCCTTCATATCGAGGTAGACGGAAATAAATCCCTGCAGGAAGCCCACGCAATCGCCGATAACGGGGAAAGGATGATCAAAGAAAGATTCCATATGGAAGCCACCATCCATGTCGATCCGATCAGCATAGACGAAGGCACGATAAACATCGAAAAAGCCATTCAGGAAACCCTAGATGGCTATCATGCCGGACTCAGTTACCACGGTTATGAAATGAAGGACGGAAAGATATTCCTCGAACTGCTCATTCCCTTTGACTGTCCCATAGTCCCCAGCCAGATCCAAAAGGCCCTGGATGAGAAGCTTGGCACCGAGGTCATATTCACCATCGACCATCCTTTTACAGATTAGAAAAAGGCCTAATCGAAACTTTCCAACAAACAAAAAAGCGAGACTCCAATATAGGAATCTCGCTTCTATATTTTAGAGGTAGTACTTGTTTAGGACCTTCAGAGTCTTTTCGTCAAGTTCATAGACCAAGGGCTTCCCGGTCGGGATTTCCACGCCGATGATCTCTTCGTTGGAGAGGCCTTCAAGTTCCTTGACAAGGGCGCGCAGGCTATTGCCGTGGGCCACGATGAGGACCCTCTTTCCTTCCTTGATAAGAGGCTTGATTTCCCCTTCGAAGATCGGCTCGACGCGGTCGCAGGTATCAAGCAGGCACTCGGTAAGGGGGCATTCCTTTTCGCTTAGCCCAAGTTTCTTGGTGTATAGCTCCTGGTTGCCGGGCCACCTCTCGTCGTCCTTGGTAAGGGCAGGGGGCGGTACATCGGCGCTGCGGCGCCAGATATGGACCTGTTCATCGCCCCACTTGACGGCGCTTTCGGCCTTGTTGAGGCCCTGCAGGGCGCCGTAGTGGCGTTCGTTGAGCCTCCAGCTGTAATGCTTGGGAAGGCCATCGGGGACATGTCCTTCATAGAGGGCATTGAGGGCGATGTCCATGGTGCGGTTGGCACGCTTCAAGACCGAGGTATAAACCACATCGAAGTCATAGCCGCCCTTGCGGAGGGCTTCGCCGGCCGCCTTGGCTTCTTCTTCGCCCTTGGGGGAGAGGTCGACATCGGTCCAGCCAGTGAACTTGTTTTCGAGGTTCCACTGGGACTGACCGTGCCTGATTAGTACTAGTTTGACCATTTGATTAGTTATGTCTTTCCTTTCGGCAAACATTATACAAAAAGAAATAGGAGGTGGGTGAGATTCCCCTATCTTTGCTAGATAGGCATGCAAAAAGCCCCCACCCATGAGGTGAGGGCAAGCTTCCAAGAATGATTAACGCTTGGAGAACTGAGGGGCGCGCCTAGCGGCTTTAAGACCATACTTCTTGCGCTCCTTGACGCGGGCGTTGCGGGTCAGCATGCCGGCGACCTTGAGGGTGTGGCGATCTTCGCCGGCCTCAAGCAGGGCGCGGGCGATGCCGAGCCTGATGGCTCCGGCCTGTCCGGTGAATCCCCCGCCTTTGACGTGGCAGACGATGTCATACTTCCCTTCGCTTCCGGTGAGGGTCAGCGGCTGCTTCAGGTCGATGACCAGGGTGGCATAGGGCATGTAGTCGTTGACATCGCGGTCATTGACGGTGATCTTGCCTTTGCCCTTGGCAATGTAGACACGGGCGACGGAGGACTTCCTCCTGCCGGTGCCGTAATAGGTTTCCTTATTGGCCATGGTTGCTCCTTACTTCAGCTTGAGCACTTCGGGCTTCTGGGCCTCGTGCTTGTGATCTTCGCCCTCGTAGACGAACAGCTTCTTGATGATCTGGCGGCCCAGGCGTCCTTTCGGGACCATGCCCCAGACGGCGCGCTCGACCATTTCGCAGGGGAATTCCCTCTTCATGGTGCCGGCGCTCCTGGTGCGGAGGCCTCCGTTGTAGCCCGAGACGTTATAGTAGTTCTTCTTGTGCTCGGCGTCTCCGGTCAGCACGACCTTGGAGGCGTTGATGACAATGACATAGTCCCCGCAGTCGACATTGGGGGTATAGATGGGCTTGTCCTTTCCCATCAATTTGGTGGCGACTTTGCTGGCGAGGCGCCCGAGGGGCAGCTCGCTGGCATCGACGATATACCACTTGCGGACGATCGTTTCGTTTTTGGCGATAGTGGTCTGACGTTGCATTGTAATGCTCCTTTGCTACTTCTACTTGTTTCGACTTTACCGGGGTCTCACCTTATAGCAGTGCGGGTCAATTATCCTCGCACCGAAAAGAAGAATCAAGAGAATATATGATCGCCATCCTTAAAGGATGCCTTAGTAGGCTTTGGCAACGTAGGCGTAGTAGGCGGCTTTCTTGCCCGAGACCACACAGGTGGCATCCCCTACATCCTGGTCTTCCTTGATGCAGCGAACCGTCCCTCCTTGGGTGAGCGACTTCAGCTCGTCTTCGTCCTCGACATCCCCCGAAAGGGCGCAGACGGCGATGCCGCCTGCATCGAGGATGGACTTGACCTCTTCAAGGCTATGGGCCTGATGGATGCGGCTATCCAGGAAAGCCTTGGCCTTGAGATACATGGACTTATGGATGTCTTCCAGCATCGAGGGGATTTCGTTTTCGATCTCTTCGATCTTGGCGGTCTTCTTCACTCCGTCGACGCGCCTAGCTAATACCATCTCTCCCCTTTCAAGGTCGCGGGGCCCGACTTCCAGGCGTAGAGGCACGCCCTTGACCTCGTATTCGGCAAACTTCCAGCCGGGGGTCTTCAAGTTGTTGTCGTCAAGCTTGGCGCGCACGCCCATCTTGATAAGTTGTTCAAGGATTTCGCGGCACTTGGGCAAGACGCCGGGGACATCCTGCTTGATGGGGATGATTACCACCTGGACCGGGGCAATGGCCGGGGGCAAAACCAGGCCATTCTCATCGCCATGGACCATAATGACCGAGCCGATGAGGCGGGTGGATACGCCCCAGGAAGTCTGGTGGGGATTCTCTAGGGTATTCTTGCGCCCTAGGTACTTGATGCCGAAGGCTTTGGCAAAGCCGGTTCCTAAATAATGGGTAGTGCCCGATTGCAGGGCCTTGCCATCGTACATCAGGGCCTCGATGGAATAGGTATCGTGGGCTCCGGCGAACCTTTCATGGGCCGATTTGCGGCCTTTTAGGAAGGGAACGGCCAATAGATCGCGGCCGGTCCTATCGTAGATTTGGAGAACATCGAGAGCGTTTTTGCGGGCTTCTTCCTCAGTTTCGAAGAGGCAGTGCCCTTCCTGCCACAGGAATTCGGCGCCCCTAAGGAAGGGACGGGTGGTCTTTTCCCAACGGACCACGGAACACCACTGGTTGTAGATCTTGGGAAGGTCGCGGTAGGAGGAAACCAGGCGCTTGTAGAGGTCGGAAAAAAGGACCTCGGAGGTCGGGCGGACGATGAGGGGGTCGGCCAGTCGATTGTTGCCGCCCATCGTGGCCACGAGGCATTCGGGGGCAAAGCCCTCGACATGTTCCTTCTCCTTGTTGAACAAAGAAGCAGGGATGACCAAGGGCAAATAGACGTTTTCGGTCCCGATGGCTTTGAACTGTTTGTCCATGTAAGCCCTGATGGATTCCCAGAGGGAATAACCATAAGGAAGATAATCGATGAAGCCTTTGACCGAGGAGTAATCCATCAGTTCCGCCTTGCGGCAGACATCGGTGTACCACTTGGCAAAGTCTACGTCACGCGGGGTTATCGAATCGTTTTTCTTTTCCATCATTCAATCCTTTCCTTGAGTTGTCTTAGTCTTTCCATGGTCTTGTTTTCCAAAGGCCTGAACATCGCCTCATAGGGCAAGATGGCATCGCTAGAAAGATAGTCCACGCCGAGGGAGGCGACCATTTCGATGCTCGACCAGTTCTCCAGGCCGGACCCTATTATAGGCTTTTTGTAGCGGTTGAGTCTTTCGATGAGGGCGTGCAGCTCGCTTCTGATCCTAGTCGAGGTGGAAATCGAGGGCCCTTCCCTTGAAAGATCGATCAAAAAGGCATCGGCCATCGATAGCAGTTCATTGTCCAGCATCGGTTCCTTGCGGGTGAATTCGAAGCAGATCTTATAGCCGTAGGACTTGAAGGACTCCAGCGTCTCTTTGAAGCGCGGGGTCTCCTTGGGCGAGAGGAAGGTAGCCACATCGGCATCCTTCATCCAAAGATAGAGGTTGGCGGCCTTGCTGGACTGGTTGCGGATGAGGGCCGGAAGCACCGTTTCCAACCCCTGGTAGCGGACCGGTAGAAATAGGCACTGGCTCTTTAATGGCCTTTCGCTTACGAACCGCGGCAAGAGGTTCCTGATCAGGGCGTTGAAGAGCTTCTTGGTGTCCTTGGCCCTGAAGGCATAGTTTTCCAGCTCCGCCATGGAATCGAAGGAAGTGTCCTTTAAGGGCTCGGCCTTGCCTAGATATCCGATTACCCTCTTCTGGCGGATGGATACGACCGCCCGGTAGGAATAGACGATTTTCTTATCGATGATGATGCGCTCGACCTCGGACCTATAGGAGGATTCGGAGGTATCTTCGGCCAAGACATCCCCTTCCTTATAGATATGGACGGAAACCCCTTTGGCCCTTTGGGCTTCGTGGGCCGCCGAACGGGCCTGGGCCACAAGCAGTTCCCCGTTTCCGACGATGTCCTTGTTCATGACGATGCCGGCTTTCAGGTTGATGGGGGGTAGCCCTCCCTTGCGGCGATAGAGCATCTCGCGGTTGACGAAGGTAGTGATTTCCAAGGCAAATTCGATGGCAGTGGATGGTTCGGACATATCGAAGCTGCAGATGGCAAATTCGTTGCGGTCGGGCTTTAGGATCAATTGGGAGGAGGCCACGAAGGGACGGATAAGAGCCTCGACCTTCTCGGGGATATTCTCATAGCCCTTCGAGGATTTGCGGCCCTCGCCTAGGGAATAGACAAAGCAGAAGGTAGCCCCAAGGCCGGGATGGTTGGACTTTAGGCGGTCATTGAAGTCATCGATGGTGGATATGCGCTTGATGGGGACCTTGCGCTTGGGCTTCTCGTAGCGGACCATGTGGGACTCGAGATATATGAGCTTCTTGCTCTTTTCGATGTAGATGACCTTCAGGAAGCTCGGGCAGGAACGGTTCTTGGAAGAGATATGGACCTGGCATTCCAGAAAATCGTCGACCGGACGGCCAAAGAGCAGATCCTCGGCCCAGTTGGCGATCTTATGCCCTTCCCCGACCGGAAATCCGGAAAGAAAGGAATTGAGATCCTGGGTTTTGACATAGTCCATGTCCTTGAGGTTGAAATAGGTGACCTCGCTGCGGTCAAGATCCAGTCTTACCACCCTGACGGTGGAAGATTCATCAAGCAGCAGTTCCTTATATCGGTTTTCCCTTTTTCTGACCAATAGGAAAGAGGCCAAAAGGAAGACCAGCAATAGCAAAAGAACGACCCCAAGGATAATGGCCGCGCCGTATTGGCTTAGAAAATCGAGGCTGGAAAGGGCTTTTGGCACGGGGGGATTATACCGCAAACATCAATTGGGCTCACCTTGATTGAAATCAAGGAGTGGTTTATCATGTCGCGGCCGGAGAAGTACCCAAGCGGCTGAAGGGGTCAGTTTCGAAAACTGATAGTGGGTGCAAGCCCAGCCGGGGTTCGAACCCCCGCTTCTCCGCCATCGTGTTTGTAACCGAACCCCAAGCGTATAACGATACGGGTTCGTAATCGCAATAGGGCTGCCCGGCTACCGGGTAGCAGAATAAAGGAAGCCCTTGAGGGGCTCCTTTTTCATAAATCAATTTACCAACAGCACATCCTCAAACAGGGGAAATGCCGTTGCTTCAAGACCGGTAAACTTAATTGACGGGTCAAAGGCAGGTAGCTAATCCACCTTGGTCTTTGATTATAGATAGGTCCGGATTTTGTTAAGTGCCCTACTGTCCGGCGATATCGTCTATTTACAAGAACCTATTATGGAGAACGGCATCAATAAAGGGGTCATGAAACATCTGAAACATTATTTTCGGGACGGATTTAGCCGCCAATCTGGCCAAAATCCCTAACGCGGAAAGGCTAGCAACTACGGCAGCCCAATCATCTAGAAATGTCCAGCCGAATATGGTTTGAAACCTATGTAATAAAGGCAATTCGGGTCCGCGTGAGCGGATCATTTTTGCCACAACGTTATTTGTTATAGGCCCTTAGGAAAGCTTCCTTGAGCTTAGCCATCGCATCCCTAGCAGGCTGGCTTTTCCTAGCCATCAGGTCGAAGGCGTGGTAGCAACCCTCATAGACATGACACTCCGCGGGGATGGAGGCTTTGCTTAGCTTATCGAAATAAGCCACCGTTTCATCCCTGAATGGATCGATGCCCCCTACGAAGGTAAAGGCAGGAGGGAGATTAGAAAAATCCTCCAGCCTACCTGGGGCAGCATAGGGCGAAACGCCTTCTTTCTGATAATCGTCTCTAATATAAAGCTTCCAGCCGGCGATGTTGGATTTTTCATTCCAAACGGGAGCATCGTTGCCCTTCATCGACTCGGTCTGCATCCGGTCGTCGAGCATCGGATATAGAGGCATCTGGAAAGCGATCTGGATTTCCTTTTTGTCCCTAGCGTATATGCATAAGACCGCGGCCAGTCCCCCTCCGGCGGAATCCCCGCCGACGAAAAGCCGCTTTATATCCACCATCAAGGATGGGGCATTTTCCTTTAGATAGGAAAGGGCAGTATAGCAGTCTTCCAAAGCCGCCGGATAAGGCTCATTTACCGAAAGGGTGTAATCTGGGGCGACTACGGTACAGCCTTCTTCCACGAATATCTTGATGAAATGGTGATCCTGCTCGGGTATCCCTAGCCCATATCCCCCACCATGGATCCATAGGATGCCGGGAGCCTCCTTTTCCTGCTTCAAGGGCCTATAGATGCAGAGACGGATCTTCCAATCGCTATTTGATTCGATATAGGTCTCTTGGCAATCCACGCTCTTGAACTTACGGCCCTTCATCAACTTCAGCAGCCGGTTGCACATACTAAAGGTCCTTTCCTTGAAATAAGGCAAGAAGAAACGGATAAGGCTTCCTATCCTTCTGACTTCCGGATGCATCATCTTCCTGGTTATCTTTTTCATGGCCGGCTTGCTACGTCCATGATAGGACGAAATAGGAATAGGCTATGGCTAATCCAAATGCCTCTATTAGACACAAAGCGATACCCCACAAAATAAAAGTGGCTGGCGTCCCATAGGCAAAACACCCTAAATTCGGATTATTTATTGGGGTTCTACGGGGTTTTCTTGCTATTGATGTCGTTTTTTATCTTCAAAACCCCTTTTAAAAACCAAATAGGCAGAGGTGGAAGCAAAAAGGCGCATAGGACCACCGCCGAGGCAATGTAGTAGCCGGTCGGGGTATAATCGAGTTCCACGTTTACCACAGTCGGGCCCACCAATAGAATCAGCAGGCTTGCGAGCAAGATGCCTACCACATCGACAAATAGGATGAAGCCGAGGTTTTCATAGTAAATGGTTTTGTCCTTGATCTTGTGCTCGGGCAAGAAAGTGAACATGAAGGAAGAAAGTAGGCCATTGATGGGATAAAGGATGACCGTGCAGACGATAAGGGAAATGGCCACCATCCCCTTCTCACCCACATATAGATAGGAGGTAAGCTGAGCCGAGAATGCGATGAGGAAGGAGGAGAAGAAAAGCATGAGAACGAAGACCCACTCCTTACGGTAAAGGGCGAATATGAAAGGAAGACCCTTGTCCTTGGAATATTCCTTGGGAGTGGGCTCGATGGCCTTTTCTTCCTTTTTCTTGATGTGTCCGATATAGACCACAGGATAGGAAGCGCCTTCAAAGGCAGTCAGGAACCTAGAAATATCCGTTTCGTTTTCCTTGCCGTCGATATAGACCGCGACGGGAGAGAAACCCTCGAGTATTTCCCTGAAGCGGCGGGCTTTTTCCGCCTGGCCCTCCGAGGTGGAAACATCGATGTCCCTAAGGACCTTGAAGGACTTGGTCATGAGATAGGATTCCTTGGCTTGTTCCAAAGTCCTCTCTTCCTTCAGCGGATACAGAATGAAGAACTTGCCCACCCCGGTAACCTCGACCGAGAGGACCATGGGATGCTTGATGGAGTCATTGAGCATGTCCCGACCCCCGATGGAATAGGTACCGGTGGAACCTTCCAATAGTTCAAGCGAGAACACCCTTTTGTAGAGGTCTTCATGGTCATATATGACCGAGACCCCGTTGCCGAAGGCGATGTCATCGATGCCGACCTTGCCCTCGTTTAGCGAGGCCGTGAATCCCTTGAGTACCAAAGCCTCGCCCGGGACCTGGATGTCCAAGGGGTTGATGTCCCCCTTTTGGCGGCGGTAGGCCGCCCTTTCTTTTTCCAATCTTTTATCAAAGGATTCCCGTTGGGCGGGGGAAAGATCCTTGAAATAGGGTTCTTCTTCCCCGTCTACTACCGCGATGGCCAGCTCATGGCCGGCTTCTCTAGCGATTAGGAAAAGCGAATTTGCCCCGGAGGCAAAGGGGGATTCCTCAAGGAATTCGAGTTCTTTTGGGACCAGCTCGCTTTTTTCCCTAACGGAGAATTTCATCTAAGGGATTCTAACCCTTAATGGTTTTCTTTTGAATCAGTTGTCGCTGCCGCTTCTAACCAAGAGGCAGATTCCGGCAATCATCGAGACGAAAAGTAGGGTGCAAACCCCAAAGCCGATCCCGATTTTTTCTCTCCTATCGATTCTTTTCCAGGCATAGACCGTCATCGGGATGCACCAGGCCAAGGGGATGATGAACCAGCCAAAGGAGATGCAGCCTAGGACCAGAAAGATCTTGATGACCAGCCCAAGATCATCGCTAGAAGAATTGGAGACGGGTTCATAGACCACGCCGTATTGTTGGTCCGCTCCGCATTGGGGGCAGAATTTGGCGCTTTCATCGATTTCCGCGCCGCAGTATTTGCAGAATGCCATGATTAACTTCCTACGATTGCCCCTATCATAGAAAGAACGGCCCCAAAACCAAGTAGAAAATGAAATCAGTTTCGTTTGCTTTTAAGATTTTACATTTCCCCTCCATGGGTCAGCGTTCCTAGATTTAGGATAAAGGGGCCAAAGGCCCCCTTCCTTAAACGCTTCTCCTACTAGGAAAATTCAAGTAAGCGATATGGCATGACGATCGGTTTGATTTCAAACAAGCACTTGCATCCCCAAAGATTTTTAGAATAATGGAATTAACCCAAGAGATATCAAAAAAGATATCACTTGGAAAAGGCCGGAAGTCAGGCGACGCAAAAGAATCGAAGCCAATAATACGATCAGCGTCAGGACCAGACCAAGGCCTTATTCTATGGATAGCCCCTTCGAGGGGCGCTTTTCATACCCATAAGGAAAAGGGACCCTGAGGTCCCCTTCCCGTATCTTATAGGTTATCGACGTTGTGGTAGACGTTTTGGACGTCTTCGCAGTCATCAAGGGCGTCGATGATATCCTTGAACTTGCGGTGTTCCTCGTCTTCTAGGCTCACCGATTCGTTGGCCATGTAGGTGTTTTCGGCGGCGTCGAATTCGTTGACCCCGATGCCCTTTAGCACATCCTTGGCCTTTTCGAGGTCATGCGGAGCGACGATGGCTTCGACCTCCCCGTCATCCAAACTGACGGATTGGACGTCCACATCCCCGAGGATGAGGGCCTCTTCGGCCTCGGCGCGCTTGGCCTCGTCGCCCGGGAAGTCGATGACTCCCACGTGGTTGAAGTTATATGAGACGGTGCCCATGCGCCCGCCCTTTTTGGTGACGATGGTCCTCACGGAGACCAGAGCCCTATTGGGATTGTCGGAGAGGGTATCGACGATGAGCAGCCATCCGCCGGAGCCCAGGAATTCATAACGCCCCTCGATATAGGAGGTCGCATCCCCGCCCTTGGCCTTTTCGATGGCCCTTTCGATGACGTCTTTGGGGCAAACCTTCCGGTACTTGTCGATGGCTGAGCGCAGGGCCAGATTGGCCTCCGGATCGGGAATTCCGGATTTGGCGGCGGCATAGATTTCCTTGCTTGCCCTCATATAGACCGCGCTCTTTTTGGCGGCCGTGGCTGCCATCGCGGCAGCCCTAACCTCGAAATGTCTTCCCATGTTTGTTCCTTAACTTACGGGCATGATTCTACCACCATCCAAGGTGGCGATTAACTATTAGTAAACGACTTCTTCCAAGAAGAGGCCCTGGGGCGGGGCCATCGGGGCTAGCTTATCCGTCTTGTGGGCTAGCATTGCCTGCCAATGTTCCCTATCTATGGTCGAGGTAGCATAGGCGATGGCGGCCCCCACCATCATCCTGACCATGTAGCGCATGAAGCCATGCGCGCTAAAGCGCACTTCCAGCCGGCCTTTTTCATGATGGCAGATATAGACGTTGGCTATATCTCGGATATAGCCGTCTTTATCCTCTTCCTTGGAGGTAAAGCACCTGAAATCATGTTCTCCCTTATATCGCATGATGGCCCATTCGAACCTAGCAAGGTCAAACCTATCGTCGAAGAGCTGGTATTCATGGTTGGCCCTAAAAGGGTCCCTATCGACATCATAGGCTAGGTAATAGCAATAGGTCTTTGTCAATACATGAAGCCTGGCATCAAAGCCGTCGTCGACCTTTTCCAGTGAGAGGATGGCAATGGACTGGGGTAGCCCTTTTATGGCATAGCGCAAAAAATCCTTCTCGTTTAGTGGCCTGGGCGAATCGAAATGGAAGGCCATCCTTTTGGCGTGGACCCCGCTATCGGTCCGTCCGGCCCCATGGATAGAAGTTTTCCTACCAAGGTATTGGGAAAGGAAATTCTCGATGGTTCCTTGGATGGTATTGAGTGTCCGGCTTTGCCTTTGCCAGCCCTCGAACGCGGTCCCTTCATAAGCGACGTAGGCCAAATATCTCATATGACATCAAGTCCCCCGAGGGCAAAGAAATCCACATTGGCGAGCGAAAGATACATCGCCGCGCCGACATAGGCGATGGCAACCAAAAGCTTGAAGGCGTCCATAAGGGTAAACCTAAGGACCCTGTAGCGGCTCCTCTTCCCCTTTGGGTCATAGCCGCGGCAAGCCAGAGCATCAGCAAGTTCATACGACCTTGAGAAAGCCGAGACGAATAATGGCACGATCAGGGAAGCGATGGCCCTGAGGCGGACCGAAATGCGGCCATGCCTGAAATCCACCCCGCGGCTTTGCTGGCTGCGCATGATGCGTCCGACATCCTCGAGGATGGTGGGTATGAACCTTAGGGCCAAGGAAGTGGCCATGGCGATTTCCGCGGAAGGGAAGCCGATGTAGGAGAAGGGTTTTAGATACCACTCCATCGCATAGGTCAGATCCATCGGCTTGGTGGTCGAGGTAAGCACCATGGTCAATTCGATGAGCAAAAATAGGCGCAGGAAGATCCTAACCGCCGAGAGGATGGACTCCAAATAGATGGGCAAAGTCCCAATGTAGAAGAGAATCTGCCCATCGGAATAGGGAGTAAGGCAATAGAAGATGAGTAGGAGTATGGCCATCAGCCAGAGGCTGGCGATGCTTTTTAGCAAAGAGAGGAAGGAAATATGTCCGGCAATGCAGAGGAACAAAAAGAGGGCGAAGCTGATACCAGCCATCACGAAGGACATCGAAAAGCTCGGATAGCCCATGAAAACCGGAATCATCAGAATGATGACGGCGAAAAGCTTGGCCCTAGGGTCCATCCGGTGCAGGAACGAGTCGTATGGCACATAACGGCCCAGCAGGCTATTCATATGACTCCTTTATGGCTTTGGCCAACTCGCCTGGCGTGTGGATATGTCCCACATCCAGTTTCATCCCCTTCTTGATGAGCAGATCCATCAGGGCATAAAGCCTGGGCTTTTCCAAGCCATAGGCTTCCAAGTCTTCCGAGAATAGTTCGCTCGGCCTAGCGATTTTTATGATCTTCCCCTTATCGATGAGGATGGCCTTATGGGCATAGCCTAAGACGATATCCATATCATGGGTGACTAGGACGATGCCCTTGCCCTCTTCATTGAGCTTTCTAAATAGCTCCATCATCTCCTTGGCCCCGACCGGATCAAGGCCCGAGGTCGGCTCGTCGAAGACCAATATATCGGAGTCCATGGCCAAAATCCCCGCAATCGCGGCGCGCCTTTTCTCCCCACCCGATAGATCGAAGGGGGACCTTTCATAGAAGGACTCATCCAGTCCCACCATGGCCAGGGCCTGCTTGGCCGCCTTGGTGGCCTCTTCCTTATTCATCCCGAAGTTCCTTGGGCCAAAAGAGACATCATCGATGACCTTGTCTTCGAAGAGCTGGTATTCGGAGAATTGGAAGACCAATCCGACCTTCTTCCTCAAAGGACCTAGTTTCTTTGTCCTTCTTTTCTTATCCGAGGAGTTAATGAATTCAGCGACCCTCACTTCCCCCTTGGTGGGCCTAAGCAAGGCATTGAGGTGTTCGATTATGGTAGATTTTCCTGAGCCGGTGCGGCCCACGAGGGCCACGAAATCACTAGAGTCAAAGGAAAAGGAAATGTCCTTGAGGGCCTCGGTGGAAAAAGGCGACTTCGGGGAATAGGTATAGAAAACCGAATCGAAGACTACTTCCGACATAGTTCCTCCGCGATCTCTTCAAGGGAATAATGGGGACAATCAAGCTTGATTCCCTCTTTCTTGAGGGCTTGCTTGAACTCATAGGCAAAGGGAGCCTCAAGGGAACACTCTTGCAAAAGGGCGGTGTCGGAGAATATCTCTTCGGGCTTGCCGATTCGGACGATCTGACCTTGCTTGAGGACGATGATCTTATCGGCGCTCAACGCCTCTTCCACATCGTGGGTTATCGATAGCAAAGTGAGCTTTCCCTCGCTTCTTTTACGTAGGGCATGGAGGGTTTTGTAGATGTCCCTTTTGCCCTTGGGGTCGACCATCGAGGTGGCCTCATCGAGAATAAGCAGGCTCGGGGACATGGCCATGACCCCGGCTAGGGCCACTCTCTGCTTTTGCCCGCCCGAAAGGTTTTCGGGGGCTTTTTCGCGGTTGTCCCACATCCCCACTTCTTCGAGGGCTTCTTGGACCTTGGCCTTCATTTCTTCTAGAGGGACTTGCCTATTTTCCAGCCCAAAAGCCACATCGTCTTCGACGGTGGAGCCCACGAATTGGTTGTCGGGGTTTTGGAAGACCATCCCGATTTGGGAATTGATTTGGGAATTTTCTTCCCTTGTGGGGTTTTCCTTTCCAAAGAGGATGACCTTACCTTCGTAGTCGTCAAGAAGGCCGCGGATGATCCTTGCAAGGGTCGACTTGCCCGAGCCGTTATGCCCGAGTATGACCGCATATTCTCCTTCCTCGATGTCAAAAGAGACATCTTGGAGAACCAAGACGCCTTTATGGTATGAGAAGAATATGTTCTTAGCCTCGATTGCCTTTGCCATCTACGCTAATGGAAAGATGCCTTCCCCCATAGGGGCGTAGCCTCACTCCGGCCATGGTAAGCAATCTTTCGGAGGCTTCGAAGATTTCCTGCTCTTCCCGCTTGGGGGCAAGATAGACCACTTCCTCTATGCCGGTCTGGATGATGGCCTTCGCGCATTCGTTGCAGGGGAAAAGGGTGACATACAATGTGCAGCCCTTCAGCCCTTCGCCGGCCCTGGTATTGAGGATGGCGTTGAATTCGGCGTGGCAGACATAGAGGTACTTGCTATCAAGGCCCTCGCCGTGTCCCCAAGGGATCTTGTCGTCATCGATGCCGCGGGGCATGCCGTTATAGCCGATCGAAACCACCTTGTGATCCTTATCGACGATGCAGGCCCCAACCTGGGTGGAGGGATCCTTCGACCTCATGGCCGACATGGAGGCAATCCCCATGAAATATTCGTCCCAGGAAAGAAAATCTTCGCGGTGTTTGTCCATAACGCGCATAGTCTAACCCCTAAAGGGTTAATTGGGAAAGAAAAACCCCGGGGTTTTGTTGACCCCGGGGAGATAGTTCTAGCGAAGGGCGCTTTGTTCTATCGCTTCCATGACCGATTCGTCATCGCTGGATTCGGCATAGTCGAGGAAGGAATAAAAGTCGAGGAGTTCCCCGTTCAATAGGTTTTCGGGCTCCAGGAGTTCCTTCATGGTTCAAATTAAACCCCAAGCCGCCGACCCTAGGCAAGAGCCGGGGATGGACACTGTCCAAGATTTTGCCCTTAAGCTTCGGAGCCGTCTTCCTTATATATCATCATGTATCCGGAGCGGTAGACGGAGATGATGAGAAGGTCGCCCCAAATGGCGATTTTCTTCCTCAAAGTGGAGATATGGACATCGACCGTCCTGGTCTTGATGGGAACGGTGGTCCCGGTCATTGCCTTCAGCAGCTGCTGGCGGCTCACGGTCTTTCCAAATGAGAGGTACAAGGCCTGGAAGATGGCTAGCTCGGACTTGGTGAGGACAATGCTTTGATTCCCGTGGAAGACCGAGAGTTTTGCTTGATCGATGACAAACTCCAACATCAGTCCAATATTTTAGCCAAAAAATCCCGATTTTGACGAAGTTAATCAAAGTTTTACAACTTACTAAAGAGCGAAGATCACGATGAGGCAGGTCACCATGGCCAAAACCGTGACTGCGAAGAAGATGGTCCAACCCCAAGGAAAGGACTTCTTTTCCGGCTCTTCTTCGAGCAGGTCTTCGATATCCTGCTCCGTCTCTTTCTTCTCGTTTCCTTCCATTTTGCCTTTCAATCTTAGCAAGATGGGCAAAAGGAAGGTAGCAAGGACTACATCAAATGGGGCCACAAGAAGCAAAGAGAAGAGAAGATAGCCGTATCCGATGGGACTAGAACCAAGATAGGCGTAGAAGAAGTAGAAGGCGATGGACTTGGCGATGACCATGTAGAGGGTCTCTGAGGCCAAGACGATGGACAAAACCGGCAAAAAGAAGCGGTTTTTGTGGGCTTTGTACAAAAATATCAGCAAAAGTGCCCCCACTATGTACAAAAGGGAGAGGACTATGACCAAGGTCGGCTTGATCCAAAGGGGAATGTCCTCAGGAACGATGCCCCCTAGATAGATGACAAGGCAGAAGGCCAAGGCCAAAAGAAAGGCAAAGGCCATAAGGACGACGGGGTTGGCCAAGACTTTCCTATAACGGATCGATATCCGATAGAAGAAATAAGGGAAGATGCCAAGCAAGGCATAGACCAAGGTGATGAAGGGATTGATGTTGCCCGCATCGCCCCTAAGCAAGATGGCTAGTATATCCCCAAGTCCCCCTACCAAGGCCCCATAGAAGGGCCCGGTGGCGATCGAGGCGAACATCACGATGCTAGGCCCTAAGCCAAGGCGACAGAAAGGAAGGCCGGAAGGAATGAAAAGGCTGGAAAGGTTGATAAAGATGATGTTCGTGGCCAAAAGCAGGGCCGCTAGGGTAAGCCTTCGTAGGTTAAGTAGATTAGCCTTCATACTCCATCAGGTAGGCAAATGCCAGGCTCCCGGTCACCACGATATAGTCCTCGGGATGCTCTTCGGAAATCTTCTTCAGGGCCTCGAAGGGATCCTCGATGAAAGGATAGTCTTCGATGAAGAGGAAATAGTCATCCTCCTTTTTGGCCCTAGGATGATCGAAGGTCGTTAGGGTAAGTGAAGCGGCATCCTTACCCAAAATCGGTAGCATCGCCGGGATGTTCTTGTCGCTAAAGGCCGCGAAAAGGACATGGTAAGGGGCGGGTAGGTTCAGCTTTTGAAGCGACTCGGCCAAAAAAGTAATGGCCCCGACGTTATGGGCCCCATCATAGATGAGGTGCCCTTCCACCTGCATCCGGCAGGAAATGTGGGTCGTCTTAAGTCCGGTGCGGATGGCTTGCTCATTTACTGGGAACGCTCCGCCTAGTATCTTGGTGGCCTCAATGGCGATGCAGGCATCCTGGATCAGCCCAAGGCTCGGAGCCTGTATTTCCAAAGCCTTGTAGGGCCTAAGGTCGAAGGTGGCTCCGTCTAGGGTCAAAGCTTCGTTATGGTAATCGTCACTTCGATGGTAGGGCGCATTGAGGCTATTGGAACGCTCGATGATGACCGAATCGGCCTCCTCGGGGAGTTTGCCGACCAAAACGGGGACGAGCCTTCTCATGATCCCCGACTTATTCAGGGCGATTTCCCCTAGGGTAGAACCAAGGAAGGAAGTATGTTCCAAGGATATTGAGGTTATGATCGACAAAATCGGGTCATAGATATTGGTCGCGTCTATCTCCCCGCCCATCCCGGCTTCGATGATGGCAAGGTCCACCCCTTGCTCCATAAACCACTTGAAGGCGATATAGACCTCGATTTCGAAACGGGTAAGGCCATACTTCTCGATGAGCTTCAAATCCTCTTGGAGAAGCTTATAAAATTCTTCCTCGGATATCGGCAGCATATCCACGCAGATCCCCGATAGATCGGTTCTGGATGGTTTGATGAAAGAGGCGACGCGGTAGCCATTAGAGATGTAAATCCCCCTTAGGTAGGCGGCCACGGACGATTTCCCGTTGGAGCCGGTTATCTCGATCGAGGGAACCTTATAGGAAAAGCCGACCTTCTTCAAAAAGGCCAAAAAGGACTCGTTGTCATAATCGACCATCGTGCGGTCCTTTGATTGGAGATACTCCCTAAGATGTTCTTTATCCATTTTCCTTCTCCATTTCCCGCCTTAGGTCCTTTTCTTTGATGCTCTCCCTCTTATCGTGGAGGTTCTTGCCTTTGGCCAAGGCGATTTCGATCTTGGCCCTACCATGTAGCAAAAAGACCTTGGTCGGCACGATGGTCATCGATTTGCCCTTGGTCTTGTTCTCGAGCTTGCGGATTTCCGCCTTGTTGAGCAAGAGTTTCCGGTCCCTGAGGTGATCGACATTGTTGAGGTTGCCCTCCTTATAGGGGGCAATGTGCATGTTGGCAATGTAGGCCTCGCCGTTTTTGATATAGACGTAGGAATCGCTCAAAGAGGCATTCCTAGCCCTAAGGGACTTGATTTCGGTGCCGGTAAGAACCAGGCCGGCCGTGAGGAAATCGCTCAGGAAATATTCGTGGTAGGCCCGCCTATTTTCCAGCAAGACCCCGCTTTCCTTTTTCCTAGGCATCGTCTTCCTCCAAGGTAATCGAGGCCGATACTACTCCGTTTTCGTCGGTTGTAAAGCCGTTGACGGTGATCTTATAGCCGAATTCCTTCCCCGAATTGAAAAGGTCCCCGTTTACGAAGAAGGAGCGGAACTTTTCCATATCGAAGACATTGTGGCCCTCTAGCCCGGAGAACATCGTGGAATTGGAGGCCGTCGCATAATCGGTTAACGTGCCCTTATCGAAGGTGAGCACCCCGTTTGATTCCATCAGATGGATTTCGAAGCACCCCTGGGCCAATCCGTAGGCGCTGACCTCGCTGGGGGTATTGCTGGCCCCGATCGTATAGTAGGAGCCGATCCCGGTCGTATATTCCCTTTCTAGTTCCTCAAGGGTGATGGGTCCGCTGACGGGGCTAGCCGAGGAAGAGACCCTTTTGAATAGCCGGGCATCGACATGGTAGATCTTCACGCCAGGGATCGAAAAACCCAAGGGATGGGAGCAATAGTTGATGTAGGAATCCTGGAAGTTGAGGCCCTCGGGCTGATAGGTTTCGACGATGATGTATTCGTCAAAGGGCGAACCTAGATAATCGGAGCTGCGGCTGGGTATGGCCAAGAAGGAGCCGCTCAGATAGCTGGCCTCAAGGGAGATGGTCAGGGGCAATTCCACGTTGTGGTCCAAGACATAGGGGGTGTTCCAGCCAAGCAGCCATTTGGAATAGACATTGTGGTCGAGGATATTGAAATCCATCATGTCGAAGCCACCGACGGGACAAAAACCGCGGTATTTCTCAGCGACTAGCTGGTTATCCTCGATGAGGTCATAGTTGTAATAGTCATTAAGGCCAAGCAGATGCCCGGTCTCATGGATATAGGTATGGGCATCGACGCCATCGCGACTCCCCTGAGACATGAAATCCACGGAGGCAAAGACAAAGGCGTCGCCCAAAGCGTAGCCATAGCTCTCCGGGGTTCCATGGCTCCCCTTCCTATCCCAATAGGTATAGGCCCAGAAGTCATCGTCGAGGTTATTGCGCACCCCTTCATCGGAAGAATAATAAGGGGCCGAATAGATGAGGTAGACGGCGTCGATATAGCCATCCCCGTCATTGTCGAAGATGTCGGGATCCCCGCCTAGCCTCTTGTAGTTGGCCACGGCCTCGCGGAGTAGATTCACCCCCATGGTCGAGCCGTAATCGCGGATGTATTCATCGGTGGTCCCGGCCTCAAAGATGGGGGCGATCGTTGCCTCAAGGCTTAGTTTCCCGAAGGAGGATTTGTAATAGAAGGAAGATACCGATTCCCAATAACGGGTATCTTCGGAAGTGCCGTTGAAGGCGATTTCCAGATCGTCGAGTTCGCCCTCTTGGAACGGAAAGTCGGAAAACTGGACGGGAATTACGAGGGTTTTGATATCCCCTTGGGAAGGAATGGCGCTTCTTTTGCGAGTCAGGGCCAAATTATAGGCCCCGACCTCGCTATAGGGGGAAAGATGCAGTTCCCCATCGGGAGGAATGTAGGTATCCCCGCCTTTTTCGGGAAATAGGCCGAAAAGGTTGCAGGAAGATAGGCTTAAAAGTCCAAGCAGGGCCAGAGGGAAAACCGCTTTGGACCTAGGCATTTCATTCCCCTTGGCCTTTGGAGTGCTTTTTCTTGGCCTCCTCGGCCTGTTTTTCGGTTTCTTCTAATAGGCCTTCCTTGACCTCGACCCCTTGGCTTTCGAATTCGTCGAAGGAGGTTATGGCGGCCGCTTCCTTGCGGTTCTTGTCGATGGTGGAAAGATCAAGGATCGAATCCATCAAAGCATAATGGGCGTTTTCCTCAGGCGATATCTCATCGAAGAAGCCAGACTTGGGACGCAAGGTGCTATGGGAGGATTCATATTCCTCTTCCACTTCCTTGGAAGCGAACCAGATGGAACTCTTTGCGTCGATGACATAGGTGCCGGCAATCCTATCGTCCAGCATCTTGTTGGTGCCCTTGGAAAGGAAGCCGAACATGTAGCAGATGATGCATAGGACCATGAACATCAATATGCCGATATAAGGCATCATGTAATTCCAAGGAATCATCACCGAGGTGCAGACGATGATGGTGACCACCAGAGGATGCAGGATATGCTCCACCCAGTTGATCGCATAGCCGTTCTTGCCGATGAGGCAGATGCCCAGTAGCTTCTTGCCCAAAGTCTGCCCGTCTTTGAAGCAGATGGGGATCAGGAAGAAAAATATGAAGGACAAAGGGAGATAGAAAACCGCCAAAGAGAGCCAGTTATGCAGGTTATAGGTATTGTTCCTGGTCGCATAGTACTCCTGCCCGATGATGTTGGTGTACATATCGTAATAGATGCCCGAATAGGAATTTCCTTCCACTAGGAAGACGGCCTTCATCTGGCTAAGGATTTCCTCGCTATAGGGTTTCCCGTTAGGGAAGGCCTTCTCGGTCACGATGGGCTTTTGGCTAACATCAGGCAAACCATCATTGCCTAGCACCCATTTGAAGAAATGGGATTCATCGTCAAGGGCGTCCTCGCCCTTTTCCTGGATATCGGCCAGGGTGATGAGGCTAGGATCGGGAAGGCCCAGTAGCTTTACCCCGAAATTGAGGGGGGTGTAGTACTCGCTTTGGCTATAGGTAACATCTTCGCCGTTTTCACTAACCGTAACGGTGGATTCGACCCTAGTATCGTCATGGAAGAAGCCGGTAAAGGAATCCCAGCACATGTCCAGATACAAGATCGCGCCATAGCCGAGCTCCTCTTTTTGCTCATCATTGGTCGAGGAAGTATCGCTCTTTTTGTAATTCATGCCCGAATCATAGGCATATTCGCCGGTGTAGAAGGCCGCGTTGGTGATATAGCCCTCCTCGTCGGTGGAATAGCTGATCAGGCCCGAATCGGCCACGAAGACGAGCTCTTCCTGCACCACTTCCTGGGTCCCGAAGGCCTTGAGCAGGTAATTGCCCCCGACCGTGGTCCAAAGCACGGCCGAGAGGATGGCCACGATGGCGATATCGAATAGAAAGGCCAAAAGCCGGCGGCCCATCCCGGCGATGCGAATGCGTTTGTTTTCTTTTATTTCTTTGTCGCTCATGGAAGATACTTTACCACAATATGCCCAATAAGGAACTAGCCCCTTAAGGGGCTTTAAGATAAGCAAAAGGGGCACCCTTCCGGGTACCCCCTTTTTAGCGAACAGGAACGAGATTACTTGATGATCTCGCTGACGGTACCGGCACCGACGGTCTTGCCGCCTTCGCGGATGGAGAACTTGGTTCCCTTTTCAAGAGCGATCGGGTGGATCAGTTCGACGGTGATGGTGACATTGTCGCCCGGCATGACCATGTCGGTGCCAGCAGGCAGGGAGATGGAACCGGTGATGTCGGTGGTACGGATGAAGAACTGGGGACGATAGCCGTTGAGGAAGGCAGTGTGACGGCCGCCTTCTTCCTTGGTAAGGACGTAGATGGCAGCAGTGAACTTCTGGTGCGGGACGATGCTACCGGGCTTGGCGAGGACCTGGCCGCGTTCGACCTGGTCGTGGGTGATGCCACGGAGCAAAGCGCCGACGTTATCGCCGCCAACGGCGTAATCAAGGGTCTTGCGGAACATCTCAAGGCCGGTGATGACGGTCTTCTGGGTCGGACGGATACCGACGATTTCGACTTCTTCGTTGAGCTTGACCATGCCACGCTCGACACGGCCGGTAACGACGGTGCCACGGCCGGAGATGGTCATGACGTCCTCGATCGGCATGAGGAAGGGCTTGTCGTCCTCACGGGCGGGATCGGGGATGTAGGTATCAAGGGCATTGAGGAGTTCGTCGATGCACTTGACGTTGGGATCGTTGAGGTCCTTGGCTTCGCCGGCAGCGCGGGCAGAACCGCGGATGACGGGGACTTCGTCGCCCGGGAACTCATACTTGCTGAGGAGGTCGCGGACGTCCATTTCGACGAGGTCGATCAATTCGGGATCGTCGACGAGGTCGGTCTTGTTGATGAAGACGACGATGTGGGGAACACCGACCTGACGGGCAAGCAGGATGTGCTCGCGGGTCTGGGGCATGACGCCGTCGGTAGCGGCGACGACGAGGATGGCTCCGTCCATCTGGGCGGCACCGGTGATCATGTTCTTGATGTAGTCAGCGTGCCCCGGGCAGTCGACGTGGGCATAGTGCCTCTTGTCGGTTTCGTATTCGATGTGGGCGGTGTTGATCGTGATGCCACGGGCCTTTTCTTCAGGGGTGGCGTCGATCTTGTCGTAGGCCATGTCCTTGGCGAGGCCCTTCATGGCCAGCACGTGGGTGATGGCGGCGGTCAAGGTAGTCTTGCCGTGGTCGACGTGGCCGATGGTCCCGACGTTGACGTGGACGTGGTCACGGTTGAATTTCTCTTTTGCCATTGTTAGTGATTTCCTCCGATTCTTGGATTAAGGCTAGATAATGATAAGGTAGGTTGCCCGCTTAATCAATGCCTTACTAAAGTAAGGTATTTAGCGGCCCGAGGCCTTCTTGACGATGGCTTCGGCAATGTAGCGCGGGCATTCGCCATAGTGGTCGAAGCTCATGGTGAAGTTGCCGCGGCCCTGGGTCAAGGACCTAAGGTCGGTGACATAGCCGAACATTTCGGCCAGAGGCACTTCGCAGTCGACCTGCTTGGCGTTGCCGCGTTGGGTTTCGCCGGTGAGCTGTCCCCTTCTGCGGGAGATATCGCCGATGACGTCGCCATAGTATTGCTCCGGCACGGTGATTTCCACCTTCATGATGGGCTCAAGCAACACCGGGTCGCACTTGGCGGCCGCGGCCTTGAGGGCCAAGGAGGCAGCGACTTTGTAGGCGGCTTCGCTGGAGTCGACATCGTGGTAGCTACCGTCGAAGAGGGTGGCTTTGATGTCGATGGCCGGATAGCCGGCGATAAGGCCGCGGGTAAGGGCATCTTCAAGGCCCATCTGGGTCGGCTTGATGAATTCCTTCGGAACGGCGCCGCCGACGATGGCATCGACGAACTCGAAGCCTTTGCCCGGATTGGGTTCGAACCTGATCCAGACGTGGCCGTATTGGCCGTGTCCGCCGGTCTGCTTGACATAGCGTCCTTCGCATTCACCGCTCTTGCGGATGGTTTCGCGGTAGTTGACCTGCGGGGCGCCGACATTGACGTCGACCCCGAATTCGCGCCTCATGCGCTCGACGAGGACGTCAAGCTGCAGTTCGCCGACGCCGGCGATGATTGTCTGTCCGGTTTCGGGGTTGTTGCGGATGCGGAAGGTCGGGTCTTCCTCAGCCAGTTTGGTCAAGGCGACCGACATCTTTTCCTGGTCGGCCTTGGTCTTGGGCTCGACGGCCTCTTCCAGAACGGGGTCCGGGAAGACGAGGTTTTCGAGCACGACCGGGCAGGAGCTATCGGTCAAAGTGTCGCCGGTGGTGGTCGACTTGAGTCCCACGACCGCGCCGATTTCGCCGGCCTTGAGGCTTTCGACCTCCTGGCGGTGGTTGGCGTGCATTAGGACCAAGCGGGCGATGCGTTCCTGGTTGCCATGGCTGGAGTTCAGGACGTAGGTGCCGCTCTTTAGCGTACCCTGATAGACGCGGACATAGGCCAGACGCCCGATGAAGGGATCGGTCGCGATCTTGAAGGCTAGGCCCACGAAGGGCTTCTTGTCATCGGGGGTGCAGACGTATTCTTCGCCCTCGAGTTCGCCCTTTTCGCCCGGGATATCAAGTGGCGAGGGCAGATAGTCGATGACCCCGTCAAGCAAAGGCTGGACGCCCTTGTTCTTGTAGGCGGTGCCGCAGAAGACCGGGAAGAAGGTGCCGGTAAGGACGGCCTTGCGGATGGTGGACTTGATGAGTTCCACCGGGACTTCCTGTCCGTCTAGGACCAGCATCATGAGTTCCTCGTCGTAGTCGGCGAGCTTTTCAAGGAGGATCATGCGGTACTCTTCGGTCTTGTCCTTGAGTTCGGCCGGGATCTCGGTGGGAGCCGGCATTTCGTTATTCTGGTCGTCGGAGGCCCAGATGTAGGCCTTGCGCTCGATGATGTCGACCACGCCCTTGAAGCCGTTTTCCCTTCCGATCGGAAGCTGGACGGCCGGGGCGTTGGCGGCTAGTTTCTCCTTAAGGGAGTCAAGGCACATGTAGAAGTCGGCCCCGATGGCGTCCATCTTGTTGCAGAAGACGATGCGGGGGACATTGTACTTGGTGCCCTGGCGCCAGACGGTTTCGGTCTGCGGCTCGACCCCGTTTTTGGAGTCAAGGACGGTGACCGCGCCGTCAAGGACGCGGAGGGAACGCTCGACCTCGACGGTGAAGTCGACGTGCCCCGGGGTGTCGATGATATTGATGCGGTTGCCCTTCCAGAAGCAGGTGGTGGCGCTGCTGGTGATGGTGATGCCGCGCTCCTGTTCCTCTTCCATCCAGTCCATGACGGCGGTGCCTTCGTGGACCTCGCCGATCTTGTGGGTACGGCCGGTGTAATAGAGGATGCGTTCGCTAGTCGTGGTCTTGCCGGCATCGATGTGGGCCATGATGCCGATGTTGCGGGTATGGGCTAGATCGAAGGACTCGGTGTCCTTGATGGTGTTTTCGTTGGCCATAAATACTCCTTACCAGCGATAGTGGGCGTAGGCCTTGTTGGCCTCGGCCATCTTGTGGACGTCTTCCTTCTTCTTGATGGAAGCCCCGGTGCCGTTGGCGGCATCGATGATCTCAGCGGCCAGCTTCTCTTCCATGGTCTTTTCATGGCGGAGCCTGGCGTAGGTGACCAGCCACCTAAGGCCTAGGGTCTGCTTCCTTTCGGGGGAAACCTCGACTGGGACCTGGTAGTTGGCGGCGCCGATGCGGCGGACTTTGAGTTCGACTTCCGGCATGATGTTGTTGATGGCGGTAGCGAACACGTCGATGGCCGGCTGCTGGGTCTTCTCTTCGATGTTCTTGAAGGCTTTGTAGATGATGGTCTGGGCAGTGCCCCTCTTCCCGTCATACATGACGCGGTTGATGAGGCGGGTGACCAGCTTGGAATTGTATACGGGGTCGGGAAGGACGTCCCGCTTGATGTTCTTTCCTTTGCGTGACATGGTTCTTCCTCCTTAGTTCTTGGCCTCTTTGGGCTTCTTGGTGCCATAGAGGCTGCGGCCCTGGCGCCTGGCTTCGATGCCGGCGCAGTCGAGGCATCCGCGGATGATGTGGTAACGGACGCCAGGGAGGTCCTTGACGCGGCCGCCGCGGATCATGACGGTGGAGTGGTCCTGAAGGTTATGGCCTTCCCCTCCGATGTAGGCGGTGACTTCATAGCCGTTGCTCAGCTTCACACGGGCGTATTTCCTAAGGGCCGAGTTCGGCTTCTTGGGGGTCATGACGCCGACACGGGTGCAGACTCCCCTCTTCTGGGCCGAGGGCTGGTTGGAAGTCCTCTTGGTGAGGCTATTGAAGCGCTTGCCTAGGGCCGGGGACTTGGACTTGGCTTTGGCGCTAGTCCTGCCGGAACGGACCAATTGGTTGATAGTTGGCATGTTTGCTCCTCTTCTTTCTTATCTACTTTATTCACACATTTCCCGGTGTGTCAGGGGTTGCCCCTTTCAAAAGCCCCTATAGGGCAATCGCGGCAACGGACAAATGATAATGCCCTAGGCTACTCTAAGCAATAGAAATCGTCCAATTGATGTGCGCGCATGCATATGGGCGTTTCCTCTCTACGAGACGGGGGCGGGATGGTCTATGATACAGGCATGAAAAAGTTGGCCCCCCTGCATCTATTTGCCTTGCTTCCCCTGCTTGTTGGATGTGCGACCGGGGAGATTTCCTTCAGCGAGGGAATGGCAGAACTCAAATCCATCTATGAGGCGGCCCAAGGGGGATCGACCATTATCCCCGAGGCCTATACCTATGAAGGCGAGGTGGAGATAGAGGATTGCTATTATAAGGAAACCACGAGGATCTCCCTGAATGAGTCCTACTATTTCCACCGCTTGGAAAAAGAGGTCGGCGGAATCACCTATTACCAGAACCAATACGCCTATGTCGGGGTCGAAAACGCCACGACCTATTTCTATAGGGCCGCCGTCTACAATACCGCCGACTTCACCGTCCTTATGGATACGGTCAAGTCCTTCAGCAAGCGCGAGGTAGCCGACGAGGCCCCCTTCATCGAGCAGTACTATGACGAATTCTATTACCCCTTGCTCGAACTGCCCAAGGAGCTATACCTGCTGCTTGAGCAATTCCCCGAAGGCACCGTATTCCATAAGGGGCTAGGCTATCTAAACGTCCATACCCTAGATGGGGACTATTACTTCAATAGCGGGCTCATCAGCGAGCTATCCACCGTCACCGAAAGCGGCCGCTTCTATTATGGCCTCGCGGTCATGGAAATCCCCCATTACGATTCGACCTGGAACGAGCTTTCCTAATAAAAAGGCGGCTAAGCCGCCTATTTTCCTATTTCCTCAAGGACCTGATGTGCCTGAGCTTATTGAAGGTGTGGTTCCATAAGACGAAGAGCCCCGAACCGAAGCTCGCGCCCAAGAAGGGTATAACCACGAAGAGCCAGGATACCGACCAGCTTTCCATCGCGTCCGGGTTCCCGCTTAATAGATAAGCCATGTCCGCGCCGAGGGTCAAAAAGGGATTTAGGGCCGGCGGCATGCCGGAGCTGAACATCCCTAGGAACATGGAAATCGAGGCTAGGCCCACGCCCAATACCAAACCGGCCCGGCCATTGTTTTCCTTTCTGGAGATGACCTGCAGATAGAAGAAGTAATAGATGGTGGTTACAAAGGCGATCAGAAGCAGGAAATAGATGTAGTACATCCCCTCGAAGCCATCCAAGGCGATGTTTTCGGTGGGAAGATAGGGAAGATTGCCCCCGTTGATGAGCATGATGGAACCCGCGGCCGCGTAGGCCCCGACCACCGCGCCGAGGAACTGGCCGAGGAAATACAATAGGCATTCCACCAGCCCGATCTTGCGGCAAAGCAAAGCCGCAAAGGTCACCGCCGGGTTGAAATGCCCCCGCCCATAAGGGGCGAAGCAGTAATAGGAGATGATGAGACTTACGCCTACCATCACGGATTTGAAGACATAGGCGATGGAAGATTCCATCCCCGAATAGAAGGCGACGTATACGCTCATGATGGTCAGGAAGACCAAGACCATCGTGCCGATGAATTCGCCAAGGGAATCTCTAAGGTAATTCATAGAACCTAATCAAACAAAAGGGGCCGAAGCCCCTTAATTATAATGTCGTCTTAACCGACGTAGCTATTCAAATCGGGAAGGACTACCGCATCGGCGTTCTCGCCGTACTTGTAGGAACCGCTGCTTTCAAGGACGAAGTCGATGTGGTCGGTGGTCAGGCTATCCTCTCCGACGGTCTCATAGTCGAGGTCGATATCGATGTCGGTCGTGAATCCGGTGAAGGTCAGATGGTCGAAGCTTAGGCTCACCACGAAGGAGTTGATGGTGAGGTAGCTATACTCCTGCTCCCCCATCGCATTGATCTCTTCGTCGCTCAGGGCGCTATCGCGGTGCTGCAGCTTATAGAATTCGCGGTAGACATTGATGAGGTCTTGCTTATCCAGATCCAGCTTCAGGGTATAGACATTGTCCCAGCCTTCGACCTGGATGAGCGAGCCGATGGCGTCGATGACGTCGTTGGCCTCTGAGATAAAGTTGACGAGTTTACCAAGGACATTGTCCCCGCAGATGGGCTCGGTCTTATCCTTGAAGAGGTTGGAAGAGACGATCCTCTTGGGATTGTTCACGAAATCGGTGAGGTTGAGATTATCCAAGGCCGTCTGCAGTTCGGGATCGGTGAGGTCGGCATAAAGCTTCCCGGAATCGACGTAGAGGGCGATGTCGAGACCTTCGTACTTGAGCAAGGAAGCGGTGATATCGAGATAGTAATCGTTATCGAGCTTCAGCTCATGGGAGTCGAAATGGCCCTTGATGGCAAAGTTGGACTCAGTAGGAGCCTTATCGAGGTTATCGCCTCCGATTAAGAGGGTGCCCCCAACCAAAGTGTGGGACGCCGCAAACGAATTGGTGGCAACGGCAGAGGAAGCATCCGTCTCATATTCGGTGCGATCATAGGTAGAACGGTTATAGCCGAACTGGAAGTTATCGGTAGCAAGCTCGGCGGAGAAGGCCGAGGCTGAAGCGGCTTCCTCGGCGGAGGGAAGCACGGCATTTAGGACCTTGTTGACGATTTGGGATTCGCTGGTGGGTTCCTGGTCGGCGGGCAGTCCGTGTTCGATGGAGCAGGAAGCTAGGCCAAGGGGAATCAGGGCAGCGCTTAATAGCAATAGGTTTTTCTTCATAATTTTTTCCAAAGGGCCCTTTTAGGGCAAGACGGAATATAAACCAAGGTTCGATTAATGAAAAGCGCAAGTTTTCAGAAGTTAATAGACAAATGGCTATATGTTTGTCGATTAATTAGCAATGGTCGGCAAAACCTAGTTTTTAGACAAAATTAAAAAATTGTCCAAAAATGGCAAAAACAAAAGCCCGGAGCGCTTCTAAGCCCCGGGCTAATGCGGATGGTTTAGTTCTCGAAGGGACGGTCGTGGGCCTCGATGTAGGAGTCTTTGACCTCCTTCATGCGGCTAACGACGGTGAAGTCCTTGAGCAGTTCGGCTTCCTCTTCGCGGCTGAGCAGTCCGGTACCGGCCGGGATGAGTTTGCCGGTGATGACGTTCTCCTTCAGGCCGTGGAGCGGATCGGTCTTGGCCTTGATGGCCGCGTCCGTGAGCACCCTGGTGGTTTCCTGGAAGGAAGCCGCCGAGAGGAAGGAGTTGGTGGCTAGGGCCGCCTTGGTGATGCCAAGGATCCTCGGAGAAGCCAAAGCCGGACGCTTGCCCTCAAGCAAGGCCTTCTTGTTGGCCTCGGTGAAGACATCGCGGTCGACATGCTGTCCGGGGAAGAGGTTGGTGTCCCCGCCGTCGATGATCATGACCTTGCGGAGCATCTGGCGCAGGATGACTTCGATGTGCTTGTCGGAAATGCCGATGCCCTGGGCTTGGTATACCTTCTGGATTTCCTTGATGATGTAGACCTGGACCTTTTCGGTGTCGGCCACAAGTAGTAGTTCCTTGGGGTTGACCGCGCCTTCGGTGATCTTGCCGCCGGCTTCGACGACATCGCCCTCCTTGACGCGGAGCCTGGCTCCGTAAGGGATGTCATAGACTTCCACTTCCGGTTCGGAAGCTTCGGCAGTCGCCTTGGAGGTGGAGACCACGGTCACCTGGCGGAGTCCGTTTCCGGTATCTTCGATCTTCTCGACCACGCCTTCGAACTTGGCGATCTTGGCCTCGCCCTTAGGGGCACGGGCCTCGACGAGTTCCTGGACACGGGGCAGACCTTGGGTGATGTCCGAGCCGGCGACGCCGCCGGTATGGAAGACCCGCATGGTGAGCTGGGTACCCGGTTCGCCGATGCTTTGGGCGGCCATGATGCCGACGGCTTCTCCGAGTTCGACCAGCTTGCCGGTGGCCATGTTGCGGCCATAGCAGTGGCGGCAGACCCCGTCATGGGTCTGGCAGGTAAGGATGGACCTGATTTCGACTTCGGTGATGCCGCAATCGACGATCTTCTTGGCCGCATCCTCGTCGATCATGGTGTCCCCGGCGACTAGGACTTCCCCAGTCTGAGGATTGACCACGTCATGCATGGCGAAGCGGCCGACCAGACGGTCATATAGGGGCACGATGTCCTTTTCGCGTCCGGTGTCGCGGATGACCCTGACCTTGAAGCCATGGTCGCAGTGGCAGTTTTCTTCCCTGACGATGACGTCTTGGGAAACGTCGACCAGCTTACGGGTGAGATAACCCGAGTCGGCGGTCTTAAGGGCGGTGTCGGCACCGCCTTTGCGGGCGCCGTGGGTGGCGATGAAGAACTCGGCCACCTTCATGCCCTCGCGGAAGCAGGTGGTAATGGGCAGCTCGATGGTTTCGTTCTTGGGGTTGGACATCAGGCCGCGCATGCCGATCAGCTGACGGAAGTTATCTAGACTTCCGCGGGCGCCGGAGTCGGACATGATGACCAAGGGGTTCTTCTTGTCCTTTTCCAGGACCTTGGCCACGTCTTCGCGGACGGAGTTGGAAACCCCTTCCCAGACGCGGCAGACGGTGCGGTGCCTCTCTTCGTCGGAGAGTAGGCCCCTCCTATATAGGGCAGCGATCCTATCGACCTTCTTCTGCCCTAGGGCCACCTTCTCGTCCTTGCCCTTGATGGTGTTCATGTCGGAGATGGCGATGGTAACCGAGGAGTGGGTGGAATATTCGAAGCCCTGGTCCTTGATCTTGTCGAGCACGGCCGAGGTTTTGGCGGTTCCGTACTTGTGGAAGATCATGTCGATGATGGTACCTAGGTCCTTCTTCTTGACCGGGCTACGCAGGGGCAGGTCGGCCAGATAGCGGCGCAAAACGTCCTCTTCTTCGATGGTAATGGAGAAATCGCTTCCTTCTTCCTTGAAGGTCTTGCTCCCCTTGCCCTTAGTGGCCTTGGCCAGTTCGCTAGGCGAAACGAACCAGGACTCGATGGCCTCTTTGGAGGCATTGGGCTTATCGCCGTTGATGTAGACGAAATCGTCGGGGAAGATGTCGTTGAAGATGATCTTGCCGACCGTGGTGATGAGGTATTTGCCCTTCACCGATTCGGGCAAGGAGCATTCGTGGAGGTCCTCGCCGAAGTTCTTGTGGAGGGAACAGGCGCGCAGGGCGATGCGGTTATGTAGGCTCACCGAGCCGATCTCATAGGCATCGCGGATCTCTTCGATGGAGGCGAAGACCTTGCCTTCGCTTCTAGCGAAGCGTTCGAACTTCTCGGCTTCCTCGTCGTCTTTGAGGCGGCGGGCTTTGGCGGCCCTTTCAAGGAAGTCGTCGATCCCCTCTTCGATGGTGAGGTAGTAGTTTCCAAGCACCATGTCCTGGGAAGGAACGACGATGGGTTTGCCGTCCTTGGGACCGAGGATGTTGTTGGAGGCTAGCATCAGGTTGAGGGCTTCGGCCTGGGCCTCTTTGGACAAGGGCACGTGGACGGCCATTTGGTCGCCGTCGAAGTCGGCGTTGAAGCCGGTGCAGACCAAGGGGTGCAGACGGATGGCCCTTCCATCGACCAACTTGGGCTGGAAGGCCTGGATGCCCAGACGGTGGAGGGTCGGAGCGCGGTTTAGCAAGACAGGATGGTCGGAGATGATGGATTCGACGATGTCGAAGACCACCGATTCGTAGCGGTCGATGAACTTGTCGGCCTGCTTGTGGGCGGTGACATAGCCATCGCGGATCAAGATCGCCGCAATGAAGGGACGAAGCAGCTGGATGGCCATTTCACGGGGCAATCCGCACTGGTACATCTTGAGGTCGGGTCCGACGGCAATGACCGAACGGCCGGAGTAATCGACGCGCTTTCCAAGCAGGTTCTGCCTGAAGCGGCCCTGCTTGCCTTTGAGTCCGCTGGATAAGGATTTCAAGGCCCTACCGGAGGTGCCGGTGACCGGCTTGGCCCTACGGCCATTGTCAAATAGGGCGTCGACGGCTTCCTGAAGCATGCGCTTTTCGTTCATCAAGATGACGTAGGGAGCGTTCATGTCAATCAGCTTCTTCATGCGGTTGTTGCGGGAAATGACGCGGCGGTAGAGATCGTTGAGATCGGAGGCCGCGAAACGTCCGCCGTCAAGGGGAAGCATGGGGCGCAGGTCGGGCGGGATGACCGGGATGACGTCTAGGACCATCCATTCGGGCTTCTGCTTGGAATTGCGGAAGGCCTCGACGGCGTCCAGCCTCTTGGCCAATTTCGCCCTCTTTTCGGAGGTGTTGGCCTGGCGGATTTCCTCGATGATGGACTTGTATTGCTCATCGAGGTCGACTTCCTTTAGTAGCCTCTTGATGGCCGCGGCACCCTCGCCGAATTCGGCGCCGGTGTACTTGGAAATGAAGGCGGCATTGGAGGAAAAATCAAAGGTTTCGTTGGGGTTTTGCATCTTATCGATGAGCTCGGAGGCCTTGAGGTCGTCGGCCGAGCCCGGTTCGATTTCCGCGCGGAAGTCCTCGATGGCCTGCACCATGACGATGCGGGCGGTCTTCTCGTCGAGGAACTGCTTGTACTTGAGGACGCGCGATTCGCCCTCGCTCAAGCAGATGTGGGCATTGAAGTAGATGATTTCTTCAAGCTGCTTGGGCGGCATGTCGAGCACTAGGCCCATGCGGGAGGGGATGCCCTTGAGGTACCAGATGTGGGAGCAGGGCGAGACGAGCTCGATGTGGCCCATCCTCTCGCGCCTGAATTCCTTGGAGATGACCTCGACGCCGCACTTTTCGCAGGTGATGCCCTGGAAGCGGATCTTCTTGTACTTGCCGCAGTGGCATTCGTAGTCCTTGCTAGGACCGAAGATCTTTTCGCAGAAAAGTCCCCCCATTTCGGGTTTCTGGGACCTGTAGTTGATGGTTTCGGCCCTGGTGACTTCCCCGTGGGACCAGCCACGGATGTCATCGGGGGAGGCAAGCCCGACTTGGACGGACTTGAGTTGTTCGATGCTGAAGGTGTCCATGTTATTCCTCCTTATTCGGCCTCAGAGGGCAATTTGCTGTTGACGCTTAGTCCCTCTTCTAGGACCGCTTCCTCGTCGACGGGAGCTTCCACCTCGATGGTGTCGGGGGCTTCTTCCTCCTTGGGCGAGGTCAGGTTGCGGATGGCGGAGTTGACCTTGCGTTCGGCGATCATGGCCTGCTTGGCAAGGGTATCCATGTCGATGATTTCCCCTTCCTGGTCATAGAGCTTCACGTTGAGGCCGAGACCCCGGATTTCCTTGGTGAAGACCTTGAAGGCCTCAGGCATCCCGGGTTCGGGTAGGTCGTGGCGTTTGATGATGGCTTCATAGGCCTTGCGGCGTCCCACCCTATCGTCGGACTTGATGGTCATCATTTCCTGCAGGGTGTGGGCGGCGCCGTAGGCCTCGAGGGCCCAGACTTCCATTTCCCCGAAGCGTTGGCCGCCGTTTTGGGCCTTGCCGCCAAGGGGCTGCTGGGTGACTAGGGTATAGGGTCCGGTCGCGCGGGCATGCAGCTTGTCGTCGACCATGTGGACGAGCTTGATCATGTACATGATGCCGACGGAGATGCGCTCATCGAACCTCTCGCCGGTGCGGCCGTCGTAAAGCACGGTCTTGCCGTCTTCGGAGATGCCGGCCTGCTTCATGAGGTCATAGATCTCGTCGTTGGAGATGCCGTCGAAGACCGGGGTCGCGACCTTGATCCCGAGCTTATGGCAGGCCAGTCCCAGATGGATTTCCAGGATTTGGCCGATGTTCATACGGCTAGGGACGCCCATGGGGCTAAGCATGATGTCGATCGGGGTGCCATCGGGAAGGAAAGGCATATCCTGGATCGGCAGGATCTTGGAGATGACGCCTTTGTTTCCGTGGCGGCCGGACATCTTGTCGCCTTCGGAGATCTTCCTCTTCTGGACGATGTAGACGCTCACGGACATGATGACGCCCGGGGGCAAGGGATCTTTGTTCTTGCGGCTATGGACATGGACGGAATGGACGATGCCGGCCCCGCCGTGGGGAACCCTCATCGAGGAGTCCTTGCCGTCCTTGGTCTTCTCGGCGAAGATGGCCATGAGCAGCTTCTCTTCGGGAGTGGGCTCGGTCTGGCCTTTCGGGGTGATCTTGCCGACCAGGATGTCGCCTTCTTTTACTTCGGCGCCCTGAATGATGATGCCCCTTTCGTCGAGGAAGGCTTTGGCTTCTTCGCTGACGTTGGGGATATCGCGGGTGATTTCTTCGTTGCCGAGTTTGGTCTCGCGGCATTCGATGTCATAGCGTTCGATGTGGATCGAGGTATAGACGTCTTCCTTCACCAGCCTTTCGGACATGATGATGGCGTCTTCATAGTTGTAGCCGTTCCAGGTCATGTAGGCGACCAGGACGTTTTGGCCTAAGGCCAATTCGCCCGATTTCATGGCCGGTCCGTCGGCGATGACCTGTCCGGCGCGGATGGTGTCGCCGACCTTGACGATGGGGTTCTGGTTGATGCAGGTCCCCTGGTTGGAACGGTCGAATTTCTGCAGGGTGTAGGTGTATTGGTCCTTGCCGGTTCCGACCTTGATGGTGCTCGAATCGGTATAGGTGACCACCCCATCCCCTTTGGCGATGACCGCCATGCCGGAGTCCTTGGCGATGTACTTCTCCAGTCCGGTTCCGACATAGGGAAGGCTAGGACGAAGAAGCGGCAGGGCCTGACGTTGCATGTTGGCACCCATGAGGGCACGGGTGGTATCGTCGTTTTCCAAAAAGGGAATGCAGGCAGCGGCGATGGAGACGATCTGCTTGGGGCTGACGTCGACATAGTCGATCAAGGAGGCATCGGCCACTTCGTTTTCCCCGTCGTGGCGGCAGACCACTTCCTTATCGAGGATTTCCTTGACCCTGTTATCCCCTACCAGTTCGTCTTCTCCTAAGCGGATGTTGGCTTCGGCGATGTAATAGCCCCTCTCGTCATCGGCGGAGAGGTATTCGGTCTGCTCGCTTACATAGGTCTTGCCGTTTTGGTGCAGGACATGGCGGTAAGGAGTGCGGATGAAGCCGAGCTCATCGACCTTGGCGTAGGTGGAAAGGTTGTTGATAAGGCCGATGTTCTGGCCTTCGGGGGTTTCGATGGGGCAGATGCGGCCGTAGTGGGTAAAGTGGACGTCGCGGACCTCCATGGAGGCGCGGTCGCGGGTGATGCCGCCGGGGCCTAGGGCCGAGATGCGGCGCTTGTTGGTCAAACCCGAAAGCGGGTTGGTCTGGTCCATGAAGGAAGAGAGCTGGTTGCCGCTATAGAACTCGCGGATGGAGGAGGTCAAGGGACGGATGTTGATCAATTCCTTGGGTTTGGCCGACTCCACATCGGTGATGGACATCTTCTGCTGGACGGTCTTTTCCATCTTGGAAAGGCCGATCCTGACTTGGTTTTGGAGCAGTTCGCCGACGCAGCGGACGCGCCTATTGCCAAGGTGGTCGATGTCATCGAGGGCTCCGATCCCGTATTGGATGTTCATGAAGTAGTTGAAGCAGGCCACCATGTCGGAGATGGCGATGCGCTGCAAGCCAAAGAGGTTCATGTCGGTACCCACGATGGAGATGACCTCGCCATCGGGCTTATCGAAGGCGTGGACCTTGACGACGTTGACCCTGGCATGCCCGGGGTCGATGCGATCGCTTTCCTTGTTGGAAAGGTCCTTGGTGTGGGCGCCTTTTTGGAAGACTTCCTCATTCATCAGTCCGATGACTTCTTCCTTGGTGAGCTTATGGCCCTTCTCAAAGAGGATTTCCCCGTCGCTATTGACGAGGTTCTCGGCCAAGATGCGGCCGGGAAGCCGATCGTAGATGCCGAGTTTGCGGGTATATTTGAAACGTCCGGCCTTTCCTAGGTCATAGCGCTTCTCGTCGAAGAACTTCTGGCGCAGGAAGTTGGCGACCCCTTCGCGGGTGATGGGCTCGCCGGGCTTGAGGGAGCGGAAGATGTCAATCAAGGCATCGTCGGCGGTGCGGTTGTCCTTGTCCTTTTCGATGGTGGCGAGGATGGAATCGCCCTTGCCGAAGAGATCGTAGATGGTCTTCTCGGAGAATCCGAGGGCCTTGAACAAGACCACGGCCGGCATCTTGCGCTGGCGGTCGATCCTGACCCAAAGCACGCCCTTGGCGTCGCTTTCGAACTGCAGCCAAGTGCCGCGGCTGGGAATGATTTCCCCGTTATAGATATAGACGTTGTTCTTCTCTAGGGTCTTCTGGAAGTAGGCACCGGGCGAACGGACGATCTGGCTGACGATGACGCGCTCGGCCCCATTGACGATGAAGGTGCCCGATTCGGTCATCATCGGGACTTCGCCCATGAAGACTTCGTTTACTTCCTTGATGGATCCATCCGGAAGCCTCAGGGCAAGGTTAACCTTGAGCTTGGACGAATAATCGAGGCCGTTTTTCTTGCAGTCGAGGGGTCCGTATTGGGGTTCTTCGAAATGGGAGTTGAGGTAATCGATGAAGACGGTTCCCGCATAGTTGGAAATCGGGAAGACCTCCTTCATGGCCTCGTCTAGGCCCTTTTCCTTGAACCACTTGAAACTCTCGGTCTGGATGGCGACCAGGTCGGGAAGCGGAAAGGAACCGGAGATCTTCGAGAAGTCGATCCTTCCGTTTTCCTTGGCTTCATAGACGTGCCCGGTCTTGGGATCGACGTAGGCCGCGATCCCGTCCTTGGATTTCTTGATTGGCATGCTTTCTCCTTATTTGGTGCTGGATATGACCTTGTAGCCCTTCTTGGAGGCAATCACCTCCACCTTGGGAAAAAGGGTCTTCAGGTAAGCTAGGGCGCTTTCGGCACCCTGCTGTTTCCTGATCACGATGATGAGCCGTCCCCCTTCTTTTAGGTGGCTGGGGGCACCTTCATACATCGCGTACGTTACCTTTTTCCCCGCGCGTATGGGGGGATTGGAGGCTATGAGGTCAAAGTCGGTGGTCTCGATGTTGGAGTAAACGTCGCTATTGACCGTCTCGACTCTGGAAGAAAGACCCAGCGATTCTAGGTTTTTCTTGCAAAGTCCGAGGGCCCTTTCGTTGACGTCGGAACATACGACATGCAAGGAAGGGTCAGAGGAGGCTAGGATTAGTCCGATGGGCCCTAGCCCCGCCCCTAGGTCGAGGACCTTGCCCTTCACGCCGAGATCCAAGAGGGTCTCGATGAGCAGGCGGGTCCCGTAGTCGAGGGATCTATTGGAGAAGACCCCCCTATCGCTATATAGGCAGTACCTTTTCCCCCGCAACTCGAACTGCACGCGAAGATCTTCGTGTGGAAGGTCTACGTTATCGAAGTACTGGGGCATGTCCGACTACCTTAAGCGAGCAAAACCCCCTTCCCCGGCAACGCGGTCGAGGAAGGGGATCGAATGATGAAGCTTACTTGATTTCGACTTCGGCACCGGTATCGGTGAGGGTCTTCTTGTGGGCTTCGGCCTCAACGGGAGAGATCTTCTCCTTGATGGGGCTAGGAGCGGCGTCAACGAGCTTCTTGGCGTCCATCAGGCCCAGACCGGTGATGGCCTGGACGGCCTTGATGACGGCGACCTTGGAGCCGGTTCCAAGGCCCTTGAGGATCAGCGAGACCTCGCTGGGTCCGGCCTTGGCCGGTCCTTCTTCCTCGGCAGGGGCGGCAGGTCCGCCGGCGGCAACAGCCGCGACGACGCCGAATTCTTCTTCAACGGCCTTGACGAGGTCGTTGAGTTCGACGATGGTCATCTCCTTCAAAGAGGCGATGATGTCTTCTTTGGTTAACTTAGCCATTTTCTTTTCCTCCTTGGCTTAGGCTCCGGCGGATTCTTTCTTTTCCGCTAGAGACTTGATGGTGGCTGCGAATTTCACAACCGGGGCGTTCAGGCACGATAGGAACATCGCGATGAGGGAGTTCTTTCCGTCGGGCAACTTGGCCAACTCGAGCAGGGTCTCGCCTTCCACGGCGGTACCGGAGATGAGTCCGCCCTTGACTTTGAGGGCTTCGTGCATCCTGGAATACTTCCTGAGGATGGCTAGGGCGTCGGTTTCCCCGGCGCTATAGACCAAGGCATTGGGTCCTTCGAGCAAGTGATCGAGGCTGCTGATGCCTTCGGCTTCGAGGGCACGCTTGATCATGGTGTTCTTGTAGACCGCGATCGAGGCGTTCTTGTCGGCCAGTTTGCGCCTGAGTTCGGATAGATCCTTGACGGTGAAGCCCTGGTAGGACACCACGATGGCAGACTTGTTGGCCTTCAGCCCTTCGCGGATTTCTTCTACCGTGGCTTTCTTCTTCTCAAGCACGTTTTTGTTCATGTCCCGTTCCTCCTTTCCTTAGTGATATATGTGATGCCCCATATAGCTAATGGTCGATGTATTACCTCCGCAACGTGTGATTATTAAGGCCCGTGCCCGTTGCTCTCTTAGGTATACGAAGCGATTCACCTATTTTGGCGGGGATGTGCTCCCCTATTGATTAGGACCTACCTTCGTAGGTGATCTTGACGGAGGGACCCATGGTGGTGTGGACTGCGACGGTCTTCACATAGGTACCCTTGACGGTGGCCGGACGGGCTTTCTGGATGTGCTCGGTGACGGCCTTGATGTTGTCGACTAGGAAGTCGTCGGAGAAGGAGACGCGCCCCACGGATAGGTGGAGGTTGCCGTCCTTATCGACGCGGTAGGCCAGCTTGCCGGCCTTGATTTCGGTGACGGCCTGGGCCAGGTTGGGGCTGACGGTGCCGGACTTGGGGTTGGGCATTAGGCCCTTGGGACCCAATAGACGGCCCATCTTGCCGAGTTCTCCCATCATGTCGGGAGTGGCCACGATGACGTCGAAGTCGAACCAGTTTTCGTTTTGGATCTTTTCAAGCAGTTCCTTGCCACCGACGTATTCGGCACCGGCCGCCTTGGCTTCCTCGGTCTTGCCGTGGGTAAGGGCCAGGACGCGCTTGGTCTTGCCGTTTCCGTGGGGAAGAGTGATGGTCCCACGGATCAGTTGGTCGGCGTGGGTGGGGTTGACGTTGAGGGCGAAGCTGACATCCACGGTGGAGTCAAACTTGGTGACGGCGGTCTTCTTGAGGACCGGAACGGCCTCCTCGATGGTGTAGACCTTGGAGGCGTCGACGTTTTTGAGGGCCGCAACGTATTTCTTGCTGTGTTTCTTCATGGCTGGACTCCTTATTCGACGACGATGCCCATCTGGCGGGCGGAGCCTTCGATGATCTTCTCGGCGGCTTCGATGTCGTTGGCGTTGAGGTCGGGCATCTTGTATTCGGCGATTTCCCTAAGCTGGGCTTTGGTGATCTTGCCGACGACCGACTTCTTGGGGGTTCCCGAACCCTTGTCGAGTCCGGCGGCCTTCAGGATGAGGCCGGCCACGGGCGAGGTCTTGATCTCAAAGTCGTAGGTCTTGTCCTCGTAGGCGGTGATGATGACGGGTACGATCTGCCCCTTCCTATCAGCGGTCTTGGCGTTGAAGTCGGTGCAGAACTTGTTCATGACCACGCCGGCGGAAGCCAGCTTAGGTCCGGGATGGGCATCCCCGCCGGGAAGCTCCATCTTCACTACTTTGACGATTCTCTTCTTCATGCTTTTTCCTTTCTTGCATTTAGTGGTCGCGGGTTTCGTCTACCCTCCCACAGGCGTGTGTTATTTGCGACACGCTCGCATATGTTACGCATGTGGCAGGCAAATTGGAAGCAAATTTTTCGCGGGTTGGGCAATTGCTCCCCTTTAAGGGGATGGGTGCAAACAAGGGATATTGCCGTAGTTTGGCGATATATGTCCGCAAAAGCCCCTTATATTTGGCAAAAACAAAGTCGGGCCGTCTTTGAAAACTTTACAATTCTGATTTCTTTATAGGCCTTCGATCTGGATGAGATTCTTCCTCTAAGATCCCTTCTAGGACAGGTACTCTTCAAAGCCTTCTTGGCCGAAGCTGACCTCCTTAATTAACTACCCTTATCAATGAGGCGATTATGTCCTTCGAATGTCTGGGATCCTTTATGTCTCAAGACCCATAGCGAAGGCCATCAATCAAGGGAAATGACGGCATAAATTAATCTAAGCGCCATCATTTCGTGGATATAGGCCGTTTAGAGACCGTTTTTTTAAAATTAAGTTGAAAATCCCATAAATGGGATATATTTATCGGTGCTAGAAAGGAAAGCTCCCCTATGGAACATAGACTTCGCACGGCCACCCTGCTCGTAGGAGTCCTCTGCACCCTACCGCTAAGCTCCTGCACCATATATTCCTCATCGACTGCCTCGTCCAGCTCTTCCAGCCAAGAACCGCTAAAGGATTTGCACATCCTTTTTACCAATGACGTCCACTGCTATGAGAACGTGAAGACCGAGGATGGCAAAACCGTGGCCGACGGGCTTAGCCACGCTAGCCTGCTCGCCTATAAAAACGAGGTCATCGCCCAAGGAAACGAGGTATTGACCATCGATCTAGGCGATTCGATCCAAGGCAACGCCTACGGCTCGGTCACCCAAGGCAAATACGGGACCGACAACATGAATATCGCCCACTATGACTATGCGATCTTCGGGAACCATGAATTCGACTATGGGATGGACCGTTTGGAGGAACTGGTGAACCTCAACGAGGCCAGCTATCTAAACGGCAACATCCATTACACTGGCTCGGGCAGCTCTTTCCTCAACGATCTGGCCGCGACGGCTACCTATGAATTCGACGGGGGCAAGGTCGGCTTCTTTGCCCTTACCACCCCGGATACCCTAACCAGTTCCACCCCTTCCTATTTCATGGAAAACGGGGAGTTCGTCTTTGACTTCTTCAACGGCGAAAACGGGGATAGGTTCTACGCTAGGGCGCAGGCCCTCATCGATGCCCTTCTGACAGATAGCTGCGACTATGTCATCGCCCTCACCCATATCGGCGATTTAACCAGCAGCCTCTACAATTCCCGCGACCTCATCGCCAAAACCTCTGGGTTGGACGCGGTCCTTGATGGGCATGCCCACAATGTCATAAGCGGGGAGGTCTTGAAGGATAAGGACGGAAATAGCGTCTATCTTACCTCCACCGGCTGCTACTTCCAGAACATCGGGGAACTCACCATCTCGGTCAATGGCTCGATCAGGCCCACCCTCATCTCCGACTGCGAATCCGACGAAAGCGCCCTTGAGGCCATCGGACGCCTCAACGAAGACGCCGACCAGGAACTCAATGACAACATCGGCCAAACCGAGGTCAAGCTCACCCAGTATGACGCTGACGGAAACTGGGTCGTCAGGGCCAGGGAAACCAACCTCGGCAACTTCGTAAGCGATGCCTATAGGTATGTGGCCGACACCGATATCGCCTTCATAAACGGAGGGGGACTTAGGGCTGACGTCGAAGTCGGAGAAGTGACCTTCCGCGACATTCTTTCGGTCAACCCCTTCTACAACACCATCGCGGCCTGCTACGCCACCGGGGAAGAAATCGCCAACGCCATAGAGTGGGGCGCTAGATACGCCTCCGACGACCTAACTAGCGACGCCGGAAGGACCGGAGGCTTCCTGCACGGCTCGGGCATCAGGTGGTCCATCGATATCTCCATCCCCTCCTCCGTAACCCAGGACGAAGATGGGATGTTCATCGATGTGGCCGGCGAAAGGCGGGTCAAGGACATCGAGATCCTCCAAGACGGGGAATACGTGGCCCTGGATATGGAGAAGACCTACTCCGTTGCCTCAATCACCTATCTGATGATGGAGCAGGGCGATGGCTTTACCATGTTCCTCGATAACGAATACATCATTACTGCGGGCATATATGACTACGAAGCCCTGACCCGTTATATCCAGGAAGACATTTCCCTAGGTGGTTTGGGTGGCACCATCATCGCGGAGAAATACGGAAGCCTTGAGGGTAGGATCAACATAATCTAACCCGCCAAAGCGGCTCTTCAATGCAGAAAACCCGGGATATCGAGTCCTGGGTTCTTATACGGAAACTGTTTTGGAAATCAGGAAACGGAACGGACTGATCCAAGCGTTTTTCCATACGCGATAGGCCCATGAGTTCGTTTTCAAACAAAACCATTTCCAATCCCATTTACAGAATCCAAACCCGTACTAGGATAAGCATATAAACTCCCATCCTATATCCATATAAAAGAGCTTAATCAGAGAATGGGCAAAAACTACAAAATCGGCACCGAGGAATCCCAAGCCTATTTGCGCGACTACACTTTCGCGCCGAAGGGATATGGTTTCCTCGAACCCGGGGTCGTTTCGACAGATAGCAACGACTTCGTGGCCTACAACATCGCCAAGTCCTTCTATCAGGTACACCCCGAGGTCTTCAATCTGGGCTACGTGGAAAAGGTCACCGGCATCAAGAAGGAAGAGGTGGCCAAGCGCCTATTGATGATGTACCGGGAACACCAGATCGTGCTGGTCTTCAACCCGGCCGTCTCCATCATGGGCTGGAGCCTCTACTACTGGATCGTCCGCCTCAAGAAAACCGCCACCAAGGCCGAGAGAGAAGAGCTGACCAAGTGGTTTCAGGAAAACGATCAGGTCTGCACCGTCTACATGATGAAAGAAGGCGGGGACTTCGACTATTACAACGGCAACCACATGCGCAACATCGATAATCTGGTGGCGGGATCATCGATAAGTTCAAGAACAGGGACTTCATCGATTATGTCCACATCTGCCCCACGGCCGTCATCGATGTATTGGGAACCGCCAAGGCTGCCATCGAGGTATATGAGTCATGCAAGGAACTAGGCAAACCCTTCATGATGATCTGCCAAGACGGGGCCGAATGCCATGAGGCCATCATACTCTTGCGCGACCATGGCATACCGGCTTACTCCACTATCGAACAAGCGGTCGACGCCATGATTGCCCTGCATAAATACGGGCAACTGAAAAAGTAATATCCCCATCATGATCAAAAGCACCCTGGTGGTGCTTTTTTGTTAATTTATCGGCATTTTGCAAAGATTGGACAAAAATCTGCAGGGTTTTAGAGATTACTAGCAAGCGTCATTCCAAAGACATCGCCTACCTCTTTGGGGCTATATTCCTTGCCTTGGAGACAAGGCCATTCAAGGACCGAAAAGATAACAAAGGGCGTAGCACCTAAGTAGCGTTCCCAACTTGAATTAGGAATAAGATGGTGGCCACTTGTTCTTTTCAAAGAGGCAAGCGACCTACCTGGGGTTAGGGGCCTGCCTTAGACACCGAAAAGAATAAGCACCATTGGTATTGTGCTATGCGACTTTATGGATGTAGGCATCCCTCTAATAGAGGTGTTTCTTGGGATGGGGTCCACCTGGGTTGATCCCTGGTGAGGATGTTGGGGGAGCAACTATGAATAACGAGAGGTCAAACTGAACATCAAAGTTTTTGTGGAATGTGTTTCTTGAATACCCTGCATTAGGGCCAGTTTTGGTTGAGCACAATGTCTTCGAGGGGCTTATGGCCAAGGAAGCGGTACGGGCGATGCTAATAGACGTCAGGGTTCTAAGGGCATGGAGGGGCTTCTTTACTCTGCTCCCTTTATGGGCCCAAGACATAGGAAATTGGCATTTCAGGAATAACCATATAAGGACATAACCTTTTTAGCGATTGACATATCCCCTCCCCGACTTACCATGGGCTGACATGGTTAACTATCAAGACATTGCCGAGAGGCTCAAGTTATTGGAAAAACTCAGCCAAGAGAGAAGAAACCGTCTTTTGGAAGAGTGCGACTTTACCAACCAACAGATTAGGACCTTGATGCTTCTTAGGGAAGCCGGCGGCTCAATGACCCAAAAACTCGTGGAAGAGAACATCTCCCTTAGCCATGCGACCATCCATGGCATTGCCTCGCGTCTAGAGAAGAAAGGCATGATAATCCGCAAGGCAGATCCGAGCGATTACCGCCAGGTAGTCTTGGAGATAACCGAAGAAGGGCTTTCCATCACCGATAGAGTTCTTGCCGCTAACGAGAAAGAAAACAATTCAAACAAACTCTCCCAGCAAGAAATGGAAGAACTAGCTAGATTGCTTGATAAACTAATCAGTGATTCCGAAGTTTGAAATTAATTAATTATATTTGTTTTTAACCTTGTTATCTTTATTTCGCCAAATCAAGAAATTCAAACTTCACAAGCTTCTTGGCACCGGGAACGGATTTATAAAACGCTTTGGCGAAGAAACGGGGATTGAAATCCGGCACAGTGGAGGCCACTTCATAATCGTGTCCTAGATACTTTAGGACGCAGTTGGTGGGCCAAAAACCATTCTTTATATAGAAGCGCCTTCTAGCCTCCTGCTTTTCATATGATTCCCCACCCGGAACGGGTTATTCGTAATCCAAAACAATTGGCATTCCTTCGAAGATTGTCTTGAATCTACCAATGGTTTTCGACCCATATCCCTGTCTTCTATACTTCTTTGGTATGGCAATGAGGAATAGATAAACCAGGCCACAAAATTCCCTGATAACCACGTAGCCGACAGGCTCCCCTTCATTTAGGAGGGAAAAGACCATAAAGCCGGAAATCTCAAAAACCTCAGACAAAGACATCCTCTGATATTCTTCAAAAGATTCATTCGCGTTTTTTCCGGATCCGATAAGCGGGAATAGTCCTTGGTTCTCTCAATCAGACAAAAAGTGTTATCTATCTGTTTCAAATTTAGCAATTAAAGGGATTTAGTGTGGATACATAAACAACCATGTTTCCATAAAGGCGGTAAACAAAGAAAGCAAATTGAACTGCCGATTAGACTTCTCGTCCGAACTTTTTCGAACTGGAACAATATTAACCTCCATCACCTCGGAAAGTGAGCATGGCCCAATCACCGAATCGATGCGAAATTTTGTTATTAGTGATGCCCGTGAAACATAAAAATATTTGGTATTGTCTTAGGTTTTTGAAACCGAAGTGTCCATAGATTTGGCTATTTGCGAACGATGGAAAATATATGGTTTCTCTCCATTAGGTTGTGTTTTATCATATTTATTGGAGTATCCATGATTAAATACACTCATGAGCTCATAGAGGAGTACAAAGACTTCGTAGATCCCAAAGGAAAGATCCGTAGAGAGGTAGAAAACGGCCGTTTCTACCCCATTATCCGGGGCCTATACGAAACAGACCCAAATGTAACCCCATTGCGGCTTGCCCAATACATCTATGGACCTTCCTATATCTCTTTTGAAACGGCCTTGGGCTACCACGGCCTTATCAAAATGAATGTCTATACCGTCCTTTCTTCTACCTTCAATAAAAGGAAAAGGAAGGAGTATAAGACCTTCTTTGGCCTATATGCCTATAGAGATGTGCCAATGGAGGTCTTTCCTCTGGCCGTTGAGCCAATCCAAATCGATGGCTATTCATACATAATCGCCACTAAGGAAAAGGCCCTATGCGACAAACTATATACGATGGCCCCTTTTGGGGGACAAAAAGCCCTTAAATCCTATCTTTTCGAGGATTTGAAGATAAATCGTGACCGTTTCAAAAAACTAGATAAGGCCTTGATCGAAGAACTCGCACCGAAATATAGGAGCCATAACCTGATGCTTCTATCTAAGCTCATCGAAGGAGAATCCATATGAATAGACTCTTAACCAGGATGCTGGAGTCCCAACTAAAGGGAAATCTTCTCCAAAAAAAGCATGCGATCGCTTTTCTCATCCAAGAAACCACCCTTTCGGGACTATATAGAGGCGGCTTTTTCAACCATGCCGCTTTAAGAGGGGCATGTGCCCTATCCCTTTTCCATCTATTCGACCGCCATCAGGAAACAGTGGAGTTTTCCCTAACCAAGGAAGAAACCAGCTTCCAAATCGCCCACTACTTTCCTTACATACAAAACGAATATGCATCCTTGGGACTAAACTTGAGCATCAAGGAAGAGCCTACCATCCAAAACTCCCCTTTGAGGGAATTCACCATTACGGGGAATACCCAAGATCTTTTTGCCCTATGCTTTGGCGAAAACGCCATCTCGCAAGAGCTAAGCAAGGATGATGAAATCAGAGTCGGCGCAATCCTAGACACGCACCCCCAGGAAAAAGCCACCTATGAAACCAAGTACGGCTTATTGCCTTATCCCTATCGGGCCAAGGTATTCACGCTGGATTGCATATTCGCCAACAACATAGAAGACATCCTTTATAAAGGTTGGAGGCATGGGCATAACGGAACCAACCTTTATGATTTCGTCTTCTTACTTAGCAAGAAAGCTAAGGCCAACATTGTTTGTTTGGAATCAAACCTTATATATTCCGGCCATATCCGCCCAGGTTCCCATATAAGCCTAGATAGCCTAAAGACCATGCTTTTGAAACGCTTCCAAAGAACCGATTTCAAAGAGGCTAGAATCGAAGCCTTGGGTTATATCGATGATCCTAGGGCGGTTGATATTTGGAATGAAGCCTTCTTCATAAGCCTTCTAGATGCTCTAGAAGCCATATAAAAAGCCCCGTTCGGGGCAATTTATCCGGATACTTCCTTACTATTTCTCAGGAAAGGCCTCGTTATAGCGCCTCATCCCGTCGGCGATGACTTCCTTGGCCCTATCCTGCCCGCATAAGGGACCGACTTCGGTCACCATCCCCGGTTCAAGGTTCTTATAGACCCTGAAGAAATGGGCGATTTCATCCGAGCAGTGGGGAGGCAACTCCTTCATGCTTCTATAGGAGCCATAGACAGGGTCGTCGGGGCAAACGGCAATGATTTTTTCATCATCCTTGCCCTGGTCTTCCATCAGGATGACCCCAAGAGGTATGGCCCTGGCTAGAGCCAAGGGATGGATGGCCCTAGAAGTAACAAGCAGGACATCGAGGGGATCCCCATCGCCCCCGAGGGTACGAGGAATGAAACCGTAGTTATATGGATAGTGCGTGGCGGTAGACAAAATCCTATCCAGTCTCAAAGCCCCGGTCTTCTTGTCGAGTTCGTATTTGGTCGAAGAATCGGCCGAAATCTCGATGCAGGCCAAAAACTCTTCGGGCTTGATGTCTTCTTTGCTTACTGCGTGCCAGAGGTTCATGCCTAATGATACCACATACCTAGGCTCCTTATTCCCTTGAGGGAAATCAGGCTGGATTTTGGGATAATCCATAAATCAACGTCCAAATATGCATATAAATATGGTTTTTGACCAAATGGAGCGCATTTTGCTTGGATAACCTTCAATACTTTATCCAAAAGGAGGGATATTTTGACCAAATAAAATCACCGCAAAATGCAATTGACTATCAGTTCGGTAAATTTTTACTGATTTCTCTATCACCTTGTTGCGCGGAACTATAATCCCTATAAAGAAGGAGTTTTAGCTATAAAATGGCTAACACCATAGAAAGAATCTGCATCATCGGCGGAGGCCCGGCTGGGCTTTCGGCTGCCATGTACCTCGAAAAGAAGGGATACACGGACTACGACATCTATGAGAATGACAACCGCGTCGGCGGCAAGTGCTGCTCCCAGCACGTCACCATGACCGAGGACGGCAAGGTCATCTATCCCTTCGAGCCCAAGAAGAACATCCTAAACGGCAAGATCTTCGGCCTTATCAAGATGAAGAAGGCCGTCAAGAAGCTCGCCAAGCTGATGAAGACCAAGTATGCCGGCTATGCCCTCTAAGGACACCGCGGCGTCCCCTCTGGCAAATACGAAGGCCTTGATCCCACAACCCCGGAGATGAAGCGCATCCAGGGCGAAAACCCGAATCTGAAGGATCTATGCCTCCCCTTCACCCAATTCTGCAAGCTCAACAAGATCGAAACGGTCATGCGCATCTGGATCGGCCCCTTTACCAGCTTTGGCTATGGCTACTTCGATGAGATGCCGGCCGCCTATGTCCTGAAGTACTTCGACGTGGAAACCACCCTCGAGTTCATCGCCATGAGGCTATGGACCTGGAAGGAAGGCACCGAATACATCTGGGCCAATCTCAACGAAGCCATCAAGCATCCGGCCATCTTGAAGATCGAAGTTGTCAAGGTGGTACGTAAGAACGGCAAGATCCATGTCACCGTGAAGGACGAAAAGGGCGAGAGGACGGAAGTCTATGACAAGCTCATCGTCACTACCCCGCTTGACCTATTCGCCCAGATCGCCGATGCGGATGAAGAAGAAAAGGACCTCTTCTTCAAGATCGTCCACGAGAAGTACATCTCGATGGCCTGCCGCCCACTCAAGGGACAGAACCCCCCATCTACGCCTACATCTTCGACAACATGACCCCCGACCGTCTCGGACATCTCATGGTCTATTGCAAGAGGTGGCACGACATCGTCGAGCAGCCGGTCACTACCTACACCCTCCGCAACCACAAGGGCGACGAGGACGTGACCTATGAGTATGCCCGCAAGACCACTCTTGATGACATGAAGCTCTGCGGCGTCGAGGTCAAAGACGTCATCATCGAGCAGGAATGGTACTATTGCCCCCACGTCTATGCCGAGGAATATGCTAATGGCAGGTATGACAAGGTCGAAGCCAAGCAGGGCCAGCGCGGCACCTATTATGCCGGCGAGGTCATGAGCTTCGGCGATATGGAAGAAACCGTCGAATATTCCAAGGATTTGGTTGACCGCTTCTTCTAATTGAAATAACCAATGGGACAGGGTCAGCCTCTGGCCCTTTTCTTATATTTGAAGGATATAATCCTTTTATGATCATCACTCCGCCTTATCTAGATAAAAAGCATCCTACGATGGCCTTGGTGGCACCTTCATTCGGGGTCAATGCCGAGCCTTATTTCTCAAGCTTGGAAAAAACCATCAAGAACCTGGTTAGATCCGGCTTCAACATCAAAGTGGGCCCCAATGTCTATCTTGCTGATGGGGTGGTGGCCAGCAATACCCCTGAGGCTAGGGCCAGGGAATTCATGGATGCCTATGAGGATGAGGATGTCGACCTTATTGTCTCCGTCGGCGGGGGCGAGACCATGTGCGAGATTCTGCCTTATATCGGTTTTGAAAAGCTAAAGTCCTTGCCGCCGAAATGGTTCATGGGTTTTAGCGACAACACCAACCTGGTCTATACCCTGACTACCTTATCCGGGATCAAGGCCATATACGGTCCCTGCGCCCCCTCTTTCTTTGACTATCCCTACAGGTATGATTTGCTTGATGCATTAAGGCTACTAAGGGGCGAAAAGGAGTTTGTTTCCTATCCTAAGTGGACCATGGGCAAAAGTGAGGAGGATAAACCCCTAGCCAAACCACAATATAGGAAGTTGGCTAAGCCCAAAGCCTATGGCTACAACAAGCCTATAGAAGGCACTTTACTAGGCGGCTGCCTTGATTGCATCTCTAACCTCATGGGCACTCCCTACATGAGGTTTACTCCCTTCATCGAAGAAAACGCGCCCACCATCCTTTTCTTAGAATGCTGCGACCTGAACCCACTGTCCTTCCGAAGGGCTTTGTTCCAGCTGCGTGAAGCTGGGTATTTCCAAGGTTGTGCCCTCTTGCTACTCGGCCGCCCTTTCCATTATGGGGAGAAGATATTCGGGGTGAGCTTCGAGTCCGCCGCCTTGGACATGCTCGGAAACCTAGGCTTCCCCATCGTCTTTGACTTTTCCCTTGGGCATCTACCTCCCTCCATGCCCCTCATCAATGGGGCCAAGGCCAGGGTTGAAGTGCTAGAAAGCGGCCAAATCAAACTCACCTACCTAGACTAAGAAAGAATGCTCCATCATCCTAAATTGCGGGGATTTTGGAAGAATATGGATACATTAGCAACCCAAAGTTGCGGAATTTATAACCAGAATCGCTAGTCTAGCCCTAACGGAAAACCCAATAATAAAGCCGCAAAAAGGAGGCAATCGCCATGGATGTAGAAACCGGAAATAGACTCGCCGAATACCGTAAGAAGTTCGGCCTCTCCCAAGAAGAACTCGCCGATAGGCTAGGCGTATCGCGCCAGGCCGTCAGCAAATGGGAAAGGTGCGAATCCTCTCCCGATACCGATAACCTCATCGCCCTTAGCAAGCTCTACGGCATTACTTTGGATGAATTGCTCAATAGCGATCCCAAGGAAGGCCTTAGGGAGAAGCCTGGAAAGGAAGAAGTGGGCCCCTCTATGGAGCAGCAAACCAAAGAGGAGGAAGAAACCAAAGGCAAAAAGAAGCCATCCATCAATATCAATGGGACCATCAATCTCGGATACGGGGGCGATCAGGTCCATATCGCTCCGGACGGAATCCATATCAAGGACGGGGAGGATGAGATCCATATCGCAAAAGACGGCATCCATATCAGTGATGAGGAGGATGATGTCCATATCCATGGAAATGGAACCATCCATTTTGAAGAAAAAGACATCCATGGCCGCCTCTTCGATTATGATGGGAAATACAACTACTATAAGCCATCGACCCTCAAGGCCATCCGGGCCATAAGGGCCATTACCATCTCCCTTCTTGGAATCGGGGCCCTTGTCTCATATATGGTCGTCGGATCCTTGTTTCCGGAGTGCTGGTCTTATCTATGGACCCTCATCTTCATCCCCTTTGTGGTAGACTCCGTCTTCTCTTGCATCCTCAAACGCAGGGTCGAGCCCTTCAACATCGTGTTCCTGGTAGTAGGAATCTATCTCTTCCTAGGCTTATACCTAGGCCTATGGCATCCGACCTGGGTCATCTTCTTCGCCATCCCCCTCTTCTATGCGATCGCCTCGACCATAGATACATCCATATGCGGTAAGAAATGGCATTTCCATCAAGTCATAGATAGCGATGACTATATAGGAAAAGAAGACCAAGACTAATTAGCCCATTCCTTTCTATTCCCCGCCTCTAGGCAAGGTAGCGAGGCGGGGTTTTATTTTCTTCGTGCGGGAATTGCAGGGTAATCAATGAAGATCTAATGCTAGTTGGAACAAAAAAAGAGCCTTCCATGGAACGGCAGTGGCTAACCCCCTAAATGAGCCAGGCCATTCCATGGAAAGCCCCTTGAATCGGTTTATATGACTGGTTCAATCAGATCGATGTCCCTCTTGTATATGGCCCTGGCGATGGCCTCGGTAGCATGCGACAAAAAGAATGCTTCCTTACAAAGGACGCAGTAATCTTCGTCATGGTCTAAAGTAGAGGGGCCGCATTTGGCTCCCCTATCAAGGGTTTTGCTTAGGTTCTTGGCGACGAGGTCAGGAAGGATTGTTTTATCTAGTTCGACACCATCCTGAAGAACGGCAACTAGAGCCTTGTGCCTATATAAAGCCCCCCCCGTCTTTTCCATCTGGGTGAGGGCCAATCTTAATTCCTCATCCATCAAGGCTTCGTTTGCCCCAGCGATGATGGCTATGAGGATATCGCAGCCGTCGATCAGTTCCTTGGCCTTTTGGCTTGAGAAAGATGGCCTATCCAGGAACTCCCCTTGCCCATTGAGCATATTTAGGACCTTGTCCCTATACGGGGCACCGCTAGATCCATATGATAGGTATGCTTTTTTGTTGCCTTGATATTTCATCGACGATAGGTATTTGCAGGTAGTAAAAAGAAACCATAAAGGCAAGGGATTATCAAGGCACTTTAGGTTGTGAAAATGACTATGGAAATCAAAATGGCGACAAAACTATATAGGCCGATGATTTTAAAGCTAATTGTTCAGACACATTTTGTTATTTAACGCCTTTCAATTGGTTGTAGGGATTGATTGAAACGCATCAAGGAGTTTGGGTTGATTGGCTTGATGATCTAGAAATGATATGGCAATTCAATGTAACCGAATTCCGGGCCTTCAAGGATGAAAAAGAGGATTGGAGAATATGCAGCAAGGATGTAGGCGTCCTCTTAAAATACGATGAAAAGGCCCTTCATTGACAATTTGAATGGTTGATTGAGTAGGGCGCCACCCCTATCAATGAAAATACATAAGGGACGGTTAGGATTGACCCTCAACGCCTAGTCGTTCCTTGTTGAGTTTCCGAATTGCAAAAGGGTTCTGTCAATCTCTTGGCTTCTTTGTATGAAGAATAGGGCGCATATTAGAGGGAGATCAGCATATCAATCCCGTTCACGGAAAATCGCAGTAATTGAATTGCTTGCGTTCAATGCGGACTGATGCCTTCCTCTTCCCATAGTAAAAAAAGGCCTTGCCCTTTACGGCATTGAGCTCGTCGGTGATGAGGACGACGAACAAAAATCACCTAGGGCTTTTGCCCTTCATAGCAGATTTATATAGCCGTAATGCAATAGACCAAACATTCAGTATGCAATTACCCTTTTCGCTCTTTGTCACTAGAAACGTCCGAGGGGCTCTGAGAATCGTCGGGTTTACCTTTTCCAATCGCGGCACGTAGTTGCGTGCTGCTAGTTTGGACCGTGTACGGGAGATATATCACTTTGCCCCCGCGTTCACCCAGAAATTTCTCATACCTTGCAAACCTCTCCGTTCCTTTGTAGTCGGATCCCACGAATAGGTAGTCGAAGCGAATATCATCCCAAGCGTCGGTATCTTCGTTGGTGCACACAATGACGTCATCCACATATCTGATTCCCCTAAGGATTTCCATTCTTTCATCCAAGGGAATAAACACTTCCTTGCCTTTATGGCTACCGTCGGGGTGAACGCCTACGACCAGCACATCACAATGCTTCTTGGCATTGCGCAACAAATTGAGATGGCCGATGTGGAACAAATCGAAAGTACCTGTCAAATATCCGACTTTTATTTTTGGCTTGTTCTGCAGATGGGAGCCCTTGAGTTTGTATCCAAGACTTGATTTGCCAAAACCTATGGGGTCTTGGTTATACGAAGCGAGAACCCCTTTGTAGGTCTGCTCCCAATTCGGGGTATAAAATTCGTCCCTATTTTCCATATGCAGGAGCATCTCTTCTGCAATCGCCCGAATCTCTTCCTTCTGTTCCTTGGAAGGCTCATCGACATCGTGGAACGCCGTTCCGGGGATTTTGCCTGGAGCCACATCAAGAATCCTATTCTTTGTGTCTTTGGCAGACAGTTCGGCATTGGCCGCTTCTATGAACTTGGCCAAAGCGGCTTTTGATGCTGAGTAGACGGCATAAAGCGGGGAAGAAATAAATCCGGCGATGCTTGTTACAACGGCACAATGGAATGTTTCTGTGCTGGCAATCTTAGGATAATAATGAGCCAAGATCTGAATGATGGACTCAGAGTTCACCTTTAGGGTTTTGGAAATCTCGGCACTAGCAAAGGTTTCCAACCAGCAAAGCCTGCCGATGCCCGCGGTAATGACCAACGTGTCGATATCCAATCCCAATAGTTCCTTGTATGACTGGGTTAAGTCTTCCTGGATAAACGTGGCATTCGAATCGCCATCGATTATTTGCGGTTTGGAATAATCAGATACATATATGTGTTTTGCGGGGTATTTCTTTCGAATTGCCCGATAAAGCTCGCTACCGAGTCCCCCGCAACCAACCAAAAGAACGCTTCTGTGTTTCATTGCATTATTTTATTACACTCGACATGTTTATGAAATTGATTACGTGAAATATGGTCTATGTCTTGTAGATTCATAAGATGAACATGGATACTGCGATCATTTTGGCTGGGGAGTTGGGAGTCGGATGCAACAGAACATCCTAAGATAAGTTCTTACCTTCAAAGGCAATCCCATTCTTGTCTATATCCTTGAAGCCTTTCAAAAACACCCTAACGTCGAGAGCAAAGTTCTGAAGGTTGGCAGGAGCCGCGGCCCTTGGTTTAGGCATCCTCACCATCGAGTTGGGAGGAACGACATATTTCTCTTTGGGAACTGAAAAGAACATCAAAGCGTATGAAGACATCTTGTGTTATGTAAACTCGACTGCTGAAAAGCTTCGACTCTTCTTCCTTTTGATTACGGGAGGAAAAGGTACTCTGCTTTCCTTAATGGTGGGTTTGTTTCTCTCAAGAAACAGCGGGCGAGGGCTACACCCGGCTATTTCATGTACACAAGATCCCTAATGGTCCTGAGACAACTGGTTATAAATCGAAACAAGCCGTTGGCCCATAATCGACCATTGGAATTCGTCTTGGAAAAGATTTATGAGTTCTTGGCTAAAGCCATCGTTTGATGTAAATGATTTGACTAGGGTCTCCACGCCTTGCCCAAAGGATTCTTCGGTCGGATCTATGAGAACGCCCATATTGTGTTCTTGGAAATACAAATCGGAACCGGTGTTTCGAACCATAATGAGTTTTTTGCCCAAAGACATCGCTTCATAAAACTTGTTGGAAGAAACATAGCGGTGGTTTTGGATGGAAGGATCGTATAAAGCGACGAAAGCAAAACAATCCTTTTCCAATGAAAGAACCGAATTGTAATCCAACTTCCCATAAAAAGTTATGTTGTCGGATTTTTTGGCATATTCTTCTGCCAAGGCTGCAAGGGGCCCGACTCCTCCGATATGAAGCTCGACCGAATCATTTTTGGCAAAATAATCCAAAACCATCGGCAGCAACCTTTCCTCACAAAGATTTCCGACATATACGAACCTGGGACGGTTCTTTGTATTCTTCAAAACACGCCGGTAGTCAAAGGCATCGGAAAGCGGGGCGTTGTTGATGATTGCGATTTGTTTGGGATGGCACATCGATATCTGTTTCCGCCTTCCTTCATCGCAAATGATCGTAACTGCGCTGGCTTTGGTAACCTTCTTCTCCATCGACACAAAGAGCTTCCTCAAGAGAGTATTGGTTTTTCTCAGATCGGGAAAGAAATCAAAAATGTCGTAAACAAACGGTATTTTTTTCCTTTTTAGGATTTTGAATACCGGGTAGGCGCCGGGGAGGTCCACCAAGTGGGCAAAGTCAAACCGGTTCGAATTAGATTTGATCCATTTTTTCAAATTTTTAAAGAAGGACAAAATCGGCCTGGCGTTTTTTCTAGGGCCGGCACCCCACGGACCATAAACATTGATGAGGATCCGATTGACGTTTAGGCCATATACCGGGAATTCGTCTTCCGTGATGATCGGAGAACCTTTTTCCGGGGTTCGGTTCCATCCCAAAAAAAGGACATTGTATTGCCGGGAGCTCAGAAGAGAGTAAATTTCCTTCTGCGCCCTTGGATCGAACGATAAGTCATTGGTTCTTACATACAAGATGGTCTTCATCGATATACCCCTCCAAACGATTTGCGTTTCAATCGTGCCCTTACTGCCAGCAGGGATTAGCCAACCAATACATCGGCTATCCTGCGTGAGGCAAAACCATCGCCATATGGATTGCTGGCATTGCTCATCTTCGCATAGGCCTTCTTATCTTCCAGCAGGGTTTTGAATTCCCTATATATGGTCTCTTCTTGGGTTCCAACCAACTTCAGGGTACCGGCAGAAATCCCTTCGGGTCGTTCTGTCGTATCCCTCATTACCAAGACGGGTTTGCCCAAAGAAGGCGCCTCCTCTTGAATGCCTCCGGAATCCGTAAGAATCAAATAGCTCCTGGCCATGAAGTTATGGAAATCCAAAACATCCAAGGGATCGATTAGATGGATTCGATCGTCATCCCCAAAAATCTCGCGGGCCGTTTGGCGAACGACAGGATTCAGATGGATAGGATAGATCGCCTTGACATCCGGGTGCTCATCCAAGCAGCGTCGGATGGCCCTAAACATATTTTCCATTGGCTTTCCTAGGTTTTCCCTACGATGGGCCGTTATCAGAATCAGCTTGTTGCCGGAGGCCCATTCCAACTCAGGATTCGAATAATCTTCCCTAACCGTGGTTTTCAAGGCATCGATGGCAGTGTTTCCGGTAACGAAAATCGTATCGGCCAATTTCCCTTCCCTAAGCAGGTTCTGTTTCGCAAGTTCGGTTGGGGCGAAATTGAATTTGCTGATGATGCTGACCGCTTGGCGGTTAAATTCCTCGGGATAAGGCGAATAAATGTTGTATGTTCTTAGACCGGCTTCGACATGCCCGACCGGAATTTGCTTATAAAAGCACGCAAGGGCGGTAACGAATGTAGTAGACGTGTCTCCGTGGACAAGCACGACGTCGGGAGAGACTTCTTCCAGTACCGATTTTATTTTTTCAAGAATGCTCGTCGTAATGTCGAACAAGGACTGCTTTTCCTTCATGATCGAGAGATCGAAATCCGGGGAAACAGAAAAAGCATCGAGTACTTGGTCGAGCATCTGGCGATGCTGGCCGGTGACGCAAACTATGGTCTTGATCGAATCCCTGGTTTTCAATTCATTCACCAGAGGACACATCTTGATTGCCTCTGGCCTTGTTCCGAACACAAGCATTACTTTCTTCATAATTTGTCAGTCCTTTCCGTCCGTATCTATATTAAAACCAAAATACGGTTTGGAACCTTCGAAAAGGGTCTCATTTCCGATTATCGGAAACCCTTTCATAGAAGTGGTGGCCGACGCGTTGCTCTGGTGGGGGCAACTCCATATAATTCCCGTACTCCGTGGTAAGAATGTAATCATAGTTGGCAGGAACATTGCAGAAAGTTCCGCTGAAGGGTTTTCTCAGCAATTTTTGGAAAGGGTCTTCGTGAAAAACCATGGGCCGCGGATAGACATAGATATCCAGCCAATAATTGCCCCTCCCTTTCAATGCCGTGCTCTCGATTTTATTCAGCTTGTGTTCGATCAAGCTACCTGGAATCATTTTGGAAACAATGGACCGAACAAAGGGCAGGAATCCCTTTTTGAACAATGGATTATTGATTTTCAGATAGTGCTTCTGCTTTATGGAAAGCCAACGCAAGGCTTTGCGGTTAGTGGCAATTGCCGTTTTTTCGTCATTGAAGGGATAGATCGGATAAATGTCTATATAGATGCAATGCGGAACCGATAGTTCTTTATCCCAAGGCAGAATCGCTTCGGTGCCTTTCATCATCAGCTGCGCATGCGGAATCGGTGCGTTTTTGTAAAATGACCGATGAAGCAACTCCATTTCCGGTGGCAGATGCGAGGAACAATAAGACAAAAAAGCCTCATAATCCTTGCTAGGCATCATGACATCCAAATCATCGTCCCATGGGATGAAGCCTTCGTGTCTGATCGCTCCAAGGAGCGTTCCATAATTCATTGAATAGGAAAAATTATTTTCCAAGCAAACTTTGTCGAAATAAGCAAACAGCTCAAGTTGAACGTTTCTTAGAATGTTTTTGATTTTGTTTTCGTCGCACATATCGGTTCTCCAAATAACTGGGTCTAAGTAGAAAGGCCCCAATCAATCAGTGGCTTCCCTTTCTTGGAGATAGCGGGCCAGGGCGTCATCCCAATCAGGCATTTTCGTGAACCCGCTGCGCTCCATCTTGTCCTTTGACAATCTTGAATTCAAAGGGCGTTTGGCGGCTGTGACATAATCGGAGGTAGGAATGTCTTTGACCACGACATCCATATCTGACAATTCAAAAATCTTTCTGGCAAATCCGGCCCAAGAGACAAAACCATTGTTGGTACAGTGATATATCCCGTATTTATTCGAATGCACCAGTTCGATCAAAAACAAGGCAAGGTCATGCGCGAATGTCGGCGATCCAATCTGATCGGACACTACGGAAATTTCGGATTTGGAAGCGCCGAGCCTAAGCATCGTTTCGATGAAATTGTGCCCGCCGATTCCAAAAACCCAAGAAGTCCTAACAATGAACGACTTGCTGTGTTGCAATGCCAAATGCTCTGCCACTGCTTTCGAATAGCCATACTGACCCAAAGGATTCACAGGATCGGATTCAAGATACAAGCCGTTTTTCCTACCGTCGAAAACATAATCTGTGGAAACGAGAACGAAGGGAGTTTCAGGCGTTATCGAGGACAAAAGATTCTTGGTTGCAAGAACATTGGCTGCATAGCAGATTTGGGGTTCGGATTCGGCCTTATCGACCTGGGTATAAGCGGCGCAATGAATCACACAATCGAATTTGGTTTTGGAAAACAAAGCGGCAACAGCCCCCTCATCGGTCAAGTCCAAATCATTTATATCGGTGCCAATCACATTGTATGAAGGATATTTTTCCTTCAGAAGCCGGCACAGGACCGAACCTAATTGCCCTTTGACACCGGTAACCAAAATGTTTTTATTCATACTTAAAATCTATGTCGCTGTCTTTATAAAGAGGAGCTTGGCGGTCCTTGTCTGAAAGGTTGTGGGGCAATTCCCCCCAATCGACTCCAAAGATAGGATCGTCAAACCTAATGCTCCTGTCCGACTCCTTGTTGTAATACTCATCCACCTTATATTGGACCATGCAATCGTCAACCAATGTAACAAAGCCGTGCAAACAGCCTTTCGGAATCAATACCTGGTGGAAATTGGATTCTGACAATTCAAAGGTCAGGTGCTTGAGGTAGGTCGGGGAAGATTTCCTGACGTCAACCACCACATCAAGGATCGCTCCTTTGGTGCATCTGATCAATTTGAGCTGAGCATGCGGATTCTTTTGGCAGTGCAGGCCGCGGATCGTACCCTTTTGGACAGTAAATGACTGATTGTCTTGGACAAACTGGATTTCCTTTAGCGGTTCCCAATGCTTGCTGTAGCTTTCGAAAAAGAAGCCCCTGCCGTCTTTAAATACATCCGGCTTTATCAGCCAGCATCCAGGGATAGTGGTTTCCTTGCATTCCATATGATTCTCCAAAAGGCATTAAGCCATCTTGGTTATTTTAAGTCAAAGAAGCATTCTCTAACAGAAGACTTGAAAGAGAAAAAATAACCGTTCTTGAATAAAAACAGCGGTATGCCTTTAGCCAGCGAGTGATTCTTTATATTTTCCAAACGCGATTGGACGAATTTCCTATATTTATCCAGAAGCGCATAATCCAAACGGCTTGAAAGGGTTTCGTGAGCTCTGATTGCGTCAAGGCAACAGAGGATGTCTTCGCAATCCTCAACCTTCTTTTCATATAGAGGCTTTCCGTGCCTGGAAGATGCGCTGCTGTCGTATACCCGATGAAATACAAGATCATCGGAGAGCCAAAATAGGGAATTGGTCAGCAAGGCCGCAAGCCAAAAATATAGATCGTGGGGTACATTATTGGCATTTATCAAACCGATGCTTTCTTTGCGGATGGCCATCACGCATCCGGGAAAACGAATGGTGTAATTCCGCCTTTTTCTAGGACTGATTTTGTTCAGAAGTTGTCCCTTTTGGGAAAAAACAGGAGACCCACCGGTGGAAAAATTGCAACATAAAACCGAGATTTCCGGATTCTCGTCTAAGGCGCATGCCATCTTCTCAATTTTTGTCTTTTCCCACACATCATCCTGATCGGAAAGGAAGACATACTTCGCAGATGATTTGTTGAATGAGTCAATGAAGTTGTTTTTCCAGCCTAAATTCCGCTTGTTCTTTTCTATCTGAAAATCAGAAAATCCTTTGGACAAAAGGAAGTCCGAGGCATCGGAAATAGTATTGTCGGTAGAACAATCGTCCCTAATAAAGAGGGAGTCCGGCTTTCTTGTCTGGGACAAAATGGACTCTAATTGGCTTTTGATGTATTCAGATCCATTAAAGGTGCAAAGAATAACCTGGGTGGTTATTTTTTCATCGTTTTCCATAATGATCTTGGAGATAGTTCAAATATTCCCCAGTTTCAACCGCGCGAAGCCATTCCTTGTTATCGATATTCCAGCGGATCGTTTTTTCGATACCCTTCTCAAACGGGAATTCCGGCACCCAGCCCAATTGGCGGATTTTCGAAGCATCGATGGCATACCGCAAATCATGTCCTGGCCTATCTTTGACAAAAGAAATCAAATCTTCGCCTTTCCCCAAGGCCTTGAGAATCGTCTTAACAATATATAGGTTTGTTTTTTCGTTATTGCCTCCAACGTTATAAACATTTCCTATTTTTCCTTTTTTGATAATGAGGTCTATGGCGGAGCAATGGTCGTCAACGTAAAGCCAGTCTCTGACGTTTTGACCATTCCCATAGACGGGAAGGGGCTTGTCTTCCGTTGCCATCTTTATCATGAGGGGGATTAGTTTCTCGGGAAATTGATACGGGCCATAGTTGTTGGAACAACGGCTGATCGTTACCGGAAGGCCATAGGTTCTGTAATAGGATAGAACCAACATATCGGCAGATGCCTTTGAGGCGGAATACGGACTTGAGGGTTTGATGGGATTGCTTTCGGTGAATAGGAGATCGGGCCTATCGAGCGGCAAGTCGCCATAAACCTCATCCGTCGACACTTGATGGAACCTGATGCCTCCGAAATGGCGGCAGGCCTCAAGGAGGACGAAAGTTCCAAAAATATTCGATCTTACAAAGTCTTCGGGAAAGTCAACGCTCCTGTCGACATGGGTCTCGGCAGCGAAATTGATAACACAATCGAATTTTTCGTTTTCAAATAGCTTAAAAATGAAATCTTTGTCTGCGATGTCCCCTTTGACAAAGGAAAAATGAGGATCCCCTTCCAATCCTTTTAAAGTCAGCAAATTGCCGGCATAGGTCAGCAAATCAAGGCAAACGATATCCCAGTCAGGGTTTGCTTTCCTCATAAAATAGCAAAAATTGCTACCAATGAACCCCGCACCGCCAGTGACCAATATTTTCATCTTTATTCTCCTTTTTATGATGGTGTTTCAGTAAAGAATCTTATTTTCGGCAACATTCCTCAAATGCTTGCCATAAGGACTGTTGCCCATGGCTTCGGAAGCCTTGATAAGCACATCCTTTTCAATCCACCCATTGATATAGGCAATTTCTTCCAAACAGCTGATCTGTATTCCTTGCCTTTGTTGGAGCATCGCTACAAATTCCCCTGCCTTGAGCAATGAATCGTGGGTACCGGTATCCAACCAGGTAAAGCCCCTGCCCATTAAGTCGACGTCTAGGTCGCCGGCCTCAAGATACATCTGGTTTATGGAGGTGATTTCCAATTCGCCGCGGGCGGAAGGCTTGACTGATTTCGCAAAGGAAACGACCCGGTTGTCGTAAAAATACAAACCCGTGGCGGCATAATTGCTTTTGGGCTTTTTGGGCTTTTCCTCAATCGATAGGACCTTCCCGTTTTTGCCTATTTCGATAATTCCGAAATTTTCGGGATCCGAAACGAAATATCCGAAGATGGTAGCGCGATTATGAACTTCGGCATTTGTTTTTGCCGATTGAAGCTTCTTCCTTATCCCAGACCCATAGAAGATGTTGTCGCCAAGGATCAGAGCGACATTGTCTGAGCCAATGAAGGATTCCCCTATCAAAAAGGCTTCTGCCAAACCTCTTGGATATTCCTGTACCGCATAGGAGAATGTAACTCCGAATTGGGACCCGTCCTTAAGCAACTTTTGGAAGTTGGGCAAATCGTGCGGCGTGGAAATGATCAAAATATCATTGATCCCCGCCAGCATTAGGGTCGAAATCGGATAGTAAATCATCGGTTTGTCGAAAACCGGTAGAAGCTGTTTGCTAACAGAAATGGTTAGCGGATAAAGCCTGGTTCCACTACCCCCAGCGAGAATGATTCCCTTCATAATGCCCCTCCTTTATATATTCTATTGCTTTGGAGTTATCCAACCAAAAAACTACAATGATTGCGCCTAATTTTATTAAGCGAACATTGCCAAGTCTATCCCAAGACTACAACCAAAACGTTTTTTGGCTAGACTCATTCCTGCCAAAGGCAAAATTGCAGGAATTATACATACAAATAAGCAGAATTAAGGTATATAAATATCGGTATGATTAATGTGTTTATTGTTGGTTCCAAAGGAATTCCCGCAAGGTATGGTGGTTTTGAAACTTTCGTAGAAGATCTGGTTTCCCACCAAAAAAATAACAACATTAAATATTACGTAAGTTGCGTGGGCGACGGCAAAGACTATGACTTCAAGGGAGCGACCTGTTTCAATGTTCCGATAAAAAAAGACAGCGCCAAGAACAGGATGTTCAATGTATTTGCCGCCTTGAAAAGAACAAAAGCGATCATCAAAGGGATAAAGAAGGACAAAAACCGCAAAGACGACAAATTCATCGTATATATCCTCGGGTGCCGGGTTGGAGTGCTATTCCCACTAATAAGAAGATGGTTTAGGAAGAACCATGTCATCATCGCCTTCAATCCCGATGGCATGGAATGGATGAGAACGAAATGGAATTTTTGGCAAACCAAGATCGTCGAATACTCCGAAAGCCAACTCATCAAATCTTCCAATTACCTTGTCTGCGATTCGCAAGCAATAAGGGAATACATCAAAAGCGAATACGGAAAAGATGACAGCCAGTGTGCCTTCATTGCTTATGGGGTAGAGAAGGACCCGGAGGTAGCCTCCCCTGCCGAATTCGATGCGTGGGCAAAGGGCTTCCAAATCGAAAAAGGCAATTATTATCTTGTCGTCGGACGTTTTGTTCCCGAAAACAATTACGAATTGATAATAAGCGAGTTCATGAAATCAAAGACATCCAAACCGCTTGTAATCATAACCAACCATGAGGGAAACAATTTTTACAATGTCTTGAAAACCAATCTGAAGTTTGAAAATGACAAAAGGATCAAGTTCGTCGGAACCGTATATGACCACAAATTGCTCGCGGCGATAAGGGCAAACGCCTTTGCCTATATACACGGCCATTCCGTCGGCGGAACCAACCCCTCATTGCTGGAGGCGCTTTCGTTGACGAAAATCAACCTTCTGTTTGATGTGGTCTTCAATCGCGAGGTCGGAGAAGAAGAGTGCATGTATTTTTCAAAAGATGACGGAAGCCTCTCTTCCTTGATTGATAACACCGATGCCAACCACGAAGATTTGACTTCGAAACTGCACCCTAAATCGAGAATTGAAAAGTGCTATGGATCGGAATACATTGCAGGCAAGTACGAGCGTTTCTTTGAAGAGATAACAAGCGGGGTAAAATGAAAAAGGCCAAGTTCCAAAACAAAGATTACTCGATTCCTTCGTTTTGCAAGGTCATTTTGCGTTACCTTTCCTTTATAGTCGTGCTTACATGCGTGGGGCTTTCCGTGGGTTTTGGCTGTTACCACGGACTTAAATATGACTATTATTCGGTTGGAAATTCGATTGAAAGCAACCTGTTTCTGACCGAAGCGAATACCGAAACGGAAAAGGTCGTTCAGTTTTTGACTTCCAACCAAAGCATGAGAGAATTCGCAGCTGGTTTGGAGCAATCCGGAATCTCAGTCGGCGGAAGGGCTCTCGAAGAGGAGGAAATCTCCGATGGCCTATCCGTAACTGGCCTGGCTGAAATCGGAACATACTTCCAATTGGAAATCGTCTATGCCAGCAAGACTTCGGAAAACATCGTATCAGTATCCAATTGTTTGACCGAGACCGCGCTTGCCATGCTGAATGAGGCCAAATATCCGGACATGGCCTTCGCGATCTCGTCTCCTTTGGCCTCCGAATACGAAGTGACCACCATCACTTCTTCCTCTTATTTGGTTTTGCCTACCATAACATTTTGCTTCCTGTCTTTTATTCTTGCCTTTTTCCTGGATCTCACCGATGACACCGTTTACGACCTGGAAGATGTATCGGCTTCGTTTTTGACAGAACAGATATCAGTTCTATCTTTTGATAAGATTTCAAAAGCACGGATCCAAAATCAATTTCCCCACCAAACTCTACTGGTAGAGAGTGAGGTCAAAAAATTATTGGTCGCCAACGGAATCTCTATTCCGGTTTATTCCATTGATGAAATTGAAAGCAATGGTGCGATTCCCGTTCCCGTGACTACGATATTGATTCTGCAGGGAGTCTCAACCCATACATTCCTGAATGATGTGACCAATTCTCCTTCTTTGGCCTCATTCGACAGCGTCGTTTTTGTTAAGAACAAGAAACTATCCCTTATGTTCCCGGTTTCCAGGAGACTCCAATCATGGTTTGCGTCCAGAAAATAAAAAACGCGATCCATGATAACCTCTTGGCTGTCTTAGAAGCCCTCAAACATGGGTCTATTTCTGAAATTTTCTTTTATGTTTTCGTAGCGATCTATCCGATACTGCCTGCTTATTTCGTGCTATTGAATCTCAGGGTTTCTTCAATGGTCGCCCTTTTGATGTTCTTCTTCCTGCTGATATCAAAACATCTGCGGAATTTCAAAGGCAAAGGAAGGCATATGTTGGCAGCTATGATCATTATAGCCATGGTTGCTACATCGTTTTTTGTGAACGGCATCGTTTTTTCCACCCAATTCGTAACAGCCCTTCTCTCATATATCGTTGTCCCCTTATCGGTCATTTGTTTTGTCGACTCACGGGAAAAATTGGAGCGATGCATTTCAATCCTTCTCACCACAGGCTTTGTTCTATGCCTGCTTAGCACAACCGAACTTTTCGGCTTCAACATCTTTTCATTGATCGAAACGGTTGACCTGGGCGCAATAGGAAGCGGAACCAAGCCAAGATTCGGAATAATGAGGGTTGAGTCTTCCTTTGGGCAAGCCATAGCATTCGCGATTTATATTTCCTTCCTTATCTGTCTTACCTTCTATCGCCTGTTTTCTTTCCAAAACAAGGATCAAAAAAAGGCCATGTTGTATTTTGGCCTGCTTTTCGTGTTCCATGTCTATCTGGTTTTAACCGTTTCCAGATTTCCCCTACTGATCATAATGATCGTCGATGTTTTGGCGTTTTTCTTTTTGAACAAACGAATGAAATTGGTTTCCATCTCCGCCGTATTGGCAATCGTTATATTTACGCTAATACTGAGTTGGGCTTTGGGATCCTCGCTAATTACTTCGATCATTGAGAACATAATCGGCATATTCACCGGCCAAGATACCGGAGACAACGCCGGCAATCCCTTTTCATACAGGCTAGACCTCTTCTCCAATTATTTCTTGATAATAGGAGACAACTACCTATTCGGATTGGGGCCCCAAGCCAATACGACTTATTGGATACCTGGCACTTATGATGGTTTCTTCTTTATTTATTCATCGTTTGACAACGGGTATTTGTTGCTGGCGATTTACTATGGGCTGGTCGGATTGATTGGATGGTTGCTTTTTTATGCGGCTCTGCTTTATTTGGGCACTGCCTCAATCAACAGGGGTCCATTTGAAAAAAGGCTGGGTTACATGGCAATCGGCTTGGTTGTTATAACGTTATTGAATATGCTGTCCGTAGCGAATCTTGACGAGGTAAGGACATTCATCATCGCAGTTTCATTGTTGTTGGCGGCTAGACACTATGACTATTTCGCCACCTGTTCTCGTCATAAATTGACTGTCTGATGCACATACTGAAATCAATAAAGCAAAAATATGACGGCTTGCGCCCACGGGCTAAAGGGGCGGTTTGGTTTATTTGTGCTGTTTTTTTCCAAAATGCCCTATCGATAATCGCTACCCCGATATATTCGCGCCTATTCACCCTAGAAGAAGCGGGAAACTATAGCCTTTATTACACTTGGTACAATTTGTTTTCGATTGTCTGCACATTCAATATCACCGGGGCGGCTATAAACGCTCTTTTGCATGATTGCGAAAACGATTCGGAACAAAAAAACACATTGGTATCTTCGATGATATTGAACCTCATCTCCACTGCGATAGTCTTCGCGGTTTTGTTTTGCCTCTTTGGTTTTGGGTTTGGGTTTTCCAACCTCTCAATCCCTTATCTAGTGTTGATACTGATTTCGATTTTGGTGGATATTCCCGTAAAGCTTTATATCTCGTATTCCAAATACAACAATAAATACTTCAAGTGCTGCATGTTGATTTTTACGCAGGTGTTCGCTTCGTTCGCTTTGTCTTTGTTGGTCTTCTATTTGATGCCCGACAAGGTCGCAGGACGCGTAGTTGGAAAGGAAATCGGATATCTGCTCATCTTGTTCTTTTCAATCGTGTGTATTTTCAAGGGGAGTTCCTTCAAATTCAAAAACGGCCGGTGGGGAAAAATCCTTCGGGTCAGCTTGCCTCTTGTGATTCATTATCTTGCGCAAAATGTATTCTTTCAGTCAAACAAACTCGTAATCGAACAGTTTAACGGCACAGAAGAGGTTGCGATTTTTTCCTTGGCATACAACGCCACATCGATAATGACATTGGTCATTGGCACCATTTACGAGGTTTTGACCCCGTGGATGTTCAAACAAATCGATCTAAAAAACCGAAGCAACCTATTCTCAGTCAATAAAGTCCTAAGCGTTTTATTCATGTGGCTTATCATAATTTTCGCTTTTGGAAGCCACTTGGTAGTGCTTATTTTGGGAGGCAGCCAATATACAAGCAGCGTTCAGTTGGTTCCGATTCTTTCCATAACGCTGGTTTGCGTTTTGTTCTATACCCAAATCATCGTTTTGGAAATGCATCAAAAGAAAACTATTTCCGTATCCATGATTACCATCATCTGCATGGCCATCAACATTGGATTGACAATCCTATTCGTACAGATGCTTTCTTCTCTTGGGGCGGCGATCGCATCTGCGATTACCTACTTCATCATGGGCTTGTTCCATGGCTTTGCCGTAATGAGACTGGAACGCAAAATAGATGGAATGAAATGGTTTTTCAGCATCAAGAAACTGTGGTTTTACTATGTTGCAGCGATTGCCTGCTGCATATTGGCTTACTTCCTGAATGAATTCACTATGGTGATGTACATATTGTTTGGCGTTGCCTTTGTAGGAGCCGGCATCCATTTGTTCCTTATTAGGAAAGACATAAAGCACTGTTTGAAGAGCCGCGAACAATCAAATAACCCTTCCTTGTCGGCTGAAAACGAAGGCAAACAATAATTCGAATACAAGAATCTAGCGATCCCTCAAAAGAGATTCGGACAATCGCCAATTTCGAAATACGATTCCAATATCTTTGAAACAGACGAAGAAACATGGGCGATCTTGTAATCTGAGACTATGTGCTTGTTAGAGCAAGTTCTTTTTGGAACCGCAGTAGAGTCATAGGTCGAGGAAATGATGGTTTGAAAATCGACACCGCCCAATTCAATGCTTCCGGCCAATAGTCCCTCCTGTCTTTCGGTGGATGTTCTGATCAATACGGCCGGGAAGCCGATGATGGCGGATTCCTCAGTCAAGGTGCCCGAGTCCGATAGCACGCAGTAGGCATGCTGCTGCAAATGGGCATAATCGATAAACCCAAGGGGCTTATGTTCGATAATCAGCGGCGATAACCTGAATCCCCTATCATCAAGCTTTTTCCTGGTTCTGGGATGGATGCTGAATAAGGCCGGCATGCCAAGTTCATCAACCACTTTGTTCAGGCTAGGAAAAAGCCTATCGAATTTATCATCTATATCTATGTTCTCTTCCCTATGGGCCGAGATGACCAAATACCCTTTGTCCTTAAGGTCGAGCCTTTTCAATATGTCGGATTTATCTATCTCTTCCTTATGGGCGTCAATGACCTCATACATCGGACTACCGGTCTTGATGATTGTCCCAGGATCAAGGCCTTCATCCCAAAGATTCTGCCTGGCATATTCGGTATAGGGCATGTTGATGTCGCTTATATGGTCGATCATCACCCGGTTGGTCATCTCGGGAACATTCCAGTCCCAGCACCGGTTGCCGGCTTCCATATGAAATATGGGTATATGAAGGCGCTTCGCGGAGATGGCGCATAAAGAGGAATTGGTATCGCCAAGAATCAATAAAGCGTCGGGCTTTGTCTGAAGCATCAGATCATAGGATTTGGAGATGACATTGCCGATGGTTTCACCAAGGTTCTTGCCGACGCAGTCAAGATAGTAGTCAGGCTTCCTAAGCCCCAACTCCATAAAGAAAATCTGGTTCAGCTCATAGTCATAGTTCTGTCCGGTATGGACCAAAACATGATCGAAGTCTTTGTCTAGGCGTTTGATGACCTGACTAAGACGGATGATTTCGGGGCGGGTCCCCAAGACGGTCATGATTCTCTTTTTATCCATATCAGACCTTCTCGGGAAATGTATCCGGGTTCTCCATATCGAATGGCTCATTAGCCCACATCAGCACATAGGCTTTCTCTTCGCCTACATTGGTGATGCTATGGACATATCCAGGCGGGATATCCACGACCTTGGGAATGTTGCCTTGGACATCATACTTCAGTACTTCCTCAGTGTTGACCTTGCGGAATGAAATGAGGCATCTTCCGCTTAGGACCACGAACTTTTCATTCTTGCTATTGTGGTAGTGATTCCCTTTTGTGATGCCGGGATTGATAACATTTAGGGACACCTGTCCATAACCAGGCATCTTGAATATCTCCGTAAAACTGCCACGGTTATCCCCGTGCGGTACCAAGTCATACCAGAAATCATCCTCTCTAAGATAACTAAGGTATGTGGCATATAGCTTCTTTTCAAAGCCGTCCTGCAAAGCGATTTGCAAATCATCCCTGCCCTTCCTGAACTTGGTAAGCAGGTCTGCGATCTTTCTCGGGGTGGATAGATATGAGGGAGTAACGGATAGATAGGTGCCCGGTGCAGGAGACACCCCTTGTTTGATGCTTTGATAAAAGCAGCGGACTATATCGTCGATGTAGACAAACTCTATTTCAGGGGCATTTTCATTGACCTTGATGTCAGGTTGGTCCTTGCATATCTCATAGCAAAATGTAGCGACTACCGAATTGTAATAGGGGCGGCACCACTTCCCAAAGGCATTGGCGAGCCTATAGACATAAACCGGATTGCCAGTCACTCTAGCAAAGTCGAATAGAAGATCTTCTGCCTCTTTTTTGCTTTTTCCATATGGATTGTCGAAGATAGCCTGGGTCGAACTGGAAAGCAAAATCGGAATCTTCCTGCCGGTCTTTTTGACTTCCTTGATGAGTGTTTCCAAAGAACCGACATTCCCAGCAACGAATTCCTCATTGTCCTTGGGGCGGTTGACTCCCGCCAGATGGATTATGGCGTCGCATTCAGCGACAAAAGCGACCAAATCAGCCTCGGCGTTGTCTCTATCAAAGCCTAAGGGCTCTTCCCCGTTTTGCTTGAGATACAGGCAAAGGTTTTTGCCTATGAAACCCTCGCTGCCGGTTACAAGGATCTTCATTGGAACAAATCCAACCTCAGCAGCTGCTTCTTCATTCCCTCTACATCCAACCTTTCGGTGTTGTGCGAGGTGTAAGAATCGGCAATATCGATATGTTTGTTTCCCTTTTCGATGTACTTGTCATAGTTGAGGTCGCGATTGTCGGCGCAGATGCGGAAGAAACGCCCTTCGTCCACGGTCCTAACCATTTCTTCTTGGGTAACAAGCGTCTCATAAAGTTTTTCGCCATGCCTGGTTCCGATGTATTCAATGCCCACATCGCTTCCGGTAAGTTCCAAGATCGCCTTGGCTAAAGTATCAATCGTGGAAGCGGGGGCTTTTTGGACGAACAAATCGCCTTGGTTGCCATTTTCGAAAGCGTGCATTACCAATTCGACCGCATCGTCCAAAGTCATCATGAAACGCGTCATCTCCGGATTTGTAACCGTTAAGGAGTGCCCTAGCTCGATCTGTTCTAGGAAAAGTGGAATGACGGAGCCTCGGCTTCCCATGACATTTCCGTATCTGGTTAGACAAAGAACGGTGTCGCCTTTTGATAACTGACGCGACCTTGCAATTACATCCTTTTCCATCAAAGCCTTGGTCATGCCCATGGCATTGACTGGATAAGCCGCCTTGTCCGTTGATAGGAAAACGGCTTTCTTCACATGGTTTTTGACACAGGCGGTGATGACATTGTCCGTTCCAAGGACATTGGTCTTAACCGCTTCCATGGGATAGAACTCGCAGGATGGCACCTGCTTCAGGGCTGCGGCATGGAAAACATAATCAACGCCCCTGAAGGCAAATTCGATCGCGGAATAATCGCGGACATCGCCAATGTAAAACTTGAGGCGGTCGTCATTGTAGTGCTTGCGCATCTTGTCTTGCTTCAGTTCGTCCCTAGACAAGATGCGTATTTCGGCAATCTTGGTTTTCAATAATCTATCTACAACCGCATGGCCAAAGCTGCCGGTGCCCCCGGTAACGAGCAGGGTCTTGCCTCCGAACATGTCCATATGTCAGTTACTCCAATCCGTCAGGTTTGTCCTGGCCATCCTTGTTTTCTTGGTGTTTCTTCTTCCAGGTAAGGAAAGAGGAAAATCTCTTCCTATAAATGATAAAGGAAAGGACTAGATAAATGATTAGGAAAAGTCCGCCTTCTATAAGAACACATACATAGATGTTGAGTTTGGATGGATCAATTACATTGAAGTAACTAAGCAACAAAGAAGGAAGGACAGAGACCGCCATGACAAGAAGGATAGGCAAAAACTGCTTATAGAACTTGCCGACAGGTAGATTGAGAACTTGCCAGTAATAGAATTGGCCCACAACGAAACTGACTATGGTGCCTATGCCGATTCCGATCAAAGGTCCGAATACTTTCAATTCGGTAGGTAGATATAAAACGCAAATCGCGGATATAGTAAGGCCGATCAGGGCCATGACGAGGGAAACAACCGCCATGAAACGATGCTTGCTATAGGACTTCTGAACCTCGTTGGCCACGCTCACGGATAAGGGCAAAACATATAGGACCAACATGCCCAAACCTAAGTAATGGATATTTTGCAAATCCTCGGCGGTTAATGAGGAATTCTCCGCAGAAACCAGCCATGCGATTATGAAATCGGCCCCACAGGCCATGAAGCCACCCACCACGCAAAGAAGGACCAAAGCCTGGGCCCAAGAGGCTTTTAGCCATAGATCATGGACCCTTGGTTCATCCCCTTCGACCGCTGCTCTGGATATCGATGGCGAGAAGTTGTTGCTTACGGCCTGGGAGAACAATACCTCATAGCTATAGAACTGAATGCCATAGGTAAAAACGGTCAAGGGCACCGTCACGTCATATAGGTTACCGATGATCAGCTTGCCGCCTTGGGTATATATGGTGGTGACGGTAATGGTGATGAACACAAAGATCGAGAAAAGCCATATTTTCTTGGCTTGGATAGCGAATTCCCTAGGCTTTGGGAATATGAATCTCATCTTGGCCTTGGTGAGGGCCACCACCATGAAGGCCAGGTCCATGACGAATACCCCAAGGTATACGCAGATGGCGACCCAATAGATCCCCCTACCAAAGAACAAACATAGGGCCGCAGCCCCGGTGCCAAGGACATGTCCCAACAATACGAAAGTCTGGTTGATCACGAACTTTTCTTTGAAATAAAGATGCCAGGAAAAGATGGACATGAAGAAGTCCGCGGCCGCGAACAAGGAAACGATCAGGACAAGAACGCCGACGGTATACGAGTCCCCTTCCTCAACCGTCATGATCCCGCTCATATATAGGGAAGAAAACGAAATCCCCAGGACGGCAATCAAGCAGGCGATGATGGCAAATAGACATAGGTAAACCCCATTCATCCGCCTCAGGGCTTCATCGCCTTGGTTTCGGGCCCCCATTGAAAACTTCACATAGGAATTCTCGATGCCGAACGAAACCAGAAGGATGAAAGACACAAAGGATACCGCGTAGTTATATAGGCCGGCATCGGCAGCCCCCACCATATCCAGCAGGTATGGAGGGAATAACAACGAAACGACCAAATAGACCAGAAGGCGGGCATAGGTGGCCCAAATTCCCCTTTTTATGGCCTTGTTGCTGATTTGTTTCTGCTTGCTGTCTACTGGCATGGGCGAACAATCCGCTATTGCGGACCGGAAGATATTTTAATATCTTATGGCTAGATGAGTGCAGGATATAAATTAACTAAACGCCAGAAAGTTTATTTGCCCGTCAAAAGGGCAGTAGACATCTTCGGGGCTTTGCTGGCAATAGTCCTTCTCTCCTGGATTCTTCTAATTTGTGCAATTATCACCAAATGCACATCTAGGGGGCCGGTGTTATTTAAACAACCCAGAGAAGGAAAAAACCTGAAGATATTCGAATGCTACAAGTTCCGATCGATGAAAGTCGGAGTCGCCCAAAAAGGTGCCGAAGACATCAGCGAGGAAGAACGCAAAAAGATGGTCACCAAGTGGGGACACATCATGCGGAAGACCTCTTTGGACGAACTACCGCAACTATTCAACATCCTCGGCGGTTCGATGTCCTTCATTGGTCCTAGGCCGGACATGATTACCGAATCCAACAATGAGCTAAAGCAATTGCGGCTTAGCTATTCGCCGAATGCCTATGATGTCAAACCCGGTTTGTCGGGATATGCCCAGATCTATCTCAATAGGGAGCATGATCCCAAGAAAAAAGCCGAGTTTGATGCCTACTACGCCAAAAACTTCGGCATCTGGATGGACATCAAACTGTTCTTCCTAAGCTTCCTAGTCCTCTTCGGATACAAACCTGGACGGTGATTTGCCAGCTAGGTTACGGGCCTTCTTGGCCTTTTTCTTTTCAACGATCTTGCGTAATCCCGATTTGGGATCGATTTCCTGGGTCCTGGTTCTGATTCTGGCTTCGAGGTTCCCGGCATAGATCGGCCATCTTGGGAACATCAATCTATTCAGCGGGGTAAGCGTGCAGATGGCAAATTCGAGAATCAATAGCAACACCATCGCGGTGAGCAAGGTGTTGTCCCTGAGTTTGATCGAACCATATCCGTAATAGACCGCGAGGAAGATAAAGACAAAAAGGATTAGGAACGGGATGGACGTTTTGACCATGGTCCAAGTCCTCTTCATATAGCCATAGCTGCCCTCGACATAGAAGCCAAACAGGAAGGTCACCAACATGGTAAGGCAGGCCACCGCGAACGGAGCGGGGCCAGGCACATAGAAGGCATATAAGCCACACAAGACGAAACAGGCAAAGAATATGAATCCGAATATGAACGCTCCCCTAGTCAAGGCACAAGGTTTGCCAAAGGACATTAAGAGCCTAGGGACAAACAACGCTAGAAGCAAGGCAGTCCAAATGCTCCAGGGATCGGTGATGATCGGTTCATAGATATCGTTCAGGAAGCCTAATCTGTAGGTTGAGAAAATAAACGAAGCGTATATGCCGGCCACCACCATCAAGGCCCTAATCCAATAATTCACGGTGAGATTGGACTTCTGGTAAAGTTCGCCGGAAACCGGCGCGATGGACTTACCACGCTTTTCGTTATCGATCATGACGAACAAAGGAAGCATGACCATCAGGATTTGGATCGCTTGTTTGGAAATGGAGCCAAAGAAATTGCTGTTTTCGCCAAGACCCTCGATGCATATCGCAATCATCATGCAGAGAATCGAGCCCGCAAGGACCTTCTTCTGAGCCATGAACTTGAAACACATTAGGGCGGCATAAATCAGAAAGGCCACATAAATCAAAAGCCCAATAAGACCAAACTTGCCGAACACTTCAAGGAAGCCATTATGGGTATAAAAAATGGGTATTTCGGAAAAACCATAGGATTGGTAAAGAACACCCAGCAAATAGTTGATATTGTAACCGCCAAGTCCAAACAAAAGACTGATGGGATCAGCGGAAACTAGCTCGATGGTTATCCTATAAATATCTCCCCTACTAGACATTGTGTCTTTCCCGACGACAGCAAAACCATCCTTCAGTTCCTTCATGAGGTAGGAAATAAAAACATTATCGTTCAATAATCCGCCGAACAAGATGAGAAGGGCGATTATGCAGAGGCTCAAAACGACAACAAGGGCGAGCATGTTCAGCCAACGATGCTTCCTAAAAGTCGCAAAGAACCGATACACCATATAGATGAAGACCGAAGATACGGCAGCAACCATGCCGGTCCGGCAAGAAATCAAAACGATATATGCCGTCAGGAAGAACATGATGAGCACATGCCAGAAATGACCTTTGCGGCCATGCAGGAAAATTGAGGCACATACCCCCATCAATAGCACAAAGCCGAAGACGTTCTTATTCGAATAGAAAGAGGAGAAGCTGAGTTCCATCCCCTCGAGAATGCTCAGGGTAAACAGCGTTTCATAATCAAAGTAATCCGAATACCATGACCAGAAAATCGATATGGCGCAAAGGATCAGAACCAGCCAACAGATGAAGTCAATGAACTTATATCCCCGCAAAAGCTGGGGCAAAACGGCCAATGTAGCATACAAAAACAGCGAATCTACCAGTCCATTGAGCAGAAACTTCAATCTCCAGAAAGCATCTAGGGTGTATGTATACGTGTTTGAATCTCCGGCATCGTTGACAAACGTGTAGCTCATCTCGTCGGGGAAACAGATTATCCCTATGGCCACGCACAAAAAGAGGATGCCTGTCCATGTGGCGACTTTCCAATTGAACCTCGTTCTGCATAACCATTTCGCGGTTATGAAGAAACATAGGTAGCAAACCATCACAAGGGCGAAGGTAAAGGCATAGTCCTCAGGAAGGAAATGGTTCCACCAGTCATAGTTGAAGAAGGCAATGTCCTCTTGCATGTAGGCCCCGAAGACGGCACATAGGACATAGATACAGACAACCAAAAAGATGGGATAGGCCTTGGACCTGGCAATCTCTTGTCTGATCGAGGGTGCTTTGCTCATGCCGAAAGCAGGAAGTCCTTGATGTCCCTATATACTTCGTCATGTTCCTTTTCGTTGAGGATTTCATGGCGCAAAGTAGGATACAGTTTCAAGGTAACGTCCTTGACCCCCCTATTCCTGTACATCTCGTACAACGCGGTGACGCCTTTGGACATACCGCCGACGGGATCGTCGGCACCGGATACCAGAAGTATCCTGTCCTTAGGCGAAATCTTCTTGATGTTCTTTTTCTTGTAGAGTTCCTTGAGGCCCTTGAAGAAGCCCTTCCAGAAACCGTTCGTGTTCTGGGCCCCGCACATCGGGTCATCCATGTATATTTTCACGTTCTCTTCGTTTTTGGATAGCCAGTCCAATGGGGTCTTCGCATCCTTGATGGCCTTGGAATAAGGGCCTAATGCCATCTTGGAGAGCAGCTTGCTCTTCTTGTTCCAGTTGAAACGATTGACGATAAGGGATGCGAACATATAGGCAAGCCCCATGGTAAAGGCATTGCCTGGTTTGCCCGAACCCATCAATACGACCTTATCCGCCGTAGCGGGGTGCCGCTCCAGATACATCTGGCACACGAAAGAACCGCAGCTATGCCCCATCAGGTAGACAGGGTGTTTCTTTGTAGTCTTCACCTTCCTGATCTGCTCGCGGAGCATGTCGCAGGCGATGGTAAAGGCATCCTTGGGCCACTTCTGAAGGTCTTCAATTTTAGAAACGTTCTCGCCTTGGCCAAAATGGTCCAACACATAGACATCGATCTTGTATTGGTTGAGGTATTCGGCAAAGTCTTTGTAACGCCTTGAATGCTCCTGCATGCCAGTGATCATCACCAAAGAAGAAGTAGAGTCGCTTACTTTGCTATGTACACCCTTAAGGGTGATACCGTTATGGGTTATTTCGAAGGTCTTCATGTTGGCTTAGCCAAATCTTAGTCCATTGGGCAAAATAAGAGAACACCGATATCCGATTTTCTATATCTCGTGCTAGATTATCACTAAGAGTGCAAAGGACCAGATATGCCCCTAGACAAAGACTCACTATACAAATACCAAATCGTCTACCAGATATATCCCCGTTCATTCAAAGACTCCGATGGCGATGGGATTGGCGATATCAAAGGAATCATATCCAAACTCGATTACCTAGCCTCCCTTGGGATAACCGCCTTATGGCTATCCCCCATCTTCAAGTCCCCCATGAAGGACGGCGGCTATGACATAAGCGACTACTACCACGTCGATCCCATGTTCGGAAAGGACGAGGACCTCTTCGAATTGATAAAAGAGGCCAGGGATAGGGGCATCAACATCATCCTCGACCTGGTGGTCAACCATACCTCCGACCAGCACATGTGGTTCCAGGAAGCCCTAAAAGGCAAGGACAACCCCTACCACGACTACTATGTCTGGTTCGATGAGATTCCCAATGACCTAGGATCGACCTTCGGGGGATCGGCCTATGAATATGTAGAAAGCCTGGGCCAATACTACCTGCACCTGTTCGCCAAGCAGCAGCCCGACCTGAATTGGAAAAACCCCAAGCTCCGGGAAGAAATATACAAGATGATGGCCTATTGGCTGGATAAGGGGGTCTATGGCTTTAGGATGGACGTCATCGAAAACCTCGGGAAGATACCCGAACAAGGCATAACCGTAAACGGACCCCATCTGCACGAATACATCCATGAGATGGCCAAACGCGTCCTTACCCCTCACAAGGCCTTCTCCGTCGGCGAGTGCTGGTGTGCCGATAACACCACCCGCACCCTATACACCGACCCTCAAAGGGAAGAGTTGAACATGGTGTTCCAATTCGGTTGGTTCAGCCAATTCAACAACACCAGGTTTCAGAAGTTCGAACCCCGCAGGTTTACCGTGAAGGAAGTCAGGCAGGTCCTATTCGATCAGCAAATAACCGAGCCTAGGAAATCCTGGAACGCCAATTTCTTTGGAAACCACGACTTGCCAAGATCGGTCATTTATTTCCAAGAGGATCCCAAGTATCGGGACGATCTTGCCAAGATGCTCATATCCATCAACCTGCTGATGGGCGGGACGCCCTACATCTACCAAGGCGAGGAAATCGCGATGGGACATCCTAAATGGAATAGCCTTGATGAACTTAGGGATGTCGAAGAACTGCAGCATTATGAAATCTTCAAGGGCATGGGGGAAAATAGCGAAAAGGCCTTCGCTCTAGTCAGCCACGGCCGCGACAATTCCAGGACCCCCATCCTATGGAACGATCAGGATAATGCCGGATTTACCTCCAACAAGCCCTGGATCAAGGTCAACGAGGAATACAAAACCAGGAATGTAAAAGCCCAGGAAAGTGATCCCGACTCCACCCTCAACTTCTACCGCAGCGCCATCCGCTTCCGGAAATACGGGGGGTTCTTGGAGTCCATCATCAATGGGATGTTCACCCCCTTATATGAAGAAAGCGAGACCCTCTTCGCCTTCCATAAGGACGGGGATAGCCCCTATACCTATATCGCCAACTGGTCGATAAAGGAGGTGGATAACCCCATAGTAGACAAAAGCCCCGTGTTCTCACATGGGGCTATCGGCAATAAGCTTTTGCCTTACGGCTTTGCTCTATACAAGGACTAGTCTTCTATCCCGTTGGGATTCTTCTTCTGGAAGTTGTAGCTATCCTTGCAGGCATCCTTTATCGATAGCTTGGCCTTCCAGCCAAGCTCTTCATAGGCCTTGTCGCAATTGGCGTAGACCGCATCCACGTCCCCGGCCCTTCTAGGGGCAATCTCATAAGGGATCTTGATGCCGGTGGCCTCCTCGAAGGCCTTGACCAGTTCTAGGACCGAGGTACCCCTACCGGTACCGAGGTTATAGATATAGACGCCCGGGTCCTTGTCTAGGGCCTTTAGGGCCGCGACATGGCCCTCGGCCAAATCCAAGACATGGATATAGTCGCGCACCCCGGTGCCATCGACGGTCTTATAGTCATCCCCGAAGACGCGTAGCTTGGGGAGCTTGCCGATGCTAACCTGGGAGATATAGGGCATGAGGTTATTGGGAATGCCGTTGGGATCTTCGCCCAGAAGTCCGGAGGGATGGGCCCCGATCGGATTGAAGTAGCGAAGCAACACGGCGTGGAAGCCCTCGTTGACCTTTGAGACATCCTCTAGGATCTTTTCGATGATGACCTTGGTCTGCCCATAGGGGTTGGTGGCCTCTTTCCTAGGCGAGGTTTCCCTTAGGGGCACCGAATCGGGAGAGCCGTAGATGGTGGCGCTGGAAGAGAAGATGATGTTCTTCACATCATGCTTGAGCATGCACTCGAGCAGGCTCAAGGTGCTATCGAGGTTATTACGGTAATACATCAGGGGCTTGCTCACCGATTCCCCGACCGCCTTGTAGCCGGCGAAGTGGATGACGGCCTCGACCTTTGTTTGGGAAAAGAGTTCGTCCAGCTTTTCTTTATCACATACATCGATCTGATGGAATTCAGGTCGGACTCCGGTAATGGCCTCGATCCGATTGACCACCGAAGCCTTTGCATTGTAGAGGTTATCGACGATGATCGGGGTATGTCCCGCTTTGATGAGGCTGATCGCGGTCTCGCTTCCGATGAAGCCCAGACCCCCGGTTACAAGTATCTTCATTGTTTGGCTTTCTCCTTCTTTTCATTCTTCTTGGTTTTTTCCTTTTTGGGGATAGAAGAATCTACTTTCTTCATTTCCTTCTCCTTGGCCCTTCTGGCAGCGATGTCCTGGGCATAGGCCAATCTCTTCGCGGCCCTGGTTTCCACCTTGGAGAGCTCCTTGTCTTCCTTATGGGAGGGGCTTTGGGCCACCTTGAGCCCGGCTTCTCCGTATAAGTCCTTCCCGATGGCCCCGAGGAGCTTTTCGGAAACCCTCTGATAGATGGATGAATAGATGGCAAGGCGGAGGGCAACCAGTCCTAAGGCATCCCTAAGCTCTTTGGAGGCTTCCTTTCCCCGGACCCATCTTTTGCCCTTCTTATAGGCGTTGAGGTAATCCTCGATCCTCGCGCCGACCCTTTCGGATACCTCCATGTTGATGTCATGCTCCATGGAGGAGAAGAAGCGGTAGAGCTTGCTTTTGTCCTGGCTGATTCCCGAATCCAAGGCGATCAGCATGGCGATTTCGTCCATGGTCAGGGATTGCTTCAAAAGGGTAATGGCCAATAGATAGCCGATATGGTCATGGTTGTACTTCTTGCCCTCGGGGACCTCGATGATCTTGGCCTTGACGTAGTTATTGACCATGAAGGGGGTAAGCGACTTGCCGTTTCCAAGAAGGGGTTCCACCACTTCATTGACATAGCCGACCACCTGTTCCATGTACAAAGGGACCTTGGGCAAGGCCTCGTAGTCAGGCAAGGAGGTGTCCTTGTTCCTAGAAAGCCACTCAAGAAACTGCTTGATTTCCTTTTCCATCAGGCCATCTCCTTTTTGAACAGGTCGCTTAGAAGGGCGGGATTGTATTTCCCCTTGGAGGCTTTCATGGCCTGGCCGATGAGATAGCCTAGGGCCCGGTCCTTCCCGTTTTTGAAATCGATTGCGGATTGGGGGTTGTTATTTAGCACTTCCCTGACTAGGGCCAAGGCCGCTTCCTCATTGTCTTCAAGGGCCACGAGACGTAGCTTCTGTTTGGCCTCTTCCTTTGAGATGCCGTTTTCTAGGCATTCTAATAGCAAAGAGCCGCCCTGCTTATGGTTGAGCTTCTCCTTTAGGACATATATGAGGATTTCCCCGACCTCTTTGGGCCTTAGGGGCATCTTGGAGATATCCAGCCTATTTTTATTGAGGTATTGGAGGATTTCCCCAAGCAAATAATTGGCCGCTTCCTTATAGGAGAGCCCTTCGATGAGCATCCCCTCGTAATAACGGCATAGATTCAAGTCGCTAAGAATGGCCTTGGCTTCGTTTTCGGACAATCCGTTATAGATATACCGGGATAATTTAGAGTCATATAGCTCTGGGGTATCCTCGATGGCCTTCTTGATGAACTCGGGACTAAGCTTCACCGGCACCAGATTGGGCTCGGGGAAGTATTTGTAGTCCACCGCGTCGGTCTTCACGCGCATGAGGACGGTTTTGCCGCTTGACTCGTCATACCTGCGGGTTTCCTGGATGACCTCCCCACCGGAGTAGAGGATGGCGGACTGCCTTTTGATTTCATAGTCCACCGCCTCTTCGATGTTCTTCAATGAGTTGAGGTTTTTGATTTCCACCTTGGTCCCAAAGCCCTCAAAGCCGATGGGCCTAAGGGAGATGTTCACGTCGCAGCGCAAGGAACCTTCTTCCATCTTGCCGTCGCTGACCAATGAATAGATCACGATGTTCCTGATCCCTTCCACGTAAAGCCTCGCCTGCTTCCCGTTATGCATCTCGGGGCAGGATACGATTTCAAGTAAGGGCACCCCCGCGCGGTTATAGTCAAGCAAGGTGAAGTCGCTGAAATGCAGCTGCTTGCAGGTATCCTCTTCCATATGGATGCGCTCGATATGGACGAGGGGCTCGCCTTCGCCTAGCTGGATATAGCCATTTTTACCGATGGGGTGGAACTGCTGGGTGATCTGGAAGCCCTTGGGCAAATCGCTATAGAAGTAGTTCTTGCGGTCGAACCTGACCAAGTCGTCTATTTCCATATGCAAGGCGTGGGCGACCCGGATAGCGAATTCCACCGCGCGCTTGTTTAGCCTAGGCATGGTGCCCGGGAAAGCCATGTCCAGCGGGGCCACCAGGGTATTGGGCTCTTCAAGCGACCGATTGGGGGCGCTGGAAAACATCTTGCTCTCGGTCTTGGTTTCCACATGGATTTCAAGTCCGATGACCGCTTCGAAGTTCATAGGTTCCCCTTTCTGGGATTGACGGTGCTCAATCCCCCAAGCCCCGTAATGTTTTCGATGGTCTTGGCAATGGAAAATAGCTTGGCTTCCTCAAAGGGCATCGCCGTGATGTTGACTCCTAAGGGCAAGCCGTCTTCCAAAGCCAGGGGCAAACTAAGGGAAGGCATGCCCGAGAAGTTGGCGAGGCAGAGGTGATTGTCGGCGATCAGATATTCATCGCTTAGCTTGTCGCTTGCTTGGCCGAACAAGGGGGCCACCGAAGAAGCGGCCGGGACGATGTAGGCGTCATAGCCCTTTAGGAATATCTTGTTGATATAGTCAACCACCTTGGCCCGGTTCTTCTGGGCGCGCAGGAACAAGACATCCTGGTTTTCCTTCATCAGGGCAAACGAGCCGATCACGAACCTTCTTCTGATGAGTTCGGAGAAACCCTTGGTCCTAGCCTCCTTCATCGATTCCTGATAGGTCTTTCCCTGGTAGTAGGGACCAAACTTGATGCCGTCTAGATTGGCGTCGTTGCTGGTGGCCTCGGCGCAGGAGATGACGATGTAGGTCGCATATAGGCTTTCAAGCAGATCCTTGGGGAAGGAGACGATATCGACCTCGGCCCCCTGCTTAATCAATGTTTCGCTTAGCTTATCGATGGCCTTAAGCAAGCGCCTATCGCTCAATGAATCCTCGATTTCCTTGATGCGGAATAGCCTCTTGCCTTTGACCCCTTCATCGATACGGGCCAGATAGTCATCCACCGGTTTATACGATGAGGTAAAGTCTTTTTCGTCATGCCCGGCTAGATAGTTAAGAAGCAAGGCGGCATCATCCACGTATCTGGTGAAATAGCCGACATGGTCAAGGCTCGGGGCAAAGGGGAATAGCCCAAAGCGGGAAATCCTGCCCCAGGTAGGCTTGACTCCGACCAGACCGGCAAGGGAAGCGGGGCGGCGGACCGAGTCCCCGGTATCAGAACCGGTGGCAAAGACCCCGATCCCGGCGGCTAGTCCGGCGGCCGAACCCGAGGAAGAGCCCCCGACCATCCTGGAGTGGTCCTTGGAGTAGGGATTATAGGTAATCCCCTTATGCCCGGTGGTTCCCGAGCCCCCCATCGCCAGTTCGTCGAGGGTGGTCTTGGCAATCATCACCGCATTGGCTTCTTTTAGCCTTCTATTCACTTCCGAATCAAAGAGGGGCTTATAGCCATTTAGGATGTTGCTGGAGGCGGTGGTCTCTATCCCCTTGGTGGAAAAATTGTCCTTGTTGAGGAAGGGTATCCCATAAAGCAGGTCCCCTTCTTTGATGTCGGTTAGCGACTCGGCCTGCCTTAGGGCTTCCTCTTCGAGGATGGACTCAAAGCAGTTATCGTCATTGCCCTTGGCCCTAGCGAGGGCTTCTTTGGTCAATTCAAGGGGGGTGACCTTCTTATCCAGAAGGGCCTTATGGATTTCGCGGATGCTTAGATCGATGTAGGACATGCTCATACCACCTTCGCGATTTTGATCTGGCCCTGATAGGTAGAGCCGGCATTGCTGAGCGCCTCTTGCTTGCCTAATGGGGTTTCGGGTATATCTTCCCTCATGCAGTCGATATGGACATCGAAGGGAAAGGTCATGGGCTCATAGCCATCAAGCCCTTCGATGAGCCCGATGGTCTCCATCTGCTTCTTGAGCACCATGAACTCATCATATAGGGTCTGGTATTCGTCTTCCGACATATCGAACAGCAGCCGATTGGCCGCGTCCTTCAGTACGTCTATGGTTATTTCTTTCATCTAGTAGAGGATACCACATCATCTTATACGTGGTTATCCCAATTAGGGATAAAGCAAAACGGGGCCTGCCAAAAAAAGATGACCGGCATAAACGCCGAGTCATCGTTCTAAGCTCAGATACTATTTATAATGACCTATCCCCCTAGGCAAGTTAAGGGTATGTAGACCCTTATGGACACCTCGAACATGAGGCCATAGCCCCATGTTCTTGCGATGTCTTGGTTTTTATGTCTACCAGGCGGTAGCTACGCCGCCGTCGTAGTGCCAATAATTCCCGGACTCGGTTGGCTGGGTTTCCGAGTACCAATATAGCCCACATGAGAAACACCAATTATTATCCCATCCTGCAAAAACATAATTATGGGTCTGATCTGCGGACTTAACGGGTGTTTCGCCGGTATATTCAGGGGTTGTCCCATAAGCCACTTCTAGAGTGCTTAGTACGGTTCCATCATAGTTGGCCCAGGTAACGGTATACTCGTTGACGGTCTGGCTATAGGTGGCTTTATATGTGCAGTCCCTAGTGACTTCACTTACTTCTGGAGACCAGCCTTCAAAAGCATAGGTGTATTGGGCGGTCGCCTCTCTAGTCGGGTCTGAATATGGATAGGTAGGTATCGAACCATAGGCAACCTCGGAGGTGGCCAAAACCGTATCGTCATAATCAACCCAGGTAACAGTGTATTCATTGACATAAGCACTATACTTCGCGGTATATGTGGCATCCCTGGTCGCCGCCACGATGGTAGGTGTCCAACCGGAGAAGGTATAGGTGTATTGGGCGGTCGCCGATCTAGTGGGGGTCTGACCTGAATATGAAGGCACCTCGCCTTTTTCTACCTCATAGGTATCCAGGATAGACCCATCATAGTCAGCCCATATGATCGTGTAATAAATGGTCTTGGACGATGTGCTTGTGGAGGAACTCGTCGAAGAGGTCTTGGATGAATTCGATGAGGACGATGATGCAGATGAAGAAGTCGATTGGCTCGTAGAGCTATCGATGGGGCCGATGGGCCCTAGGGCACAGCTGCCCAGCATGAAGGCAAAAAGAGGAAGAACCAAATAAGCAATCGACTTTTTCATATGCATACCCCCGTTTAGAAAAAGATAAGGGGGCCGCCTTATCTTTCGGCCCCCTATTTATAGGTTTTGAGTTATTTCTTGTCGGAAACCTTGGCGGCAGCCTTGACGGGCTTGACCTTGAGAATTTCCTGTCTCTTGGCCTCGTACTCTTCGGCAGTGATGATGCCTTCATCCTGAAGGGCCTTGAGTTCGCGGACCGCGGTGATGCGCTTGTCGATGTTGACTTCGTTCTCGATGCCACCCAACAGATACAGGATGAAATCGATGATGAGAGCAAGAAGGACAAACACGAAGGACAATACGCCGAGGCTGGCGCCGAAGCCCAAGGTGTAAGAACCGATGAGATTGATGAAGACCAATAGGGCCAGCACGTTGATGGAAATGATCAGGGCATAGCCAATGAGCCTAGCATAGCGCGGGAAGAACAAAATCAGAATCAGACCAAAGATGCTGGCAATGGATACAGCGCCGATGCCCCAAGCTAGGAAAGTCGGGAACAGGACCGCCGCATAGATCGGGATCGATTCGTCATAGGCAAAGGGAACGATTGCCAAAATGTTGATGTAGATGACCGAAACGATGATAAGGATTCGCTCTACGGCCGTGAGTATTTTTTTAGCCATTTATTTATAGCCTCCTATTTCGCACATTTTAGGATTATTGGCAAAAAAATCTATACCCAATTTCCCTTCTGCTCCCGTGCTTAGGGAGTGAAATGGGGGATTTGCATAGCCATAAATATAACTACAAACGATAAAATCACCGCAAAAATCATTTGGAGTTATTTACTACGGCAATACACTGCTCCTATAAGCCCCTTGTAAAATCTTTTTTTAATTTAACTTGGACACATATGGAAAAGGGGCCGGGTTTCCCCTAGCCCCTCATAAATATGGCGACTTATCTAGCAGGCCTTGTTATGGCGACGTTCCTTCCTAGCGATGATGACGATGGTCGCACCGGCAAGGACGAGAAGGGCCGGGATGGTGATGAAGGTGATGGCAATGGTGCTGCCCACCGCGCCATTGGAGGAAGAGGAAGCGCTATAGAGGGCTCTTAGCACCACGATCTTCTCGCCTACCGTCAAACGCCCGAAGGTTTTGGCCAAGGCGTGGCTGGTATCCCCGTCTTGGTAATCATTGAGGCTTATGGCATCGATGATGGCCTTGTTATCCGCACTCAAGCTATCATAGTCGCCGATGATATCGGCAAGGGAAGAGGTATCGCTGGAGCAGACATCGTATTCCTCGATGCGCTTGGCAAGGGAATTGAGTCCATCTTCGTCAAGAACGCCATAGAAAACGACCGACTTGAGATATACGGCTCTGGAAGCTTTGTTGGTAATGACAATGTCGATGTGCCCAAGCTGGGTTTCTTCGAAGGTGAAGGTGAAATCCGTTGCGTTGCCGGTAAGTTTTTGTTCTGCGAGGTAGGTGCCGTTATTGGCTCCGACCTTAATGTATGCCTCGGCGGAGGAAGAGGTGGTATTAGAGGCATTGACGACGACCTCAGTGACTTTGTAACCGGGAACGATGTCGGCTCCAAGGACCACTTCGTCAACGGGGGCATTGCTGGATCCAAATTGGATGCCTTTGCCTGAATTATCCCAATTGACAAATCTAACGTCTTTTTCCCAGGTGTAATGGGCTTCGAAGATGTGGTTGTCATTCCTTGAGAAGGTCTCATGGCTGGTAAAATCGCCATCGGCAAAGGTATAAGCATAGATTTCAGCAACACCGACTTCGATGAGGAAGGTAACTTCTTTGCCAAGATAGGCAACCTTGACAGTGATTTCCCCGGCAACGGATAGCTGGATACCCTCAGCCGGATCGAAGGTTAGTAGGGTGGTGTCGCTTATCTCGGTCTTCCGCCCGGAAGCATAGGTAGCATCGACGACGATACCATCATAGTCGGTGACTTCGTTGAGGGCATACTTGGTCTTATTGGGCAGGCTCTTGATGGCTAGCGAAGAGACGCTATCGGCGGTGACGGTAACATCGAAGGTCAAAGAATCGGTTAGGACAACGTCGCCGATCGTATAGGTTGCGGTCGCAGTGACGCTGGTAACGGAGATGTCCGGCCTAGCAGGGTTGAATGACCACTCGACCGAAGAGGTTACTGTCCTGGAGCTACCACTATCATAGGTGGCCGTGACGACAAGGTCGGAAACATCCCATTCATCACTATCGAAGTAGGCAGTCTTGGGGGTGCCGGAAATCGCAATCGAAGTCGGGGCCTCAGTGCTACTTAACACAAATAGCGATGGGTCATAGCAGCGGCCTGCACTGTCTTTGTAGCAGGCTACCCTGGGAGAATTAGCGTTATTCATGTTAAATCGGAGATTCCTGTTGGACTGGACCATGTTCGTAATCTGGAAGGTTTCTTCCGCAGTATCGAAGGTTAGTTTCCAACAGCAGTCGTCATTGATTTGTGAAGATGTATTGAGATGGTTTTCGTCTTCATTCAAAGACAAATATGTCCCATCATCGACCAGCTTCAGGGTTCGGTAGGTAACATTGCTAGAAACGACGGAACCGATTTCCACCTTGGCAGCCGATGCAACCGAATCATCAATCGTAATCGCACCGTCGGCATATGCGTTGCCAAGGGAAATGGCAGAACCATAGTTATTGCCTGATTCAATACCGCTGAACACCTTGCTATTGGAATCGTCTATGTAAGCAAGAAGCACGACGTCCCCATCGTTTAGGACACCGTCATTGACGAGGGTATAGCTTTCCGATATCGTCGCGGCGTCCGCCTCATGGGGTTGCGACACCCCTACCAGAGCCTCGGCTATTGAGATGGAGCCTAGGGCCAGTAGGCCCAGCAAAACGGGTTTCTTCATTGAAAGTCTCCTGAATTTATATGTATAGGAGAACCGACGCCTTCCTACAACTTTTAAACATAACATAAGTTTTCGTGCGCGCATATGGATACCTGTCCAATGAGATCCTCATAGCCCTAGCCAATATCCCTTCCTACTAGATCCTAATCTTATGATGTATCTCCCGCTTTTGAGGCGGCGGATGGCCTTCTCTATGCTTCTAAGGGACACCTTTTCCTTCTTCGATAATGAGGATGCGGTGATATGGGGATTTTCCTTGATGTCCCTATAGACCTTCCTTTGTAGGACCGATAAGGGGCCCATGGGGATACTAGCCATATCGATGATGAAGGACGCTTTATGGCCAATGGGCTCCCCTTCATCGTCCAATTGGGATAGGGATATCCCTATACGGCCATCATCAAAGCCCAGCCTTTTGGCGAAGGCCCTCATCAGGGTCAAAGTCTCTAATTTGGTCTCATCCATGGGTAAATGCCTCTACCCATAGATAGACCGATTAAGCCCTTAAGATATTAAATCTCGCGCCGTTTTTTCCTAGATGTCGCCCTTATGGTTACTAGGACTACTCCCGATACCCCGGCTGTCGCTAGGCCGGCGACGAAGGTAAACCATAGGCCTTGGTCAAGGATAAAGCCACTGTTGGAGGGACTAAGCAGGCCCATGAAATCGCTATAGGCATACTTATTGAGAATATATAGATACCTCGCCCTGAGGTCGCTGCATGAAGAATCGGTCTTGATGAAGGCCTGGGTATCCGGGTCTAGGGATATATAGGCCGCCTCTAGGCTATCCCAGGCATCCTTTGGAAAGCTTTCGGATTTGCCGTCAAGGACGTCTTGGCAAAGGGAGGATGTGGTGGTCAAGAAGTCCTCGATGAAGGAAGAGGAAGAAACGGACAAATCGGGTTCGGTAGCCATTAGGCTAGCGACGTCGACCAAGCCATTGCCGAAATATTGGGCATTGCCCAGATCTTTGGCCGAATCAAAGAGGGCCTTCTTGGTCTGCTCGGGGCTGGCGTAGGGATATTTCGACATATATAGGGCTGCCGCGGCCGCGGTCACGGGGCTGGAAAAGGAAGTCCCGTGGATGGCATTGTATTGTTCTTTGCTAGAAAGCACCCCGTCGCTGGAATAATCGGAAACCGCCGTAAAGACGCTGCCGGGGGCGACCAGCTGGTTCTCACCGTAATTGGAATAGCTGGCCAAGGTATCGTCGCTTAATAGGTTTAGGGCCCCGACGGAAACCACATAGTCGCTTTGGGCCGGGTACATGGCCACGTCCTGGGAATAGTTGCCGCTGGAGGCAAACAAGAGGGAATGCTCCGCTAGGACAGCCAGCCTTTCTTCGAAGTATTCGCGCCAATAATCACCGATGGCACCATAGGTATACCCGTCAATGGTGTAATCCTTGGTAAAAGCGCCATAGGACATGTTGACGATGTCGGGTTTGATGTCGGCTAGGTATTCATAGGCCCGTCCCAATGCATAGCTATCTAGGCTAGGTACGGCGATGTGGATGAGTTCTACCTCGGGGGCTAGTCCGGAGCCCTTTTTGCCATCAAGGGCCTCGAAGATGGTCCCGACGACCGAGGTAGCATGCCTTTCCCCGTCCACGGCGGTATCTTCCTGAATGATATCGAAGGTGCCGGCTTCTTCGACGGTCTTAAATTCAAGGCTTTGCAACATGCCTTGGTAATCATAATGGCCCTCGATATAGGCGGACTTGGTCGAGAGGCGGCAGTTGCCCTCGCCATCGGTGAAGGCTTCGTGGTCGTAGCGGATTCCGGTATCGATGACCGCGACGCTGACGCCTTCGCCCCTATATTGGGAGAGGGAAGAGGAAGCGTCCATGATGTCGAAGAGGAGGTTCTTCTGGTTGGCTATGCCGATGACCTGGTTGTTTTCGTCGGTAAAGAAATAGTCATCGCAGTCATAGTAATACTCATCCTCCAGCGCCAGCTCATAGCTATGGGGCTGGTTGATGCTAACCAAGGGCGAGAAGTACATGGCAGGGACCTGTTTCTCCTCAAAGCGGGGACTACTAGAAGCGTAGTCCGGCTCACTGATCTGGTCGCCTGTACCCACCGGGGCCAAGGGGACCAGCAAGCTTAGGGACATTAGTAGGATCGGGATCATAATGGCATCCTCCAATTAACGAGTTGAATATACCAGACCCGCGAGGATTAAGGCCAGTTATGGCGTATCACCTACCGTCATTTGTTTGCCAAGTCAAAGCAAGGAATGGCGATATATTTACTTAGTCAAATGGACTCCCTCGATTGACAAGAGGCGATGTCGCCGAAGCTTCTCTTGGCTTTGGATTGAATGAGTTAGGGATTTAGGCGTGCCTGCTCCTCTTGATGAGGATAAGGCTGGCGCCAATTACCAACAGGCTAAGCCCGGCGGTAATGCCCATGATCATCCAATCGCTGCCGCTACCGAAGGCGGATAGGGCCTCCGGACTAGTGCTGCTATCAGCAGTCCTGGCCTGGATGGCAGCCATCTTCTCTGCTACCGTCGCCTCGGTTAACCAAATGGCTACGACCTATGAATTCGAAGCCACTGCCGGGGAAGTCTGGCACGCTGCCATCGAACCCGTTCCTGGCAATAGCAACCACACCGTCTACATTAGGGACATTGCCCTTTATGGGGAAAACGATGCGAATGCGATTTCCGCTCTGGCTGCCGAGATCGAGGCCTTCGACTCCTGCAACTTCACTGCCGAAGCCAAATTTGCCTTGGTCGCTAAGTACCAAGCCGTTTCCTAGCAACTTAGTTTGGACATGCATTGATTATCCCTTCCTACGAAAAGATATGTCCACCAAACGGACCAGATATGGAAAAGGGCCTCGAGGGCCCTGATTCCATGTTGCTATAGGATCAGGTACTAGGCCCTTTTCCTCTTGGTGATGATGATGGTACCGGCAGCGGCAATGATGATGCCGGCTGCAAGGACGGAAGCGACGATGGCGAAGGTGGTGAATTCTCCGCTTAGTCCAAGGGCTCCGCCGGAATTCTGGTTGAACTTGGAAGCCAGGAAATCAAGCTTGCCACCAACGGTGGTATTGCCGAAGATCTTGGCCTGTTCGTGGGCGGTATCAAGGGAATCCCAGTCATCGAGCTCGATGGCCCTGAGGGTAGCGATCTGCTCCTCGCTCTTATCAGCAGCCCAGGAATCATAGGAAGCCTTAAGAGCGGTGTAGTCGGCTCCGGTAGCGCAGTGGTCGAAGTCCTCGACCGCTTTGGCAATGGCGGAATATCCAACGGTATCCACGGCGCCAAAGACGCTGATGGATTTGATATAAACGGCAGTGGTTTCAGATTCGCTCGCTATAGAGACATCCACGTGTCCGGGAGCCGGATTTTCGGTAGTAAAGGAATAGTCGGTAGGACTAGAACCGGCAGTTGCGGAGGCGGCGCCGTTGCAAAGGAAGCTAGTAACAGCTCCGCCCTGGGTCAACGAAACAGTGATGGTGGACGACTTTTGGGAATTGGTAGAAGTGTTTACAACAACCTCTTCAACAAGGAAGCCGGGGGTCAGGGGGATCCTTACGGTAACATTGGCATATCTGTTGTTGCTACCGAACTGAACTCCCTTGCTACTATTCCAAGAAATGGTTTTGTTATTCTCATTTTCTTGCCATACCCATTGGAATTCCATTCCTGAATCGTCCCTAAAGAAATCGACATTGTAACTAAAACCTGGATTCTCAATAGGGGCAAAGGATACAGCTGAGACATCAATCTTGAAGGTGGTTGATTTGCCTTCGTAAGTAACCGTGACATCATTTTCGCCAGCGGATTCAAGAGAGGAACCTTCCGCAGGGTTGAATTCCAACACACTCAGGTCGCTGATATCGGAAGACGTAGAATCAGAGAAGGTAGCCGTAATGACAAGGCCGGTGTAATCGATTTTGTCACCAAGATTATAGGTCACAGTGTCTGGCAATGTCTTGACTGCAATGGACAGAACCTCTTTGGCAGCAAAGGTTACGTCGGCATTGAACGTCGCTGTCTTGGTCACGCCTAGATAAGTATAGGAGGCAGTCATGGCAACCGAAGTGACGCCTGTATCGGGATTGGCGGGACTATAGGACCACTCCACATCGTCTGTTACTACACTTTGTGTATTGTCGCTCAAAGTTGCGGTTACAACCAATCCGCTTGGATCCCAAAGGTCGCCGGTCTGATAGGCGGTTTTGGTCAAACTGCCCGTAATGGCAATGCTTTCCAAGGAAGCAACTTCCCCAGAATGTACCCAAATAGCAATATCTTTTTGACCAGAACCATAGCAACTGAACAATGAGTTGTCCTGATTGAATCGCATTAAATTGCGTCCATGGCAATCGCTGGTTGTATCTTGAAGAGTCGGAACACCATCTACAAAGGAAAGCGTCCAAATTACTTCACTTGTTTTTGTTTTTAAGTAATTTTTCGGATTAGTAGAGGAATTATTGGCTGCGTACAGATATTTGCCGTTTTCGTCCTTCAAGGACAAAGTAGTGGTCGTGTCAGTGGCAAAAGACTCAAGGGTTATCGAACCAATGCTTTCATCATGGACAGTCAGGACTTTGTTCGATCCGGATGTTTCGACCGTAAAGGCAAGCGTGTCGCCCGAACCTGCAGCAATGGCTTTGATATTGTTGCCGTCGCTATAAGTGCCCATCGCATAAGTTGGGTCAGTTGTGCTAGAAGCAGCATTGGTGATGATAATGGATGCGCCTTTCGACAATTGGGAAACATCGCTGATCAAGGTATATTGATGTCCTTCGACCGCCGCATTAACGCTTTCCCAGCCGTGCAACGCCAAAGCGCCGCTTGATGCAGCTACAAGTGCCAGCCCAGCCAAAGCCAAGCCACATGGCAATATTTTCTTCATAGGTCTCTCTACCTCCTAGACTGTGAAGATGATTGATGGTGCGGTTCCAACGCCTGTAGACCAACGCTTCCAAGCCATGGTTGATTCCGCTATGTCAAAAAGGATTAAACCAACAAAACGCGACTAATTCAACCTTTGGCAAAAGATATAACCATAGGTTATAAAGATCTGTAAATTGGCATTTAGAAATGGATTTAGCCTTGCCTTTGGTTATCCCCTACCCATATGAAAAGGGCTATCCCGTATGAGATAGCCCGAACATAGGATTGCTTAGACTAGATTAGTCTTCTTTCCTGCGCCTGATCACCATGGGGACGGTAATGCCGGCAACAAGGATAAGGCCAAAGAGGACAGAGACGGGAATGATGAGGCTCATGCTATCAATATCACCAAGATTGGCAGAACCAGACACGCCGCGATTGGCAAAGTCGGAATAGCCATACTTGGCAACGATGTGGTCATAGCGGGCAACCAAATCGGCGATTTCATCATCGATGTCGCTGGTCGTAGCGCTCTTGAAGTAAGCCCTATAGGTCTCATCAAGGACAGCAAATTCAGTGGCGATGCTGTTCCAAGTGGAAGATGTGACGTTGAGACTTGTACATTCGCTATCTAAGGACAGATTGGCGGAAGCGGCCCATAGGGTCAAAGCGTTGGAACGGCTGTTGATGGTGGGTTTTGTGATCTCAATAATGTCCTTATATTTGGTGATTTGACCAGTGACGTTGATGGTGTCTCCAAGTAGCCAAGAGGAGACTTCGGGGAACGAATTTTCGTATAGGCTATAGATGACGAGGGCATTCCCATCATTATCGGAAATCGTTACCTGTCTTCCTCCTGATTCCCGAAGCTGGGTTAAGGTTCCTTCTACGGTTACAGAGTAGATGGTTACATCCCCGTTGCCAATGGCAACACCAGCCTCGAGGACTTCTGCAATGGTGGCGGTGCCGTTGACGCCGACGGAAACTGAAGATGAATAGTCAACACCGTTGACGGTGATCTTACCGGTAATGGTAGCTACACCCCAATCAAGGGCTTCGTAGGCTCCAGTCGAGGAATTGATTGAAACAATGGCGGAATCAGAAGAAGACCAAGTAATTGGGGTCGAAGGCTCGACATTCAACAACTGGGCGCTCATGGTTCCGGTATCCCCTATTTCAAGTAGTGAAACGGGATCCACAGTGATGGAAGGTACTGCCTCATAATCAGTCCAATAAACAACAACGGAACTTAGATAGACGGCACCGGAAGAAGACCTGAAAGCGATGTAACGGTCATTGTTATCAAATGAATCAAGGGTAAAAGAAGAAGTGCCAGTTTCTTTGGTATAGGTTACTCCACCAACATAACTCTCGCTGCCTGAATTCAAATTGCTCAGGGCATTTGTATCAGAATACGCAGAAGCTTGCCCGAAGAACCAAACAGTCCTATCGGTAGCGGTGTTAGAGGCAAAAGTCACGACAACGGATTCAACGCGTTTGCCTTCTGGAGCGGCAGTGGTAACAACTCCGTAATAACCGTCTTCATTAGATTTGTTATTAATCTGAATGTTTACGTTATCGGTTCTTAGAACCCCAGCATAAAAAGCACCTGAGTTGGCATTATAGGTGACGGCGCTATAATTCTTTGGGGTTCCAAAGTTTTCAGCAGTGAGGGTATCAGAAACATCGGTTACTGCCCCTACTCCTTCATAATCAGTGTTGGCGATAAGCGAAGAAGCGTACACGCCTCCCGCGCATAAAGCAGCAAGGGATAGCCCAAATAAGGCTACCTTGCCCTTCCTGAAGCTTTTCATTTTTCTCTACCTCCCAAATGAATGACTTCTATGTATGTCGCTAGCGCCGGAAATGACGGGCTAACTAACATGGTTATTTTAATTGGGTGAGCAAGGGCTGCAAATTAAAAAATGTGTTAATCAATCATTATGAAAAGCACGCATGGAACACATGCGCGCATACATACGGAATTTGCGGAGATATCCTTAATTCTAGCGGGGTTTTGAAAGGATTTTGTCCACGCCGGTGAGTTCGACGAAACGGTCCAGTCTCCTTAGGTAATCGCAGAATACGTGCCACTCCTTGAGCTTGTGGTTATACCGCTGCAGGTACATGGTCTTCAGCTGTTGGTAGTTGGTCACCATCGTGGCCCCGAGGCAGAAGCCGCTGGGCAAAGAGGCCACCAAGACCCTCCAGGCCGCCTTTTTCCTATCCACCTCGGATTCGGGTATCAGGTCATACTCCTTCTTAAGCTCTTCGATCCTTTTGATGATGATGGGATCGGTATCGCTTACGACCTGGGAGGCGATGTCGAACTTCAGGAGGCAGTGCATCGTGGATTGGCTGGAAACGAAATCGAACCAGTGGTAACGCTGGGCCTCTTTCCACCAATAAAGGGGGGCCACGATATCCAGATGGACAGTAATGCCTTTTAGGTAATTGTCATGGCCTTGGCCATTGAGGGTCGAACCCAACCTTTCGGCCCTAAGATAGTCCTTATCGTTGCAGTCGCTGGTATCGATCTTGGTCCGCATCGGATTGCCTGAGGCCTTCACGGCCCGGTTCAGGCCATAAACGATGCCGTTAGAGATGCTATATTCCATGGGTTTTTGCCTCCAATAGGTTCTTTAGTAAGGATAGTCTGGTCAGTAAGCCCACCCCTCCCGGGACCGGGGTCTGCAGGTATACCGGCATATTGGGTTCGACATCCCCATATAGGTGTTTGTCCTCACCCCGGTTGATGCCGACGTCGATGATGACCGCGTCTTTCTTGAAGTTATAGGTATGGTCGATCAGCCACTTATGGCCCACCGCCACGCAGATGAGGTCGGCATGGGCGATATAAAAGGCCGTGTCTTCCTTGGTGGTCTTGGAATGAAGGACGGTGACATTCATGTCCTTAGAAAGCAAAAGATGGGAAAGGGGTTTGCCCACGATGGAACTACGTCCGATGACCACCGCGTTCTTGCCACGGAAGGCAAAGCCCAAATCGCTTAGGTAATCCACGATGCCCTTGGGGGTGCAGGGAGTAAAAGGACTATCGATCCCAAAGCCATCGATGTCCTTATTAGAGGGAACCAAAGAGGTGATGGCTTTTTCATTAATGTGTTTGGGTAGGGGCAACTGGACAATCAGTCCATCGATGTCCTTTCTTTTTCCAAGCCCGACCACTTCCCTAGCGAGTGCTTCTTCGGATATATCCTCTTCGTAATGGAACAAGACGGCCTTGATGCCTAGTTCATTAGCATCCTTCATCTTCCCTTTTATATAAGCGTCCGATGAGGGAACATGCCCTACCTGGACGATGCCAAGGGACAAGGAAAGGGATTGGGCTTGTATAAGGCCCTTGATCCTTTCTTTTTCCAAATTGACATATTCCTTGACTGATATGGCGTTCATTTCCTAAGTAGGGTAACACCCTATACCCCTCACTTTAAGAAAAAAGATGGCACAGCCATCTATATGGGATTTGGCCCTTGTCCCTTATAGGAGGCTCAATAGGGCGATGACTTCCTGCACGGTAAGTTCTGAATCGCTGGAAGAGGAAGAACCGCCGGCAGAAGGCATGACCATAATGAGGACGGCGAAGAACAGCCAGACGATGGCAAAGGCAAAGGTAAGCCAGGAGATGACCTTCTCGGAGCCCCTTTCCTTGGTTTTGGCAAAGACATTGAGCCCGCCGCCGGTGATGGCGCCGGAAGCACCTTCGGATTTGCCGCCCTGGAGCAGGGCGAGCACGATCACGATGAGGGAGATGATGATGAAGATATAGTCGTACCAAGCCATAAAGCCCTATTACACTATCCCAACGGGATAATCTATTCAACCGGAAATTGGTCCAAGTCGGCCCCATAGGGGCCAACGGGCCACTCCTATAAGGGACGATGCCCCTACCTAGATATATTGTGCGCCGACCGGAGGGTCCTTGGCTTTCTGATATTCCTCCATCCCAAGTCCGAAGCCACAATCTATGGCAGAAAGTAGTGTTTTATAACTCTGTTGCAACAATGGCTGATCGTTACAAACATCATCCGCCTAATATGCTTTGGTGTCCTTAGGAAGCGGAGGTACTTTTATCTTTCTAAATAAAGCTCTTAATCCTTTGAACAAGCGCCCATTGCCGAAATGAACCATGGCCTCGGCTAGGTTATAGGGACATCTTTTGCCCCCGGCCATGGACATGGATAATGGGCATGAAGACTCTAGGATCTTCTCTAGGAAATAGGCGCCTTTAAGAAGATTGTCCCTTTCCTTGCCCTTTTGGAGCCTAAGGCCCTTCTTCCTTTGCTTCCTTGATAAGGACAAGACGCCCCAATATAGCAATCTGCCTAGCCATGAGGAGTCCTTGAAATCGCTGAACCTACTATCCATGCGCAGGGGATATTTGGGCGGTAGCGGCGGGATTTTCATTCCTAGGACCTTTTCATATAGGCCATTGCTAAGCAATCCGTATTCCCTTCTGGAATAGATGTCCGATATTTCCTGAGGGTATATGGGCGTGGCCTCTTCCCCTTCTATATCGGCCTCAAGGGTATCTACGATATCCAAAGCGTCCCTAGCGATATGGAATTGATAGATTCCCTTTTCCAGGACCCATTTGTTTCTGACCATATCGAAGTATTTCAGGTCTTCATATTTGACCTCTAGGCATATTTGTTTCTCTTCTTCTACTTTCAGATAGACCTTCCTAAAGGCTTTTAGTTCATATTCGGGTCTAATGATCCTGCTGGTTTTGTTTCCTACATAGAGCTGGATCACATCCGCCCCATCGAAAGGTCCGAGGTTTTTGATTTTCAAAGAAACGACGGCCTTATCCGGATATGTTTTTATCTTCGGTTCCAGGTATTCGAAACGGCTATAGGATAGGCCATGTCCAAAGGGATATAGGACCTTCATATCCTTACCGGCATAGCTGCGGTAGCCGACGAAGATGCTTTCCTTGTATATCTCCTGCGGGGTCTTCCCGAATTCCTTCCCAAAAGGCACATCCTCATAGCCTCTATACCAGGTCTCCGCCAGATGGCCTGAGGGATTTTCTTGGCCAAAAAGCAGGGAATAGGTGGCCTCTCCTCCGTTTTCCCCGGGAAGATACATGTCTAGGGCCGCGGACACCCCATTGATGAAGGGTAGTTCCATCGAGGAACCACCATAAAGGATGATGATCAAGGGCTTGCCTACTTTAATGAGGGCTTCCATCAAGGCTAGCTGGTTCTTGGGCAAAGAAAGGCTTTCGCGGTCCGCCCCTTCGGTTTCCAGATAATCGCTTAAGCCTAGAAACACCAGGGCTTTGGAATATCTTTTTAGAGCATTGGCTGCTTCATCTATTAGCTTGATGTCCTCTTTCAAGGAGGCTTCTTCATAGCCTTGGTAGAAGGCATATTTCGCATGATGGGCCCTGAAGGCATCTTCGGGAGTGGTCAGTCTAATGGGACTGATCAAGGATGACCCCGCGCCTTGGTAGCGCATCTTCCTAAACAAATCCCCGATGATGAGGATTTCCTCATTCTCCTTTAGGGGCAAAATTCCGTCGTTTTTTAGAAGAACCGCGCAATCGGAGGCTATTTTGCCGGATAAATCATGATGGCTCTGCAAAGGAAGAGGCTCTTCTTCCCTATATAGTTTCTCTATCAGGTTAAGCACATTGAGGACGGCCTTATCCAAGTCCTTCCTATCAAGCGTCCCCTCTTTAAGGCCCTTCAATATGTCCGCCCGGCATTTGGGGGTATCCCCGGGCATTTCTAGATCGGTCCCTGACTTCAATGAGGCTATCCGATCATGCATGCCGCCCCAATCGGTCATCACAAGCCCCTTGAAACCCCACTGTTTCCTAAGCACCTCATCGTTGAGCCATACGTTATCGCTACAATAGACTCCGTTGATCCCGTTATAGGCGGACATGATGCAGGTGGGATGGGCTTCTTTGATGGCTATCTCAAAGGGCTTTAGGTATATCTCCCTGATGGCCCTTTGGTCGCAGTAGGACTCTCCCATGAAGCGGAAGTTCTCCGAATTGTTTAGGGCAAAGTGCTTCATGGCTACCCCTACCCCCACCGATTGGATTCCTTGGATTTGGCTAGAAGATAGGCATCCGGATAGAAAGGGATCTTCGGAAAAGTATTCGAAGTTCCTGCCACATAGGGGATTCCGTTTGATGTTGGTGCCAGGCCCCAGCACGACATGGACCCCATAATGCTTGGCTTCATATGCGATGGCCCTACCTACCTCATAGGCATTATTAGGATTCCAAGAGGAGGCCAAGGCCGCCGCGGTCGGAAAGGCAGTAGCCGGGGAAGATGGGGCAATCCCGTTATCCATGGTGCCGGATTGGACCCTCAGCCCATGGGGACCATCCGACATCCTAAGGCTAGGAATGGATAGCCTTGGTATCGGATTGGTGTACATGAAATCCGTACCGCTTACCAAAGCGGCTTTTTCCAAGTCGGTCAACTCATTCAGGAGCTTTTCTTTGTCCATGGCCTAAAGCCATGATAAGGCAAACGCCAATAGTTAAAAATACCAAGGGATGGCCTAGCGGGCCCTTTTTCTTTGGATGATTACCAAGACGGTGCCACCGCCAAGAAGGGCGATGAAGAAGATGCATAGAAGAGGGATGGCCATGCTATTGGAGGAACTTACATGGTTTTGGCTAGGGGCGATGCCCCATCCGATATAGTCATCATATCCATAGGTCATGACCACATATTCATAGGTGGAGAGGAACCTTTCCATTGCCGTGCCCCCATAAAGGGCCTCAGCCTTTTTCAAAACAGCCTTTCCTTCTTCATTTACCAAGGCGTAGCGCGACTGCATGTTGGTCCAATTGGCCTCTGTTATGGTACCGGGAGTAGAACAAAGCACAGAAAATATAGAGTTCCCGAACTCGACGAATTCATCGGCGGTCATGAAATCCATGCCGATGATCTTGAGTTTCAGGATTCCGCTTTCGGTAGCAAGCCGGCCCCGGAATTGGGCTTGGTCGCCTACCTTGAGCGCCAAGGCATCCTGATATTCCTGCATCCTTAGTTCGAAGCCGGAGATGACAATCGAACTTGAAACGTCATAAGTAAGGTTTTCCGACAATACCATTTCCCTTTGTCTTCCCATTGCGGTGGTAACGTATCCGCTTGCGCTATAGACGGCTTTGCTAAGATAGTTGTCCTCAGGCAGCGTCTTGCCGAATTCGACGATTTGGGTAATGGTGAGGTTAGGATCATCGACCCCGATATCCAATGAATAGACGAAGGGCTTGGAATCGACGGTTATGGTCGCCGTTATGGTGGTATCGCCATGTCTTTTGGCGGTGTTTTTGCCATCATTATCAATGCTCAATATCTCGTCATTGCCGCTGATGAACTGTGTGGTGTATTCAAAACCCGAGCCAATGCTATAGGCAATGGTTCCGGTTTCGTCGACCTTAGGATTATCGAAGCTTTGGAAGGCAAAGTGGGGATTGACTCCGGAGATGCCGATATAGGTGATGGTCAAGCCGGTGAATTCAACCATGCCGGAATAGTTGAGATTCCTAATGGCCATGTAACGCATCCCCTCATGGCTGGGGGTATATTCGCTCATGCCTTTGCCGAATATGCTGTGGGTAGAAGATGCTTCAATCAGGGAGAAATAATCCATTTCATAGGTCAAAGGGTTTTCATCGGAAAAGAAGATGTCGACGCTTTGTCCTAGCATGTTGTTACCCAAGATACCGACCTTGGAGATATAGGCCTGGCTAGGCGGGGTTTTGATATATAACCGGCCGTATCGGTTCTCAGGAAATTGATCGTCCCGCCGAAGCTAAGGCCTTTGAACACATAGGTAGCCCCGGTATAGGAAGAGGTGAACTCCGCTTCTTCGTTGACCACGTAATCCAATTCCGGGAAGTTTTCGGCATTGATGGTTTCCACCACGGTGATGGAAGCCTCGGCTTCTTCGGCTGGGGTTTGGTTGGCTAGATAGATGCTTCCCCCAAGGGCAGTATCCCCGATTAAAGAAGCGGCTAGATAGAGGGAAATTTACATAAAGGATTTTTTCGCGTGCTAAGTATCCGATGGCCCCATGGATTTTCAAGATAATCCAATGTCAAACCTAGGTTTGATTGCGTATACAAAAATCCAAAATCCTTGGTGACTTGGGTCCATGAAACATATGAAACTATGCTTCCAGTAGGGATAGGAGGTTATTGATTTTCAAGCCCTGATAGTCAGGGTGTTCGTTATTCCTATCGATGAGGATGCCGTCGATTCCGGCGTTAGTAGCAGTCAAGGGATCCTGCAAAGAATCACCGATATAGACGCATTGCTCCTTTGAAAAATCCCCTAGTTCCTTCATGCCTTTAATTAGAATGTCGGGATTGGGTTTGGGTTTTATTTCCGAACCGGAATAGATGCCTTCGAAGTAGTGGTCGAGCTTCCAATATCTGAGAACCTCTAGGACATGCGCGGAGGTGTTCCCCGTGGCAATGCCGATCCTCTTCCCCTTCTTCTTAAATCCTTCTAGTAGAGGAATCACATCGATGAAGGGATGGATGTCATGGATGGCCTCTCTATCCAAAAGGGCTTTGCCGATGGCAATGGAAAACTCCCTCCTCTTTTCCATTGGCACATTGCAGATCTCGCAGGTCTCTTCAAGGGAGACGTGCATATACTCCGAGGCCTCTTTCCTGGTTATCTCATAGCCGAGCAATCTGAAGCCGGCGTTATAGACACGGACCAAGGAATCAAGGGTATCGAAAAGAGTCCCGTCGAAGTCTATGAGGTAGAGGCTATAGTCTTTCATCACTGGTTCCTTTCGGCTTTGGCCTCAAGGATTATATCCCTAAGTTCGGCGGCCCGCTCGAAATCATAGACCTTCGCCGCTTCCTTCATCTGTTTGGTCAAATCATTGATGATGCGGTCGAATTCCTTCTGCGACATGGCCTTTGAGGGCTTGAGGGCTTCTTTTTCATCGTCTTGGGTATTGCCAAGGGGAGGACGCAATTCCTTGACGATCGAAGTGGGAATTACGCCGTTTTCGTCATTGTAGGCCTTCTGGATCTTCCTTCTCCTATCGGTCTCGGTGATGGCTTTCTGCATGGATTCGGTGACCGAGTCGGCAAACATATAGACCTGGCCATGGACGTTTCTGGCCGCCCTTCCTATGACCTGGATCAGGGAGCGTTCCGACCTTAGGAAACCTTCCTTATCGGCATCGAGGATGCAGATGAGGGAGACCTCGGGTATATCAAGGCCTTCCCTAAGGAGATTGATGCCCACGAGGATATCGTAGGTCCCCTTGCGGAGCTGATAGATGACCTGGGTCCTCTCCAGGGTCTTGGTTTCGTTATGTAGGTATACGACCTTATAGCCTTCGCCCCTTAGATAGGCGGTCAGATCCTCCGCCATCTTGATGGTGAGGGTGAGGATCATTGCCCTTTCCCCAGCTTTGATCCTGCCATCGAGGAGGTCTTTGATCACGCTTATCTGACCCGTCGAAGAGATGACCTTGATTTCAGGATCGAGCAATCCGGTCGGACGGATGATCTGTTCAATGGGTTCGTTTGAGCATTTTTCCAGTTCATAGTCGCCCGGGGTCGCCGAGGTACAGATGACGTTTTTGGGCATCAGGGCTTCGAATTCCTCGAAGTTCAAGGGGCGGTTGTCCAAAGCACTGGGCAGCCTAAAGCCATATTCGACCAAAACTTCCTTCCTGGACCTATCCCCGTTATACATGCCCCTTACCTGGGGGATGGTCACGTGGGATTCGTCGATGACCAATAGAAAGTCCTCGGGGAAATAATCGATGAGGTTGAAGGGTCTTTCCCCCGGTTTCCTCTTATCGATGTGGCGGGAGTAATTCTCCACCCCGGGGCATCTACCGAACTCTAATAGGGAGTCGATGTCCTGCAGGGTGCGGTTCTTGAGCCTTTCCTCTTCCAGTAGCTGTCCCTGACTATGGAAGTACTTGAGCCTTTCCTCGAGTTCTTCCTTGATGGTAACGGTGGCTTCCTTGATGCGGTTATAGGTCGAAAGATGGTCATAGGCCGGATAGATGGGGTGGGTCTTGAAGGAGGTGGACATTTCCCCGGTCAGGGCATTGACCGCGTGGATGGACTCAAGTTCATCCCCGAAGAAGGAAAGCCTAAGATAGGAATCGCTTCCCTGCATCGGATAGATGTCCATGGTATCCCCATGGACCCTGAATTGCCCCGGGCCTAGACTGGAGGGGCTTCTTACATATTGGGACTGGATGAGCCTAGCGTAGAGGTCCTTCCTATCTATCTCTTCCCCTACCCTCAGCTCAAAGGCCAAGGAGCGGTATTCCTCCGGATCGCCGAGGGCATAGATGGAGGCTACGGAGGCCACGACGATGGTGTCGCTTCGATTGAGGATGGAGTTGACCGCCGAGGTGCGCAACATCTCGATCTCATCGTTCATGACCGCGTTCTTCTCGATGTAGGTATCGGTCTTGGGAAGATAGGCTTCGGGTTGGTAGAAATCGAAATTGGATACGAAATATTCCACGCGGTTATAGGGAAAGAGCTCCTTGAATTCCCCATATAGCTGGGAAGCCAAAGTCTTGTTATGGACTAGCACCAAAGTGGGCTTATTGACCTTTTGGATGATGTTGGCGACGGTGAAGGTCTTGCCGGTGCCGGTAGCCCCTTTGATGACTTGGATGTGCTTGCCTTTTGCTATGCCGTCTATGGCCTTGGCAATGGCCTCGGGCTGATCCCCGGTCGGCTTATAGGAGGACACCAGTTCGAAAGGCCTATATTCCATATGGCTGATTATATCAGCCTGACCTATCTTTCCTAATCAATAAGGTAGCAATGACTTGCTTAATGTTGGTGGAAGTTGCCAAGGCCTGGTTTCAGCGGAAAACCAAAGCTGACTCTTCTAATAGTAGAAAAGACTAGACCACGGACTCTTGTCTTTAAGAAGATAGATCAAGGAAACGGGCCAATATAGCGAAAATACCCGATAATTGGCACCGAAAAGGAGCCTCAATCCTCTTTCTTTTCTTCTTTTTTGTTTTCGTTTTGCGGGGCTTCTTCAACTAAGGAAGGCTCTTCGTTTTTCCTAGAGTAATGCCTGAAGGGAGTAAAGCCTTCCCCATTGATGAATTTGGCCACGGTGAAGGAGACGAAGGCCTTGGGATCGACCGAGGCGATATAGTCGCTTAGATCGTTCATCTCATGGCGGTAGATGATCACCCTGAGCATGGTCCTATCTTCCCCGGTATAACCGCCCACCGTATCGATCAAGGTGGTCCCGTGATCCATATTCACATGGATGTAATCCATGATCTCGTCGGTCTTCTCGGAAATGATGTCGACGATGAGGGTCGACTGACTATAGACATAGAAGTATTGGACGAATAGGGCCGCCACAAAGGCGGAGATGATGCCGATCATCGCCCCGACCCAATCCTGGAGGACGCAAACGCCGGCGATGATGGTCAAGGCATCGATGCAAAAGGAGCTCACCCCTTCCTTGATCGAGGTGTATTTGGAAATGATGAAGACCAATATGTCAAAACCTCCGGTCGAGCCGTGTCCTAGGAAGGTAAGGGCACAACCTAATCCCCCGATTGCCCCGCCGAAGATGCCGGCTAGAAGGACTGAGGTCATGGCGATCGTACCGTCCGGTTCCTTGTATTCCATGAGGGCCTCGGTGATCGCGCTGCCGGCGCCGGTCCTTAAAAACAAGGTATAGAAAAGCGGGTAGGCAATCGTGGCAAGCAGGGTATGGGCGCTGAACTTCTTGCCTAGCACGAATAGCCCGATGAGGAAGAAGGCCACCTGGAAGGCTGCGACCACGATGTCATTGACAAGCACCGAATCATTGAAGAAATGGGCCACGATGATACCGATGGAGACCGCGCCGCCGGAGACGATTTCAAAGGGAGTGAAAAACACCGCGTCCCCGAAGGCCAAGATCAGACAGCCCAAAACGACTAAGAAGACGTTTCTAAATGCCGGACAATACCTATAGGAGGTGATTTTTCTAATGCCCATTCTTCTTCGCCTCCATTTCCAGGTAGGCGAACATGAAAGGGTCGAGATTGCCTTCCATGGTGCCTTCCACGTCACTGGTCTCATAGTCGGTACGGTTGTCCTTGACCAAGGTATAGGGACAGAACACGTACGAGCGGATCTGACTCCCCCACTCGATGTTCTTCTGTTCCCCGATGATGGATTTCAGATGTGCTTCCCGCTCCTCGATCTGCCTGGCCATGAGTTTCTCGCGAAGCATCCTCATGCAGGTTTCCTTATTGAAGAGCTGGCTGCGCTCGATTTCGCAGCTGACCACGATGCCGGTGGGAAGATGGGTGATGCGCACGGCCGAGGAGACCTTGTTGACGTTTTGTCCGCCGGCTCCCCCGGAGCGGTAGGTATCCACCTTCAAGTCCTTCTGGTCGATGACGATGGAGTCCACTTCCTTGAATTCAGGGACGATGGAAACCGAAGCGAAGGAGGTGTGCCTTCTGGCGTTGGCGTCAAAGGGCGAGATTCTTACCAGGCGGTGGACCCCTTTCTCGGATTTGAGCATCCCATAGGCGCGGGTGCCGCTGACCTTGACCGTAGCCGACTTGCAGCCGGCTTCTTCGCCCGGTTCATAGTAAAGCACTTCCCACTTGAAACGGTGGGATTCGGCCCAGCGGTTATACATGCGCAGCAGCATCTCCGCCCAATCCATGGCTTCGGTGCCTCCGGCCCCAGGATGGATTTCGATGGTGGCGTTTAGCTCATCGTATTCCCCGCTGAAAAGCAAAATGGTCCTAAGTTCATGGATTTTCTTATCGAGGTCCTTTTCCAAGGTTTCGATAAGCTCGCACAGCTCTATATCTTCGGGGGTGGCTTCCTTTAATAGTTCGCTGAGGTCATTGAAATCGGAGTTGATGGACTCCATGGACTTCACGGTGTTCTTGAGGTCGCCGAGGCGGTTGCTCAAAGAGGCAGCTTCGCGGTGGTCATCCCAAAAGGCAGGGTCTTCCTGCTTCTTTTCGATCTGGGCGATTTCTTCTTTTAGCTTAGGTAGGTCAAAGAGAGCCACCGAGCTGCGTTACATAGGCGGCGAGTTCTTTGGCCTTCTGTCTGGATTCGACTAGCTCTTGCATATTCCTCTCTCTTTCCGGATGTTGAAATTACAGGCGCCTTTTGCGCCGTTATAAATATTATAAGCCTATTCTGCGGGTTTTTGCTCAGGAGTGGCTTCGGGCTCCTTGGCCTCTGTATCGATGACCTCAGGCTCAGGCTTGGGTTCTTCCTTCTTGATGATGCGGACGTTGAGCAGATTGAGGGCGGTATCCACGGCGATGGATTCGTTCATCTTCCCAAATAGGTCATAGCCTTCGTTTACATAGTCCTGAAGGGGGTTGGTCTGGGCATAGGACCTTAGACCGATGCCCTCGCGCAGGTGGGACATGGTGTCGATGTGCTTTTGCCAATTCCTATCGATGACCGAAAGATGGACCTGCCTTTCGATGGAGTCGGCCTGCTCGAGTGGCCAGGTTGCCCTCTTCTCGAGGTAGTAAGCATATAGGGTTTCGCCCAAGTCCTCGGCCGCCTCTTCTTCGGGGGCTCCGTCATAGGCGGAGACATTGAGGCTACCCTCGGGCAGGAAGCGGGGTTCGACTATCCTTCTAAGATATTCGCCGGCAATGGTCCCGTCGTTATTGGTGGGGTCAAGGGCGGCGTGGGCCAAGAACCTTCCGGCTCCCATGAAGGCATTGCGGATCAGTTCGGTGATGTCCTCGGCGTAGAGGATGCGGTCGCGCTTGTCATAGACGATTTGCCTTTGCTTGGCCAAGACATCGTCATAGTCGAGCAGGTTCTTGCGGGTATCGAAGTTCTTGCCCTCGATCTGCTTCTGGGCATTGGTGACGGCGTTGGTGAGCATCCTATTCTCATAGGAATCGTCCTGGAGTTGGTTGACGAAGAGTTTACGCACCGACTCGGAGGCAAACCTTCTCATGAGTTCGTCATCAAAGGAGACGAAGAAGCGGGTATAACCCGGGTCGCCCTGACGTCCGGAACGTCCGCGCAGCTGGTTGTCGATACGGCGGGATTCATGGCGTTCGGTGCCTAGGACGCAGAGCCCTCCTAGTTCGACCACCCCGGGGCCGAGTTTGATGTCGGTACCACGGCCGGCCATGTTGGTGGCAAGCGTCACCGCGCCCTTTTCGCCGGCATGGGAGATGATTTCGGCTTCACGGGCCTGGTTTTTGGCATTTAGGACTTCATGGGGGATGCCTGCGTTAGTGAGCAGGTGGCTGATTTCCTCATTGGATTCGACCGAGACGGTACCGATAAGAACCGGCTGTCCTTTTTCGTGGCGGGCTTTGACCTCTTCGATGAGGGCCTTGAGCTTTGCCTTATGGGTTCCGAAGATCAGGTCGGTATCGTCCTTGCGCTGGATGGGCTTGTTGGTAGGAATCACGATGACCTTCATGTTGTAGATCTTCTGGAATTCCTCTTCCTCGGTCTTTGCGGTACCGGTCATGCCGGAGAGCTTCTTATAAAGACGGAAGAAGTTCTGATAGGTGATGGTGGCTAGGACCACGGTCTCCTGCTTGATTTCCACGCCTTCCTTGGCCTGGATGGCCTGTTGGAGGCCGTCATTGTATTCGCGGCCCTTGAGGATACGGCCGGTGAATTGGTCGATGAGCTGGATGGTCCTATCCTTATCGACGAGGTATTCGACGTCGCGGCCCATGATGTAGTTCGCCTTTAGGGCTTGGTGGATGCGGTGGACCAGATCCTGGTTCTCGGGGTCATAGAGGTTCTTGATTCCGAACATCCTTTCGGCTTTGTTGTTGCCCTCATCGGTCAATGAAGCCGTCTTGGTCTTGATGTCGATGGTGAAGTCGCGGTCTTTGCGGAGCGACTTAACGAACCTATCGGCGACCTGGTATTGGCTGGCCGGGGCTTTTTGCCCGCCGGAGATGATAAGCGGGGTGCGGGATTCATCGATGAGGATGGAGTCGGCTTCGTCGACCACGGCGAATTTCAATCCGCGCAGGACCCTGCCCTTGAGAGTAGGCGCCATATTGTCGCGGAGATAATCGAAACCGAGTTCGGAGTTGGTGGTATAGGTGATATCGCAGAGATAGGCGTCGCGCTTTTCCTGGTTGGACTTATGGGCGAGGTTGACCCCGACGGTCAGTCCGAGGAAGCGGTAAATCTGGCCCATCCATTCGGCGTCGCGTTCGGCCAAGTATTCGTTGACGGTGACGACGTGTACGCCTTCCCCGGATAGGGCGTTTAGATAAACCGCCATGGTGGCAGTGAGGGTTTTGCCTTCGCCGGTCTTCATTTCGGCGATGTCGCCGTTATGGAGGACCAAAGCGCCGATGATCTGCACCTTGAAGGGGAATTGCCCCAAGGTGCGCCTTGCGGCTTCCCTAGCTACCGCAAAGGCTTCGTATTTGATTTCGTCGAGGGTAAACTCCCCTTCCTTGATGCCCCTTTGGTAGTTGGCGGTCATCTCGCGGAGTTCGTCGTCGGTTTTGTTCTTCATCGTCTCTTCATAGGCGATGACGCGGTCCGCTTCGCGTCCATAACGGGCGAGTTCACGGGCTTCTAGATGGAATAATTTTTCAATGATATTGGCCATGTCTTTGTCCTGAAACGGCCTTGATTCTACCATTAGGTAGAGTGACTTCCTAGGGGCATGGCTTTTCTCTTTGTTGGCTTATCAAGGGAAATATAGGCGGATTGGTTTTGCTTTTACTTGATGAATCAGAGGGCAATAGGCCAATCATTTCGTCTTCGATGGCAGTTACTTTGAGGAACGCTGTCTCCTTAAGGAGCTCACTATTGATGGCGATTTCTATTCATGGGGCATCAACCAAAAAGTACCAAACAGGCAGTGAGTTGTTCTTAGAAAAATAAACGAAAAACCATTTATTTAATTGGGTTTTGCGGTCTTTGCTAGGAAAAGGGCTTTGAGCCTTTTGGGGTGGCAGGACGCAATCAAGGTCAAGCAGGCTTTGGCGGTCGCTCCGGTTGTAAAGACATCATCGACGAAAAGGATTTTCTTCCCGCTTAGGTCAATCTTCTTTTTAAGGACGATCACGTCTTTGACCTTGGACCTCTCTTCGATGGTAGAGTCCGCTTGCTTATGATCGCTGGTCTTATCAAGGAGTTCCAACATCTCCAATCCAAGGGGGCGGAATAGTTCGACCACATGGTTGAAGCCCCTAGCCTGGTCATGGCCGATGTAGGATGGGGCGGGCACGATCTTATAACCTAGATACAAGGCTCTTAAAAGACTCTTCTGGAAATATAGGAAAGTAGGCGCCAGTTCGATATCCTTGGCCCCTTTTAGGGCATAGAGTTGGCTTCTGAATCCTTCTTCATATGGGTATAAGGACATGGCCTTGATGCCATCGACCTTGAAGGTCTCTTGCTCTGGTTCCATGGACTGGAAGCACTTGGGGCAGATGACGGGATCATCGGAAAAGACGACCCCATATGTTAGGGTATGGATGTCCTTGAAACAGACCCTACAAAAAGGAGTTGCAGTATCGGATTTCCCGTTCGGCTTCTTCCATGGCAGGGGTTCTTTCCCTAGCCAGGAAGATAACTTCTCCTTTAGGCGCATCCGCTTTCCTCCCTGCCCTACCGGCAATCTGCACCAAGGCGGCCCGGTCATAGATGGGGCCGTCGGCTTCAAAGACAATGACCTGCAGTCCTTTGATGGTTATCCCCCTTTCAAGTACCGCGGTGGTTATCAGATATAGATATTTCCCTTCCCTGAAATCCTTGATGACCTCACTCCGGTCAGGCTTCTTGGAATAGACGAAATTCCCTTTTGGGGCAAACATGGCAATCTTCTTATAAAGGGTCTCCGCCAGATTGACCGAGGGCACGAAGACCAAACAAGGAAGTTTTTCCTTTCGATACTGATATAGTTTCTTGAGCAAATAAGGGATGAACAAAGACCTGATCCTTACCTCGAACTGGGGTACGGGAATCGGCCTCTTATGGAATCTTGTCCTTAATTCCAATAGGCCTTTTCCCTCTTTTTTATGCTCTTGGATCAGCTCATCGCTTGGGGTAGCCGAAAGCAAGACATAATGCCCCCTAAGCGCCCTTTGGAACATGGCTTCCAAGACATCGTTCCCTTTATAGGGAAAGGCATCGATCTCATCCATGATGATGAGGTCAAAGTACTTCTCATAGCGGTATAGCTGATGGGTGGTCAGGACGATGAGGTCGCCTTCAAGCACCGAAGAATGGTCCCCGTAGACGGCGATGACCTTGGAGTTGGTAAAAGCATCTTTCAGGCGGTGGTATAGTTCCATGGCCACATCGCGCCTAGGGAGGGCAAAGGCAACCTGATGGCCCAAGGACATGGCCCTAGCGATCAGGGCGAAGGTGAGTTCCGTCTTCCCGGCCCCGCAGACGGCATAGACCAAGGAGTCAATGCCGGACATGTAGTTTTCCAGTAGCTCCGCGGATAGTCCTTTCTGCTCTAGAGTGAGGGAATATTTCAGATCAAGGACGACGTTTCTGCAGGTTTTTTGGACTATTCGCGCGCTTCTTCCGGTAAATGAGACGCATTTGCGGCAGTAAGGCTTGCCGTTTCTATATCCGATATACCTGGGCTCGGAATTCCCGCATAGGGGACACACAAAAAGGGGCTCCATGGAATAAGGTATCCCACTTCACCCCGAATGGTCCGATTATTGGTTCTCGTAATCGGTGATTTCGTTCACCCGCCTGGCGTGCTTGCCCCTTAGGAAGTGGCTCGAGAGGAAGACATACATCCTTCTTTCGATGTCTTCATAGGACATGAACTTGGCCCCGAAGGCAATCATGTTGGCCCGGTTATGTTCTCTAATCAGATGAGCGACATCATCGTTATAACCGATTCCGCATCTGACACCCTTGACCTTGTTGGCGGCGATGGCGATGCCTTCCCCGCTGGCGCAGACCAAAACCCCATAGTCGGCCTCGCCTCTTGAGATGTATTTGGCGGCTTCGATGGCAAACAAGGGGTAGTCGCAGGATTCGATGGAAGAGCAGCCCACATCGATTACGCATAGGCCGTTATTCGAAAGGCTTTCCTTGAGCTTTTCCTTGACCTCGAATCCGGCATGGTCAGAGCCAAGGACGATATATATCTTCTTATGGAAAGAGCTTTCGATATCGGAGAACTTGAGTTTTCCTTCCCTCACCAATTTGATTTCGTTGGTCTTGGTCACATCGATGATGGTGCTGGGGATATAGGAGGTGCATTCCCCTTTTACAATGGCGTCGGCTTCAATGGCGTTTATGGCATCTTCGAACAAAGACGGGGCACGTTCGCCCGAGCGGTTGGCCGAAGTGACCAGGCACGGTTCCCCGACCGCTTCGATCATGGCCCGCACATCCGGGTCTTCGCTGAGCCTGACCCCGATGACCCCGGTCCCGCAGTCGGCGGCGTAAGGGACTCCTTTTTTTGCCCTCATCAGCATGGTGAGCTCACCAGGCAAAAAGCGGTCGATGAGCAAACGGGTCCTTAAGTCGGCATCGACGTATTCGAAGATGTCGTTGATGTTGCTGAACATCAAGGAAAAGGGCTTATTGTCCCGATGGCCTTTGGCCTTGAGGAGCCTTTCTAGGCCTTCTTTGCTGGATAAGGCACAGCCGACCCCGTAGACGGTTTCGGTGGGGAAGGCTACGATGCCGCCCTCTTTTAAAATAGAGGCGGCTTTCCTGATTGCGGATTTCTCTAAGATTTCCATGGCGGCGTTATTCTAAATCAACGAAAAGATAACGGGAAAGACCTAGGTTGTCTTTGACTATCTCATAGGTGTGTTTTCCTAGGTATTTGTTCATGCAGGATATAAGCATTTCCTCTATGCCCGGACCGATTTCAAAGGCTAGGAACATCGGGCCTTTTTTGACCTCATGGATGTCTTTGAAGATCTTCTCGTAGACATTGTTGGAATCTTGGAAATATAAAGCCCTGTCGGGTTCGTTGTCCCTCACGATGGGCTCTGCCTCTTCCTTGGAGAGGACATATGGAGGGTTGGCGACGAGGATATCGAGTTTCAACCCCTTCTTTATAAATGGTTCAAGGGTATCGCCTTCAAGGAGTTCGACATGGGTGCCTTCTAAGTTCTTCCTAGCAACCTCCAAGGCCCCTTTGGATATATCGGATGCGAAGATGATCCACTTGGGAAAGAAGGTGCTCAGGGCCCTAGCGATGGCTCCGGACCCGGTGCCGATATCGGCGACCATAAGCAAATTCCTCGGATCGAAATAATCGGAAATCCTCTCGGTGATTTCCGAGACCAGGAATTCGGTTTCCGGACGGGGGATGAGAACCCTTTCGTCGACATAGAGGTTATGTAGCAAGAAGGAGGCGTAATGGGTTATGTATTGGACTGGCCTACCCTCAATCCTTTCCTTCATCCACTTATCGAAGAGATCGGGGTTTTTCATTTCCCTATCGCGATAATAGATGACATCGGCAGGCGAGGAAAAACCCTCCGCGACCATCAAAAGATAACGGACGTCGCTTCCTTCTATTTCATGTTGGGCGGCTTGCTTTAGGGCAGCCCGATAGACATCGTCGACCTTAGGCATGCTCTAGGAGTTTCTGTTCCTGGTCGAAATGGATCAGGGCTTCGATGATTTCTTCGATCTCACCTTCCATGACCCGGTCGAGTTTCTGGATGGTAAAGCCGATGCGGTGGTCGGTAACCCTGTTCTGGGGGTAGTTATAGGTCCTGATCTTCTCCGAGCGTTCTCCGGTGCCGACCTTGAGTTTCCTTTCGGCCGCGCGTTCGGATTCCAGCTTTTCCTCATAATAGCTATATAGCTTTGAGCGTAGCATCTGCATGCAGATTTCCTTGTTCTGCAGCTGGGCTTTTTCGGTCTGGCAGGACACGACGATGCCCGTAGGGACATGGGTAACCCTGACTGCGGATTCGGTCTTATTGACGTTTTGTCCTCCGGCGCCTTGGCTACGGTAAGTATCGATTTTCAGATCGGCGGGATTGATGGTGACTTCCACTTCCTCGGCTTCGGGCATCACCAGCACCGTCGCGGTGGAGGTATGGATGCGGCCTTGGGCTTCGGTCTTGGGAACCCTTTGGACCCGATGGGCACCGGATTCGAATTTCAATTTGGAATAGACGTTTTCACCTTTGACCATGAAGGAAACGAAGGTATAGCCGCCCATCGCCCCTTCGGACCAGTCGAGGACCTTGACCTTCCAACCTTGGGTTTCGGCATATTTGGAATACATCCTGAAGAGGTCCCCGGCGAAGATGTTGGCTTCGTCTCCCCCGACCGCGCCGCGGATTTCGACGATGATGTTCTTCGAATCATTGGGGTCTTTGGGGAGCAGTTCGATCTTCAGACTCTCTTCCAAGCCTTCAAGTTTGGCTTCAATTTCCTTTTTCTCTTCGTGGGCGAGTTCCGAGAGCTCGGGATCACCGAGTTCGATGGCCTGATTGGCCTCTAAGAGCTGGGCGGTAAGCTTATTGTATTCATCGAATTGGCGGACCCCTTCTTCAAGGCCGGCCTTTTCCTTACTCAAGGCAGTCAGTTTCTTCAGGTCGGAGGCAACTTCTTCGCTTTCGAGTTCGCCTTCGATCTCTTCGTATCTCTTCTTCATGGCGGCAAGCCGCCTTAGCATGCTGGTTTCCATCGGGGCGATTATACCTTAATGTCCTTCGTCCCTGTAGGGGTAGACCAGCGAAGAGCCATATTCAAGAAACCATGAACTCAGGTTCTTCCACAATAGGGCCTTATCAACTCGGCTATTTTGGGGAAATCAACCATACCTCCACTGACAAATAACGGGACAATATAGACCATCTCAATAGACCTTTCTAGGCCTTTTTCTTTGCAAAACCTACCTAAAAGATAGGAAATACAATGAAATCGCCTTTGCTTTGAAATCCTCTCAACCTTGGGGATTTTACGAGGCTTTTCTGACCTTGGAAAACATCGTCTTAGAAATGGCTCTCCTCCCCTAGAGGCAACCAGTTAAACTGGTTATAATTTCGAAGATGTCCTACAAAGCCCTATATCTGACCTACCGCCCCAAGACCTTTGACGAGGTTGCCGGGCAAGAGGCCATAATCCGTACCCTTAAGAACTCCTTAGCGACCGGAAAGATTGCCCACGCCTATCTTTTCGCCGGACCTAGGGGGACCGGCAAAACCACGATGGCCAGGCTTTTCGCGAAGGCCTTGGACTGCGAGAACGGGCTAGGCGAGCAATGCAATGCCTGTTCCAACTGCGTGGACATCACCGAGGGCGCTCATCCCGACGTCATCGAAATCGACGCGGCCAGCAACAACGGGGTCGAACAGGTCCGCGACCTGGTAGAAAAATCCCGTTACGCCCCAATCAGAGCCCATTACAAGGTCTATATCATCGACGAAGTCCATATGATGAGCTCGGGGGCTTTCAATGCTTTGTTGAAGACTCTCGAAGAACCGCCCGAGCACGTCATTTTCATCCTAGCGACCACCGAACCGCAGAAGGTCTTGCCCACCATCATCAGCAGGTGCCAGAGGTTTGATTTCTCCAGGGTCGAGGACGCCGATATGCAAAAGAAGCTCATCGAAGTCCTTAAAGCCGAAGGGGCTAGCTATGAAGAGGAGGCCCTAAAAGAGGTCATCTCATTGGCCGAAGGCGGGATGAGGGATGCCCTATCCATCCTCGATCAGGCCCTTTCCTATTCCGGGAACGTCCTTAAGGAAGAGGATGTTCTTTCCATCTATGGCCTTATCAGCAAATCCGAGAAGATCAATCTGCTCAAAGCCGTCTCGGAAGGCGATGCCGGAAAAACCCTAAGCATCCTTGATTCCTATAAGGACAGGGGCATCGATATCAGAAGGCTCAATAGCGATCTCGTCAATATCCTTAAGGACTTGCTTGTATACCTCTCTTCCAAACAGGCGCGCCTGCTTGATTCCCTGAAGGAGAAGCAAGCCCAGGATTTGGCCTCTTCCATCTCCCTTTCCAAATGCGTGAGATTCATTGACGCGCTTATTGAAAACGCGAATGCCTTCAGGAATTCCTCTTCTTTGTATTCCCTATTTGAAATCTCGCTGCTGAAGCTGGTCTCCGAGACTTCTCCTTTTCAGGAAGATCCCCTACCCAAACTTGCGCCCAAGGCTATGGAAGAGGTCAAAGCCGAACCGGCCAAGCCAGCCGAGCCCAAGCCCCTTGCCCAGAAGGCCAAGGAAGAACCTACTCCCGAGCCCGAACCCCTCAAGGCTTCGATATTCGAGATGGCCGAAAACAAAGTCATAGAACCCATCAAGAAAGCCGAAGAACCCAAGCCCGCCAAACCCAAGGTAGAACCCAAAAAGGGACAAAGCGAACCCCCGGACTTCCTCTTTGAAGAAGAACCCGAGGAGCCTGAGCCCAGCCTTGATACCAAGGGGCTATCCCACACCAGGGTGGCCATGGAAGGCGAGAAGTACGAAATCCCCGATGAGGAAATCATCAAGGTCTTGGTGCTTGGCGAGAAGGATGAAAGGCGCAAGGCCTCCGAATCCTGGAAGGCCCTTGAGCCCCTTAGGAACGATCCGAAGATCGGCAATCTGGCTTCCCTTCTTTTCCAAGGCAAGCCCTTCTGCCTCTGCAAGGAAGCCATTGTCCTCAACTACCAGTTCCGCAATCTCAAGGAGAAGGCACTGCTTAAGGAAAACCAGAAGGCTTTGTCTTCCCTACTGGAGAGGATCATCGGACGCGAGGTCTTCGTGATTGCCATCGACCACTCCGACCAGAACCGCATCATGTCGTCTTACTATGGCTTGCAGACCATCAAAAAACTGCCTAGGAAAGAGGAAATAACCCTTAACTTACCCAAATAGGAGGAAATATGAACCAGATCCAGGAAATGCTAAGGCGGGCCAACCAGGCCCAGAAGCAGCTCGATAGGGCTTATGCCGAGCTCAAGGAAAAGGAATTCGTCAAGGAAAAAGGCGGACTCGTCAAGATCGTTGTCAAGGGCGATAAGTCCCTTGAGAAAATCGAAATCGAGAAGGATGCCCTAGAACCCGAGAACAAGGAAATGCTCGAAGAGGCCATCCTCATGGCCATCCGCGAAGCCCAGGACGAAGTCCAGAAGGAAGCCGACAAGATCGATGAGTCGGTCACCGGAAAGGCCGGGCTGCCGTTCTAATGGAGAAACTACCCTCCTTAGAACAACTGATCGAATCCTTCGCTAGGCTGCCGGGCGTAGGCCGTAGGTCCGCCGAAAGGATGGCCTATGCGGTTTTGGAGATGAAGGACGAGGATGTCCAGCGTTTTTACGAGGCCCTGAAGTCCAGCAAAGAAAATATCTCCAAATGCCCTCGATGCGGTTATTACAAGGAAGGGAACGCTTGTCCCATCTGCGATGACCATGAAAGGGAAACCGACAAGGTCTTCGTAGTCTCATCCTTCAAGGATGCCCTCGCGATCGAAAATTCGAATACCTACCATGGGCTCTACCACATTCTCTTCGGGTCCTTGTCCGCCTCCAAAGGCGTCTATCCCGAAGACCTCAACATCGAGCCTTTGCTAAATAGGATCAAAGAGGGAAACATCAAGGAAGTCATCCTCGGCACCAACCCCACGATCGATGGAGAAACCACCGCGACCTACGTGGCTAGCCTGCTCAAGGACTATGACATCAATATCACCCGCCTAGGATACGGACTATCCATCGGCTCCTCTTTGGAATATTCCGATCCGCTTACTCTAGAAAAAGCGCTTGAGGGGAGGAAGAAGCTATGAGAGGAAAGTTCATCACTTTCGAAGGTTGCGAGGGTTCGGGCAAGTCCACCATCCTCCGCCTCATCGTCGAAAAACTGAAGGAAGAAGGCATCCGCTTCATCCTCAGCCGGGAACCGGGGGGCACCAAAATCGGGGAAGAAATAAGAAGTGTCATCCTCGATAAGGCAAACACCGAGATGGACCCGGTGACCGAGGCCTTGCTTTATGCCGCCTCAAGAAGACAACATGTCCAAGAGCTCATCATTCCGACCCTAAATAAAGGAATAAGCGTCCTTTCCGACCGTTATGTCGACTCCTCCTTGGCCTATCAAGGCGGGGCTAGGGGCTTAGGAATCGAACTCATTGCAAAAATCAACGAACCGGCCACCGAAGGGGTCAAACCCGATCTTACCGTCCTATTTGACATCAATCCCGAAGAAGGGCTCAAAAGAATCGCCCAAAACGCTTCCCGCGAGGTCAACCGCCTAGACCTAGAAGCCTTGGATTTCCACAAAAAAGTCCGCAAAGCCTTCTTGGATATCGCAAAATCCTCCGATCATTTCGCCATCATCGATGCTTCCAAACCCATCGATGAGGTCTTTGAAGCGGCCTACAAGATCGTCCATAAGACCTTGACCGAATAGCCATGGACAACAAGGAGTTCATCCTCAAAAGCCAAGAAGTCGCGATGCGCTCCTTTGGGGCGGCCTTGAAGTCGGGCCGGGTCCCCCATGCCTATCTCCTTGATGGGGAGGAAGGCACTCCATTATTTGAAACCGCCACCCTGATGGCAAAGTCCTTGCTTTGCGATCACCCCGACCCCTATTGCGATATGACCTGCACCACCTGCAGGAGGATCGACGCCGGAAATTACCATGACCTAGTCGTCATGGACGGGGGCGAAGGTACCCTGAACAAGGAATCAGTCAAGGACCTGATCGAGAATTTCTCCAAAAGCCCCCTCGAGAAAAAAGGCAAGCTCGTCTATATCATCCATCTGGCCGAAAAGCTTACCGACGAGGCTGAGAATAGCCTGCTCAAATTCTTGGAAGAACCAAGCAAGAACACCACGGCCATCCTGACCACCAACAACATCGCTAGGATATTGCCCACCATCAGAAGCCGCTGCGAAATCCTGCGCCTGGTCTTGCCCAACAAGCTGGAAATCATGGACCTGGCCATAAAAGAAGGTTTCAGTCAAGAAGACGCCTTCCTGCTTGCTCCTTTCCATGGAACCGTTTCTTCCTTGAAGGAAACCTCCGCTTCGGAGGAATATAGATCCGCCAAGCAAGCCCTCATGATCCACCTTCAGCATAAGGACGAGGGGGAAGGACTCTATTTCTATTACCAGAACAAAATCTCAGCCTTGATCAAACAAAAGAAGGCGGCCCTGCTCTTCCTTTCCCTGCTCATCGAATACGGACACAGCCTTTTGTACATGAATATGGACAAAGATCTGCCCCTTTTGGCGTATCATATCTATGGCAAGGACCATCCTAGGGAAGACCCTAGCCGCATCATCTTCCTCGCAAATGAGGCCATGGGCGCCATAAACGCCAACGTGGCCGTTGCCCTATCCTTGGACCACCTAGCTTACTCCCTCATAGACACATGGACGATTTAGACATCAGAAGTTCGCTCACCCATTTCGTGGGCATCAAATTCGACGCTTCCGGCAAGGTTTATTTCTTTGCGACCCCTTTCGATGATTCCGAAGAAGGCGACATCCTCGTCGCCGACACCATCAACGGCATCGAGATAGGACTGGTGGCCTCCGCTCCCCGTCCTCTGGACGAATACGATGGGCAAATCGAACTAAGGCGCATCCTAAGGCATCCTACCAAGTCCGATTTGGATGATTATGAAGATGCCATAAAAAGGTCTAAAAAGGCGTTGAAGATCGCCACCGAACAGGCTGCCAAGCTGGGTCTGGACATGAAGATTTCCGATGCGGTCTATTCCCCATTCAGGAATACCTGCACCATCTCCTTCTTTGCCGAGCATCGGGTCGATTTCCGTGAACTTGCCAAGATATTGGCCAGCCAACTGGGCTGCTACATCGATCTTAGGATGAAGGCCGCTAGGGACAAGGCCAAGATGGTCGGGGGCATCGGACTATGCGGACTGCCCTTATGCTGCTCCAACTTCCTGGAGGGCTTTGGGGCGATCTCCATTTCCATGGCCAAGAACCAGATGCTCACCCTGAACATCCCCAAGCTTTCGGGTCCATGCAACAAACTGATGTGCTGCCTGGCCTATGAAGATGAGATGTATAGCAAAGAGAAGGCCCGCTTCCCCAAAGTCGGTTCCATCATCCATACCCCTGACGGCGATTACATGATCAGGGATTTCAACATCCTCTCGGAAATCGTCCGCATCGTCTCTACCGAAAACTCTTCCGATATCAAGACCATCGGTCTAGATGAGATGGACGATTTGGCCAAAGGAAGGATCCGCCCCAAGGTCATTATCGAAAAAGCCGCCGTAGCCGGGGACGCCTCGCTGCCCGAATCCCAATTCCTCAATGAAATCCAAAAGGAAGAGGAAGAGAAACAAAAAAGGGAACGCAACAGGGACAAAAAAGACCGTAACTTCAACCAGAAGCAGAATAACAACAAGAACAACCAGAATAACAAAGGCAATAACCAGCAGGGCCATAAAGAACAAAACAATAACCAGAACAACAACCGGCCCCGCCACAATAGGCATCATGGCCATGGCAATCGCCCCAATAACCATAATCCCCGCAATTTTCAACCCAACAACAATAAAAACAACAAGTAACCATGAGTGTTTCCCGGGTCTTTTCCTTTAAAGAAAATAGGCCCGTTTTGTATATGGTGGCCACCCCTATCGGGAATATGGAGGAACTCCCTCCTAGAGCCATCAGGGTGCTTGAGGCCTCCGATTTGATAGCCTGCGAGGACACCAGAAGAACCGGCAATCTCATCAAGATGGCCCTAGGCAAAGAAAAGCCTCTTGTCTGCTTGGAAAAATTCCGGGAAAGGGAAGTGGCTCCCAAGATCATCGAGGAACTTAAATCAGGGCTGACCGTTTCCTATATGTCCGATGCCGGATATCCTTTAATTTCAGACCCCGGCTCCTTGCTTGTTGATATGGCAATACAAGAAGGCATTCCCGTGTCCGTGGTCAATGGTTCTAGCGCCTTCCTCAGCGGTCTCGTGCCTTCTGGTCTAGCGACCGACCACTTCTACTTCGAAGGGTTTTTGCCTAGCAAATCCGGGGCCAGAAAAAAGAGGCTTGAACATCTTAAAAACCTAGACGTGACCCTTATTTTCTATGAGGCACCTCATAGAATCGAAGAGACCTTGAAAGACCTAAGGGAAGTCCTAGGCAATAGACAGGCGGTCATCGCTAGGGAACTGACGAAAATCCATGAAGAATTCCTTAGGGGCAGCCTAGAAGAGCTCCTTGGCCTTGATCAGGAAACCATCAGGGGCGAAATCGTCCTATTGGTGGAAGGGGCCAAAGAGGTACATGAAGAAGTCAGCGAGGAAGACGTGCTTATGGCCCTGAGGATTGCCTTATCCAAAGGGCTATCAGGCAAGGATGCCGTCGAGGAAGTCTCTTCCTCACTAGGCATCAAAAAGAAGCAGGTCTATTCCCTTTATCTATCTCATCTCGCGGACTGATTCTTCCTACTTGGCCAAGTCCTGCGCTTGGCTTTTTATTTTGCGGTATTCCAGATAACCGCTTAAGCCGATGAAGCCAAGCAGCAAGGCGGTGCCGATGGAGGCGAGGGCCACCGAGAAATTCAGATAAGGCGTCACATATTCGAGGGCGTAGTAGGTTTCCCCCGATAGGGCATTGAAGCCAAGAAGGCCCCCGTCCAGCTTATAGGTTTCCACCCCATCGAGGACGTTGCCGTCCTTATCGTAGGCCTTGATTCCCCACCCGTCGTCATAGCCAAGTTGGGTAACCACCATCTTCTCGTTGGTGAATTCGGTTTTGAAGCTAAAGGTGTCGTTATTGACCCTGGTCACGTCCTGAAGGGCGTATTCGCTGGACCTATACTTCTCGATTTCCTCATCGATGGCGGACTTTTCCTTCATGTAGAAGGAGAAATGGGAAGGACCGATGTTGGTGGTGGCATCGCCCCAGCCGGATTTGGCGCAGACGACGATGTGGCGGATCTTGCCGTTGGCGTATAACCCGAACATCGGGGTGCCCTGGTCGTCGTTATTGATGAATGTGGAGATGGAGCGGTACTCATAGCTAAGAAGCGCATATTCGTGGAGCACCCCTTCCTCATCGGTGTAGTCGCCGATGAGATAGACGCGGTTGGCCCCATTGGAATAACGGCCATAGTACATCTCGATGTAAGCCCCGTCGGATTCATTGAAATAGGTTTGCCCGTTGTAAGGCGAGAAGACGAGCTTGCCATGGTCTTCTTCCATGCTGACGTAGTTACCGGCAGTGACCCTTTTGGGGTTAGTAGATACCGAGTGATCAAGATATTGGTCTTGGGTTTCCGGGTTTAGGAATCCGCCCGGATCTTCGGGATGGAAGCCCCCGAAATTCACTTCACCGGAAGAAGGATCGTCCTCAGAAGTAGTCACATAGTAATCGCAGACGGTCGCCAGGCTCTTATAACCGTATTGGGTATAGGAGGTAGGAATCGGGTCCTCTTCATTGGGGTTGAGCACGCTCAATGATTCGGGTAGACGCTCAACATCATCGTCTTCCACGATGGCCGAATCCATGAGCAGGCCTTCGTTGCGTAGCAGAGTGCTCTGGCTGGGAGAGCCGCTATAGAAGGCCGACTTGTTGGCCGTCTGAGACTCCTCGTCATAGTGGTGCTGATACAGAGTGTCGACCCCAAAGCCAAGGTCAAGATAGGTGCCGGACTGATAGATGGCAAAGTCATCGTCGCGATAGACAAGGGTAGAATCAAAGGGCACGTTTTTGGGAGAGAGGGCCTCGTCGTTCCAGGTCGAATAGCCTTCGTTGGCAATGATGTAGTACTTATGCCCGGTCAAAGTGTCATAGCCGTATCTCTTGTTGTTATAAGAGGCCGACCAGACCTTGGATGAATAGGTATAGCCCCCATAGGTCGTAGTCTCGCTTCCGTCATTCCTGGCATTGCCCATCATCCTCACGAATTGGTCCAAGTCGAAGTTGAACAGGGAATGGAAATGGGAATCCATGTTCACGTTGTAGGTCAGCCCGTCGTTCTTGCAATTGTAGAAGTCGGTATAGATCCGGTAATAGGAGTCGTCGTAGTCGTTGATGTAGTCGGCCGCCCTTTGCATGGAGGTGCGGTTCCATGATCCGCCTTCGAAGTGATTCTGATAGCTCCAACTCGAGCCATAGAAGAAGTTCAGGTTGCCCGCTACCGCGGCCTCAAGCATCACAAATCCCAGCAAAACCTTGGGCAATGCTTCCTTATTGCGCAGGAAATAGATGACCAGACACTCGACGACCACCAGGATGATCTGATAGATGACGATGTAAATGGTGGAACTGCCTCCGATGGGTACATAGGAGGAGAACCAATAGGTCAGGTTGTTGGGGCTTTCGAATTTCTTCCCATCCAAAGAGACGGTGCAGATGACCAAGGTAAGAACCGTCATAACCACGGCGATCGCCGAGGCGGTAGGAAGCTGCCACTGGGGGTTTTCCTTTATCCGATCGAATTCATGGCAAGCCACATAGATGATAAGCGGCACCAGGACGATGAACCATCTGCCATAGCCGTCTCCGGTGAAGAGATAGAAGAAGTAATAGGAGAAGGTGGTAAACACGGCAATGACGGAAAGGCCAAAGCCGCAGATGATGCCCCACTCCTTCTTCCTACAAGCCCCGAGTATCCCATATACGAAGAAGATGACCATTGGGGTATAGCAGAACAATGAAGCGGTCCAGGCATCGTATCCGGTCCCGGTTCCGCTTGCGGGAACCGATAAGGGCAAATAGGTATAGCCGGTCGTCGGATAGAAGAAGGAAATAAGGGCCATCAGCTCCCGACCCGGGTTTTCCCCTACCATACCGAAGATGAGTCCGAAGGCCGTGCCCCAATCCCAGGTCTTCAAAGAATCCCAGATGGTCCTGATATAGGCCTGTCCGATGGACATGGTCCTACCCGAGAGGGAAGAAGCCCTGATCGAAGGCAAGAGGACATAGGAGCACATCAATATGCCTACGGCAAAGCCAAATACCCCAAGGCCGATGACCGAGATGTTGGATTTGCCACTCCGGCTCTTGAAGGTTGAGAAGTAGCGCCAGATGGCATAGATGACACCGAAGACGCAATAGACCACCAGATAGAAGAAGTTGGTGGTTCCCGTCAGCCACAAAGACAGGGCCAAGACGGTCGGTTTATTTTCCTTGATGACCTTCTCGATGCCCCAAAGCATCATGGGGATATAGACGACCGCGGAGATGACGGTGGGAAAGCCGCTCATGAAGGTGAAGAAGCCATTGAAGGCAAAGGCAGCCCCGCCTAGCCTCGCGGTCCATTCCTTGCAGCCCCGGTATTTGAGGAAGGCCCTCATCAGCATGGCCCCTACCGCCCCTTTGAAGAAGGCGGCGATGGCCATCATCTGGGGTACCCAGGACCTAGGGGCAAGGATCACGAAGATATTGAAGGGATCGAAAAGCCCATAATAGGCATTCGAGCCGATGTTGTCGGCCCCTAGGAAGGTGTTGGCACTATACAAATCGAAATGCCCGGTGGTCAGAAAGCCCCACCAGACGTCATGGGTGTAATAGCCCATGGGCACGTATTGCCAGGTATAGTCCCAGCCCAGCAATCCGGTAAAGCTATTGGTTACCAAGGAATAGAAGGTCCAGAAGAACCCCAATAGCAGCATGAGCAGGAAGTAATAGAAAAGGGAATTGAGGTCAAAGAAATAGGGGCACTTCTCCTTGAAAAGGGGGAGAAGGTTCTTCCATTTCGAAGAGACGTCTTCCTCTTTCCTTAGCTCGGAAAGGGAAGAAGCGGACTTGGATTCTTCACTCATAATGATTCAGCTGGTTCTTCTTCGCTTTCCTCTTCGGGGGAATCGTTCTGGGCGGCTAATCCGATGACGGATTCAACCGGCAGTGAGAAGCAGATGCCCTGCCCCTTGGTCTGAAGGCCGCATTCCTTGCCGATGGCGGCTAGAACCTGGTCGCGGATATCTTTCTTGACCACGATGAGGACCATTTCCTTTTCTGGGGTAACCACAATGCCGAAGAACTTCTGGGCATCGGGATTGCCGGTACCTCTGGCATGGACGATGGTGCCGCCTCTGGCACCGGCGTCCCTGGCCGCGGCCATGACCAGATCGGAGAAGCCGTCGTTGACGATGGCGTATATGGCCTCGTATTCGTTTTCGTTCATAGGGATAACCTCCTTTTGGGCCTCGCTATTGAGGGTCCTCTTGTCAGTCAGGATCTTGTAGGCGGAAACGCCGTACAAAGAGGAAACGGGGATGGTGAGGGCGATGCCGGCGGAATAGGGGCTGGTCGCGAATTTGTTGGCGATCGGGTCTTTGATGGCCTGGAATGTGTCGCGCTTGATGAGGGAGGCGATGATGCGCTTGGCATTGTTGGTGGTGGCCAAGACATCGGAAAGGATCTCGTGGGCCGTCCCTTCGGCCCTCATGCGGAAAAAGATGTTGGCGTGATGTTGGAATAGAAGCTTCTGGATATATTCTTCCTGTCCCTGAGGAACAATGGATAAAAACAGCACCAAGGGGGTTATCTCATTGCGCTTATCGTAAGGGACAAAGGGCTTCTTTTCGGCCTTTTCCTTGTTTTCGGGGCTGCTTTTGCGGAGGAATATCGCAAATCCTTTATGCTGCTTTTCCATTTATAAGGCCTCCGAAAAGTGAATGATCTGGTCGTCGTCGGGTTCCACGATGGTCTTCTGGACGCGGCGTAGCAAGAGCTTGCTCTTGGCATTGCCATAGGCACCCAATAGCTGGACCCCAAGAAGCGGCATCATGGCGATGAAGCCGACCACGCCGAAGCCGTATAGGTTGATGTCTAGCCCAAAGCCATAGGCAAAGCCAATGACAAAGGGCAATAGGAAGGCGCTAGCCATCGGACCCGAGGCCACGGCGCCCGAGTCAAAGGCGATATAGGTATAGATGTTGGGAGAGAAGAGCATCACCACGAAGATGAGGATGTAGCCAACGACGACGAAGTAGGTGATTTCAATCACATAGTAGGCCCGTAAGATGGCCATGATGAGGGCAGCCATGTTGCCGATGGCTAGCACGACCATGACAGTCCACTTCTTGATGGCCCCGTCGGAGATTTCCTCGATCTGCTTGACCAAAACATGGACGGCCGGTTCAGCCAAAACGGCGAATAGGCCGAATAGTCCGGCAACCGTGACCGCGATCCAAAGGTCCCTGCTGACCAAGGATAAGCCAACGATCGAAGCGGTCGGGAAGAAGCCGCCGTTGACGGCAGTAAGGAAGAGCCATAGGCCCACGAAGCCATAGACCAAGCCGACCAAGATCTTCAGAAGGCTCTTCCAAGGCAGTTTCAGGAAGAAGAAGTTATAGATCAAGAAGACCACGATGAGTGGTCCGAAAGCCAAGGCCACGTCATAGAGGCATTCGATGAATTCATTGCCTAGATGCCCAAAGGTGAAGTCGGCCTGGGCCATCTCATAGGGCGAAAGGGCGTCTTCGGGCATGAATAGGGCCAAGACCATGACCGCCAGGATCGGTCCGACCGAGCATAGGGCCGAGAAACCGAAGGAATCTTCACCCGAGGCCTTGCCGTTGGTGGACATGGCCACGCCGGCGCCGAAGGCCAGGATGAAAGGCACGGTGACAGGTCCGGAGGAAACGCCGCCGGAGTCAAAGCAAAGAGGCAAGAATGAGGGATTGACGACGCCGACTAGGGCAAAGACCAAAGCGTAGAACGCCAAGAACATGATCTTCAGGCTCTGTTTCTTCAAAACCCGGATGACCCCGATTACCAGAAAGAGGGCAGTACCTGCGGATACCGAACCGATGACCAGGTAATTGGACAGGCCGACGGAATTGGCCAAGACGGTCAGGTCGGGTTCAGCCATGGTGACCAAAAAGCCCAGGATGAAGGTCATGATGACAAGAAGGAACATGTTCTTCTTCCTCGCCAAGGTTTCGCCGACCAAGGCGCCCATCCTAGTCATGGATTTATCGACGCCGAGCTGGAACAAACCCAAGCCGATGATGGCAATCAGCGAGCAAAGAAGGAAAAAGAGATAGGCATTGAGGTCAAAGACCCCGATCGAGGTATCGGTAATGAGTCCCACGAAATAGAGGATGCTGACGGAAATGGTGATGGGGATGACGGAAAGAAAACTCTCCCAGATTTTGCTTACCAGAGCGTTGTTTTTGAGTTTCTGGAAAAATAATGTCACCGCTGTTTCCCTTTTTTCGCGAACATATTTTGAAATGCCTTAGGCATTTGTGACAAGATTCTTATAGTTTTTTTGCCATCGGGTTCGACGAACTCCAAGCAATAGGCGTGAAGGCCTAACCTACCTAGGGGGTCGGAGGGTTCCCCGTACTTATCGTCCCCAATCACGTGGTGGCCGATATAGCCAAGCTGGACTCTAATCTGGTTTTTGCGCCCGGAATCTATATTCACATCGAGCAATGAATAGCCGTTGGATGAGGCGATTTTCTTCCATTTGGTAATGGCAAGCTTGCCCTTGGTTTTATCATGCCCGACATACATTAGGTTGTTCTTGTCTTCCATCAGGTAGTTTCGAAGTTCCCCGCTTGGAGCAATGTCCTCCCCTTCCACGATCGCGTAGTAGCCTCTTTTCCTAACGATGTCCTGCCAGTGGTGCTGGAGTTTTTCCTTATATTCGTAGTCCTTGCTGAAGAGCAAAACTCCGGAGGTATCTTCATCGAGGCGATGGACAACATATAACCTGGCCTTTGGGTCCTTGGCGGACACATAGGCCGAAGCCAGACGGAAGGCCGTCTTGCCCTTTTCCTTGTCCGAGGCCACGGAGAGAAGTTTGGTCGGCTTATCGATGGCAATGAGCTTCTCGTTTTCGAAGAGGACTTTGACCTTGGGGGTGCTTTTGGGAGCGATCGCCGTCTTGGAAACGATGACCTCATCTTCCTTCCTTAGAGGATAGTCGAACTTGGTGACCGGGACGCCGTTTACGGCAACCCTATGGTTGGAAAGCAGATGTTTGATGGCGTTTCTGCTGAGGTTTTTGGAATATTTGAATAACAAAAAGTCCAACAAGGTCGTCTCGACATAGACCTTGAACTCCGTTAGGTCCTTCCTTTTTGTAGCAGGTTTATGATCCTTGCTTTTATTTACCGGCATAAGTAATCCAATAGGGCCTCTTTATTTTCTTCATAGGCCTTCTTGCCCATGGCTATGGCTTCCTCTAGTTTCTCCCTTTCGGTCTCGGCCACCCCGATTTCTACGGGTTTAGGTGGATATAGGACAAAGACCCTCCCCTCCTCTTCGAGCTTGAGCATCTCTTCCACCTGGGAGTTATAGGTTTCGATGGAGTGTAGGAAGGCGTGCGACCAAGCCGGGTATTTCCCATAGCGGGCCTTGGCCACCATCTTGGGGACGCGGCCGGGCTGGGTTTGCTTCCTAAAGCCTTTGGGACGGCTGGAAACGATGACGATCTTCTCCTTTCCTTCCTCCAAGGGCTTGGAAAAGGGAATGGAATCCACGGTGCCCCCGTCTAGATAGGGCCTATCATCGATCATCACCGGGCGGCTAAACAAAGGCAAGGCGCACGAGGCTTCGATGCCGCGCAGTATCTGGGGATCGCTCTTGGAAAAATACTTGGGTTGCCCATTTAGGCAATCGGTCGCGACCGCATAGTATTCGGCCGGATGCTTGAAGAAGTCCTCCAGGCTGATTTCCTTGTGGTTCTTGCTAAGGTCATCATAGAAAAAGGAGAAATTGAACAAGCCGCCCTTACGGATGACATTGCTTAGACCTACGAATTGGTGGTTGCCCATGTAGTCGAGGAAGGCCTCCTCGATCTTCTTGGGTGCATTGATGAGATACATCATGCCGATCAGGGCCCCGGCCGAGGTCCCGATCACATATTCGGCCTGGAGTCCATCCGCCAGAAAGCCTTCGATGGCCCCAAGACAAAAAGAGGCCCTGGTGCCGCCGCCTTGGATAATCAAAGAAAAAGGTCTGGTCTCCATTAAGGAGATTTTAGGCCAAAACCCCTATTCCTTCCAAAAGAATATAGGTGCCAAGGCCGATGAGGATCAGGCCCCCGAGGACTTCGGCCAGATGGAACTTCCCTTTTAGTAGTTTCAAGATGCCCTGTCCCCCGTAGAAACCTACCAAGGAAACGAAGAAAGTGATGAGAGCAATGATGATAAAACAGACATAGATCTGCCAGTTTGCGGTAGCGCTTATGGTCGAGCCGATGGTAACCCCGACGGCTAGGGCATCGATGGAATCGGCCACCCCCTGCAGCAAGATGGATTTATAGGTAAAGGTCCTAGCTCCGACTGATAAGGGGTCGATGGTCCCTTTGATGCCCTCAAAACACATCTTGCCGCCGATGAATAACAAAAGGGCGAAGGAAATGTAATGGTCATAAAGGTCGATCCATTGGCTGAAGGCAGTACCAAGAAGATAGCCACCTAGAGGAAATAGGCCTTGGAATAAACCGAATACGGCGGCAATGAAAATGACTTTCTTCCAATTTAGACCCTTATAGGCCAGTCCGTCGCCTAGGGCCAGGACAAAGCAGTCCATGGAGAGGGCGAAGGCGAGAACGAAACTTAGGCCGAGCCATTCCATGGGGCATACTCTATACTCAAGGTGAGACTAACCGATAGTAAATTCCAAATGAAAAGGCCCAAGTTCGACATCCGTTACCTAGTACCGATAGTTTTGGGCCTTATTACGGTGGCGTTGCTTATCTATATAATCGTGGTCAATCTTTGAGGACTTCATCAAGATGAAGGAAGCTCTTTTCCTTGTCTTCGATATACGAGTCGATCCTTAGGGTAACCAGGCGGTCCCCTTCTTCTAATTCCTCGATCTTGAGCACTTCGCAGACCATGCGGTTTTTGGCCCCGTCGATGGTAATGACCCCGTGGTCGTTGGTGTAAGGGACCCCTTTGAACTTATTGTCCTCATCCGAATGGGTGGAGCCTAAACGCAGGCAGGCATCCATCTGGTCGGAGGCTAGGGCCGATACCCCTACATAATCACCGACGAAGAGGTTCTTTCCGGTGACCGATTGGCTGCCAAGCAACATCACGATCTTGTCGAAATCAACCATCGTGGTCCAAGCACAGACCATCGCGTATTTGACCCCGATCTTTTCATAGGAGATGACGTTGCATCCCATCAGCACGGCATGGAAAGACATATCATTCCTCCTTGTAGTCGCTTATCGCAGTATATAGTTCGGGCCTTCTATCGCGGAAGACGCCCCAGGTGGTCCTTTCTTTTTCGATGGCGGATAAATCAAGGTCGATGACCCTATATCCTTCTTCCTTATCATCCATTAGGATGAGGATTTCCCCATGCTGGTCGCCGATGAAGGAATTGCCGAAGAAGGTGACAGAAGTGTTGCCTTGCTTTTCCTCTCCTATGCGGTTGGACGCCAAGACCGGAGTGAGGTTGGCAGCCGCATGGCCGAGCATCACGTTCCTCCAGTGGGCCCTGGAATCCTTGCCGGTGACCGGTTCGGATCCAATGGCGGTCGGGAAGCAGAATACTTCCGCGCCCTTAAGGGCAAGCACCCTGGCGGTTTCGGGGAACCACTGGTCCCAGCATATGGCGGCGCCGACATTAACTCCATGGGCTTTCGACACCTTGAAGCCGGTGTTGCCGGGAGCAAAGTAGAACTTCTCCTCATAGCCGGCCCCGGTCGGGATGTGGGACTTCCGATAATGGGTGAGTTCCTTGCCGTCAATGTCATAGACCACCAGGGAATTGAAGTATTGGTTATTGGCTTTTTCAAAGAAGGAAATGGGCAAAATAACCTGCAATTCCCCGGCCAATTTGGCGAAATGGGCCAAAATAAGCGACTCTTCTTTGCTTCTAGCCAGCTGGAAGCAGGCGTAGTCTTCTTCCTTGCAGAAATAGGGTAGATAGAAGAGCTCGGGCAAGAGGATGAGCTTGGCGCCTTCTTTGGCGGCGCCTCTAATCAATGACTCGGCCTTTTGGATATTCTCCTCCATCTTGGAGGACATCTTCATTTGGGTAATCGCGACTTTCATCATTCCTCCTCCTTGCTTGGATACTGCATGGTGATGCAGTGGATGCCCCCGCCTCCGAGCAGTATTTCCCGGGAATAGACCATGTGGATGGTCTTGTTGGGGAATAGATCCATCAGGATCCGCATTGCCGTTTCGTCTTCGGGGATATCGAAGGCCGGGGCGACGACAAAGTCATGACCCTGATAGAAGTTCACATAGGAAGCGGCTAGTCTCCTACCGGCCTTCCTCTGGTCGAGGGTATCCTTGAGGACCGAGTAGCCCTTGGCCTCATCCCTATCCATGCATAGAGGGGGATTGGGAAGGGGCAAGAAATCGATCTTCAGTCTGCGGCCTTGGGCATCCTTGGCCTTGCGCAGGGCCTTGTAGGTCTCTTCGCAGTATTGGTATTGGGGATCGGTCTTGTCCTCGGTATAGGCCATGACCACATGGCCCGGTTCAACATAGGCGACCATGTTATCGACATGTTCGTTGGTCTCGTCGAGATAGATGCCATGGGGAATCCAGATGATCTTTTCCACCCCGAGATAGCCCCTGAGGACTTCCTCGATTTCCTCTTTGCTCAATTGGGGGTTGCGCCCTTTGGAAAGCAGGCAGGCTTCGGTGACGATGAGGGTCCCTTCCCCGTCGGTAGCAATCGAGCCGCCTTCGAGGACGAAGTTCTGAAGATGGTAGGAATGCAGGTGGTATCTCCTGGAGATGAGAGAGGCAAGCTTATCGTCGTCGAGATAGTCGCTATATAATCCGTCGACTTCCCCGCCGTAGCCGTTGAAGCGGAAATCGACGGTCCTTAGCTGCCCTTCTCCGTTACGCAGAAAAATCGGGAATGTGTCCCTAGCCCAGGCGTCGTTATAGCGGACCTGGATTACCGACACGTTGGGAATGGCGGAAAATTCGGGGGCTTCTTTCTTGTAGATGCGAGGATGGATGCCGACGATGACGGGCTCATGCTCGGCGATGGCCTTGGCCACATCCTTGAATTCCTCGATGGCCAAGGTCCCCTTCTTCCTCCAGGTATCCGACCTATATGGAAGCAGCATGAAGGTGGCCTGGTGCTTTTCCCCTTCGAAGGGCAAGCGATAGCCGTCGTCATTGGGGACGGTCATTCTCTTGCGGAAGTAATCCTTGAGCCTCTTTTCATAATAGGGGTATCTCTTCCACTGGGTGGTATCGATGATCTCAAAGCCTTTGGGATAATTCGAAAGCAAGGTCACCCCGGCCTTCTGGTAATGCTTGAGCCGCTCGATGAGTTCCTTGGTCCAGACCTCGCCCGGGCAGATGATGGGGATGCCCGGCGGATACATCATGACCTGCTCTTTGGAAACCGCTCCGTCGACCTCGGAAATGGGAACTACCTTGCCGGGGGCATGGAAGGCCGAACGGGGACGGACGATCATGAAGGGGAAGGAAGAATCGAAGTGATGGTCCTCATAGACCACATCTTCATGAAAATGCTCTTTGGAAACGTCTTTGAGGGCCGCGACCAAGGCATCGACGTGCTCCTTGGTAGAGCCTATGGTCAAAACGCCCATGATCGCGTAGGTTTCGGCCAGCTCCATCTGGATGTGGTATTTGGTCTTGAGCAAACGGTATAGCTCGAATCCGTTGATATTGAGGCGGTCAAGTTCGATGACGAGTTTGGAAATGTCATAGTCATAGCAACCGTGCTTGAGGAAGTGTTCCTTGCCCACGGCCTTGAAGCCTGGGATTTCCTTGATGAGCTTGCGGGCATATTTGGAAAGCTCATATAAATCTTCGGCGGCCTTCCGCCCTTCCTTGGAAGCCATGAAGGAGCGGGCCCCGTCGACGGAGGCGATAAGCAAACTTGATGGGGAAGTGGTGGTCAAAACATTGAGGACCTTCTGGATGTCCTCGCGCTTGAATATGCCGCGGTTGAGCAATAGCACCGAAGACTGGGTAAGCGAACCCACGGTCTTGTGGAAGGAAGCGCTCGAAAGGTCGGCGCCGGCCTCCATGGCCGAGATGGGCGAGCCGTGGGCGTGAAAGTAATAATGGGCCCCATGGGCTTCGTCCACAAGGACCGCCATCCCGCGTTCATGGGCGAATTCGACGATGGACTTGAGGTCCCCGACCGCCCCGAAATAGGTGGGGTTGATGACGAAGACGGCCTTGGCCGAGGGGTTCTTGACGATGGCTTTCTTCCAATCCGTCAAAGAGGGTTGGTTGGCGATTTCCAGTTCGGTATCGATTTCCGGCATCACGAAGATCGGTACGGCACCCGAAAGGACGAGCCCGTTGATGATGGACTTATGGACATTGCGGGGCAGGATGATCTTATCTCCGGCCCGGCAGGCCGCCATGATCATGGCCTGGATGCCGCCGGAGGTGCCGTTTACTAGGAAAAAGGCTTCGTCGGCCTTGCAGGCTTTGGCCAAAAGGCGTTCGGATTCGAGGACCACGCCTTTGGGATTGGCGAGGTTATCCAAGCCTAGCGGGGAGTTGAGGTCGCACTCATAGATCCTCTTCCCCAGCACGTGGATGGCGGGATTATCGATGTTGCCCAAGTGGTGTCCGGGGACATCAAAGGGAATGACGTTTTCGTCGGTGTAATTGTTCAAGGCGGACAAAAACGGGGTATCCGTCTGTTTCAAAGGGGTGGCCTTGAGGTTCTTCTTAACGCTTTCTGGCATTTTTTCTTTCTTGCTCTTTTTTCGCTTTTTCTTCTTTGGCCTGCTGGTGCATCTTCACCAGCTTGCGGTCTTCCTCAGTGAGGAAGGAGTAGTAATCGTCGATCTTGAAGTCGAGGACGTCATTTATCCAATAAAGGGTCAGCAGGTGCTTCTGATACTCGGAGATGAAGGCCATGTAGTCCTTGCAGGGCAGTTTGCCTTCGACTAGGGCCTCATCGAAGAATTCATCGACGGCGTCCTTGGAGGCCATCGGGAAGAATTTCTGGATTTCCACCGGACCGATGTGCCCGTTGAACCTACCAAGGGGCAACAGGCGGTCAACCTCATGGATGGGAAGGAAGTGGATGTGCTTGTCCAAACCCTTGACCCACATCCCGGTCTTGATGATGAGGGTAACCAGCTTCCTATACCCTTCGACGGTGATGAAGCCAGCCAGTTCGGAAATGTCCTTGCCGGCCCAATAATAGTCGATCAGGATTTTGTTTCTTCCCTCCACATGCATATAAGGAAGAAGCAAAGGGACATTGATGCCTTCGAAGGTCCCGTCCTTAGAAGCCAAACACTGCTCGGCAAGGTATCTAAGCCCTTCTTGGCTATAGGAATAAAGCTGGTGGAAATGGTCCATGGCTAGATTTTCCCCTTTGGGGAGGTATTAGGCAACCTTGTTTAAGCAAAGATGTGGTTTAGGGCACATCCGTTCTTCAATCTAGGATGGTGACACTTCCTGTGGCGCTTATCTCTAACCTATCGCCGTCTTTGACGCTATCTAGGAATTCCTTGCCTAGATTATCTATGCAAATCAAAGGTGATTTTTCGAAAATGTTGGCTAGTAGCACCCCAGAGGCAGCTAGGCTATCGATGGGTTCGCTGAAGAGCATCGCGGCCGGAGCCAAGCCCCTGGCGGCGATGGTCTGGATGACGATGCCCCCGGTGGTCGAGCCGATGGTGATGGGAAGGCAGAGGGCTTTGCCGGTGATGTTTTTCCCATATAGGTCTTTGTTGTTCTGGTCGGCCACGATGATTTCCTTGGCCTTTTTCTTCAGGGCGCTTTTCTGGCAGGAGGCCAAGGTATTGAAGCCCTGGTGGGAGACGACCGCCTCAAGGGTGGCTTCCCCGGCGGTTACGACCCTTCCTTTGAATGTTTTCATCTCTTCTCCTTTCCGCAGATGATGGCAAGCACTTCCTCATCCTTCATGTAACGGGCCGTGGAATAGGTCCTCAGCTTGTTGGAGTTGGTGATGATGCGATGGGATTTGGTCAGCGGGTTATTGGTGTACATCAAAGGGCAGATGGAGCTCAGATGGGCCCCGGTCTTTAAGAAAATCTCATAGGAGGGTCCTTTCTTGAACTCCTCCACAACCGCGGGGGCCGCGGTGAGAATGACGTTGATGGTAACCTTCTCAAGCCCGGATTCCTCAAGGCCCTTCTTGATGTTATGGGTCCAGTCCTCAAGCTGCTTGGCGGTCAGATGGGGACAGCCGATGAAGGCCATGTCAGGCTTCTTCTTGGGCTTTTTCCACATGATGGGATAGGAGGCATAGACTCTTTCGAGTTCCTCGTCATCGATGACATAGGTCTTGAATCCGGAGGCAAGCAGACGCCCTTTGTTGGCCTTGGCCTCGGGCGTGATGTTCTCGACATGGAATAGGCCCACCGCCCCGTTTGAAGCGGCCGCGGCCCCCATGTCCTTGAGATAGCCGACGGTATCCTCATCGGGCAAGTCCTCGATATAGGCATCCAAGCCTTCGATATAGGGCACTTCGTCCATGACCTTCATGCCGATGGCCGAGCCTAGGATCTGGGCTTCGGGTTTCTTGGAGGTGTTGACGATGATTCTCCAGGTCGCTTTCCTTCCCTCATCGGTAAGAAGGCCGAATTCCGGAACCATCCCGAGGATGGACCCGAATAGGTCGAGGTTGGCGGAGTTGCGGTTGCACCTGGCTCCAAGCACCGAGTTGGCAAAGACCACCGCAGAGGATTCGCTCCAGGAGAGGATATCCCCCATCTCCGGGGTATTGCCGACTTCCGGAAGATAGGCGGTGCAGGAGAAGGCCGACTTATCGATGAGCCCGACCTTGGCGAGCTGCTTTTCGTAGCGGGCCTGTTCCCCATACATGATTTTCGAGAAGACGATCTTCTCCAAGAATGAGCATTTGACGTTTTTGTAGTCGAAGGGCCGAGGGTCCATGGTAAAGCCGCCTTCGGCCTTTTCCCCCGAATTGATGATTTTGTCCATCATCGGGTATAGCGGGGTCAAAAGAGGTATCCCGAAACTGGTAACCAAATGCCCCGTCTTATGGGTGATGGGCACCATTCTGGTCGCTCCGAAAAGATCGCCGAAGCGGACTAAGGTTTCCATCATCTTGGCTTTGACTTCCCCTTCTTTGCCCTCGAGGATCCCCCGCTCCCTCTCGGTAAGGGTCATTTTTGGTTGGTAAGCCATGACATTCCTCCTTGATTAGAATGTTTAGGTGAACTTGTCATCGAAGGCCTTTTTGGCCTCGATGTTCAGTTCCCTTACATATTTACTTTCTACCTTAACTACCTTTCGGTCAAAGGTAACTAGGCCGTTGACTTCACCTTCCACATCCGAAAGTTGGGTGAGGACCGCCATGGAAAGTCCGGCCCTTTTTATATTCCCCACGATGTCTTTATGGAAGAGTTTCCTTAGTCCCTTGAGCAATTTCTCCGGACTTGAAAAGTACTTGTAGCCAAAGGTCTTTTTACTGGCCATATGCCCCTTTACCTTCATCGAATATCCGCCGTATTCGCTGAGAGATAGGATGCGGACCTTGTCATTATGTAGTCTTGCCCTACGGAAATAGACATGCCGGGACTTGAAGTCCCCGCAGCCCATGTCAAACCATCCGGAAGAGGAATCGATGAGCCTGTTGCTATCGATCACGGAGACCATGGAGGTAACCGAAACGGAGTCGAATTGCCCCCAACCTTCGTTGAAGGGCGACCACATGAAAAGCGAAGCCGAATTGTAGAGATATTCAATCGTCGGTTTCACACAATCGAGATAGAATCTGCGGGATTTTTCCTCTTTTCTGCCCAATAAACGGTGCATAGAGTCACGTATGGGAAGCTTGAAGAAAGGAGCCAATACGATGAGCCAGCTTTTGTACTTGGCCCCGCCGTTTACAAAGTCCTGAGAGATGAGCATTCCGGCCTTATCGGCCAGATAGTAGAATCTTGGAATCTCCAGTTTGATGTGTTTCCTTAGGCAATTGAAACCCATCTTCTTGGCCAGATGGATATCCTTTTCATAGTCTTCATAGGACATAGGAGTTAGGCCCGAATCTTCCCAGTAGCCTTGGTCAAGTAGAGCCGAAACGAAGGTCGGTTTGCCATTTATGGATATCACATGGAATTTGCCAAGGGTCTTGGCCTGGTATTTGCGAAGCCCGGCATGGCTATATACCACATCGTCCTGATATGAGATTTCGAAGTCATATAATTCAGGGCTTTCCGGCGAATAAGGGAAGCATTCCCCTTTTTCGTCCTTCGCGGAGACGGTGGTCACGTATTCCCCGTCCTGATCCTTCTCTATAAGGGTCGAGCTTACTATTTTGCCATTATGAAGGAGTGTAATTTTCGCCTCGCCTTTTTTGCCAACAAGGCCGAGCTTTACTTCAAACTGCTTCCTATTGAAATGCGGACTAATGAGGATCTTGTTGATATGCCCGGCTTTGGGGATGGATTCAAGATAGACCGGCCCATATATGCCTGAGGTCGGGGTATACCAGATGCCTTTGGGGCGATTGGATTGCTTGCCACGGGGATAGATGGAGGAATCGGTGTCATCTTTTACGATCACTTCCAAAAGATTCTCTTTTTCATATTCGGGAATCTCAAAGCAAAAGGGCAAATAGCCTCCTTCGTGCTTACCAAGCAGCCGTCCGTTGAAATAGACCTCGGCAATCTGGTCCACGAAGGTGAAATGAAGAAGGAGGATATCCCCTTCCATCTCATCGGGTATATGAACGGTCCTACGGTAATGGAGATAGTCATCCTTATTTACCCTTTGCCCGATTCCGGATGCTTTGGTTTCCACCGCGAAGGGGACAATGATCTCTTTGCTATAGCTCGAAGGCCTTTTGGGTGATTTGGTAATCTCAAAATCCCAGGGCCCGTTGAGGCTCAGGTAGGATTTCCTTTCAAAATAAGGATTGGGGTGTTCCTTTAGAGGAACGTTGGGGCTAGGTATCACTTAGCCATTTTAGCATCTCGTCTTGATGGCTAATAGAAGCCCGGGTAAAGATTGGGCAAGGTGCAACATAGCGAATTCGATGCATTGGAGATACCCCTTTCCCATTGGTGGTTTAGAATTTTCCCATGCAGTGCAAAGACATCGTTTCCTTCCTTTCTAGAAGTGAGGCCGAGCTATATCTCTTTGCCGATTATGAGATGCGCCACCCCTTCATCAATGACCTCTTCCCCAAGGCATTTCTGACTAGAAAGGTCTTCGTGGGAATCCCAAAGCAAGGCCAACCCTTCGTCATCGCCCATAGCATCGACGAACCCTTCCTTACTCCCTTCAAGGAGTTCAAAGTCCATGTCTACCACACCTGGCAAGAGATGGATGAGTTGGTGGAAAACTGCCTTTATGGCTACAAGAAGGTAATGATGGACGTATCGGAAAAGGGCCTACTCATGCGGGTGGCCCTCGCCGATTACGGCACCGTGGATTTCATCAAGTCGCTTGGCAAGGAAATCTTCTCGAGCAAGGATCTGCTCTCCATGGGCGCCATCCTAGATGGGGGAAACATCCTTTCCATGAACAAGGCCATGGAACTCAACCTCAAGGTAAGGGATGAGACCATTGCTTTTTTAAGGGATGTCTTTTCTAGGCTAGACTCTATCTCCGAATATGAAGTCCAGCAGTTCATCCTCTCTAGGTATAAGGCCTACGATATGGTTACCGATGAGCCGCCGATCGTCGCCATCGCTAACAACGCCAACAATCCACATTACACCCCTAGCCAAGAGGTCCATTCCATCATCACTAAAGGTGACCTCCTTCTAGTGGACATGTGGGCAAGACCGGATGAGGAAAAGGGTATTTATTCCGACATTACCTGGATGTCCTATGTAGGTACTAAAGTCCCCGAAATCTACGCAAAAGCGTTCCAAACTTTAAGAAAAGCCGTCGATGCCGGAGTAAATTTCCTCAATGGAAACCTACCTAATAGGAAGGTTCAGGGATTTGAGGTCGACCAGGTGGTGAGAAGGGTTGTGGAAAAGGATGGATACGGGCAGTGGTTTACCCACCGCACCGGACACTCCATCTACGGCGGGAATTCCTGCCATGGGCCGGGTACCAACATCGATGACTACGAATCGCATGACGATAGGTACATCTATCCCAACACCTTGTTCAGCCATGAGCCGGGCATCTATACCCCCGAGTGGGGAATGAGGCTGGAAACCAATGTCTTCACCGACGGCAAAACAGCGACCGAAGTCGGTGGGCATCAGCAGGAAATATTCGCTTTGCTCAGTTGACCGAGGCCTTCAGGCGTTCTGTGATGTCCTGAGCCTTTTGATATATGGCAGAAATATCCTCATCGATGAGGAAGTTCCCGTCCATATAGAGGATTTTGCCTGCGACCATGGTCATCTTGACCACGTCCTTGGCCCCGGAATAGACAATGTTTTTGGGAATGTTGTTGATGGGCTGCATCGAGGGTTTGTTCAAGTCGATCATGATGATGTCGGCCAAGGCGCCTTTTTCTAGATACACCGCATCATTTAGCCCCATGGCCAAGGCGCCTCCCACCGTCGCTGCCTTCAATGCGAGATAGCCGTCGAAGGCCTCCGGGTCATGGTCATTGAGCTTCTGCAGCACCGAGGCCAAGCGCATTTCATAGAAGAAATCCAAACCGTTGTTGGAGCCGGGTCCGTCGGTACCAAGGGCAATGTTCAGCCCTTCTTTTACGAATCTGGTAAGCGGGGCGATGCCGGAAGCAAGCTTGGAATTCGAGCCGGGACAGGAAACCACATGCAGTCCGTGCTTTTTATAGATTTCGATATCGTGATCAGTAAAGGCCACGCAGTGGAAACCGCCGCCTCCGTAGTCGAATAGGCCTAAGCTTTCGATGTATTCAGGCGGGGTCATGCCGTTATGCCTAGCCTGGCATTCCTTTACTTCCTTGGGAGTCTCGGAAATATGGGTAAAGATTGGGCTCTTGAGTTCATGGGAGGCCTTGGATAGTTCGATTAGGATATCCTCAGTTGCCGTGTATTCGGCGTGGAAGCCCAAGCGGTATGTCACCAAGGGGTTTTTGCCATTGATTTCATAGTAAGCCTTCTTCATTTCCCCTACCGATTCGCGGTACTCGGTGACGGTGCCAAGAAGTACGGTCCTAAAGCCCATGTCGATGGAGGCTTTGGCCATCTCATCGGGGTTGTAATACATGTCAAAGCAAGAGGTAATCCCGGAGGTCAGGTATTCGAGGATGGCTACTTTGGAAAGGTGGTATTGGTCCTCCTTGGCTAGATTGCCCTCCATCGGGAAAATGCGTTTGAAGAGCCAATCCTGCAACGGCAGATCGTCGGAGCAGGACCTTGAAAAGGTCATGGACGAGTGGGTATGGGCGTTTTTGAAGCCCGGCATAAGGAGGTTGCCTTCGCAGTCGATTTCCTTCGGATTCCCCTCATGTTTCTTCTTAGGTCCGATATAGGAAATGCGGTCGTCTTCGACAAGGATTTCCCCCTCGAAAATATCCTCAGAGTCCTTCATGGTGAGAATCTTCGCGTTGGTCAATAAATAGCTCATGGGGATATCTTACCAACTTATCCCTTCCTTAGCCTAAAAGACGATAGGCGATAAATATAAAAAAGAGGGGCCACTCGGGAGGGGGGTACCCGGGTGGCCCCATATGCGGCTGGTGGTTATTCGATGGTGATCGAACGTTTGGGCTCTTCTTTGGCCACCAGTTTGGGAAGATAGATGTTCAGGATGCCGTTATCGAGCTTGGCCTTGATGCCCTGCTCGTCTATTTCGCCGACATAGAAGCTGCGGCTCACAGAGCCGGTGAACCTTTCGCGATGGACATAGGTCCCCTTGTCTTGGCTTGCTTCCACTTCTTTGTTGACCTCCGCTTTGAGGCTGAGGTAGCCGTCTTCATAGGAGAGGTCGAGGTCTTCTTTGTTGACCCCGGGCAAATCGATGTTGGCTTCATAATGGTCCTCGAATTCTTTGATATCGGTCCTCATCTCCAAGGCCCTATTGCAGCTTTTTGGAGCGCGGCCTTCTAGGAGGTTGCCGAAGAAGGTGTCATATAGTTCTTCCGGATTGATGTTGACTAGGCTTGTTCTTACCATGGTTGTATCTCCTTTCCGATTAAGATTTAGCACTCTTGCTTTCCAAGTGCTAACCATACTATAGACTGAAATTTGGCACTGTCAACACCCGAGTGCTAATTTTCTGGTTTTCTAGAAAAACAAAGCCATGGCCGATTCTTTTTGATGAATCAAGCGGTCAATTCCTTCAGTTTTCCAAGGACTTGTTCCCTATAGATAAGATAATCAGGCAGAACCAGATACTCCCCTTCCATGGGGTAGCACGACTCCTCAAAGGACCTATTTACCTTATTTAGGACCTCGATGATGGAGGCCCTGGCCTCCTGCTCCTTTTTGCTAGATGCGTATTCATCGAAAAGCGATCTAAGCATCTCGTCCGTGCGGGTAGATACATGCACGGGCTTATAGAAGATGACAAAGGGGGCTAGAACCTCATTGAGGAGACGCCCCACGTAGTTAACGAACTGTTCTTTTCTTGCTAGTAGTGACTTATCCATGTAGTAAGGTATCCGCCTTTTTGCAAAAGGTCTTAAAAATAGGCGAAAGAAAAAACCACCGGTTGCCCGATGGTTGGCTTACTAAGCGCTGCGATTACCGTTTCAAGGCCGCGCTGATGCCGGTGACAGCCAAGACGGCACCGCTTAAGAGGGAGCAGACCGAAAATAGGATCATGCCCCAGCCTAAGCCGAAGGTTAGGCTCAAAATATCGGATTGGACTTCATAGGTATCAAGGCCGAGGAAGTCTTTGGTAAATAGCACCATGACCCCGCCGACGATGAGGACCAAGCTCCCTAACAGTTCCAAAAATCCAAAGGATTTCCTGGCCACTAGACGGGCCACAAGGGCAAAAATGGCGAATACCGCACCCACGGCCACAAGGGCAAAAGCCGAGATGAGAGCAGCTGAAGCCTCAATAACGGCGATATCCGCTCCATCAGCAAAATCTGATGAAACTCCTTTGAAGATGGTATCGAAACCGGACTGGGCATCTGTGTACAAAGTCTCATCAAGCATGTTGCTGCTAATGGTAACGGTCAACCCGTCCCCGGTCAGCATGACGATTCCGACGACGGCGAGAGCAAAAACCGCCAAAACCAGGATCGTGCTCAATAGCCCCGCTCCTTTCTTTTTCTTTGCCATACGCATATCTCCTTTCAAAGGAAGGGTCTAATAATTCAAGATGCCTTTCAACTATTTTTCCTAAACTGATAGTGAAATGATGGCCGAACTCAAAAGAGACAGACAGCCAAGGACCATGGACATCGACATCAGCCAAGCCCCCCAGCCTTGGGAATAGGAAGCCAGTAAGCCAAAGACCACGTCATAAGCCCCGAATATCAATAGGCAATAGGCATAGAACACCGCTGAAACGAAGGCCAAAATGCCCGAGGATAGTTCCATCGCGATTTTTAGATAGCGCGGTCCTTTGAATATCCTTAGAAACAAGGAGACGATGGCAAGAAGGGCAGCCAAAGCCCCAATGGAAAAGCCGACGACCAGCCCGATGCAGGGGCTATCGCAATATTCGGCACTCAGTTCACTCCAACCGCCGAAGGTGATTTCATAGCCTCCTAGTTCCAGTTGGACCCGAAGCGGGGTGTTGTTGAGAGCTACGACTATGATGCCGGGGCCAAGTAGAAACAAAAAGCCGGCGACCATCAAGGTCAAACCGGCCGTAACTAATGCAAGATTGAAATATTTCGAATGAATCCAAGAGCCCATTAGCGCTTCTTCGAAGACATGCCGAGGAAGCCGATGACGAGCAGGATCAAGGCGCCGACGCCGGCAACGAGTCCGGCAGTCATGAAGCCATAGCCTAGGCTATAGGTGGCTTTGACGGGGTCAAGGGAAACGATCATCGGGGCAATTAGGAACAAGACGGCAGTCGAAGCCAGGCAAAGGCCGGCAACGATGTCGAGGAATCCCGAGAACTTGGTCGATCCGGTAAGCGGCAGGATGGTTCCGAAGGCACCGAAGACGGCCGCGATTACCAGTAGGACGAAGGCGGCGATCATTCCGCCGGAAGCTTCCTTGGTGATTTCGGCCGCATCATTGGTGAAGATGAAGTCATAGCCGCGGAAGACGTCGCCGTTGGACCTCACGATGCCAGGAGCGATCGGGAAGAGGAAGGCACATAGGATCAGAACTAGGCAGATGAGGCCTCCGATTATCATTACAGGTTGTTTTTTCATGGTTGAATCCTTTTCAGACGATATGGATATTACACTTAGGAGAATTGCGCTTCAAGGTATCCCTAAAGGGAATCGCCTGTTTCTTTTTTCAGCTCCTTGGCCTTGGCATTGAGTTCGCGCAGTCCAAACTTCAGTCCAGTCCTCTCTTTTGGGGTGAGTTTGTGGAGCAATTCGATCTGGGCGCTGACGTCCTTAAGCTTGTTGGCTGGGGCATAGTTGGGGTTGCTCAGGTTGGCCTGTAGTCTCTTATCGGCTTTAAGGGCAGTCTCGACGTTTTCATTTACGGGCTTTTCCTCTTTGGCCTTGGCGGGCTTTTTGGGTACTTTCGTGGCCGGGGCCTTTTTGGTTTCGGCCTTTTTCGTTTCAGCCTTTTTGGGTTGAGTTTTCTTTTCCTGCTTTGGTTCCTCGGCTTGGGCCTTCTCGCCATCGCGGGTTACCTTGCGCTCGATGCGCTTGGCCTGGTTCTCGTTATCGGGAACCCCGACGATGAGGGTCGCCCCGTGGGGGACTACGCTTCTGGAGGTGGCCTGTACCGTCTTGCGGTTGCTCTTGCCTAAGGGTCTTGATGGATCATTTTCATCAATTTGGCCTTGGTTTTGCACCGTTTCGGGTACTTTGGCTTTCACAAGCATCTGAGGACGGGGCTTGGGTTCAGCCTTCTTGGCTTCTTCCTTGGCCTCTTCCCTAGCGGCATAGACTTGAATCTTGCGGTCGGCAAAGATGAGTTCCAGTTTGGTGCCCTTGAAGTCAAGGGGATACCTTTCGGATTCGATGCGCGGCAATTTGGAAACGATGGCGTTTAGGTCATCGATGGTGATGTCCAAGGGTCCGTGGACCGGAGCGAAGTAGTTGATGGAAGCATCCCTGACGATGATACCTTTCCTAAGGCAGTAGTCGTTGAGGGCTTCGTAGCAGTTCCTGCCGCTGGCAAGGGGCTTTTCGCTAGGTGCCTTGGGTTCGGATTCCCTAAGGATTTTCTTTTCCTTGGGGCGGGGTAACAGGTCCACCTTTACCTCGGCCTTGGCTTCGACTTTATCAAGGGCTTCTAGTTCCTTTAGTTTGGACTCGAGTTCGGGGATCGGGCAGCGCAGGCGGTATTCCTTGAGCTTTTCCTCCGAGACTCCCTTGAGCAGGCCAAGCTGGTGGCGGATGTCATTTTCCTTGCGCTTGGCGGGATAGTTGGGGTTGGTGAGATTGCTCGAAAGCCTCTCATCGTTGATGAGAATCGGATCTTTGGCCGGTTCATTCTCCCTTTTGTTATTGGGGAATTTGGGATTGTAGGGTTTATCGAATTTCGGATTGGGCCTATTGCCGTTAGGATCCCCTTTATTGGGGATCAGGGCACCGTTTGGGGCCAATTTCAAAACATCGATCCTGATCCCGTGCTGGGAATTCAGGTTGTTCTGCTTTCTCAAATCAGACGCGAGGAACTTGTCTTGGGTAATGACCGCGACCTTGGAGTTCAAACGGTGGGTATTGACGAAGTTGTAGATCTGGTTGTCCGCGAAGGTTTCTTCTTTGCTTTTGAGAATGGTGATTACCTTGTGCCATTTGGCATGCTTTAGGATTTTCCTTGCCCTTTTGGCGGCAATCCTTCTGGCAATCGATTCTCTTCTGCGGTCGCGCGAATGTTTCTTTAGTTCTTTCAGGCATTCGCTGGGGACTAGGATCTCCAAGCCTTCCTTCCAATACTCCTTTGAAGCAGTAAGGACATCGGCGAAGTTCGGGAACGAGTCTTCCATGAGAGAGCAGGTGTCCACGACCACGTAGTCATATACGCTTAGCTGCGTCGCTAGGGCCGAGGGTTTGCTCTCGTCGCTATACATATAGTTGTTTTTGTTTTTGGGATTATTTCCTCCTCGGGCATATCTTACTCTTGCTTTGGCCTATCTTGAAGAGACAACAGATGAGCCCGTATAGGGAGGGGAAAATTGAAAACGCTTTCAAAATGGGCCAAAAAAGTCTAGGAATAATCGCACTTTTTCGTGAAAGGGCTTTCTGAAAGGGCTTTCTGAAAGGGGTATCATAGCCAAGGCCCTTGATGCTTGTTCCCCAACCTTTATATTGATGGTGCCCCAAGGGGGTAGAAAGGAGTACCGTTCAAGATGAAAGAGAACGAAACCTATCTCGAAGAAGTCTACTACGGCGATCTCCTCGAGCAGATCGCGGACCGTGAACTACCGATCTTCGATGATTCCGAAGACGACCTCGCCCGCTAAGTAGATAAAGCTAGAGACCGGCGCCCTGATCGGGGCGCCTTTTTTCATAGCTTGTCGTATTTTGTAGCCACCCCGAAACACTTTTCGACCGGATAGTGCTTCGCTGTCAGGGCCAGTTTCTTTATCAAGCAGTCCTCGGGATCAAAACCCATGAGGCGGCAATAGGCGAAAAGTAGGCTCAGGACCTCTTCGCTTTTTTTGAAATATTCCTCTCCCTCTAGCTCAAGGAACTTGGAACATTCATAGGCTATTTTCTTGGCCAGGTGCCTAAAATCATCCCCTGCTTCTTTGTTTCTTAATAAGGAAAAGGTTTCTTCATCCATCCTTTTATAGCTGTAGACACCCCTCATCATCTCAATCTGAAGCAAGGCGGAGTAAACATCCCCCACTTCTTCCTTGGCCTTTCCTTCATCAAGTTTGGGGATGTTGGTAGACAAAAGCTCGCAAGCTTCCACATAAGCCGTCTTGGATAAGGAAGAGTAGGAGTTGTATCTAAGCCAGTCCCTTTCTTCTAGGAAGACAATCAGGGGCGCTTCAATTTCCCTGAGTCCCATAGTAGGAGGTAAATAGTACCCCATCCGGGGCTTCGCCTTTTTCAAATGCCTTTAACAAGGCATCGAGATTATTCAAAACATCATCGAAAGCGTGTTCGTTAAGCACTGAATGCACCCTTTCGACATCCCATTGCTTGACCTTGACCACATGCAGATAGGGCCATAGGTGCATCACGTCGCAGAAGTGGCGTAGCACCGTATCGGGCTGAGTCTTCTTCTGTTCGTTGAACCGGCGGGGAAGATATAGTTTGCGGTCTTCGAAATAGGTATTGATCGCCGTTTGGTCGGGCATCCACATCTTCTTGGTAAAGACCATTTTCCTACAAAGCGAGAAGATGTTCGTGTTCCCGATGGCCTCAAGGTCCATCAGAATCATCCCGGCGTTGCAATAGTTGGGATATAGCCAGACCGAGCCTACGGCATCGGGCACCATCGCGATGTAATTTCCCTGCAAATCCATGTCAAATAATTCGGAAATGTCCTTGTTTGCAAGAATGTCAGCGTCTAGGTAAAGGGCCCTTTTTGACCCGATCATGTCCTTGTCGATGAAAAGCCTGAGCAGGGTATATGGGGAAAAGCGGTTGCGAAGGTTCTTCCCCGTCTTGATCTCGTTATGGACGTCTTCAGAGAGGTCGAGGACCTTGACCGAAGAGTTCTTTTCATAGAACTTGACCACCTTGTCCAGGAAGGCCCTTTGGTCCTCCCTAAAGGGTTTGAACCTCTGGTCTATTTCCGAGAAATCCCCGGTCAATATATGCGCGGTGATGGGGCGGGTGGTTTTCCTAGCGATGGAGACCAAAGAGGAAAGGATACCCTTGAACATCAGATCGTTGCCGGCATAGATAAGGTGGATCATTTCCTAGATAAATATAACAAAAGAAGCAAGGCTAAGTATCTTGATATATCTAGCCTCTGGGCCAGATACGGCCCCGATTGAGCAACTAGATAGGGGAAATGTGAGCGAAGCTGAGGGGTCAAACGATTATTATTTTTGGATCTTCCACAAAGAAATAGTGCCCTGAATCAAATAGAAAACCGATTTTAGGGGATAAAAAAGCAAGCGGGGGCCGGCTGCTTGCTGAGATTGGAGTTATTTCTTGCTCAGGAACAAGGTCCCGTCATCCTTCACATCAAGGACATAGATTTCCTCGGTGGAGAGATTGCCGCGGATGATTTCCTCGGCCAGGAAAGTCTCGACCTGGTCTTGGATAAAGCGCTTGATGGGACGCGCACCATAGGTGGGCGAATAGGCCTTCTCCAAGATGTAGTCCTCCAATTTCTTGGTAAACTCCACGGAGTAGTACTCGCCCTTGAGCCGGTGCGAGAGTTCGCCCAGCATCTTTTCGACGACCTTGAGCTGGACCTCTTTGGTAAGCGGATTGAAGTAGACGATCTCGTCGATGCGGTTGAGGAATTCAGGTTTGAAGGTCTTATGTAGCATGGCCTCCACCATCTCCTTATGCCCATCGAGGATGTATTCGCTGCCGAGGTTGCTGGTCAAGATGATGATGGTGTTCTTGAAGTCCACCAGACGTCCTTGGCTATCGGTAAGACGGCCTTCGTCCAGGATCTGCAGTAGCAGGTTGAACACCTCGGGATTGGCCTTTTCGATTTCATCGAATAGAACGATGGAATAAGGGTTGCGCCTCACTTTTTCGGTGAGCTGTCCCCCTTCCTCGTAGCCGACGTATCCCGGAGGGGCTCCGATCAGCCTGGAAACCGAATATCTTTCCATATACTCGGACATGTCGATGCGGATGATATTGCTCTCCGAATCGAAGAGGGCTTCGGCTAGGGCCTTACTGACCTCGGTCTTGCCGACCCCGGTAGGACCTAGGAAGAGGAAGGAACCGATCGGACGGTTCTGGTCCTTGATCCCGGCCCTCTGGCGGAGGATGGCATTGCTGACCAGCCTGATGGCCTCGTCTTGGCCGATGACCCTTTTGGAGAGAATGTCCTTGAGGTCTAGGACCTTTTCGCGGTCGCCCTTTTGAAGCTTGCTGACGGGGATGCCGGTCATTTTGGAGACGATGCGGGCGATTTCGTTTTCGTCGACCACCTCGCTGACCAGCCTCTCGTCGGTATTCTTCGAAAGGTCTTCGATCCTCTTTTCCATCTCGGGGATGGCCTTGTATTGGAGTTCGGAGGCTTTCATGTAATCCCCCGAATTGAAGGCTTGGGTCAAATCAAAGCGGGCCTTTTCGAGTTTGGCCTTGAGGTCCTTGGCCTGCTTGATGGACTCTTTTTCCTTGGCCCATTCTTCCTTCAGGGCATCACGGATCTTTTTATCGGCTTCAAGTTCCTTTTCGACCTCTTCAAGCCTCTTTTTGCTGGAGGCATCGTGCTCCTTGCCCAAGGCTACTTTCTCTACTTCCATCGAGCGAATCTTCCTTTCGATGTCATCGAGTTCGGCAGGATTGGATTCGATTTCCACCTTGATGGAGGCACAGGCCTCGTCGACCAAATCGATGGCCTTGTCGGGCAAGAACCTATTGGTGATGTAGCGGTTGGACATGGTAGCCGCGGCAATAAGGGCCCCATCGGTGATGCGCACCCCATGGAAGGACTCAAAGCGTTCCTTGAGCCCCCTAAGGATGGTTATGGTGTCTTCCACGGTAGGTTCCCCTACCATGACCGGCTGGAACCTTCTTTCCAGAGCCCTATCCTTTTCGATGTATTGGCGGTACTCGTTGAGGGTAGTGGCCCCAATGCAGTCGATCTCGCCCCTAGCCAGCATCGGCTTGAGCATGTTGGAAGCATCCAAGGCCCCGTCGGTACGGCCCGCCCCCACGATAAGATGGATCTCATCGATGAAGAGGATGATCTTGCCTTCGGATTCCTTGATGCGGTTGAGCACGGCCTTGAGCCTTTCCTCGAATTCGCCGCGGTACTTGGCCCCGGCCACGAGAGCGCCCATGTCGAGCTCGTATATTTCCTTGTCTTTTAGCGTGGCGGGCACGTCCTGATTGACGATGCGTTGGGCCAAACCTTCGAGGATGGCAGTCTTGCCAACCCCAGGCTCGCCCAAAAGGATGACGTTGTTCTTGGACTTGCGCGCCAAGATCTCGATTATCTTTCTTATTTCTTCATCCCTACCGATGACGGGATCGACTTTGCCGGCCTTCACGGCCTCGTTGATATTGCGGCCGAACTTTGAAAGAAGTTCAGGGTCTTTGGAGTAATCTTGCATTCCCATTTCGTTCATGGTTATCACCTCCCGAGCAATATTATAGAACCAAAGTTAGCACTCGCAAGGGTAGAGTGCTAATTTGTGATCCTTTCTAATGAAAAGGTTTTTCATAATCCCCGCAAAACCCATATCAGGCATCAAAAAAGCCGGAGTATCCCGGCTTTTGCGGCTTCCATAGATATGGATCTTCACATATTCAGGGAGAGTGGCCATATAGACAATGTCCAAGTCCTTGATGAGGAGCGTTCGGACATAGCCTTCAAGTTTGGATCAGTGCTCGGTATTGGTTACAGCAATGGTGCCGGCCTGACCGAAGGAACCGGTGATGGTCACGGTAATGTCTCTATCGGAAACAGTGAAGGTAAAGGCGCCTTCGTCGCCATCGGAAGTGATGGTTGTGCCATTAGTGCCATCCCATGCATAGACATAGACGGTGTGCTCACCCGCTTCAAGGTCGGTGGTTATGTAGCTATAGACGTCAGTGGTTTCATCACCGATGGTGGAGCCCCACCAGTTGTTGCCATCGACCACGAACTGGGGCCATTCGGTTCCGGGTAGGCCGTCGGTGACCTCGACGGTTAGGGTAACTTGGGGATTGTCCGAAGGAACGGGTTCGGGGGGAAGGCTGCTCCAGACGCAGGTGCAAGACAGGGTCGTGTTGGAGGTTTCGGCAGTGATGTCCCACTTCCAGCCCTGCTGTCCGGTAGTGTCGGAAGGATAATTCCAATCAATGCCTTCGCTGGAGGCCGAGAAGAAGGGGTTGACGGTAAGGGCCTTGGTACCGAGGGTCAGGCTAGGATAAGTATATTCATAGACACCCGCGGTTTCGGTCTTTTCATAAGCGCGCCCGGTGTTCGAATCGTAGTCGGCGGCATTGTCATAGGCCCAAAGATAGAGGTAATCCTCATCAATGGGATTGTTATCCTCATCCACGGCAGTGATCTGGACCGTTACGTTGGTAGCGTTCGAGCTGGAATCCGGTTGGGAAGTGAAAGTTACGGTCTGGGTATAGGCGGTCTGACCTTCGAGGACGATGAAGGAGAATTCGATTTCCTGCCCGTCTTCATCGACCGCCGGGTTCATCCAGTTGAAGGCGTCGGCCGACTGGACATAAACCTTATAGGTAAGGTTCAGATCGACTTCGGTTTCCTCGAAGGTAACTTTATAGGTTCCTTCGTAGGTCCCTGAAGTCTGAAGTTCGGCTTTGGCATAGTACCAATCGCCTTCCTGGGTGCCTGCCACGTTCGGGCCAGCCACATAAACGGCGTTGCTATCTAAGACGGTAATGCCTTCGATGGTCACATATAGCTCAGGAATGACGGTGGGAATCTCCTCTGAGGTTTTGGAGGAAGAAGAACTGCTCGAAGAAGAACTGCTTTCGCTGCTAGAGGCAGTATCGGAGGATGAAGTGGACGTAGGTCCGCAGCCGGCTAGGACCAAGGCTGCCGGCAACAGGGACGCAAATAGTATTTTTTTCATGTTGTTTCCTTTCTTTTTAAGTGGGTTTTGTTGGGGATATTCGATTAATTTGCGATAGTTTGGTCTCCTTTCATCAAATCATAGACTGAGAGGCTGCCCAAGGCCTTTCCTTGGTAGGAGAAGAAGCCCTGGTTGGCCCAAGAGTTCTTGGAATTGGCATCGGCCCAACCGACCGGGTTCTGGATTTTCCAGGCCCCTTCCCAGTAGTAGACGCCGTATCCGTTATCCAAGTCGGCGACCGCTTTGGTGAGGTCATAAAGCATATCGGCCTGCCCTTGGATGGAAGTGTCATAACTGGATACCTTCAAGCTCTCGTTATAGATGGCACCGAGATAGGAGTCGGATTCATAGGTGAAGCCATAGGCCGTCTCGGCAGCGCAGATATTCTTGTCAGGGAAGGCATCCGCGATTTGGTTAAGGTGATATACCAAAGTCGAGTTGTTTGAGTATTGGTAGTAGCTATAGCAGGATAGCCCGATGATGTCGTAATCGACTTCCGAGAGGCTCCTATATAGCGAGATGATGTCGCTACTGGCCGTCAATCCCCGGGCGATATGGATCATGGTGAGGATATCCTCGTCGACGGCTTTGACCGCGGCAATGCCCTGGCTTAGGTAATTGACCAGGTTATCGCTTCCTAGGGCTCCGGAAATCGAGGACGGGGCGCTTTTGGCCTCCTCGACATAGCCGGGATTATCCCCCGTCAATTCCGAATAGTCGCTACCGGGGCTTTGAAGTAGCATGCCCGTGGTGATTTCGTTTCCGATCTGCACCGCGGTCGGCGTGGCACCGGCCTCTTTGAGGCTACTGACCACTTCGTAGGTGTAGTCATAGATCTGTTCCGCCATGTCCGAGGCCGTGGTGATATCGGCCCAAGCCTTGGGGATGACCTGTTGGCCCGGATGGGCCCAGAAGTCAGAATAATGAAGGTCGAGCAGATAGCCAAGCCCGGCACTGGTAGCCTCCTTGGCCATCCATTCCACGGCTTCGTAGTCGCAGATGCCGCCGCCATAGGTGGCGTAGCTACCGTCCTCTTCCACGACGTTGTGGTTATAGGGATCGACCCATAGGCGGAGACGGATTTCGTCTACCCCGTTATCCTTGAGTAGATAGAACAAGGACTGCTCGTTGCCGTCTTTATCGTAATAGGTTCCCCTATAGCGCGATGAGGCGGTATAGATGTGGTAGGCGCTGGATACGTCGATGCCGTTATGGATATCATCGATGCCATTTATGGCATTGACTTCGACATCATCGAACCAACCCTCGCTTTCCTCGGCTTCTTCGTGTTGGGAAGAATAGGTGCGGTTTTTGACGTTGACGTTGAAGGTAGCGACCCCGCCGTCGGGGTTGGTGACCGTGACAGCGGTGTCGGTATTTCCCTTTAGTCCTATGATGAGCCCGTCGTCGATGCGGATGGACTCGCCTTCGTACTCGAATTTGTAACCGGAATAATCCTGGCTCGGATTCTCATAGCCGTGTTCGGTGATGTAGGTCGGGCCAAAGCCTTCGGCATCGAAGTCGTAAAGCTGGCCATAGACATAGACCGAGACGTCGTCCACCTCATATGAGCCTATGGAGGATGAAATGTTGGAGGAAGTGCCCCCGGAGCATCCCGAAAGCACGAAGGCTATCGGAAGAAGCAGGACTATCGGCTTTTTCATCTTTTACCCCTTTACCGCACCGGCGGAGATACCGGCAACGAAGTAGCGCTGCAGGGCAATGTAGATGCCGACGATGGGTACGGCGACGATGACCGAGCCGGCGCAGAAGATGGTGAAGAAGTCGTTGATGTAGTTGTCGGTCATCAGGTTGTATAGACCCACGGCGACGGTCTTGTTCTCATTGGAAGTGAGCAAGATGCCGGCGAGGATATAGTCGGCCCAGGGGCCCATGAAAGCCATGAGGGCGGTATAAATGACGACCGGTTTGGCTAGCGGCAAGTAAATCTGGAAGAAGAGCCTGGCGCTGGAAGCCCCGTCGAGCTTGGCGGCTTCGTCGATGTCATTGGAGATGGTATCGAAGTAGCCCTTGGTGGTGAAGAAGCCCATTCCGGCCCCGCATACGTAATAGAGCAATAAGGCCCAGATGGAGTTGACCATGCCAAGCATGTTGAGGATGAGGTAGACGGCGACCATGGCCATGAAGCCCGGGAACATGCCAAGGATCATGGAAATGTTCATCAATAGCTTGCGGCCCTTGAACCTGAACCTCGATAGCACGAAGGCGGTAAGAACGGTCACGAAGGTGACCAGCACCGTGTTGCATAAAGATAGCACCAGGGTGTTCACATACCAGCTGCCGAATGCCAATACGCGGGTCGATTTGAAGAGCTCGGAGTAGTTTTCGGTAGTCCAGGAGGTCGGGAAGATGGAGCCGGAGAGCTTATAGCCGCTTTGGCCCGAGAAGCTCGACATGATGACATAGGCCACCGGGATGAGCCAGATGATGACCAGGATGAAAGCCAGAAGGTTGCTCCAGATCTTATCGAAGATGGCTAGCCCTTTCTTGGACTGCTTTCTTTTTGCCTTTTCCATTAGCGGTATTCCTCCTCGGCGTTATAGGCCTTGGACCTTGTGAAGACGATCAGGGAGATGGAGGCCGAAAGGATGAACATGATGATGCCGATGGCGGCAGCCAGGTTGTAATCGCTTTGTCCTCCGGACTGGAAGGTCAGCTTGTAGAGCCAGGTAATCAGGATATCGGTAGAACCGGCGGTGCCCGAGATGGCGATGGGGCTGCCGCCTCCGGTCAAAAACCAGATGACGTTGAAGTTATTGATGTTGCTTACGAAGCTGGTGATGAGCACTGGGGTGGTCATGTAGAACACCTGCGGGAAAGTGATGGAGCGGAACTTCACCCAACGGGAAGCACCCTCGATATCCGCAGCTTCATAGAGGTCTTGCGGGATATTCAATAGCAAGCCCGACATCAACAGCATGTAGTAAGGCACGCCGACCCACATGTTGACCATGATGATCAGGAATTTGCCCCAGAAGGCATCGTCCCAAAAATCGATGGAATCGCGCATGTCGGTGATGATACCTAGCTGATAGAGGATGGTGTTGACCATGCCCCCGTCATCGAACATGGTGCGGACCACCAAGAGGGAGACGAATTGGGGCAAGGCCATGGCGATGACGAACAAGGAGCGGTAGACGACCTTGCCCATGATGGCCTTCTTGTTGAGCAGCATAGCTAGGAACATGCCGCCGAAGTAGCAGGTGAAGGTGGCAAAGAATGCCCATAGCATCGTCCATCCGAAGACGGAGAGCATGTCCATCAAGGTGTCGGGCCGCTGGAAGAGGCGCCCGAAGGTGGTAAAGCCGTTCCAGACGATCTCGTGGGTCTCAACAGAGTTGAAGTAACCATCAACCTTCCTAAGCGAATAGTTGGTGAAGGCGGTCAGAATCATGTAGGTGATAGGCACCACGGTGAAGATGAGGGCGCCTAGGATCGGAATGATGAGACCGACCACGTAGAACTTCTCATTGATGAGCGAATCGCATTCGTCAAGGAAGGTTTCGCGGCGGGCTTTGATATCTTCCTTCACCCAGTGGAGAACCGAACCGAGATGGGAGAAATAGAAGCCGACCAGGGCGATGATGCCTAGGGCAGCCAAGATGCCATAGACGAAGACGCCGTTGTTGTTGACCCCAAGCTGGCATAGACCGATGAAATCGACGATGCCGGAGACGGAGAGATAGACGATGAGCCCGGCTTCGACGGCCAGATAGACGATGCCTTTGATGAACTGCTGATAGAACATCTGGGGAACGCCCATCACGAAGAAGCCGAGGATGAGCATCGTACGGCCCTTCTTGTTGGTCTTGAAGTAGGCATCGTTGAACTCGACCCAGTAGCGTTGGATCTTGTTCTTCAGGGCAAGAATGCCGCCATAGCAGAGGCTATAGAAGCGGTATTTCTTTTCCCTACTGTAGCGGCGGACCTCTTTTAGGGTCGCATCGTAGTTGCTGATATAGAGGAAATAGAACCCAATGACCAGCGCCAGATAGAAGATGACGATGGTCAGCCAGTCAAGGCTGACGGCTCCGCTGCCCTGCTGTATCCCGACATAGACGGCCAGGAATACGACGAGGCCAGATGCGACCAGGGAGACGATTCCCTTTTCGTAGGCCCCCATGATGGCGGTGCCCACGCCGGGCAAGAAGAGCTCTAGTATAAGAGCGATCTTGCCCAGGAGGTTGGCTTCCTTGAAGGCACCGGGAAAGGCCTTGAAGCGGAGCAGCCACTTCTCAAGGCGGCTAGCCGATTGGGCGCTATATTTGTATAGCGATTTTCCCATCGGTCTCTCCTTTAGCCATTAAGAATGGCGGTTTCGACTTCCTCCAACCCGCTCCTGACGGTGTCTTCGGTCGGATTGGATTCGTTCCAGATGGCCTTGCAGAAGTTGATCATCGGAGTCCAGTAGTAACCCATTTGGGGAAGCGAGGGCATGGCGATGGAGTTGTCATAGGAGGCCTGGTAGACCTCGGCGAGTTCGTTCTCGGCCAAGACTTCGAGGATGTCCCCGTCATAACGGGTGGGCAGGTAGTTCATTTCATAGAGCCTATCGGCCTGGACGTCGCTGGAAGTCAGATACTGGGCGATGTCATTGGCGATCGAAGGATACTTGGAGTACTTGGAGATGACGTATTGCTTGTAGCCCGATAGCGGACGCAGGGTGTTCCCGTCGATGGTGGGAAGCACGTGCATGCCGACATTGCCCTCGCCAAGGGCATTTTCGAGCTGGCTATACAAGAAGGGGGTGGTGACCGCGCCTACGGCAGAGCCGCCTTCGATGTAGTTGACGGCATCGACCGGGTTGGCGGGATAGATGGCATCCTTGTAGTTTTTGAGCAGGCTGGTGTAGTTGGCCACGCCTTCAGCGCCGGTAAGGGAGAGGTCCTTGGGATCGGTCCCGTCATCGCCGAAGAGGACGGCATCGGTCAGGAAGGCGAACATGTAGTAGGCCGAATCCTTGTCGTTGGTGTCCCAGCAAAGAAGTTTGTCCGAAGCCAGGAGGCTTTCGAAGCTATCGAAGATGGAAGGATCGCTGACCTGGGTCTTGTCATACATGATGACGTGGGACTCGGAAGTGATCGGATAGGCATAGACGGTGCCGTTGATGGTGGCGGCCGAGGCAGCTTTCTCATCGAAGACATATTCGACTTCGGCAGCGTGGGTAATCGGGGCCAAGAGGTCGGCGTTCACACCGGTGGAAAGGGTGTCGGAGGTGATGGCCAATAGATCAGGGCCGTTTCCGCTTTCGCCAACGGTCAATAGATCGGAGATGGCCGCGGCTTCGCCCTGTTCTTCATAGGTAATATTGATTTCGGGAGCGTCGGGGTATTGCTGTTTGAAGTTGCCGAGCCAGACATTCATCTTTTCTTCGATGAAGTCGAGGTTGGTAGCATCGTCCCAGATCAGAATGTCGATGCTACTTGAGCCGTCGGAGCCTCCTCCGCTACATCCGGCAAGGATGGGGGCTGCCACGAGCAATGGCAGCATGATTTTCATGATGGATGATTTCATTTTCTTCTTCCTCCTTTCCATCAGTCTTTGTAGATGTGGAAGGCGGGGGTAGCCTCGCCGCCATAATCGAAGAGATTCTGGTTGGCCCACTCGTTGCGCGGGTCTTTGATGGTGGTGCAGCCCATGTATTCCTGGGCTCTTATTGAGGCCCAGCCGCATCCCTTCACGGGGATGAAGGCCGGTTCCCAATAGAAGATGGCGCCGACGTTGGCCGCTTTGGCCTCGCGGATGAATTTCTCGAAGAAGGAGAACTGCCCGTCTTTGGTAAGCGGGAAGGGAAGGGGTTCGTTGAGGCGGTCGAGGTTGCCGGATTCGACGACGAGCTGGCCTTCTTCTCCGGTTAGGTAGTCGCGGTCGGTGAAGGCGTATGAGACTTCGACAATCCAGACGTCCTTATGGTATTTCCCCTGCAAAACCCCGACATTGTAGAAGAAGTTGGGCATCGAGCCGTGCCAGTAGGGATAGTAGGAGAGCCCGATGATGTCGAAGTCGATGTCGGTAGCGGTCACGTGGTCGAGCCAATCGGTGAGGACCAATAGCCTTCCGGCGTTTTCCAGGTGCAGGATGACCTTGGCCTTGGGGTAGACTTCGCGGACGGCCTTGATGCCGGCTTTTAGTAAGGGCACCAATTTGTCATATCCGGTCTTCTCCCCGGGTTCGCCCACCAAGCGGCCGTAAGGCCAGCACATGCCGTTGGTGATTTCGTTTCCCACCTGTACGGCTGAGACATCGATATCCTCTTTCTTTAGCAGCAAGAGGGTGTCCTTGGTGAAGGAATAGATGTGTTCCTGAAGTTCTTCGTAGGTGTCGTTCTTCCAGGCTTTGGGCAAGGTCTGCTTGCCCGGATCGGCCCAGAAGTCCGAATAATGGAAGTCCGGGAGCACCGACATGCCTTTGACCTTGGCAAGCTTGGCGGATTCGAGCAGGCATTTTACGTCGCAGGTACCGGCTTCGTAGGGCTTGCCCTCCTCGTCATAGGGGTCGTTCCAGATGCGGATGCGAACCATCTTGCAGCCGTTGGAGGCAAAGGCGCTATAGGGGTCGGTAGGAACCCCGTTGAGGCTCCATTTTCCCCCGAGGCGCTTGAGCTCGAAGTAACTGGATAGGTCGGCTCCGAGGATCATAGCTCCCCTTTCTTATGGTCCTTCATGTGGACAGGTTCGTTGTCCTCACCGAAGTCGACCACCCTCTTTTTGAGGAATTTGTAGCGGAACTTGTTTTGGTTGTTGAGGCGTTCGACCTCTTCTTCGCTTCCGTGATAGCAGCAGCGGAGGCAGTAGTACTCCTTCTTGTCCGCGTCATAGAACATGTCGATGTCGATGTCGCGGATGAAGCAGCTGGGGCAACGGTAATTCAGTTTGCCTTTCTTAGACTGAGCCATGTGCTGATTTCTCCTTTACCTTTGATGGTTTTGCTGATGCTAAGGCGGTAGTCGGGAGAGAAGGCAATGCCTTCCATCGATTCGCCGTGCAGGCTTTCCTTACTCCCCATTTCGACGATGGTTTCCACATCGGGGATCTTGGCCCCGACCAAGGTTGCCTTTTCGTCGACTAGGGTGCGGCACTTGTAGTTGAACTTGATTTCCTGATGGCCCTTCTCACCTTCGGCATAGAGGGTGATGTTGGTCATGTCGGCCTGATATTCGTGGATGCCGAAGGCCCCGGTGAAGTATTCCTCTATGGTGACTTCCTTACTGGGGTCGCTGGTCCTTACGATCTCGCGTTTGATTTCGATGGTCCCCTTCCCCTTCTTAAAACAGAAGGTGGAAACGATCGAGAGCGTGAGGTCGGAGAAGACGAATTCCAACGGGTTGGTGATGAGGTAGGTATCCCCATCTTTGATTTCCACGCGGGCAAGGGTGCGGGTCAGGCAGCCGTCAGCGGTTTCTCCCCCATATTTGACCTTGAAGGACTTGACGGTGCCTTCTCCGGCATAATGGGTGAAGTAACCGGCCCGGTAGTTGGCCTGGATGAGGTAGGGATAGGAGCAGTCATAGACCGACTTGGTTCCGATTCCGACTTTCCAGTCCAGCCTTGCGGCATAGGGGCGCAGGTCGATCATGGCCCCACCTTGGTTGAAGTCCAGACAGGTCCTCATGAAGGGGTCATAGTACCAGAAGTACTGCTTGTTGCTTCCGTATAAGACATCCTTCCAGAGGCAGCGTTCCGGCTCGAGGTAATCAAGGCCATCACGGTAGAAGTCGGCAAATTCCGACATCGTCAAATCCCGCAATTCCCCTTTCCTTTTTAGCAAACCGTAATAGGCCATGGCGTCTTCATAGGATTTGACCAGGCCTTCGTATGGCACTTCCCAGCGGCCGGATTTGTTCATCCAGCCCGGGCCTACGAACATCATGTTGTAGCCGAAGCGGTTGTACTTTTTCTGGTGGGCATATTGGTCGACGATGTTGAAGAGATAAGGAATGTCTCCGTTTTCGTCATAGATCATGCCGCGGAGGACGTTCTGGGGGTGGGTTCCGAAGTTGGAACCGTTGCCGTCGAAGCAGGCCATCGGGTCGCGGCTGAGGTGGGGAATGCAAACGATGCCGCAGTCATCATCCTTGTCGCGGGCCGGGATATGGCTATTGACCTTGGAAGCCACCCAGGGATTCCAGGGTCCGCCGTCCATGAAGGTGTACCAGGAATTGTTGGTGGTGTGGTAGGCCTTGGGGCCTTCTTCGAAGCAGGTAGCTACCGCGCATTTGACGTTGGGATACTTCTCGTGGATGTAGTTGAGGCAGTAAGCGTCGAGGAAGTAGCTGCCGGTGGATTCGGGATAATGCCCGAACTTCTCTTTGAAGAGATTGAAGACATCGTCGATGATCGAGCGCTTGTCCTCTTCGGAGAACATCCAGATGCAGAAGTCCTTGGTCTTGTACTTCTTCTGGAAGTCAGGGCAAGGTAGGCCAAGCAGGGAAAGGGAGATTTCGTCTCCGAATTCCTCGTGGTGCTTCTTGGCCAATGCCACGCATTCATCGTTAAGAAGCGAGGCGTAGGTGATCTGGATGGTGGTCTTCAGTCCTTGTTCGTGGGCCAGACGCTGCTGCGTGAGGAAGATTTCCAAGGACTCGGATTCCAAGGCGGAAGTGAAACTATCTTCCTTTCCGCCTTGTCCGGTGGTCTTTTGGGAGTATTCCGGATTCAGTTCGATCCGGTGGATGAGGGTTAATACAAAGGGTTTGTTCATATTCTGACTAGGCTCCAGTCGTCGTTGTGGCCCCAGGCACGGGCTGAGCAGGTGCCCTTGATGCCGACTTCAACGGTCGCACCTTCGGGGATTTCGATTCCGTCGATGATGGCTTCCTGATACCAGTTGGACCATCCGGTGCAGAGGCTAGAGATGTCCTTTTCGGTAGTGGTTCCGTTGACGGTGATGTACAGGACCAAGGTCTGGCTGAATTCGCTTTGATCGGGTGCTAATAGCCAAGTGGATAGCTCATAGGTGCCCTCTTCCACGGCTTCGATGGTCTGGTAGAAGTCGAAGGAATAATCACTAGCAGAGTAATACCAGTTGAGGTCAGTAGTGCCGGTGCGGGTATCGGACTTCCTATCGAGCTTGACGATCTTCTCCCCTTCCGGGTTGAGAGAACGGATGTACCAAGGATCCTTCAGGACATCGGTATCGCCTTGGTTTTCAAAGCCCGGATCGACGATGAAGTTCTCAATGCATTCGGCCGTTAGGACGACATCGTATTTGCCATCGAGCACGCCGTGTACGGTATGGGTACCGACAGTGGCGCAGGCCGCGGCTTCTCCTTCGTCCCAGACGACCGGGGCTTCGCGGATGGCATCGAGGTTGGTGACGACAGAACCGGTTTCCGGCAGGGTTTCGGAAGCGGCCAGGTTGATGGTGGCTTCATATTCGGTAGCCCTGGCCTCCAAGGAGACTTCGGTGGTCTTATTGGCGCCGCCTTCTTTGATAATGTTATAGAGGTTATAGGTAGGAAGGGCTTTTCCGGTGTAGGAGAACCAGGCCTGGTTGGGCCAGGTGGCTAGTCCGTCTTCGTACTGGGTGGAATAGCTGATGGTGCCATGGTCGGCATAGGACTGGCCGTATTTGGTGGCCCATCCGGCACCCTCGACGGGTAGCCATCCGGGTTCCCACCAGAAGCAACCGATGCCCATTTGGGAAGGAACTTTGGAGATGACGTCCATGATGTCGCGGAGCGAGGTGGCCTGGGCCTGGATGGAGGTCAGGTAGCCGCCTTTGTCCTCATCGGAGGCAGAGTGGGTGTTGTCGGTATATTCGTTCCATTCGTTGGTAAAGCCCCAAGAGGTCTCCACCACCATGACCGGACGGCCGGTTTCAGCGGAAATGGTGTCGAGGTTTTCCTGCAGTTTCTCGAGGTTGCCAGAGACGCGGGGGTAATAGGAAGCACCGACGATGTCATAGTTGACGCCATACTGATCGAGATAACCGAAGTAGGTCTTGAACTCTTCGGTGTTGGTGCCGTTGGCGAGGTGGACGATGGTCTTGGTGTTGGGATAGACCGATTTGGCCCCGTCGATGCCGGCTTGGATGAGCTCGGCGATGTATTCGAAGGAGGTATCCAGGTCAGACCAGTCGATGGCGCCGTAGTCGCCGGCCATGCCGTTATTGATTTCGTTGCCGATCTGGACGGCGTCGATGTCTAGCCCTTCTTCCTTGCAGGTATTGAGGGAATCGACGGTGAATTCCTTGATGGCGTCGGCAATCTCATCTTTTCCAAGATTGCGCCAGTCCTCGGGCAATTGCTGCTTGTCGGGGTCGGCCCAGAAATCGGAATAATGGAAGTCGAGGCAGATATTCATGCCCACGGCTTGGGCACGCTTCATCATCTCGATGTCACGCGTCAGGTCGTTGTTGCCGCCGCCATAGGTGCGGCCGCGGGTTCCGGAGGGATTGTTCCATAGCCTGACGCGGAAGAAGTTGACTCCCCCATCGGCAAGGATCTGGAAGACATCCTGTTCCTGTCCGTTTTCGTTATAGTAGACGCCTCCGCATTCCTCGACCTGGGACACCATTGAAGCGTCCACGCCATAGGCGAAGTCCTCGCGGAGCTCGTTGGTGATGGGATTGACCATCAGCGAATCGTAATCATAGGATTCATCGTTCGTTTTTGAGCCAATGGTCGGGGTCCAGGAGGTGTTATCGTAATCAAAACGCCAGCTAGTGTCAGTCGAGGTACTCTCACCGTCTCCGCAACCGGCTAGGACTAGTCCGGGAATGACGATAGCACCTAAAAGCAGAAGGTTCTTTTTCATAGGTTTTCCTTTCCTTTCTCTTTGCTTTGGAAACTTGTCGGGGACATTCCGTAGTACTTCCGGAACTCTCCCGAAAAATGCAGTTGGTTCTTGTAGCCGACCAAAGCGGCCACGTCTTTGATGGGGTAATTGCCAAGCCGCAGCAGCTCAGCGGCCTTTTCCATCCGTACTTGGGTAAGATAGGCCTTGGTATTGGAGTTCTCGTATTCCTTGAAAAGGGACGCGAGGTAATTGGGGGAAATGCCGACGTTGCTGGCCACTTCTTCCACAGTCACCCTGAATTTGTAGTTGTTGTGGATGTATTCCTTGGCCGACTGCAGGTGGGCTTCCCTGATATTGAGGCTAGGTCCGACAGCCTCGGCAAACAGACGTCCGAAAAGGCTGTAGGCTTGCCCTAGGCAAAAGAGGTTCAACGAGCCGGTTTCGGCATACTCGGTAGAAATGGCATCAAAGAAGGGCTTCAGATCCATGTTCACATCGTCATAGACCGGATGCTGTTCGGAAATGCCGGAGAGTTTCAGGAAGGATTCGGCCTTGATGCCATTGAAACCAAACCATTCGTAGGTCCAGGGTTCAGCGGGATCAGGATAGTAATAAGGTCGCGCGCCCGGGGGTATATAGAAGATCATCCCCTTGCGGATCTTATAGACCGTTCCGTTCATTTCGAAAATGCCACGGCCAACAGTCACATAGTGGAAAAGGTGATATTCCTTCGGGGTGAAGGTAAATTCCTTGTCCTTGCGACAAGTTTCCCTACCGGATTCATGGAGGGAAAGTTCCATGTAGGAAGCCGCATCGTTTTCGAACGCCATCGTCTAACTCCTTTTGCAAAGCAATGATACAAATCCTGTAAGCGCTTACACAAAGAAATTTAGGTATTGCACCCAAGATTTTTGTATATATAAAAATCTACGCTTACGGCCGTGCATTATCGATGAAATCTAGGAGTATACGAATTTTCTATTACCAATATTCGAAAATCGTTTGTAAGCGGTTACATTCAGAGTGGATAAATCAATATTGGTTTTTTGATATTAAATGAAAATTGTGGAAAAAAATCAGATGCTATCGACACATGGGTAAATCATCATTCTTTTCTGTCCAAAAGTTTAGGTTGAGATAAACATATAGATCATTAGAAAACCGCGAAAAAGGTCCCAAATTATTGGAATTCTACCGGTTGGTAGGCAAATTGCCCCGTTACTTTGGGGCTTTTTGTTAACAACACCACAATAATCGCCAAAATTTGCTTTTTGGTGAATGGAGGTATCAAAAGGATCGGTTGATTCTAATTCTCGTTATCTTGGCCGCTGTCACTTCTTTTTTTCTGGTTCCTGAGGGACTCGAAAAGGTCTCGATCTAGCCTTCAAAAGAACTAACTTTTGCTCTTTATTAAATTTCGAAGCCACACTTATACACTACTAGAGACAAGAAGTCTGATGATCGACAAAATCAAAACAGTAATTTGAATATATTTGTGAAACCCGTGTTTGATAGCGATCTATTAAAAGTTTATGTATCTAAAGTTGCTTTTTATTGAAGTTAATGTTTATTTTATGCACCATATCAGTATGAAAAAAGACTCGTTTGTAGATTATGAAACCAAAGGCGTTTTAGCCCAGATGGGACGTCAAATAAAGCTTGCAAGGCTCAGGAGAAGGCTGCCTGCAGACCTGGTGTCGGAAAGAGCAAATATTAGTAGGTCCACATTAAATAAAATAGAAAAGGGATCCTCGTCGGTTTCAATTGGTGCTTACGCCGCAGTGTTGCATGCGCTAGGAGACTTAGAAAAAGATTTGCTGAATATAGCTAAGGATGAAGCGTTTGATAGGCTTGCAGAGGATAATGAAATTCAAATTCCGAAAAGGATAAGAAAAACTAAATAAATGAATAGGGTCAAACTTGATTTAGTTGCTTTAATATCGAATGGCAAATCATTAAAATTAGGAACTCTGTATCTCCCTGATAACGGGCCTATGTATTTTCAATATGACCTTGATTACCTTTTGTCTAAAAGAGAAAAAGTGTTGTTCGATAAGGACATTGAACCTGTTCCTGAAAGACAATACGCAACAACTGCTAACGGTGCATTCTCTTTTCTATTAGATATTGGACCCAAGGGTTGGGGAAATGGCCTCACCAAATCAATCAAACAACCAATTTATCTACCAGCCGTAATAGAAAGATCAATTTTGAACAATCAGGCCATGACCATGGGTTGCCTTTCAATAAACGACCCAACCAATGAATTGTTGGTGGGTTTATCTGAATACGAAATACAAGGGATTTCCTATCTTAATGAAATTGCTGATTCAATTATCAAAATTGATAGAAATACAAAGGTTTTGCCAGTATCAAAACTAAAATTGCATGATTTTTCATCGCCTTTGGCTGGGATGAGGCCCAAAGTTGGTTACCTAGATGAAGATGGAAGCGAATGGATTGCGAAGTTCCCAGGAGGCAATGACGAATGGAATGTTGGAGCCTGGGAAAAAACATGTTTGGACCTAGCTAAACTATGTGGACTGAAAGTAGAAGAATATAAAGTGCTCTTTTCTACTACAGAAGGGGAGATATTGGGAGTTAGACGCTTTGATCGTAGTCCATCCCGGGAAAGAATCCCATGTATCTCAGCACTCACAGCCACAGGCAAGGGGTATGGGGATGATACTGCCTCATATGACGATATGGCATCGTTTTTAAAAGCATATGGATCATCTCCGAAATCAGATTTAAAAGAATTATTCAAAAGATTAATTTTTAATATTGCGGTTTCAAATACTGATGACCATTTTGGTAATCATGCGTTTCTACTAAATAAATACGGGTGGACTTTGGCTCCTTTGTTTGATGTTGTTTCTTCCCCATTTGGGTACAATCTCACACTCAAGGTGGGCCAAAAAACCAATTCTTTGTCCTATAAAAACGCCATTGAAGACCACAAAGCCTTCTATTTGACCAAACTAGAGGCGGAGCAAATCACCAACAGGATATATAAAACGGTCAAAAAGGGGTGGTTGAAAACGGCCAAGTCCAATGGGCTAACCATCACGGAACTTGACCAAATGAGCCTTGCCATGGGCAAAACCCCAGATTTCTAGCAAATACGTCTGCAAAAACAAAAAAAGAGGGGATTAGCCCCCTCATATTGGCTTCTGGTGGAGCCGAGGGGAATCGAACCCCTGTCCGAAGGAAACCCAACCAAGGCGTCTACAGTTTAGGCCAGACCCTATCTCAGATCAGGGGGAAGGTCCGGTCAAGACCCCTAATCCCAGGTTCTTGGTTTTCATCAAGCAGGTCGAACCACGCCTGCATGCCTATTGGCTTTGTATTACGCCACGCCACCATAAGCCACAAATGGTGGATAGACGCGCTGCCCGCTCACTACTGACGGAGCGGAACCATGGGTTGCTTAGTTAATTAAGCGCAAGCGTAGGAAGCACGCTGAGCGTGGTTCCCATAGAAATAGCTGTTGCCAGTTATTGTGGTTTGGCGTTAAGGATCGCCACTCCACTGCAGCCAAGGCCAAGCCGTCCCCCGTCAAAACCGGAACGACCCCAGAACAATCCCCTTGAGGGGGCTTTATGATAGCAAACCAAAAAGAAGATGGAAGGAAAACATCGGTCTTTCTTAAGAAAGGTCAGTCTTCTTGGTAGGTTTTGATGATTTCGCCGATATAGAAGGTGTGATAGTCCCTTATGGGATAGCAGTCATCGATGATTGATTTATCAATGAAACCGTCTTCTTCGATTTTGCCCACATAAAGTTTCTTACAGACCAAAACGAGCTTGGCTTCTTTGAACGATACGGTCCCGTCATGGAAGATCGGGGTAAAGCCTACTTTTGAGACCTTGTTTTCATCTCTGCCAGAATGGGTACCCAGATAGGCGAGGGCTTTCTTGTGGTCTTTGCTGAAGAAGGAAAGCGTAAAGACATCTTCGCGGTCAACGAATTCCTTGGTGTATCGCGAAGGACGGATATATGCGATTGCAGTGGGCCTACCGCCTCCATGGCCCCATAGCGATCCAAAATGCCCCCAGGAAGCAGTCATGGTATTGAAGCCTTTCTCATTCCCGGCACTTATGAGCATCCAATCATTGCCAATCAAATCAAAAGCGTTGTCCTTAAGTGTTTCGAATTTCGTTTCCTTCATGGTCGTACCTCATTCGAATTATAACTAAAAACCATGCAATTTCGCCAAATGGGAGGGGGTTTTGCGGTATTTAGGCAGATTGGAGGCTCAATCTTATAGATTGGGTTTTGCTTAACGGCGCTATTTGTAGTAGTGTTTTGCTTGCTTCAGGAAAAAGACATGTCCCTTAAACCCCGTACTAAAGAAACAATCAAACTATCCTTCGCTCAACTGATCTCCAATGACGCCTGTATCATGGGCGGCAGGGAGCGTCCCTGGTATTTCGCAATCATCTTCGGCCTACTGGCCGTCGTCCTAGCTTGGATTCCGATTGCGGTTACCTATTTCACCGTCGACGGTTCGACCATTCTCAATTCGACTACCTATGGCTTGGATAATTCCTTGATTGCCTTTCAGGAAGAAGCCAATGCCAGCGGTCTCTCCATGGTGGTCAACGAAAGGGGAGAAAACCAGGAACATTACTTGGTCACCAACTTCAATGACATATACTCCGATGTCGGCGATCCTTATTTCGATGTCAATGCCGTGAAGGAAGACGGAACCCAAACCCTTTACTTCCGTTGTTATTACTATGGCGACATTTCAAGCTCTGATCTGACCTCCAAAAGGAGCAGCGTCTTGTCCAGCGAAGAATACACCGCCACCACGATGTTCATCACCGATACCTGCTTCTACATCGATGTAAGGCCCAACTCCGGCGGATCCTATACCAGTGGCTCCAGAATGAGCGTCTATGGGGATTACAAAAACACTCCGGTAGGAACCGATATAGCTAGCTTTGCTACCAAAAAGCTCGACATGAGCGATAGGTCCTATCCGATTTCAACCAGGGACAGCAACTGGGATGAGTACTACAACGAATCCATCGAAATCTGGAAGGGTCTGTTCTCCCAGACTTATTCTTCAACCGCCCTTACCACGGCAGCGACCCAATCCGGAATTTCCGCGGCCGTTTTTGTGGCCATGCTCTTCTTCATGGGCCTCATGATCTTCGTCATGACCCGCGGCAAGAACAATCCCTTCAAGATCTACACCTTCTGGGAAACCCAAAAGATTGCCTATTGGCTGGCCTTTACTCCAGGTTTGCTCGGCATGATCCTAGGTTTCTTCCTACCGACTTATGCGATTCTATTCTTCGTGGCCCTATTAGGCGTCAGGACCGTCTGGCTCACCTTGAAGAACCTCAAGCCGGGAGTTTAATATCCGATTCCCCGGAATATGAATTCGGGGAAATCCTTCTTATCCAGCATGTTGCGGCCGTCAAATATATGGCGGCCTTTCATTTTTCCTAGTAGCTGATTTTGGGTAAGATCGCTCCACTTGGGGTCATCGTTTAGGATGACGATGGCGTCGGCACCATCAAGGGCTTCATCTAGTGTGCTGGCCACTTTGATGATGGGCATGGCCTTATTGAATTCCTTCTTGGCTTCATGGAGATTGTCATAGGCAATAAGGGAAAATCCTTGCCTCAATAGACCCGTAGCGAAGAAGATGCTCAAGGAGCGTCTGACATCAGGGGTATTTTTCTTGAAAGAGAGACCCAGTAGGGCAACCTTCTTCCCGCTTTGGGGGCCTAGGGCCTCCACAACGGCATCAAGGAACCTTTGCCTTTGGATGACATTGGTTTTCGCAGAGGCTTTCTCTATCTCCAGATCCAAGCCCCTCTTCTTCCCTTCGTCTATAAGGGCCAGAACGTCTTTGGGGAAGCATCCGCCGCCATAGCCTAGCCCAGCTTGGAGCATGGCCGGGGCAATGCGGGGATCAAGCCCCATGATTTTGGAAATGGCCCTAACATCCCCGCCGGTGGCTTCGGCCAAACGAGAAATCTCATTGATGAAACTGATTTTAAGAGCTAGGAAGGCATTTGAGGCGTATTTGCCCAGTTGGGCCGATACATTGTCAGTGAAAATTACGGGTATTCCCTTATCGATTTGATGTTTATAAAGGGCTTTTGCAAAGTTTTCTGCCTCTTTGGTTGAGGTTCCAATAACGATTCTCTTGGGATTTACCTCATCCTCGTAGGCGGTACTTTGGCTAAGGAATTCCGGGTTGGAAATGACCACGCCGGGGCGTTTGGCCTTCTCTTCGATGATCTTGGGAGTATCCATGACCGCGGTGGAGCGAAGCACAAGATAGGAATAACCGATACCATGGTTTTCCAGGTCGATCACCGCATCAACCAAATAGGAGATATCGCATGAGCCGTCGTTCTTTGAGGGAGTGGGGAGACAAAGTATCGCAGCATCGAAGACCCTTCCGTTTAGTTCATCGAAGGAGGAATGCACTTCAATGGGGTGCTCTTCCAGGGCTTTTTGGAAACCATCTTCCATCAAAGGGGCAATCCCTTTGTTCAAGGATTCGATTTTTGAGGTATCCGGATCTAGCCCGACGACTTCGTGGTATCCGGAAAAAGCCAAGGCATTGGCCAGCCCCACGTATCCGAGTCCGATAACAAGCAGTTTCATTTAGTCTCCATAGTCGCTGGGGCGGTTGTCGTCTCCCAGGATGATGTTCAGCCTATTGGCGATGTCTTCCACCTCTAGGTAGCTGTAGCCTTCAAGAGGGGATACCACATTCTCCGAATTGGAGCAGAAGTACATGCTGCCCCTCTCTTCTATGAGGCGGTATATCTCCTTTAAAAGCCTTGGGTAATCCTCTTCCAGCCTATCCTTGTACACCAAGAGGGATACATGGAAGCCCGGCTCGACATAAAACACCTTCCCGCTTGGGGAAAGATAGGTCCTAGCAAAGGCACCGAAAGGACTTTTTTCTTCTTTGTATTGAGAGAATTCCTGGTAAAGCATATAGTTATCGAAATAAATTTTAGCGCAAAAGGGCCCGAGTATGGATTTAAGCAAAGGAAAGAAAATCAAAATCGTGTTCACGGACATCGACTGGACTTTGTTTTCCCATAACACCCATTCGGTCCCCGAAAGCGCCCTGAAGGCCATCAAGAAGCTGCAGGAGAAGGGCATCAAGGTTTTCATTTGCTCCGGCCGCAACTTCTACCTGGTCAGAAAGACAGGGGTCCTCAACTATTTCACTCCCGACGGCCTGATCATCATGAACGGCGCGGCCGCCATAATCGACGGGAAGGTCATCTATCGGTATCCTATCCCCAGCAATGTCGTCGATGCCATGATCAAATTCTCGTATCGTCTGAAGTTCGGTCTGACCCTCATCGAGGAATCCGAAGGCCATATCAACATGATCGACGATAGGGTCATCGGAGCCCATGAAAAATACGGGACCCGCTTTCCGCAACCGCGGAAATTCCCGATTCCCTATGACCGGACCGTCTATCAGATGATTGCCTTCTGCGATGAGTTCGACGAATCCTTGTTCCTGCCCCACCTTGCTACTTGCAAAGCGGCCAGATGGGATGAATTTGCCGTCGACATCATGCCTAAGGATTCCGATAAGGCCAAGGGCATCCTCGCGGTCTTGGAACACTATAACCTAGGGCCTGAAAACGCCATGAGCCTGGGCGATGGCCTCAACGATATGGAAATGATCCAGTTCACCGGAATATCCGTGGCCATGGGCAATGCGGTCAACGAACTAAAGGAAGCGGCCGACTTCGTCACCGATGACGTCGACCATGACGGATGGGCCAAAGCCATGGTAAAGGCCGGGGTCCTCGATTCCTATTTGTGATAGGGATCGCCGTTTAGGATCCTGAAGCTGCGGTAAATGGCTTCAAGCAGGATGAGCCGACTCATCCTATGGGTAAAAGTAAGTTTGGATAGGGTCAAGAACGCGTTGGCCCTTTTTCTTACATCCTCGGAGACCCCCAGGCTTCCTCCGATGGCGAAGGTTATCTTGCTGCCGCCTCTAACAAACCAATCATCAAGGGTTTTGGATAGTTCTAGCGAATCGGGCTCCTTGTGGCCGAGGTCAAGAACGACCAAGAAATCGGTAGGGGATATCTCTTTGATGATGCGGGCCCCCTCGGTTTCTTTGATTTTCTCATCAATGGCAGGGGAAGACTTCTGGGGAATGCTTTCTTCTTTGAGTTCCTTGATGCGGATATCCGCATAAATCCCCAGTCTTTTCAAAAATTCCTGGCATCCTTCCTTAAGCCAGTTGTCCTTGAGGTCTCCGACGGCAAGTATCTCGACTTTCCTCATAGTTCGTACCTAGTGGTTTTCCATTGCCAAAGGACATCGGCCTCTACCCCGGTGCCCTCTAGGGCTCCGCGATGCTGCTCTAGGACTATCTTTTTGTCATTGCACTCTTCGGATATATGGGCCAAGAACACCTTTTTGGTGTGGGGCCCAATCAACTTGAGAAGGTATTCGCTGGACTCAATGTTGCCTAGATGGCCTTTAGTGCCTTCTATCCTGCGGATAAGGACCTTGGGACGGCCGGAATGTTCCAGCATGTAAATGTCATAGTTGGACTCAAAGATATAGCAGTCGCAGTCCCTTAGCATGGCCAGCACGGGCTTCTTGAGCCTGCCGGTATCGGTGACATAGGCAAGCTTCTTGCCTTTGTATTCGATCAGGTAACACCCAGGGGAAGGGGCATCGTGGGAAGTCGGAAGGACGGTTACATTGAAGCCGCCGATTTCCACCGGGGCAAAATCGGCAATGGGAGTTTCTGTATATTCCCTATATGAAAGCACGCCTTCGCGCCCGTAAAGAGGCTTATGGGATACAAAGCCAAGGCCTTTGATGTGGTCGTTGTGGTCGTGGGTAACCAATACCCCGTCCAGATCATCGATTTGCTTATTGATAAGGGCCAAGCCTTCCTTGAGTTTGGCCTTGGTCAAACCCATGTCTATAAGCAAAACACCATCGTCGGAATATACGATGGTGGCGTTGCCTTTGGATCCGGAACCTAGATTGATGAAGCCGAACATTATTCAGAGATGTCGACGGCGTCGACTTTCTTGCCCTCGCGGGCCCGGTTGACCTTCTCGAGGAATTCGGGAGCCGGGTTATCGAACCTGGACTCCGATTTATTGAACATCAAAGTCACGTTGCCGGTCTGGCCGTTCCTGTTTTTGGCCACGGCTAGCTCAGTGATGGAAATGGGACTTTCCTTGCCGGTCTTCTTGATGTTGTTGGCCCTTTCTTCCTGCATCCTTCTGGTGAACTTGTCCTTGCTCATTCCTTCGGAAGGATCGCTTTTGAGGCCGATGTCCTCATAATAGTCGCTTCTATATAGGAGCATGACCAGGTCGGCGTCTTGCTCGATGTTGCCCGAGCCACGGAGATTGCTCAGCTTGGGGCGGGCTTCCTTGTTGGCTTCGGCCTCGCGGTTGATCTGGGCCAAGCAGATGATGGGCACGTTCAAAGTACGGGCCAATTCCTTCAGGCTCTTGGTAATCTCGCCGATCTTCTCGGCATCGGAATTGAATTTTCCTTCGACCGAAATCAGGGTCAGATAGTCGATGACGATGAGGCAGAGATCGGGATGGGCTTTCCTGAGCTTGCGGGATTTGGAAAGCAAATCGCCCAGCTTGCAGTTGGGGGTATCGTCGAAATAAAGGTTGGTCTTCGAAAGGGTTAGTAGCCCTTGGGTAATCTTCAGTTTCTCGGTCTCGTTGAGGTTTCCGGTAGCGATGTGGTCGTTGCTGACCCTAGCCACCGAGGCCAGTAGCCTCTTCATGATCATCTCCGAGGACATTTCCAAAGAGAAGAAGGCCACGGTCTTCTTTTCATTTACGGCGGCATTGAGGGCCAAATTCAGCGCAAAAGCCGTCTTTCCCATCGCGGTTCTGGCCGCCAAGATGATGAGGTTTTGCTTCTGCCAACCATGGGTGATGTCATTGAGGCGGGTATAGCCGGTGTCCACGCCGGTCAGGCGCTTGTCGTTTCTTCTGGCGGAGACGTCATTGATGTTCTTTTCCACGATCTTGGAAACCACCGCGGCCGATTTGAAATCACCGACCGAGCGGCCCTCGGCGATATGGGTGAGGTCGGAGTTGGCAACCGAGAGGAATTCCCCGATGTCCCCGGTCCCGTTCTTCTGGTAGTCCCTGATGATGGAATTCATCTTCTTGAGATAATCCCTAAGGATGGCCGTATCGTTAACGGTCCGGATATAGGTATCGGCAAAAGAGGGGTCGACGACCGAATCGATTAGTTCTTTGACATAGTCAGCCCCGCCGGAGGATTCGAGCAGGTGCATGTTTTCCAAGGTGGAGATAAGGGTTACCGCATCGATCTTTTCCTTGCGGCTGGAGAGTTCCTTCATGGCCCTGAAGATCAGCACGTTCCTTTCATCGGCACCCGAAAAGGAGTTCTCGGTCAAAGAACCGAGCGCCGTGGCGGCCGCTCCTTCGTCTAGAAGGATGGAGCCAAGCACCGTCTTTTCGGCATCCAGATTGCTGGGAAACTGACTCTTGGGCATTATTTGTCCTCCGAGATGTGGACGGAAACCGTCCCGATGACCTCGCCTTCGGAACCTTTGTAGAGTTCGATCTTCAGCCGGGTATATCCGATGGCGTTGGCGGGGTACTTATCGATGAATTTGCGTTTATCGATCTTAATGCCGTGCTGCTTGAAGCATTCGTCTTCGATCTGCTTGGGGGAGATGGAACCGAACATCCGGCCATCGGAGCCGACCTTGGCTTTGAATTCGACGCTGACGCCCCTAAGCTTGTCGGCCGCTTCTTCAGCCTCGGCCTTTAGGGCTTTTTGCCTAGCTTCTTCGGCGGCATTGTCCTTGGCTAGTTTGTTCTGGTTGGCTTCGGTGGAAAGCATGGCCAGCTTCCGGGGAATCAGATAATTGGTCGCATATCCGCTGGAGACCTCGATGGTCTCGCCTTTACGGCCGACTTTCTTGACGTCGGCAAGCAATATCACTTTCATTTGTTTTCTCCTTCCTTCCGGTTGTCGTTCCTTGCGGTATCCAGGAATTCGTCCAAGGTCTCCTTAAAGGTGGCAATTACCTTGCTAAGAGGCTGTCCAATGAAGACGGCCGCAGCCGAGGAGAAGTGTCCGCCGCCACCCATCTTCTCGCATAGAAGCTGGACATTGATCGATCCGTCGCTTCTAGCGGATAGCCGGATGAGTTTTTCCTCGGTCTTGCCGATTACGAAGACCGCGTTGATGCCTTTGAGCTGCATGACCTGGTTGGCCACTTTGGCCAGGGTCGATCTCTCTACGATGTCCTTTTCGTCGGAGACGCAGTAGACCACCCCATAGTATGGGGTTTCCATCGTGGAGATGATTTTGGTGATGAGGGAATATTCCTCATATTCGTCTTTCAGATAATCGTCGGCAAGGGAGTTGTCGGCCCCATATGATTTGAGGATTTCGGCAGCCTCAAAGGCCTTCATGCCGGTGGTCTTGTTCTTGAAGAAGTTGGTGTCTAGGAAGATGCCGGAGAGCATCAGGGTCGCATAGGACTGCCTGATTTCGATCCTCGGGTTGGCGGTCGCATACCTGATCATTTCCACGAGGATTTCCGAGGCCGAGGAGGCCGAGGGATCGACCAAAGCGGCAATGGGGGAGTCGATGTATTCCTCCGCCCTCCTATGGTGGTCGATGACGATGACCTTGCTGGCCTTCTGCAAGACGGCGCGGGATAGGACCATCGAAGGACGGGAAACGTCGACGACGACAAGCAGGGTGTTCTTCTTGATGGATGCGAGGGCTTCGTCAGGATCGATGGTGAGGGCATCGTAGGCGTCTTTCGAAAAGGCTTCCTGGAAGGCGATGCGGGTCTTGCGTTCGGCAAGCTTGGGCGAATAGACGATGTGGCAGGACTTCTGGGCATATTCGCAGATGGCCCTGACCCCAAGGCAGGCGCCTAGGGCGTCCATGTCCATTTCGGCATGGCCCATGACATAGACTTCCGAAGCGTCGCTGACAAGCTTGAGGAAAGCGTCGGCGAAGGTGCGGACCTTTACCCTGGAAGTGGTCTCTTGGGTCACGGTCTTGCCGCCGAAGAATTCCAATTCGGCCCCATAGGTGGAAACACAGACCTGGTCGCCGCCTCTGGACAAGGCCACGTCGAGGGCATTGGTCACCATTTCGTTGAGCCTGATGGAGTCGGGGAAGCCGTGGGCGAAGCCGATGGACAAAGTGAAGGGGGCTTCCGGGCCCACCTGGATGGAGCGAACCTTTTCTAGGACTGCGAAGCAGTCCTTTTTCATGGATTGAAGCGACTTGTAATTGCAGACCGCGAAATACGAATCGGCCGAAACCCTACGCAAAAGGACATTCTTTTCGCGGAAATAGTCGGCAATGGTAGCCCTCACCTTGGCCAAGGTGTCGTTGGCGTCTTCTTCGTCGCCGGCCCTATCGTCATAGTTATCGATGTTGATGACCCCAAGGCAAAGTCCCTGTTCCTTATTGTAGGAGAGGGCATTCTCGTAAGCGGTGATGTCATGGAAGATGAAAAGGCGGGGCGAGGAGATGTATTTGACCGCGTAGATGCGGTCTTTGAAGGTGACCTTGTCCTCCGCGGTAGCGGCCGAACCCTTGGTCATGGAATCGAGGTTCTTCGAAAGGTGGCCGATCGGGGTATCGATGAGGTCGACCTTGAGTTCCTTGAAGAGGTTGTTGGTCCAAAGTATGACATTGCTCTCGTCGACGACGATAAGGCCGATCTTGCCAAAGGCATAGGCTTCTTGGACGTCGGAGCCCACCAGCGTAGCGGTTTCTAAGTCATTGCGGAGCCTGGCCTTTTCAAGGGAGGTCACGCACATCCAATAGACGACGAAGTTGATGACGACGAGGATGGCCGCAGCCACGACGATGTATTCCCCGCTTACGTAATCGGCCACACCGTAGAGGTTCAGGGAATAGAAAACAAAGCCCAGCACCAGGAGGATGATTTCCAGTCCAGTGATGATCAGGGAGATATTCCTAACGTAATGAATCGCTTTTCTCATGTGAGCGCATTATAACGCGATTGGGCGCGTTTCCTTAAACCCTTTTGGGGTGTAGGGAAAAGAAAACGACCCATCGAGGGTCGCATCTTTTTACTGTCGCCCACGGACCCATCCGTCCCCGAAACTACAATCTTCTCCCTTCTGGGGCGATCATGCCGCGTTTCCATAAAACCGCGAACGACTTTTCCAAAATATCCCTTGCCCATGCCCAGGCAACCGGGCGACGGGAAAACGCAGTCCGCATCTTACTTATCTGGGCTCTCCACGAAGCGATCCGGGCTTGCCTGGGAAGCGTTTTTGAATTCGCCAAGGAATAAGAAAAAGGCCTCGCCGAGGAGGCCCATGGATGACGGTTGTTGTTGTGATTTCCGGGGCAATCGAGCCCGGGAAACTACATCGGTTTTTGCCGTTTACTTAACTTGGGTGAGCAGCCCCATGTACCGGGCGTTCTTGATCGCGGTGGCGAGCTGACGCTGATACTTGGCGCTGGTGCCGGTCATCGAGCGCGGAGTGATCTTTCCATCGGGCGAGATGAACTTCGAGAGGGTTTCCACGTCTTTGTAATCGATGTACTTGATGTGGTTCTTCTTGAAGTAGCAGACCTTCCGGCGCGAACGGATTTTCTTATAAGCCATTGTTTAGGTCCTTTCTTTCTTGCAATGTCAGAAGGGGAGATCGCCTTCGAGGACGTCGCTGTAATCGTCTTGCTTGGCGTTGTTTTTGTCGCCCAAGACCGAATCGGCGGCGGGCTCATCCGGCATATAGCCGCTATCTGAGGCGTCTTCGCTATCCCTCGGCGAGAGGAACTCGACTTGGTTGGCGATGATCTCGTAAGCGGTGACTTCGACGTTGTCGGTGCGGCGGGTGTATTTATTGCTCACGAGCCTTCCGATGATAGCCAGCTTCTTGCCTTTCTTGCCGTACCGGAGAATGCTTTCGGCCTGTTTTCCGAAGACCGAGACATTGAACCAGTAGGTTTGGGTGATGCGTTCCCCGGTGGGGGAGCGCCTCCTGTCGTCGACCGCGAGGCGGAAGGACGCCTTTTGGCTGCCGCTAGGCAAGGTTTGGGACTGAGCATCAGCTCCGAGATGTCCCACGAGAACGACGCAATTGACCATTGATGTTTTCCTCCTTCTTGTTAGTCGTGTGACTTAGTCTTTGTCGACGGTGATGAGGAAACGGATGACTTGGCTGTCGAGCTTGCAAAGCCGATCGAATTCTTTAAGGCATTCCGGGGTCGCCATGACTTTGAGGACGACATAGAAACCCTTGGTTTGCTTTTTGATCGGATAAGCGAAGTCACGCATGCCCCAGGCATTGACATTCCTGATGACGCCTTTGTTGGCGGTCAGAATGCCGTGGACCTTTTCCATCTCGGCGTTGCGGGCTGCATCATCGAGCCCGGCGGAGAGGATGTACATGATCTCGTACTTTCCCATTATTAGCACCTCCTAGTTTCGGACTACGGATCGCCTTGGCTGGGAAGCCATGCGACCATAGAAGCGTGTATTGCCCTTCCCTTCAAAAGGGCGGACCCCATTATAATGGGGTAAGAAGGGTTGGGCAACCTTTTTCGCTTCTTAGGGCTTTGGCCTTCCGCTATTCACCTCCGTCGAGTATCAAATAGGCTTTGTTTTGCTAAAAATCACAAAATTGTGAAAAGCCCGCAAAAGCGACACGAAAAAAAGCCAAGGCGCGAATACCTTGGCTTTCCTCTTATTTACTTGCCTTCGTCTTTCATGGTCGGGAATAGAAGCACTTCCCGGATGTTTTGGGTGTTGGTGAAAAGCATGCAAAGGCGGTCGATGCCAACCCCGATTCCGCCGGCCGGTGGCATCCCATAACGCATCGCGTCGAGGAAGGAGAAGTCGATGTCGTTAGCTTCCTCATCCCCTTTGTTGCGGGCCGCCAGTTGAGCTTCGAAGCGCTCCTTCTGGTCGAAGGGGTCGTTAAGCTCGGTGTAGGCATTGCCGAATTCGTAGCCACCGATGAAGAACTCAAACCGCTCGACGAAACGCGGGTCGTCGCTTTTCTTCGTCAAGGGGCTGACCTCGATCGGGTAGGTGTGGATGAAGGTCGGCTGCTGCAGGCTATCCTCGACGAACTCGTCGAAGAAGGCTTGGATGATGTAGCCAACCGAATCCCAGGTCTTCTGCAATTCGACGTGGTGTTCCTTGGCCAAGGCGACGGCCTCATCGAAGGTCATCGGCTTGGTGAAGTCGATGCCGGTCTTCTCCTTGATGGCATCGCACATCGAAACCCATTTGAAGGGCTTGGAGAAGTCGATCTCCAGGTCGCCCCACTTGACGATGTCGCTGCCGACGACTTTCTCGGCGATCGATTTGAACACGCCTTCGACCCAGCGCCGCATATCCTGCAAGTCGCCATAGGCTTGGTAAAGCTCGATGGTCGTGAACTCCGGGTTATGCCGGGTGTCGATGCCCTCGTTGCGGAATATCCGCCCGATCTCGTAAACCCGGTCGATGCCGCCGATCATCGCCTTTTTGAGGTTCAGCTCGGTGGCGATGCGAAGGTAGAAATCCTTGTCGAGGGCGTTGTGGTGGGTGATGAAAGGACGGGCGGCGGCCCCACCGGCGATCGGGGAAAGGACGGGGGTCTCAACCTCGACGAAGCCCTCTTGGTCGCAATAACGCCTGATCTCCTTGATGATGGCTGGGCGGAGCAAGGCGATTTTGCGCGAGTCGTCGTTGACGATCATGTCGACATAGCGGTGCCGATAACGGTCCTCGGTGTCGGTGAGCCCGTGGAACTTCTCGGGCAATGGCTTAAGGCATTTGGCGATGTGGGTGTAATGCTCGACGTGGATGGTGAGCTCGCCGGTGCGCGACTTCATGAGGGTTCCCTCGACCCCGACGATGTCGCCAAGGTCGGCGAGTTTGAAAACGGCGTAATCATGTTCCCCGACGACGTTGATGCCGATCCAGGCTTGGATGGAGCCATATTCGTCTTTGATGTTGACGAAGCTCGCCTTGCCCATCCTTCTGATGGCCATAAGGCGGCCGGCGACTTTGCAGCCAATCGCCTTTTCTTCCAGTTGCTCAGCCGACATGTCGGCGTAGTTTTCCCTCAAAGAGGCGATTTGATCTTTGAAATCGTACTTTTTCCCGAATGGGTCGACCCCCAATTCGCGATATTTGGCAAGCTTGTCGAAGCGCACTTGCTCCTGATCGGTGAGTTTTTCTTCCATACGTTCCTCCGAGGCTAAACCCTTCGCTTTCCTCTTTCTTTTTAAGCGCGGCATAATACTACCTTCTAGGCAAAAGCAAAGGAAGTGGGAAGTTTATAACTTCCTGGGGTTGGAAATCACTTTCGGCCTTTAATCAAACGCAATGCGAAGCCTATAAGGAATAGGAGGATGCCGACGATAAGCAAAACAAGGCTTGAATAGCCGAGCCCGAGATTGACCGAATCGTAAAGGTTGGGGTTGGTGGCCTGAATGAAGGGGAAGATGCCCAAGATGGCGCCTAAAACGATAAAGGGGAGCGAGCAAAGCCCAAAGGCCTGGAAGGGCTTAAGAAGGAAAAATGAGGAAAGGATGAGCCAAAGAACCCTCATCCCGTCTTTGTAGGTGTTGAGCTTTGAAGGAGAATCCTCGGGGCGGTCTTTGTATTGGCATTTATGGGAGGAGATGGTATAGCCGTTGGTTAAGGCGAATATATCCATCTCGGTCTCGATTTGGAATCCGGCGGTTTTTGGGACGAAAGAGGAGGCAAAACGCGGCGAGAAGGCCCTAAAGCCGGTCATGGCGTCGCTTATCTTGCCGCCGAAAAGCAAATTGACGAGGAAGCGGACAAGCGAGTTGCCAAAATTGTGGAAGGGGCGCTTGTTCTTTTGAAAATAATCGCCGGAAAGCCGGTCGGCGAGGGCCATGTCGACCCCGTTTTCGAGGACGTCATCAACCAACGCCTTGGCATCGGAAAGCTCATAGGTCGCATCGGCGTCGATCATGATGTAGCAATCGGCCTGGACGGAGGAAAACATCGCCTTGACGACGTTTCCCTTGCCCTGCTCCTTCACCGGGATGACGTTGACCCCGTAGGAAGAGGCGATCTCGGCGCTAGAGTCGGTCGAGTTGTTGTCAAAAACGTAAACCTCGGCCTCCGGGATGTTCTTTTTGGCATCCTCTAGCACCTGGGCGATGGTCTTTTCCTCATTGTAGCAAGGGATAAGAAGGGCGATTCGTTTCATAGGCCAACACATTATATACAAACGGGCTCAACCAAGGCAGTTGAGAGTGAAAAACGCCTCCTTGATGTATAGGGGGAGACCCTGCAAGTCCCCGACGTACCAGCCGTCGAAGACATCGAATAGGAGATTCAATCCGATGAAGGAGGAAACGACCAAGGAGACAAAACCGACGGACACGATGGTTTTCTGCGAGGATTTTCCTTTAGTCGAACCAAGCAGCTTCATCAAAACGCAGGAGGAGGCGATGGTCGCGAAGTGGTAGAACTCAATCAGGTAGCGGGCGCAGACACCGGCTTTCGAATAGGTCGTAAACCCAAGGACGAAAAGCAAGACGGGGAAAACGAAGAGGAAGGCGGCCTTCTCCTTCTCCCTCTTTTTGTCGCAGACGAAGCCAGAGAGGAAAAGGAAGAGGAAGAAGGGGATCATCAAAATGCCGACATATCCTTGCAAATAGGGGCAATCGTCGAAAGACAAGCGCAACACCGAGCAGGAGACAAACGGGAATTCGTTATAGAAGGCAAGGGGCTGGCAGAAGAAATGGAGGAAGGAGGGGAATACCTTGTTGACCGCGTAGTCAAGTTGGGTTTGGTCGTAATTCATCTGATAGCTTTGGCCAAACTCGAACACCGAGTCGAAGCGGAGGTAGTTATACGCCCCTAGAAGCGTCGCCCCGATGACCACAATGCATATCCCTGGTATAAGGGAAAGCCAAAGCCTGCCCTCTTGCTTCCTCTCCTTCACGATCAAGGAGACGTAGAAAGGGACGGCGAGGAGGATGGTGAAGATGAGGTTGGGCCTAGAGGCGACGAGCAAGACGAAGCTTAAGGCGGAAAGGGCGAAGAAAAGCATCCTTCCCTTTTTCCGACGGTAAACGATAAGGGTGAGGAACATGAAAAGGTCGAAGCACATGAGGGCGCAGGCGATGGGCGCATGGTAGATGCCTTCGTAATAGCCCCCTTTCTTGTAGGTGACGTTGGCCATCATCATCGAGGTGAAGAAGCCGAAGACGAACAAGGAGAAGACGACGAGGTAATTGATTTTTCCACTCATGAGGCGGGAAAGCTCAAAAAGCAGAAGAAGGAAGAACCCGCTGGCGAAGATGGTCGGCAACACCTGGAGTATCAAGATGTCCGGGATGTAACGGCACCCGGAAAGCCAGAATATCGGGTAGCTGAAAAGGATGACCGGGGCCGGGCCGTAATAGCAATAATAGGCCCCTTGGTAATAGGCATGGTCCCAGCGGACGCTCGCGCCGACGCTATTCCAAGCCGCCGGGTCCCAAGGGTTCTCAAGCTCGGCAAGCAAAGGATCGACCCAGACGTCAAGGCTAAGCCGCCCTTTTTGGAAGGCGTCGAAAAGCCGGGTGTAGATGCTGCACCTCGACATGCTGTTAAGCGTGTCTTGGTCCAATGGGTAGGAAACATAATAACGGTCGATGTCGGTTAAGGTGAAAAGCATGAAAACAGCCGCAGCCAGGAAAGTAAGGGCTAGCACCCCGACATAGACTTTCTTTGGGTCGCCTTTTTCGAATTTGGAATAGCTTTTGACCATCGGCGTCAAATAAAAGCAGAAGACGATTATCAAGGATATCGCCCCGACCCGGACGAGGTTGAAGCCAAGCTCGGTCGGCCGATCGAAGCTGATGCGGGTTAAAAGGAGGCTGGATGGGTTAACGTCGCGTAGGTCGTTGATGTCGATACTTATCCGGATATAGCGGTATCCCCCATAGACGCTTGGGATGGAGAAGATATTGGAGTTGGCATAGGCCGGGTTGAAGTCGTAATCGACCTCGCCGGAGTATTCGCTTAAATCGGCGGAGAACTCAAAGCTGGCGTTTACGGTCGAGGAGGGGGCGGAGGAAAAATCGAAGGCGATGTTGGAATAGCTTTCCTCCCCTTTGTCGATGACGAAGATCCCGTCTGAGCTAATTTCAAGCCCCTCATCGAGTATCTCCGTTTTGGTGGAGGCCACCAAGGAGGCGGAGAAGCCGTCGCCCTCGCATAGAAGCGCCTCCCCCTTCGAATAGGAGGTGAAATTGAAGGCGAAAGTCTCAAGAAGGGCCAAGGCGAACAAAGAAAGGGAAAGCAATCGGCGCCGGCCCAGTTCCTTTTTCTCGATCCCTTTTCCTAAAACAAGCCGGTGGATTTTGCTGAAACGGCAAAGAAAGGAAACGAATAAGTAGAAAGGCGAGAAGGAAAGAAGGTTGATCCGCGGGAAAAGGCAATAGACCAGGATGGTCGGAAGCAGACTCAAGGCAAGGGTGGAGGCCAAATCGAGGGAAAGAGCGATCCAATCCTCTTTTTTATAGCTTGCCCGGCCCTTCCATCGTCGGATCGCCAAAACTATGCCCGCGTAAACGGCATAGCAGCCGACGGGTAATAAAAACCAAAGCAAGAAAACCATCGCCGTCAATTATCCTTTTCCGCCGTTTTCTTTCAATAGCGAAGCGCTTATAGCTCCATGACGTCTTTCCAGGAGGAGGCGATGGCGGAAACCTGCCCCCTAAGCGCTTCCTCGCTTTCTTTCCCGGAAAGGCAGGAAAAGATGATCCGCCCTATTTGCCTAGCCTGCTCAATGGTGCAGCCTCTGGTGGTCGCGGCCGCGAAGCCAATGCGGATGCCGCTAGCCAAAGAAGGCGGAAGCGTCTCCCCGTGGATGGTGTTTTTGTTGGTGGTGACGCCGATGCCCTCAAGCTTAACCTGGGCTTGCTTCCCGTTTAGGCCAAAGGACTTTAAGACATTAAGAAGGAAGAGGTGGTTCTCGGTGCCCGAGACCTTGGCCCCCAGCCTAGCGAGCTCGTCGTTGCACGCCTTGGTGTTGGCCAAGACATTTCGCATGTAATCGGCAAAACCCTCCATCGCGGCTTCCCTAAAGGCGATGGCCTTACCGGCGATGACGTTTTCCAGCGGCCCGCCTTGGCTATAGGGGAAGATGGCCGAATCGATTTTCTTTGCCAAATCCTCGCGGTTGCTTAGGATAAGCCCGCCTCTAGGCCCGCGCAGCGTCTTATGGGTCGTGGAAGTCACGATATCGGCAAATTCAACGGGGTTTTGCGTCAATCCCGCGGCGATTATCCCAGCGATATGAGCCATATCGACCATGAAATAGCAATGGGTTTGGCTCCGCTTGTTGTGCTCCTCTATTATGGTTGCGATCTTCTTAAAATCGATTTCGTATGGATAGGCCGAATACCCGGCGAGGAAGAGATTGGGGTTTTCCTCATCCAGCCGCTTCTGTATTTCCATATAATCAAGCCTTCCGTCTTCCCCGAGGTCGTAGAAGCGGAAATCGTAAAGCTTGGAGGAGAATGATACCGGCGACCCGTGGGTCAGATGCCCGCCGTCGTTAAGCTGGAGAGACAAAACCTTGTCGCCTAGATTAAGCAAACTCCGGTAGGCGGCGAAATTGGCCTGCGACCCCGAATGGGGCTGGACGTTGGCGTAGGCGCAATGGAAAAGCGACTTCGCCCTTTCCTGGCAAAGCGTCTCCAAGTCATCGATGTTCTCGCACCCGCCGTAGTAACGGCGCTTCGGATAGCCTTCCGCGTATTTGGCGATGGCGATGCTCCCGCAGGCCTCCCTGACCTCCTTGGAGGGGTAATTCTCCGAGGCGATCAGCTCAATGCCTTCGTTTTGCCTTTTGGCCTCTTTAAGCAAAATGGCTTCGACTTCCCTATCTTCCATGCCGCTCTCCTTGTTAAACCCCACAAGTATAGACGCAAGCGGGCAAGAAAAAAACGGGGCGAACCCCGTTTTCAGTTGGCGGCTTTCACCTGCCCGCCCGTATAAAGCTGATAGTATTTGCCCTTTTGCTCAAGCAAGGAATCGTGGGATCCCCGCTCGATGATCCGGCCATCCTGCAAAACCATGATGACGTCGGAGTTCTGGATGGTCGAGAGGCGGTGGGCGATGACGAATACCGTCCTCCCCCTCATGATGGCGTCCATCCCCTCCTGGACGAGCTTCTCGGTCCGCGAGTCGATGGAGGAGGTCGCTTCATCGAGGATCAAAACCGGCGGATTGGCGCAGGCGGCCCTGGCGATGGAGATGAGTTGGCGCTGCCCCTGGGATAAGCCAGCCCCCGCCCCGTAAAGGACGGTGTCATAGCCGTTAGGAAGCATCATGATGAAGTTATGGGCGTTGGCGAGCTTGGCGGCCTTTATGACGTCCTCATCGCTCGCCTCGGGGTTGCCGTAGCGGATGTTCTCCTTGACGGTCGCGGTGAACAAAGCCGTGTCTTGGAGGACCATGCCAAGGGCCCGGCGCAAATCGGCTTTCTTGATTTTGTTGATGTTGATGTCGTCGAAGCGAATCTTTCCATCCTCGATGTCGTAGAAGCGGTTTAGAAGGTTGGTGATGGTCGTTTTGCCAGCTCCAGTCGGGCCGACGAAGGCGACTTTCTGCCCCGGCTCGGCATAAAGGGTGATGTCGTGGAGGACGGTTTTGCCGGCGACGTAAGCGAAATCGACGTCATACATGTTTATCTTGCCCTTAAGCCAGGTATAGGTGGTCGGGCTGCCGTCTGTGTGAGGATGTTCCCAAGCCCACTTGCCGGTGCGGACGTCGCTTTTGACCGGGTTTCCGTCTTTGTCCTCGGAGGCATAGACGAGCTGGACATAGCCGTCATCGACCTCGGATTTGGCGTCGATGAGCTCGAAGATCCGCTCCGCCCCGGCCATGGCCATGATGAAGAGGTTAAGCTGCATCGCCACTTGCCCAAGCGGCATGACAAACGAGCGGCCTAACCCAAGGAAGGAAATGATGTCGCCCGGGGTGACGTTACTCGCGCCATAGGCGATGAGCAACCCGCCAATTAAGGCCAAAACGACATATTGGAGGTTGCCGAGGTTATTGGTGATTGGGCCAAGGATATTGGAGAATTGCTGGGCTTTCGTCTGATAAAGGCAAAGTTCGTCGTTAAGCTTGTCAAAGCCTTCCTTGCTTTGCCTTTCGTGGGTGAAGACCTTAATGACCTTCTGCCCGGAGATCATCTCCTCGATATAGCCGTTGGTCGCCCCAAGGCAACGTTGCTGGTTGATGAAGAAGGAGGCGCTGCGTCCGGA
>CASGDR010000009.1 GCA_949300345.1 uncultured bacterium
TTTGTATATAGTTCATAGTAATGTCCCTTTTGCTTCATGAGGCTAGCGTGGTTGCCGTCTTCGATGATGCTTCCGCCCTGCATGACCAAGATGCGGTCGCTATGGACGATGGTGGATAGCCTATGGGCGATGACGATGGAGGTCCGGCCCTTGAGCAGCTTAAGAAGGGAGGCCTGCACCTCGGCTTCGGTTTCCGTATCGATGCTCGAGGTGGCCTCATCGAGGATCAAGATGGCGGGATTACGGACCAGAGCCCTAGCGAAGCTGATGAGCTGCTTCTGCCCTTGGCTAAGGGTGCCGCCCCCGTCTTCGAGGAAGGTATCGTATCCCTCTTTCTGGGACATGATGAAATCATGGATGCCGACGGTCTTGGCGGCCTTGATGACCTCTTCTATGGGGGCATCGAGTCTACCGTAGCGGATGTTATCGAGATAGGTTCCGGTAAAGACGAAGGGGTTTTGCTGGACATATCCGATATGGCGGCGCAGCCAGCCAAGCGAGCGGTCCTTGAGGTCGATGCCGTCTATTTTGATCGAACCCTTGTCGGGCTCATAGAAGCGGCAGAGGAGGTTGACCAAGGTGGTCTTGCCCGAACCGGTATGGCCGACCACGGCCAGGGAGGTGCCGCTAGGGACATCAAGATCCAGGGGATGCAGGACCTCGACCCCCTTGATGTAGGAGAAGCTGACTTTCTCGAAGCTGATATGGCCTTCTATATCTTCTTTGAAGGCCGGGGCCTTCTCGTCGAAGAGGGTCCCGTATTTGGCGACGACTTCCTGACTATCCTGGATTTCGGGGACGGCATCGAGGATCTGCATGATCTTCTCGGCCCCGGCCTGGGCGGAGAGGAATTCCCCGAAGATCTCGGCTAAGGACTGGATGGGGGAGTAGATGTTGGTGGCAAAGGAGATGAATAGCACCAAGGTGGCGGTGATGGCGGCCGCCTCCCTTTGGTCATAGACCAAGCCATAGACCAGGATGATGCAGGTGACGGCGGAGGATAGGAAGCTTACGAAGGGCTGGAAGTAGGCGTCCAGCCTCATGGCGTAGAAGCGCTTGTTGCGGATTTCGGTGGTTATCTCGTCGGCTTCCTGGTCGACTTCGTTTTCGATGCCCAGGCTTTTGATGGTCTTGGCCCCGTCGATGCTCTCGGCCAGCCACCTCACGTAGTCGGAATAGGCGTTTCGGGCGATCCTATGGCGTTTTAGCTGGGCCTTCTGGAAGAAGGGCAGGACGATTAGAAGCAGGGGAATGGAAGCGAATATGATGAGCGAATAGATCCAGTTTACGGTGAACATGGTGACGAGGGTGAATAGGAAATTGCCTAACGACCACATGATGCGGACCACGCCCCAGCCTAGGACATCGCCCAAGGAGGAGGTGTCATTGTTCATCCTTGCTACCAGCCAGCCCGAGGAGGTCTTGTCGAAATAGGAGAAGGATAGCTCTTGGATCTTCCTGAAGGTGTCCCGACGCAGGGCCACCATGATCCGCATTCCGATGATGTTGGTCAAAAAGAAGGTCCAGAAGATGAAGAAGGAGCGGACCACCAGTAAGACCACCTGGGTTATGGCATAGCCCCAGAAGGAGAAGTCGACCCGGATGTTGAAGATGAAGGTGACGGGTATGACCACCTCGGAGAGGTCGCCATGGTAGGGCGAGCTTTCCACCGCGGCGATGGCCCCGGCATTGAGGACCGGCACCAAGGAAGAGTCATAGAAGGTGGTAAATAGAAGGGAGAGAAGCAAGACCAAAAGAAGGGGCCAGGACTGCCAGGCATACTTTAGGACCCTACCCCAGATGGAAAGGTTGAAGCGTTCGGGCAGGGCTTCTTCTTCGAAACTGCGCTTGATCATGCCTCAATCTGGCTCTGGATGCCGGCGATGCGGCTATAGAGCCCCTCCTTTTTGACTAGTTCTTCGTGGGTTCCCGCTTCGCTTATCCTTCCGTCTTCGATGATAAGGATCAGATCGGCGTCCTTGGCGGTAGCGATGCGGTGGGTGATGATGAAGGTGGTCAAATTCCCGCGCCTAGTGGCGAGGTTTTGCCTGATTTTCAGGTCGGTAGCCGTATCCACGGCGGAGAGGCTATCGTCGAAGATGATGACCGGAGCTTGGCCCAGCAAGGTCCTGGCGATGGCCACCCTCTGGCGCTGGCCGCCGGATAGGGTGATGCCCTTTTCCCCGACCGGGGTGTCATAGCCGTCCTTGAAGGAGAGGATGGCTTCATCCAAGGCCGCGATGCGGGCGGCTTCCTGGACGTTTTCAAGGGTGGCTTCCGGATAGGCGATGCGGATATTGTCGACCAAGGAGCGGGAGAAGAGGAAGGGCTCCTGAAGCACCGGGACCACCTTGTGCCGGAGCCATTTCTTCTGGATGTCCTTCAGCTCGGTCCCATCGATGTAGATGTGCCCGCCGGTATAGTCATATAGGCGGGTGAGCAGGGCCACGACGGTGGACTTGCCGGAGCCGGTTTTTCCAAGTATGGCCACGGTCTGGCCCTTCTTGACCTCGAAGCTCAAATCTTTGATGACCCCTTCTTTTTGCTCTTGGTCCTCGAAATGGAATTCGACGTGGTCGAAGATGATGTCGCCCTCGATATTAGGGGTCAATCCGCTATCGGTATCTTCGATGGGGACATCGACGATGTTCTTGGTCCTTTCGGAGGCGGCGATGTATTGGCCCATGTTGGAGAGAACCATCGCACAGTCGCGCAGGGGCCAGACGATGATCTGCACGAAGGTGAAGGCCAGATACAGCGTCCCGGCGCTGATCTGCCCGGTGATGGCGATATAGAAGCCATATATGAGGGTGCAGCATTCGCTTCCGAAGACCAGGATGTCGGTCGAAGAGAAGAAGAAGGAGGAGAAAAGGCGCCAGGAGACGAACTTCTTCTTGTAGTCGCTTAATCTCTCTTCGAAGGAGGCGATCTCATAGGCTTCGTTATGATAGGCCTTGACCACCCTTACGGCGTTGAGGTTCTCGCTGATCTTGTCGGTCATCATGGCCTCGGAGTCATCGGTGGCCCTGAAGCGCTTCCTGACCCCTTTGATGAGGAAGAAGGAATAGACGAACATGATGGGCAAGAAGGAGAGGGACACCAGGGTCAGACTCCAGGAGATGGAAAGCAAGATGCCGCAGCAGATGATGATGGAGAATAGGGAGTAGGTGATGAGGCTCAGCTCGCCCATCAGTAGGCGCCTAAGGATATCGAGGTCGCGGGTGCAGGTCTGGATGAGGTCGCCGGATTTGGCCTTTTTGAAATAGGTGTAGGGCAGCCTCTCCAAATGGGAGAAGACCTTGTATTGGAGGTCTTTGTAGATCCTTGAGGAGGAGAAGGAGCGGTAATACATCCGGGCCCAGGAAAAGAAGGCGGTGAATACGGCGCTGATTATCAGGGCGATGGGTAATAGGTAGAGGTTCTCGCAGAGGTATTCCGGGCCCCGTCCTTCGCTTAGCAGATTGACGACCCAGACCTCGAGGAAGAAGTCCTGGGCAGCGAGGGTTTCCACGCCTTCTAGGGCATCGATGACCACCTTGCCGAGATAGATCGAAAAGATGGAGAAAAAGACCATGAAGAACTGCAGTATGAAGTTCACCGAGTACATGGCCCGGTGGCCTTTTATCAGTCGGTTTATGAGCCCGAATAGACCTAACATGTGATAAGTGTGCACGGATTTTTGGCAAAACCAAAGGGCTTTCGCGCGAATATCGTGCCCAAGTGTTCATGGGCAATATGGGTTATACATGCCTACCCGCATGATGGGCCTCATCCTTAGGCTCGCTTAAGTCCCATACCCAAAAAGTAAAAATTGATGAGGTTTTACTCTATTCCGGATGATGATTTCATTGCATAATTTCCCTGCAGAATAAAGACGGAGGCGAAAAAGGTCTTTGCTATGGCTAACAACGACTGGTGGAAAAGCAGCATCGGCTACATCATCTATCCGGAATCCTTTTGCGATTCCAACGGAGACGGGGTCGGGGACCTTGGAGGCATTATAGAGAAACTCGATTACCTGAGCGCGTTGGGCGCCAACCTGCTTTGGATCGGGCCCATTTTCGATTCCCCCATGGACGATAACGGCTATGACGTCCGCGATTTCTATAAGATCAATCCCCTATATGGCACGGTCGATGATCTGAAGACCCTGCTACATAAGGCCCATGAGAAGGGCATCAAGGTCTTGCTCGATCTACCGATCAACCACACCTCCGACGAGCACGCCTGGTTCAAGAAGGCCCTCGAGGATCCCTCTTCCCCAGAGAGGGGCTATTACTATTTCCTCAAAGGCAAAAGGGAAGGGGATAGGCTACTACCTCCCAACAATTGGGCCGGCTTCTTTTCGACCTCGGCCTGGGAGAATATCCCCGGGACCGACGATTTCTACCTTCATCTATTCACCAAGAAGATGCCCGACGTGAGGTGGGACAACCCCGAACTCAGGGAAAAGTTCTATGAAATAGCCCGTTACTACCTAGATCTAGGGGCCGACGGCTTCAGGATCGATGCGATGGCCCATATTGCCAAGGACACCAGCTGGTCGGATTCCGCGTTGGTCAACCCCAACGGGGGACCCGTCCTTGATCCCAGCAAGTTTTCCAACCGGGCGGAGATGTTTGGCTATCTCAACGAATTCAACGAGAAGGTCTTCTCCAAATACGCCTGTCTGACCATCGGGGAAGCCGGAGGTTCCATCCAGCCCAAGGAAAGCCTGAAGCTGGTTGCTCATGAGGGGGGACCACTCAATATGGTCTTCAACTTCGATACGGTCTGGAACAACGGCAATTTCGATTCGATAGACAAGAAGGACGAGGATATCTGGACCGATCTTTTCCAGCTGCGCTTCAACTTCATGCACTGGTATGAGGCCCTCCACGATAAGGCCGACATGCCCCTATATTGGTGCAACCACGACCATCCGCGCGTGCTTAGCCAATACGGCTCGACCGCCTATAGGAATGAATCGGCCAAGATGCTCTTCCAGACCCTGCTATTCATGTACGGCACGCCCTTTATCTATAACGGCGACGAAATCGGGATGAGCAACGCCAACTACGCTTCTTTGGACGATTTCTCCTTTGACCGCTGCGCCGTAAACGCCATCGAGGATTTCAAGAAGCGGGGATATGATGAGCAGACCATCATCCATTACATGAATAGGACCTCGCGCATCAACGCCCGCACCCCCATGCAGTGGGACCGCAGCGAAAATGCCGGTTTCACCAAGGGCAAGCCCCATATCAAGATCAACGACAACTACCTCCAGGGCGTCAATGTCATGGACGAGATGTGCGATCCCTATTCCATCCTCAATTTCTTCCAATATGCGATAGGGCTGAGGAAAAACCCGATTTATAACGACGCGGTCAATAACGGGCCCCTGCAGTGGGTCGACCCCAACCATCCCGATGTCTTGGCCTATCTCCACGATGGGGCCACCAAGCTGATGGTCATCTCCAATTTCCGGCCCTATACCGTCTATTTCACCTTCTATTACGATATCAAGGACGTCCTACTACATAACTACGAAGGGGTCATACTCAATGACCATGTGATTACCCTGCGTCCCTACGAATCCTTCCTTCTACTTGTCAGATGAACAAATACTTCCTCTTCGTCTCTTCCTCCAAGATCGATAGGGGATATTTCGCCAAGGCCCTAGAGGCCTCGGGCATGGACTATCAGATCGAATTCGAATCCGACCACAAGGGCTATTTTCTGGCTGATGGGGCCTTCTATGACGTCTTGGACGGCGTCCTTAGCACCATCCATGATGATCTGGGCATTTCCATGACCGTCTTGGTCAGCCACGCCAGGAAGGGACTTGAGGAAAGGGCCCTTAGGATCGCCTTCAACCATTTCCCCAACCAGGCCCTCTTTCTTAGCGATGTAATCCTCAAGGAATTCTCATTCGGGGATTTTTCCTCCTTGCCCCTACTTCGTAGCGAGTTCAAGAACATCGACTTCGAGGTCATGCAGACCGCGCGAGTCTATCTCAGATGCGGGATGAATGCCCTAAGGGCTTCAGAAAAGCTCTTCATCCACCGCAATACCTTCAACTACCGGATGAACCGCTTCATCGAGGAAACCGGGTTAGACATCAGGGACTACCACAACGCCCTTTTGCTCGAACTCTACTTCCAATTTGCCACCCGCTAGGGGGATATGGGATTGTTTGATATCGATTTGTGCATTCTGCACTAGAAAGCGCTTACATGCTTTGCTTTAATATTGCCAGCACCCAAGAAAGGAACCATTTCCACACATGAAGAAAGAACAAGTGAAGAAGGTCGAGGAGAAGGCCGAAAAGGCCGCCCCGTCTTCTTTGGCCGATGCCCCGACCGGGGATAACGTCACCATCGCCTCCAAGAAGGACATCAGGGCCCGCAAGAAGGCCCTCAAGGAGGAACCCAAGGAGAAACCCGACGATCTGGCCTATGTAAGCCTCCGCCATGTCGACAAGGTCTACGATAACGGCGTCCAGGCCGTCTTCGACTTCAACCTTGACATCCAGAAGAAGGAATTCATCGTCTTCGTCGGCCCCTCCGGCTGCGGCAAATCGACCACCCTGCGCATGATCGCCGGCTTGGAAGACATCACCAACGGCTCCCTTTATATCGATGGGGAATATTCCAACGACCGCACTCCCAAGGACCGCGACATCGCCATGGTCTTCCAAAGCTATGCCCTTTATCCGCACATGACGGTCTATAACAACATGGCCTTCGGCCTTAAGATCCGCCATCTGCCCAAGGCCGAAATTGACCGCCGCGTCCATGAAGCCGCCAAGATCCTGCAGATCGAAGAATACCTCGACCGCAAGCCCAAGGCCCTCTCCGGCGGCCAGAGGCAGCGCGTGGCCCTCGGCCGCGCCATCGTGCGCAACGCCAAGGTCTTCTTGATGGACGAACCCCTAAGTAACCTTGACGCCAAGCTCCGTGTCCAGATGCGTTCCGAGATCATCAAGCTCACCCAGGCCCTGGGAGCGACCACCATCTACGTCACCCACGACCAGACCGAAGCCATGACCATGGCCACCCGCATCGTCGTCATGAAGCTGGGCTACATCCAGCAAATCGGCTCGCCGATCGAAATCTACAACCACCCGGCCAACCTCTTCGTCGCCGGCTTCATCGGTAGCCCGGCCATGAACTTCCTCAAGGGCACCTACGATAAGGGCACGGTTACCCTCAATAACGGCATCAAGATCAAACTGCCCGCGGAATTCGTGAAGGGGCATGACGAATACTATGCTGCCAAGGTCCCGGCCCTCGAAGCCAAGATCAAGGCCACCGGCGGGGATGCCGCTACGGAAGAAGCCCTCGCCCTCGCCAAGAAGATCGCGGCCGGGGAAGCCCATCCCGTCGTCTATGGCATCCGTCCGGAAGACATCCATGAAGGCGATGTGGAGCACGTCAAGAAGTACGGCGGGGAAGCCTATGACATCCACGTCGCCGTCGCCGAACTCCTCGGACATGAATATTATGTCCATAGCGACTTCGGCGGCATCGACCTCGTGGCCAAGATCCCGCTGACCCACCCCATCAACATCGGGGATGACATCAAGATCGTCTTCAATAACGTGAAGGCCCACATCTTCGATCCCGAAAACGAGAAGCGCATCTACTAAACTTCTTCTAGCTAATCAAAAAAGCCTCGGCAGTGCCGGGGCTTTTCTTCAACCCTTTGGTAGGTATCAAAGCGGGATTTCCACGCCTTTTTTTGAGTTCTTGACCGCTGACTCCTTTCCGGGTAGATGCCCTTGGTCAATATCCTATCCAGGAGCTTGTTGTCCAAAACCATGTCATCTCTAATCAGCTGCCAGTTGGCCTTCTTGCGGCATAAGACCTTGAAGAAGAGCCAGTTGAGGAAAGGACCGATGATTTTCTTCCTAAGCCCGAACTCCTCGGTGTGGCTGAAGTGGCAGCCCTCTATGGTGGGCCACCCTTCGAAAACGATCATCGCCGCCTTCTAATCGGAGAGGAAGACGAAGCGGAAGCCATCCTTATCCATCTTGGATTCGGCGATGGTGCCGCTGACATCATAGTCCAGCCCCATCACGATCTCATAGAAGCGGACCCGGCTGCCTTTTGCAATCGACTTATCCTTGAGCTGGCATTCGATGTGGTAGGGGGACCATTTGACGAATTTCTCCTCAAAGCCGTTGACCCAGTCTAGTAGCCTTTCAAAGGGGACCTTGATGCCGATTTCTTCCTTGAGGGAAACCATTTTAAAAAAACCTCCTGTTAGAGATTTCTAATTCTAGGAGGCCTTTTTCTTTTGCTAAGCGTTTAGATAAGCTCGGCGATGTTATCGGGGATCCAATCCTTATAGATGCGGCAGGCGATCTCCGGGGCATCGATGAAGGGGTTCCTTATTCCGATTTCCTCATCGATCACCTCGTTGCGGCGGTCCTCTTCCTCCATGACATCGTAGACGATGTTCCATTTCATGAGGTCGCTGATCTTGCCCATGGTTGCGGGGTGGTCGCTTTGGGCGCGGGGAGTATCGTCGATCTCCAATCCCTTTTCCTGCCAGCGGCAGGCCTCATAGAAGATGATCCTCGCGGCATTGCCACGGTAGGCGGGCACGCCTTCCTCGGCCGGGTCATAGGTCCACTGTCCGGATTCCCCATAGTAGTAGTTGCCCCTGGAAGAATTGATTTTGGTGTCGCAGGCCCTAAGCATGTGGGGGTCGGCCCCTTCGTTGCTTTTCTCCGATACGAGCCTGGAAGCGGGCCAGACATGTTCCCTATTCCAGCCAGAGACGGATTTCCCGGAGTAGAAGGAGATGATGTTATTCGGATTGTCGGGATCGGCATCCGACTTGGCCAAGAGGCTCTTGGCTTGGCTATAGCTAGGGATGTATTCGGCCTTCCCATCTAGTACATCATCGATGGAAAGAAGGAGGTCATTTCCGCCCAAAGACCAGTCCACGCCTGAATAATAGGAAGATAGATATGAGTCGTTGGCGATGCTTTCGGGCGCCCCTCTTAGATCGGGGTCCCACTTGCCAAGATCGTTACTTGAACTCGAGGAAGAACTCGATGAACTATCCGAAGACGAGGAGCTAGAAGAGCTGCTTGAGCTTGAAGAGGAAGTATCGGAACCCGATTGGCTATTCGAGGACGAGGAATCGGAGGAACTAGAAGAGCTGCTTGAGGAAGCACTTGAGCCATCCGAAGAGCTTAGGACACTGCCCGAAGCATTCATGGAGCAGGCATATAGTCCGGGGAGTAGGGCTAGTAGCAATAAGAGGCGTCTTTCTTTCATGGCTCCTAATCATAGTCCAAAGGACGCCCGTTTGATAGAAGGCTTCCCATAAGAAGGAAATAGGGGCTAGGCCCATGAGCTAACCGTAGTGGCCTCAATTGGGCCCATCCATGACTTTCGACAAGCCCGAAAAGGGGATAAACGGCAACCGCGATCGCTAGGCCATTTCCCTGAGTGTGGCCCTATCTTCCTTTTCTAGGGTATGGGTTCATGACATCATGGATTTGCTTAGAAGGCGGGTGGGTTTTTCTCATTTTGGGGCCAAGAGGCCAAGAAGCAAGAAAATTTCTTCATAAAACCTTATCAAACCAGTTGACAAAGGATTCATATTAGTCAAAACTAACCACGCACTGGGGAAGACGCACACTTCCCGAGTCTCCTTGAACCGGAAGCGGCCTCTGGGCCGTTTTTGGTATTAGGGGATGTCCTTATCGGCTTATTCTCATATAGCCACCGGTGTTCCTTTTGGATGGAAAAATAAGGGAACTCCGCGAAGGATATAGCCCCCATGAGCGAAAAACCTCTTCTTTCCTAGTTTTTAAGGCTCTTCTAGAATAGAAGCATCAAGGAGATTGCATATGTCAGACTACGACGTTCTCTATACCCCCTGGAAGATCAAGAATCTGGAAATCAAGAACCGGATCGTCATGACCTCAATGGGCGGTACCTCCATCTTCGGCTGGATGGAACCCCACCATTTCGACAAGGAAGCCGCGAACTTCTTGCTCGAGCGGGCCAAAGGCGGGGCCGGGCTAATCCTTCCGGGCATCGCCCCCATCCGCAACCTCATCGGCGGGGGATGGCTTTATAAGGCCAACGGGGCCTTCAAGAAGCTGAAGCCCTTCATGGAGGAATTCCATAAGACCGGGGCCAAGATGTTCGTGCAGCTTACCGCCGGCTTCGGCCGCTCGATGGCAGTCACCCCATTGATGGAAAAATGCGTCACCAATAAGGCTTTGGGCTTCTTGGCCAAGCCCTTCATCGATGTCGATAGGCTTACTGCCTCCTGCTCCGAATTGCCCAATAGGTGGTCCGACCGCACCCCCTCAAGGCCTTTGACCATCAAGGAAATCCAAGACATGGTCGATGGCTTTGCCAAGACGGCCCTAAAGTGCAAGGAAGCCGGGGTCGACGGGGTGGAAATCCACGCGGTCCATGAAGGATACCTACTGGACCAATTCACATTGAAATATTGCAATCATAGGACCGACGAGTACGGGGGCAGTTTGGAAAACCGCTACAGGTTTGCCACCGATATCGTAAAGGCCATCAAGAAACTCTGTGGGGAGGACTATCCGGTTTCGCTTCGCTACTCGGTAGTCTCCTATACCAAGGGTTTCCGCTCAGGGGCGCTACCGGGCGAGAAATACACCGAAGTGGGCCGTGACCGCGAAGAATCGATCCTCGCGGCCCAACTTTTGGAAAAAGCCGGATACGACATGCTTAACTGCGATAACGGCACCTACGATGCCTGGTATTGGGCCCATCCGCCCGTCTATATGCCTAGGTCTTGCAACCTAGAGGACTGCGAGTTCATCAGAAAACATGTCAATATCCCCGTGGTGGCCGCCGGAAAGATGGAGTGGTCCAAGGGCTCGAAGGCCATCATGGAGGGCAAGATCGACGGCTTTGGGGCCGCCCGTCCCTTCTTGGCCGATGCCGAGTGGCCCAACAAGCTCAAAGAGGGAAAGATCAAGGACATCCGTCCCTGCATCTATTGCCATAACGGCTGCTTCACCTGCGCCAAATGGGAGGGCAGCGCCAACGAACAGCCCCTCAGCGATACCGCCGGGATGTCCAGGTGCGCCGTCAACGCCGAGACCATGCAGACCAAAAAGCACCATATCAAAAAGGCCCCTTACTCGAAGAGCGTCGCCATCATCGGCGGGGGCATCGGCGGCATGGAATGCGCCAGGGTCTTGGCCCTTAGGGGCCATAAGCCCGTCATCTATGAAAAGTCGGATGTCCTCGGCGGGGTCTATATCCAAGCCAGCAACTTCTCCTTCAAGCAGGAGGACAAAGAGCTGCTGGAGTGGTACCGCCGCCAGATGGAAGAACTCCATGTCGAGGTGCGCTATAAGCACGAAATAACCGATATCACCGCCTTGCCCGAGGAAGAGGTAATCGTGGCTACCGGGGCCAAACCCCGCAAGATCAACATCAAGGGACTCGATAACGGGATCGAGGCCATCGACTTCCTCAAGGGCCATGAAGTCGGCCACCGCGTCATCATCGTCGGCGGGGGCCTAACCGGCTGCGAAATCGCTTTGCAGCTGCAGCTAGAGGGCAAAGAACCCGTCATCGTCGAAGCCAAAAACGACCTGGTGGCCGTCCCTGGCATCTGCTTGGCCAATACCTCCTATCTCAGGGAATACTTCGCCCTGCATAAGGTCGAGGTCCATCTCAACTCCTCGGTCAAGGAAATCGAGAAGGGGAAGGTCATCATCAGCCATGAGGGCAAGGATGAAGTCCTTGAAGGGGACGATGTCATCGTTTCCCTTGGCTATGTGCCGGCCCCGATTTCCGCCCCCGGGGCCCAGCTGGTGGGCGATTGCCTGAAGGTAGGCAACCTCCGCCACGTCATCTGGCGGGCCTATGAGGCGGCCATGGCCATATAGCCAAGAGGGGCATCGGGTGGTAAATTAGACCCATGGAAAAAAGCAATTACAGGCGTTTCTCCCTTCTATGCCAGATCGCCTTCTGGGCCTTTGTGGCCATTCTCATCGTCTCCGTCGTCTTGCTATGCGGCTCCCTATACGGGGCTCCCGACCTTGTCCTTTACGGGGCCATATTGATCCCGTTCTGGGCCATTGCCCTAGTGGTCATGGTCTATAGCGCTTTGGTCTGGGACGGCAAGAAGCATGACGAAGGGCCGACCCACCTTCCCCACTGATGGCAAGGTTAGGCGGCAAGAAGAAAAAGACCGAAAAGGAAGAGGCAGTCCGCGACGATAGCCCGGTCGTCTCCGCCTATAGCGAAGAGGGCCAGCGCCGCATCAAGGAAGCCGAAAGGAAAAACAATTTCCCCAGGTGGCAGAAGATATTGATCTTCGCCGGCTATGCGGCCCTATTGGTGGCGGCGATACTGACCATCTACTTCCTAGAGGCAAACGGCGTCTTCTAAATAAAGGCCTTCGGGCCTTTTTCTTATGCCCTTAACAGGGCTCTTTTGATGGGGAAATATAGGACGGTGGCGATGATGGCGCCCCCATAGCCTTGGGCCAAATCGAAGAGGGAGTTGAATAGATACCCCCAGCCATAGAAGGCATAGTAGGCCACCATATAAGTAACCACCATGCAGGCTGGAGCGATAATAATCCCTAAGTACCTAAGGTATTTGTGTTTTTTTAGGACATTGTATAAAAGTCCGGGCAATAGGCCTAGCAAGCCCTTGGCCAGGAAGGTGAAGGGGATATAGGCCACGTATCCGGCGTATAGGTCGGACATGGTGCCGGAGAAGACGCCGACGAAGGCCCCTTCGATGGGACCAAGAAGCAAGGACGCCAATATGGTCAGGGCATCGGCGAAGTTGAAATACCCTGAGCCCCCGGGATAGGGGATGGCTAAGAAGGAAGAAAAGACAAAGGCCAAGGCCGAAAAAACGGCCATCGCGGCGATCCTATATATTTTCTTCCTATTCTCCCTTAGTAGGCTCTGATGCTTTGGAGTAGGGTTTTGACTTGCCATTGGCCTTGAGGAAATAACCGCGCTTTTGCCTAAAGCCGGTCCTATTGCCACTATTTGGATGCTTCTTCTTGGAGTAGGTCTTTTTATAAGAACCGGCGCGGGTTTTCCTATCTTCCTTCTTTTTCGATGGCTTTCTTAGAAGGAAGTCGAGGGCATCGGTTTCGGCATAGACCTTGATGCCGTTTTGGATCAGTAGCCTGGCGGTTATTCCCTGCCCGTCGATCTTGTTGCCCTTGAATTGGCCATCGTGGATCTTGCGGGGTCCGCAGGCCGGGGAGGCATCCTTAAGTATGGCGATCGAAATGCCGAGGAAGCGGCAGATGTTGAGGGCCTTTTGGGCGCCTAGTTCATAGTGTTTGGTGACATCCTCTCCCAGTTCGTTCTTCACCCTTCCGGAGGGCTGGATCTCGCTTCTGGGCCTAGGGGTGGATAAACCGCCTTCAACCTCGGGGCAGAAGGGGACGAGGTCATAGTCCCTTTGAAGCTTCATGATGGCTTCGTTGGGCTTGCTCTTGCCGTCATAGCGGCAGTTGGTCCCAAGCAGGCATGCGGATACGAGGATCTTTTCCATTTCCGACGTAGTTTAGCCCTTCTTAGTTGGCTTTGCCAACATTAGAATATGGCCATGCCCCAAACCAAGGAGTTGTTCCGGCTCTATCTAGCCATCGAAAAGCAGAAGGGAAGGAAGTCGCTTTCCTTTGCCTATATCGAGGACGGCGACTATTTTTTGGCCAAGGCCCCGGCCTCTTTGACCGACGAATATATCGAAGAAGCCGCCAAAAGGTCGATCAAAAGCCTAGTGCGCCTGCGCGATAGGAAACTAGCGGGCCGCGCCTTCTATGTACTAGGCCAACCCCATCCGGAAATCCCCGAGGAAGAACAAGAAGCCTATCTATCCGGTAGCCTCAGGGAATATCTGAGCAAAAGGGTGCCCGTAATCGCTAGGGAACTAGGCATTTCCTTTCCCTTCAAGGTCGAGGTAAAGCCCCTAAAAAGCGTCTATGGCATCAATTACGTGAAGAAGAAGCTGGTGCGTTTCTCCAGCACCTTGGGGCGCTTTTCCTACCCGGTCATCGATTCGGTGGTTTACCATGAGCTATGCCATTTCTATTACCAGGACCATCAGAAGAAGTTCTACAACCTTCTACTAGAGCACTGTCCTAGGTACTGGGAATACCGCAAGGCACTTAACAAAAACGACTATGGATATAGAGCAGAAGTTCGTTTCCAGCTTGGACAATAGGCGCATCAAGGAAGCCGTGGCCCTAAAAGACGGCAAGTCCTCGCGCTTTCTATGCGAGGGTTTCCACCTCGTGGAAATGGCCCTAAGGCACGCGGATGTCCAATGCGTCTTCTCCCTAAAGCCCTATCCCTGCAAGTGCGAGAACATCCTCGTAACCAGCAAGGTCATGGCCAAACTCTCCGACATGATGACCCCGGAAGGGGTGGTCGCCATCGTCCACAAGAAGAAAAGCGGGCCCTGCACTTCGGACAAGGTATTGCTGCTAGATGAAGTAAGGGATCCCGGCAATGTGGGGACCCTGCTTAGGACCGCCTTGGCCTTCGGCTATAAGGATGTGGTCTTGCCTAGGGGCAATGCCTCGGCCTATTCGGCCAGGGTCATATCCGCCAGCCAAGGGGCCATCTTCGCACTCAACCTCATCGAGGGGGCTTCTTCCTTCCAGCGCTCCGCCGAGCTCAAGGAGCAAGGCTATACGCTACTATCAACCGACTTAAGAGGGGAGCCTTTGGCTCCAACCTACCAAAAACCTACTAGGTTCGTCCTAATACTAGGAAACGAGGCCCGCGGGGTAAGCCCCAAGGTCCTCGGTTTGTCCGATGAGAGGATCTATATCCCCATTTCCACGATCGAGTCCCTCAACGTGGCCGTGGCCGGGGGCATATTGATGCATTGCCTATGAGCGAAGAAATCGATACCAGACTCTGTCTTGCCAAGAAGAAATTCACCTTGGCCAGCTATATTGCCTGCTACATCGAAGCCGGCTTCTCTTTGATCGTGGGGATCCTATGCGTCTACTTTGCTTTGAAAATCGATGCGGATGCTAGCGGCAATGCCTTGCTCATCATCGCCTATACGGCCCTAGGCTTGGTGTCACTGATCCTATTTTGGTCCATCTTGGTCTTGGGGCTTTTATATGGCGACCGTTATAGAAACGGCAACGAGGATAGGGTCTACGCCGCCCTCATCAGGGAAGAGGGGGAGTATAGGATCGTCCTCTTTGAGTTCGAAAATAGAAGCGCCGCCGCCTCTTCTTCGAAGTCCTATCCGATAGGTGAGCTGGAGGATATCAGGGTTTCCAAGCTTCGCTATAGGGTGATCAACGCCCTGACCGGCTGGACCCTTCCCTGCGCCGATCTTACCCTAATCTTCAAGGACGGAAACCATGCCCTCTTACCCTACATCTATGATGGGGCCAATATTTCCAAGGAACTATTAGCCTTCAAAGCCAAGGTAGACTGACCTAGGCCGATTCGGTTTTGCCAATAAGCGATGCAATAGCCATCGCAATCGCTAGAAGACCATAAGCGCAAGTCCTCCTTCCCCTTTGGGGAGAGGAAGAATACAATTTCATCGTTCGAGGAACAGGAAAAGTAACGGGTAGCCTCCGCCTAGGGAGGGGCAGACAGTGGAACCGCCCCCGAAGGCCCCGCGAAGCGTTCGCCTGGGAGAACTCCCCCAATCGGGACGCCGGCCGCGTTAAAGCCAAGTGAGCCTGCTTACAAAGCAGGGAATCGGGATGGCACCGCGGGTAATCCGCTCCCGGGGCCGCCTTTTTAATAGGAGGAAGCCTATGGACATCAAAGAACTCAAGTCCATGGCCATGGAAGCCATATTCGGCGCCAAAGCCAAAGCCACGCTAGAGGAAATCAGGGTCAAGTACCTTTCAAAGAAAGGCGCGGTGGCCCAGCTTTTCAGCGGCATCAAGGACGTCCCGCCCGAGCATCGGGGCGAATACGGGGCTTCCGTCAACGCTTTGAAAAACGAAATCGAAGAAGCCTATAAGGCCAAGGAAGCCGAACTGCATAAAGAAGAGCTCGATGCTAGACTGAAGAAAGAAGCCATCGACCTGACCTTGCCGGGCCTTAGCCTATCCAAGGGCCACCGCAATCCCTACCGCATCATCGTCGATGAGGCCATTTCCATCTTCTCCGACCTCGGCTTTGAGGTGCGCGAAGGCCGCGACATCGAAACCGAAGAATTCAATTTCACCTTGCTCAATGTCCCATTTGACCATCCGGCCAGGGACATGCAGGACACCTTCTATGTCGACGGGGGGCTATTGCTTCGCACCCAGACCAGCGCCGGACAAGCCCACGCGATGGTGGAAAATGAGGCAAAATCGCCCATCCGCATGGTCTGCCCCGGCAAGACCTACCGCCGCGATGACGATGACATGACCCATAGCCACCAGTTCGGCCAGATCGAAGGGCTGCTTGTGGATAAAGGCATCTCTTTAAGCGACCTGAAGGGGATGCTTGAACTCTTCGTTTCCCGCATGTTCGGGGGCAAGAGGGAAATCCGCTTCCGCTCCTCCTATTTCCCGTTCACCGAACCCTCGGTGGAAGTCGACGTCAGCTGCGCCAAATGCTCCGGCAAGGGCTGCTCCATGTGCAAGGGCACCGGCTGGATCGAGATCCTCGGGGCCGGGGAAGTCCATCCCAACGTCCTAAGAAGCTGTGGCTATGACCCCGACGTCTATAGCGGTTTCGCCTTCGGCGTCGGCATCGAAAGGGTCGCGATGCTTCGCTATGACATCGACGACATCCGCCGCATCTATCAAAACGACATCCGTTTCCTAAGGGGGTTCTAAGATGAAAGCTAGCTACAATTGGCTCAAAGAGCTTGTCGATCTTGAGGGGATTTCTCCCGAAGAGGTCGCTAGGGGACTGACCTCCTCGGGCATCGAAGTGGAAGGCTATGCCCCTCTTTCTACCGCTAGGGGCCTCATCATCGGGGAAATCAAGGAATGCGAAATGCACCCCGATTCCGACCATCTGCACGTGCTCAAGGTATATCTAGGCGAGAAATACGGGACCAGCCAGATCGTCTGCGGGGCTCCCAATGCCCGCGCGGGCATCAAGGTCATCGTCTGTTTGCCCGGGGCCGAACTACCGGGCGGGAAGATCCAAAAAGGCGTGATCCGCGGGGTGGCTTCCGATGGGATGTGCGCTTCCTTGCTTGAGCTTGGCATCGAAAAGAAATACCTAAGCGAGGAAGAAGCCGCCGGGATCGAAGAGCTAAGCGAGGATGCCCCGGTCGGGGAAGAAGACGTCCTTGGCTATCTGGGCTTGGACGATGTTTCCTTCGATATCTCCGTCCTTCCCAACCGGCCCGATGCCTTGCATATGCTCGGCCTGGCCCATGAACTGGCGGCCATCTTCCACCGTAATTTGAAGCCGGTGACTTCCTTGGCCGAAGGAAGCTTCATAACCAAATACAAGCCCGCTAGCAAGACCCCCAAGTGCCGCCAGTTCTACCTAGGGGAGGCTAGGGGCATCAAGAACCGTCCTTCCCCCAACTGGATGCGGGGCCGTCTCATGGCCTCGGGCATCCGCTCGCTAAATGCGGTGGTCGACGTGGGCAACTACGCCATGCTTTTGACCGGCCGTCCCTTCAACATGTACGATGCCTCGAAGATGAAGGGGGATACCCTAAGCGCCAAAACCGGTTTGGATATGTCCTGGAAGGGGATGGATGGCAAGGAATACGCCATCAGGGGCGAAGACATCGCCATCGTCGATGGCAAGGACATCGCCTGCTTGGCTGGCATCCTCACTTCGGAAGGCTACATGTGCTCCTTTGATACCGCCGACGTCTTGCTCGAGGTGGCCCATTTCGATTCCGTGAGCATCCGCAAGACCTCCGCGAGGCTGGGCTTGGCCTCGGATTCATCGACCCGCTTCGTGCGCGGCATCGATCCGACTTCGGCCGAGTTCGCCTTGAAGTATGCCTACCGCCTGCTTCTTGATCTAGCCGGGGCCGAGGAGGTTTCCAAGATCGCCGTCTATGACCAAATCAAGGAAGAACCGGTCAAGATCATTACCGACGTGGATTACATCAACGCTAGGCTGGGGACTGCTCTAAGCGAAGACGAGGTGGTTTCGATACTCGAAGCCGACCACATGAAATTGACCCGTAGGCAAGGGAAGCTGCATGTCGTGGTGCCTAGCTACCGCCTCGACATCAAAGAGCCCTGCGACATCTCCGAAGAGGTGATTAGGCTATACGGCTATGACAAGATCAAGGGCAAATTCCCCATCGCCATGATGGGCCTAGGGGGATTGGATAAGTCCAAAAGCCGGGTCAAGGCCGTCCGCGACCTCTTGCTTGACCGGGGCTTTTATGAGGCCATTACCTATACCCTTACCGACCCCAAGAAGATCGGCTTGTTCGACTATCTATCCGAGCATGAGCCCTTCAGGCTACTCAATCCCTTGTCCCCGGAGCGGTCGGTGGTCCGCCGCTCGGTCCTATATAGCCTCATCGAGTCGGCCGTCTATAACGCCAACCGCCAGAATAGCGACTTCGTCCTCTTTGAAAATAGCGACGTGGACGCCAAAGGCCTAAGCGGGGAGCGGCTCGCCCTGGTGGCTTACGGCAAGCTCCATCTGCAGGGCGAACTGGGTAGCCGCCCCTATGACTTCTATTTTGCCAAGGGGGTCTTCGAGGCCGTTCTCGAGGTCCTCGGTATCGGGGCCAACCGGATCCGCTATGAGGCCATCAAGGATAACCGCGAGGAATTCCATCCCTACCGTAGCCAGGCCGCCTATTTAGGCAAGCAAAGGGTCTCCGTGTTTGGCGAAATGCATCCTTCCGCGAGGGAAAGCCTCGGGCTAAAGGAAGCCACCGCCATCATGGAAATCGACCTCAAGGCCCTCGTTGATTGCCCGGTTGGCATCAAGAAGGCCGTCCTTCCCAGCCGCTTCCCGGTCCTAGAAAGGGATATTGCCATATTGCTGAAGGACGAAGTGCCCTACGCCAAGATCAAGGAGGCAATCCGCAAGGCCTCGGGACTCATCAAGTCCGTCGAGGTCTTTGACCTCTATAAGGGCGCCGGTGTTCCCGCGGGCTATAAGTCCATGGCCCTACGCCTTCGCATCTATGACGAGAACAAGACCCTGACCGATGCCGAAGGGGCGGAGGTGCTAGCCAATGTCACCAAGGCCATCGTGTTGGCCGGGGCGGAGGTGCGCTCATGAACCGCCTGAGCAAAGCCAGCCTGATGTCGGGAAAAGACACCTCCTTTTCCCGCCAAAAGGGGAGCCTATCGGGCTATACGATGCCTTACCCCTTGCTCGGGGTAAAGGAGCTCTCCTATGAAGGGGAAGCCTATGCCCTAGGCAAATACCCACATGTGGATATCTCGCTCAAGGCAATAGTCAGCCTCTCGGATTCCTATGACGCTCAGGCCTTCGACCAAGAGATCGAATTGGAGGACTCCGTCGACATCCTCGAAAGCGAGGACCGGGAAGGGGATGGCTACATCATGCCGGGCAAGGACTTCGACATCGATGAGCTCTGCGTGCTTTTGATCCATGGCCATCTCCCCATCAAGGTCATGAAGCCGGGCAGCAAGGCCCCCGAGGAAGACGGGGCCGTGGTCTTTACCATCACGGGAGAGTGAATCCTAAATTCTTCCCACTTGGCCCTTCGGGGCCTTTTTTGTCGCAAAAAGGGACCCAACTTAGGGAAAAATTTACAATTTCTTCCAAAAAAGCATTAACGGACATAAGGCTTTGTGATACCTTTAAAGCACGAGGTGGGCAAAAGTGGGAAAATTCATCGGAACCTACAACCGCACCCTTGATGACAAAAGCAGGCTCCAGCTGCCGCCGAAGCTTATCGGGAATGCCGAAGCCCTCTATTACCTCATCAAAGGCTTCGAAGGCTGCCTCTCCGTCTATACCCAGGAATCCTTTGATAGGTTCATGGAAAAGTTGGAGGGACTCGACTACTTCGAGCCCAGGGCCAGGAAATTCCTGCGCCTTGCCGCTTCCAGTGTCGAGACCTTCGCCCTTGATGCCCACGGACGGATCCTCATCAGAAAAGAACTTGCCGAGGAATACGCCCTCGCTAAGGACATCGTCATCATCGGGGCCCTGGACCACTTTGAAATCTGGGACAAGGCCCGCTATGAAAACTACCTCGGAGAAGGGGAAGGCTACGAAGAACTCGCCGCCTCCCTCAACGGCTAATGGACTTCCATAAGTCCGTCCTACTAGGACCTAGCATCGATCTGCTTCGCCCCAAAGACGGGGGAACCTACCTCGATCTGACCCTAGGCCGGGCCGGACATAGCTTAGAAATCGCTAGGCGCGCCAAAGACATCGCCATCATCGGCTTCGACCTCGACGAAGAAGCCATCGCCTACTCGGAAAAGATCCTGAGCGAGAAAGGCATCTCCCACCGCCTCATCCATGGAAACTTCGCCCGTGCCGGGGAGGTATTGGGGGATAGAAAAGTCGATGGCATCATCGCCGACCTCGGGGTCTCTTCCCCCCAATTCGATGATCCAAGCCGGGGCTTCTCCTACCGCGAAGACGCCCCGCTGGACATGCGGATGGATAGCGCTAGTAGGCTCAGTGCCTACGATGTGGTAAACGGCTACCCGTACGAAGAGCTGGTTCATATCCTCTTCGCCTATGGCGAGGAAAAAGACGCCAAAGCCATCGCTAAGGCGATAGTGAGCAAGAGGCAGAGCCAACCGATAAGGACCACTCTTGAGCTTTCCGAGCTCATCAAAGGGGCCAAACCCTACAAGTCCCTGCTAAGGAAGGGGCATCCCGCCAAACAGAGCTTCCAGGCCATCCGCATCGAGGTCAACGGCGAGCTCGACTCCATCAAGAAGATGCTGCTTGAGGCACCCTACCTCCTAAAAAGCGGGGGCAGGATGGCCGTCATCAGCTTCCATTCCCTCGAAGATAGGCTCGTCAAGGACCGCTTCAGGGAAATGACCAGGAACCAAGGTAGTAGGACGGATATCCTACGTCCCCAAGAGCCTTCCTTCCTCGACCTCACCAATAAGCCCATCCTCCCCACCATGGATGAGACGCAAAGCAATCCCCGGGCCAAATCGGCCAAGCTTAGGGGGATAGAAAGGAAATGAGCCATGAAAGACAAACTTGAAAAAACCGGACACCGCAAGGCCTACCACGCCGTTAGGCGCATGATGCTTGCCTTTTTCCTAGTCCTTGGCGTCTTCGCCGCCGGGGCCATCCCCGTGGGCATTTCCTATCAGGCCGGGGTGGCGGCCCAGGCCGAGAGGGAAAACTCTTCCAGCTATAGCTCCGATGAGCAAGAGCAGGAAGAGAGTTCCTCCTATGTCATTGAGGAAAACTAGAACGATCCTCCTCTATGAAAAGCCCGTCCCTTTAGCCTCGGGGGCGGGTTTTTCCTTTCCCGTATCCCATATGGGCAAACTTACCGATTCCTTACCGAAAAAATGCCATTCTCCTTTTCTATAAGAAAAGTCTCTATTACAATCTTGAAGTATGGAAAACAAACATCCGACCGCGGTGGTCAAGCTCGGTGACAAAAAGGCCAAATTCCTCATCGGCGAGGCCATCGGCGATAGCGTCGCGGTGCTTTACTATAACGAAGTCGACGTCGAAGGCGCCCTCAAGGACGGGCAGATCGTCGATGAAGAGAAGATCTCCAAGGCCCTATCGACCTTCGCCAACCTCAATGACGAGGAGCTGAGGCTTAAGGTCTCGACCCAGACCGTGGCCATGGTCTATCCGCCCATCGGGCTAGAAATCTACCAATCGGTGAAATCCAGCCATTCGGTCGGGGAGGACATCGCCCCCATCGACATTTCCAACGTGATGTCCTTGGTGAACAAGGAAAGGGTGCCAAACGCCAACCAGATCGTCGATATCGTCCCGGACTTCTTCACCCTCGATAACGGAAAGCATTACTATGATCCCCCTCTAGGGGAACGCTCCAGCAGCTTGGTCATCCAGACCAAGGTGTATACCCTTCCTAGCCAAATCGCCGCCACCTACAAGCGGGTGGTCTCCAAGGCCGGCTTCGTGGGATTGCGCGGCGGGGTAGGACCCTATCTATGCGCCCAGCTATTACAAAGCGATCCCGAAGTGCCCAAGGACTGCTTCTATTGCGATATCGGGGCCAGCCTTACCACGGTTTCCCTCCTTTCTAGGGGTAGCCCCATCCGCTCGTTGACCTTCCGCAATGCCGGGGACGACATCGATAAGGCCATCGCCAAGAGGTTCTCAGGCATGGCATTAAGCTACGCCAGGGCCCTCAAGGAAGCCTATGGCTACTCCCCGATACTATCCGAGTATCAGGGGGATATCGGGGAATACAAAGACCCCGACGGAGCGGTGCAAAAGATCGGACCTAGGGCCCTAAACGAAGTGCTTAAGGCCCATTTCCAGGATTTCGGAACCTTCTTAATTAACGCGGTCGCCTCCCTCATCGAGGCCACCCCGGTCAACTCCCCGGAATCCAAGGCCTTCCTGAACGGACTACCCATCATCCTCGGCGGGGGCACGAGCCAGATGGAGGGCATGCTCGAACTATTAGAACCCTATGGGGGAACCCACCCGATGTCTCTTTATGTGCCCAAGGTCCCCGGGGCCTATGACCCATCGTTGACCGAGATGCTAGGCATGGTCCTAGTCGCCAGCAGGTATCGCGGCTCCCTCGGGGACGACTACCACAGGGTGAACACCCTAAGCCGCGGAAAGTGAGGAAATAGCAATGAACGAAGTGGATCTCGACAATTTCGAACCAGTAGCCAAGATCGTCGTCATCGGCGTCGGCGGGGGCGGCAACAACGCCGTCAACCGCATGATCGACGAAGACATCCGCAACGTGGAATTCTGGGTCGCCAATACCGATAAGCAGGTCTTGGCCACCTCCAAGGCGCCCAACCGCCTGGTTTTGGGCGAATCCATTACCCATGGCCTTGGCGCCGGGGGCGATCCCGCCGTCGGGCGCGAGGCTGCCGAAGCCAGCAAGGAAGACATCCGCGAGATCGTCGGGGATGCCAACATGGTCTTCATTGCCGCCGGCATGGGCGGGGGTACCGGAACCGGGGCCGCGCCGGTCATCGCTTCCATCGCCCGCGAATGCGGGGCCCTCACCGTGGCCATCGTCACCCGTCCCTTCGGCTTTGAAGGAACCCGCCGCATCGCCAACTCCGTCGATGGGCTCAATAACCTCAAGGATGCCGCCGACTCCATCATCGTGGTATCCAACGACAATCTGCTTATTTCCTCGGGCAACCGCCCCATGGTTTCCGCCTTCAGCGAATCCGACGCCGTCTTGGCCCAGTCGGTCAAAACCGTCACCGACCTCATTCTGGTCCCGGCTTTGATCAATCTGGATTTCGCCGATGTGAGGAATACCCTCAAAGGCTCGGGCATCTCCCTTATCGGCTTCGGGCAAGGAAGCGGAGAGAAGAAGGCTGAAAAGGCCGCGAAGGCCGCTATCAGCAATCCGCTATTAGAAGCTTCGATCGCCGGGGCCAGAAAGGCCATCTGCTCGGTCACCTGCGGGTCAGAGGTCACTATGTATGAGGCCCGCGACTGCGTCAACCGCATCAAGGTCGAATCCGGCGGCGAGCTGGACATGATCTTCGGCGTGGCCATCATTCCCCAGCTCGGGGACACCATCATGGTCTCGGTCATCGCCAGCGATTTCGTAAACGGCGGGGTCGACTTCATCCGCGACATCGATCCCAACCCCAGCCATGACTTCGGGGTGCCGGAAGTGCCGGTGGCCAAGGAAAATACCGAAGAGGAAAATCCCCTCGATAGCGCCTCGGACAACGAAGACCTCATCGATTCGATCTTGCCCGACTTCCTAAGGAAATAAGTTATGGATAGCGACAAACTGCTTTTGCCCCAAACCCCTTTCGAGATGCGGGGCAACCTCAAAGAGAAGGAACCAAAGCTCATTTCCAAATGGGAGGAGATGAAGCTATACGAGAAGATGCTCCTAAACCGCAAGGACGCCCCGGAGTACATGCTCCATGACGGGCCCCCTTACGCCAACGGGGACATCCACTGCGGGCACATGCTCAATCGCCTGCTCAAGGATTTCGTGGTCCGCTTCAAGGCCATGCAGGGATACTCTACGCCCTTTGTCTTTGGCTTTGATACCCATGGGCTTCCCATCGAAGTGAAGCTCTCCAAATCCGGGATCGACCGCCACAAGATGTCGGTGGTCGACTTCAGGAAGAAGTGCGAGGAATACGCCCTTACCCAAGTTGAACGCCAGATGGAAGAAATCAAGCGCCTGGGGGTATTAGGGGATTATGGGCATCCCTATCTCACCTTGCAGAAGGAATTCGAGGCCGAAGAGACCAAGGTCTTTGCTGACCTGGCCCTAAGGGGCCTCATCTATAAGGGCGTAAAGCCGGTCTATTGGTCGCCTTCTAGCGAATCCGCTTTGGCGGAAGCCGAAATCGAATACCATGATGTGCCGGCCAAGACCCTTTATGTGGCCTTCCCCATCATTGATGGGGGAACCCTCCTTGATAAGGACGTGAAGGCCCTGATCTGGACCACCACGCCCTGGACCATTCCCGCCAATCTGGCCATCACCATAAACCCGCGCTTCGACTACGGGGTCTATGATACGGGAAGCGGCAAGGTCCTTTGCCTAGTAAGCCTATCGAATACGCTTAAGCAACTGCTGGGCTTTGAGAAGATGGAACTATTGAAGTCCTTCAAGGGAAAAGAGCTCGAAGGGCTTAAGGCCGCCCATCCCTTATACGGGAGGGAATCGCCCTTTTTATGCGCCGACTTCGTCACCGAGGAGTCCGGCACCGGGCTGGTCCATACCGCGCCCGACCACGGCGGGGACGACTTCAACGTCTGCTTCAAATACGGGATCAAACCCTTCTGCCCGGTCGACGAAAAGGGCATTGTCCATTCTTCGATCGATCCTAAGATCGACGGGCAGGACTATGAAAAGACCAACGATATCGTAATCGAAGAGCTCATCGAAAAAGGCGCCCTATTAAAGGAAATCGATATCATCCATAGCTATCCCCATGACTGGAGGACCGGTAAGCCCCTCATATTCAGGGCCACGCCCCAGTGGTTTGCCTCCATCAAGCCGATCAGGGAAGAACTACTAGAAGCCATCGATAAAATCGAATGGGATCCCATCTGGGGCAAGACCAAGATGCAGAACATGGTCAAGGACCGTTCCGACTGGTGCATTTCCCGCCAGAGGGCCTGGGGCGTGCCCATCCCCATCATCTATAACGAAGACGGCTCGCCCATCCTTAAGCGCGAAGTCTTCGACCATATTGCAAGCATCATCAGGGAAAAGGGCTCGGGTGCCTGGTATGAGCTAAGCGAGAAGGAACTGCTTCCCGAAGGCTATAGCGATCCGGCCTCTCCTAACGGCGGCTTCTATAAGGAAACCGACATCATGGACGTCTGGTTCGATTCGGGTTCCTCCTGGAGGGGGGTTCTCCTTGAGAGGGGGATGAAATATCCCGCCGACTTGTACCTTGAGGGCAATGACCAATACCGGGGCTGGTTCAATGCCTCGCTTACCCTCTCGGTGGCCTGCAAGGGGCTAGCCCCCTTCAAGAAGTGCCTCACCCATGGCTGGGTCATGGACGAGAACTGGCAGAAGATGAGCAAGTCCAAGGGCAATGGGATCGATCCTAGCAAGGTCGCTAACGAACTCGGGGCCGATCTTCTTCGCCTTTTCGTCTCCTCGGTGGACTACCGCTCCGAGGTCAAGATGTCCGAGAGCATCATCAAGGGCATCTCCGATTCCTACCGCAAGATCCGCAACACCTTCAGGTTCATGCTCGGCAATCTCCAAGACGGGGAAGGCCGCACATATGTCCACGAGGACAAAGAGTATAGCTATTTACCTGAAGATAGGTTCATCTTGGCCAAGCTCGAGAAGGTGAAAAACGAGGTGCTATCGCGCTATGAGAAGTTCGACTTCGCCGTTGCCCGCGACCAGGTCGTCTCCTTCTTGGTCAATGATCTCTCGAGCTTCTACCTTGATATTTCCAAAGACCCCCTATATTGCGATGCCCCGGATTCGACTAGGCGCAAGGCCATCCAGGATGTCCTATATAAGTGCACCGATAACCTAAGCAAGCTACTTTGTCCCATCATTCCCTTCACCATGGAAGAGGTCTATAGCCATTTCCCCAAGAAGGATAAGAAAGAGGCCCTGCAGCTTGAGGATTTCCCCACTGAGTCCCATGAATACACCAAAGAAGACCTCAACCTCTATGAGCGGTTCATGGACGTCAGGGAAGAAGCCCTCAAAATCCTCGAAGAAGGCCGGGCCAAGGGACTATACGGCTCCAACTTGGATGCCGTCTTGAGCCTTGAGGTCATCGATGAGGCCGTCAAGGACATGCTCGACTCCCTTGATGAAGAAGAAAGGGCACGGATATTTGGAGTAGCCCAGCTCGTCTATGGCAAAAACGGGGCTATGGCCAGCCAAGAGGCCATTTGCTTTAGGTGCCGTAGGCATACCAAGCTCGAAAATGGCCTATGCAAGAGGTGCGCCGGTGAGTGAAGAAAAAAAGGACCTGGTTCCTGAAACGAAAACCGAAGAGGGGCATAAGTGCCCCTTTTGCCGCATCAAGGAAGTGGATTGGAAGGGGATATTCATCTCCTGCCTTTGGGCTTTTCCCATCCTTTTGGGCCTGGATTTACTCAGCAAGTGGCTGGTCCAGCTGAACCTCGATCCGGGCCAAGAGATACCCATCATTTCCAATTTCCTTTACATCACCTTGGTCTATAACACCGGTTCGGCCGGCGGGGCCGGGGCCGGAAACTTCGGGATGCGGATCTTCTACATCATCGTCTCCTGGGCCATGTCCATCGTCTTTATCTATTGCCTTTTCCGCTTCAGGAAGAAAAAAGACCTCTTTTTGAACATCATCCTGATCCTTTGCCTTTCCGGGGCGGTGGGCAATCTCATCGATCGGACCTTCTATTGGCCCGAGACCGTCGGCTTCAGCGGGGTCATCGACTTCATCGAAGTCTATCTCCAGGGCGGGCCAAATGGCCCCAGCATCGCCTGGATGAGCCCTTTTCCCATCTTCAATCTGGCCGATAGCTATCTGGTGATCGGAGTGATTCTATTCATCATCTACATGATTTTGGCGGCCATCAAGGAAAGGAAAAAGGAAAGCCAAGACGATGAGTGAGACCTTTAGGGTAAGTGAAGAATATGGCAACCGCCGCCTCGACGAGGCCCTTTCCTCATATCTTGGCCTATCGAGGGCCGAGGGCAAGAGGATGGTCAAGGAAGGTAGGGTCATCCTAAATGGCAAGAAGATCGAAAAAGCCTCGACCACCATTAGGGAAAACGACCTCATCGAATTCGAAAGATCAGAGGAAAAGCCTAGCGATTTGATCCCTGAGAAGATGGACCTAGACATCGTCTATGAAGACGAGGATATCCTCATCATCAATAAGCCCCAGGGGCTGGTCGTCCATCCCGGAAACGGCCATAACGAGGGGACCTTGGTAAACGGTCTACTATATAAGGGCATGGATCTGGCCGATTCGGGAGAAGGCTTCCGTCCGGGCTTGGTCCACCGCATCGATAAGGATACTTCGGGCTTATTGGCCGTGGCCAAAAGCGATCTGGCCATGGAAAGCCTGCGGGAACAATTAAGCGACCACTCGATGGCGAGGGAATATCAGGCCATCGTCCTAGGAAGGATCGATGAGGCCCAGGCCAAGATCGACGCGCCGTTAGGACGCGATATAAAAAGGGCCACCCGCTTCGCGGTAGTCCCCAAAGGAGGCAAGGAAGCTCTCACCTATTTCGAGGTCTTGGAGCGATTTAGCACCCACACCTACATCAAGTGCCGCCTTTTTACCGGAAGGACCCATCAGATCAGGGTCCATATGGAATACATCGGCCATCCGGTGGAAGGCGATCCCTTATACGGAAGCGGCAACCGCAAGCTCTACGATAAGGGGCAACTGCTTCATGCCGGGAAATTGGTGCTCTTGCATCCAAGAAGCCACGAAAGGATGGAGTTCAGCGCCCCGCTTCCTAGCTATTTCGAGGAAGTGCTTGGCAAACTCAGGCAAGAAAAATAAGGCGGATGTTTCCGTCTTTTTTCTTCAGTAGGGGTTTATTCTTCCTCGAGGATCTTTTTGAAGGTGGCGAAATCGCTTTTGGCGACCTTGCTGAGGAGGTCTTTATGCTCCTTTAGGAAATAGGTGGCAAACTCCTTGGTCCTACTTGATGAACCTAAAGGGAAGTCGATCCCATATTCCTTGGACATCTCTTCCATCTTCCTAAGGAAGGAGTAGCGGGCGATCATCGAGGCGGCGGCCACCGCCGGGTAGAGGCTTTCCCCTTTTGGGGAAAAGGCGATGCCTTTGACGATATGGGGTTCGCCTTTTAGATAGGAATAGTACTTGCTAGGGGCGACGAACTGATCGAGGAAGGGATGGGCCCTAGGGTATTTTTCCAAGAGGTTATACAACACCCGGTTATGCATCTTGGCCTTGATCTGGTTCATGTTGTTATCAGGATGGACCTCGTTGTATTTTTCGGGCGTTAGATAGAGCTGGGAATAGGGGATCTTCCTGATGAGCTGCGGCACCCTTTTTAGGATGTCCTCATCGCTTAGCTTCTTGCTATCGCCTACCCCGAGCTCTTCCAAGAAGGGGAGGTCGGACTCTTTTATATAGGCGGCGGCCACCGAAATGCCCCCGAAGGCATCTCCGGTCCCCACCTCGTCGCTACCTACCATCGGGTAGAGGGGAAGCGGGGCTTTTACGGGGAGTTTTTCATCCCTTCTCCCTTGGGTTTTTATCTGGGGATGGCCGTATTTGAAGGCGGCCTCATAAGCCCCTTCGCCCTGGAAGAGGACCTTGTATTTGTCCTTCTCTTTGCTCTTATAGACGGAGATGGCAACATCCTTGGTCTTATAGAAGGCGACCATGTATTCGGCCTTGGGGCTTTCATAGTATTCCGCGTAGTCCTTATTTAGGGTCAGCAAAGCCTTCTTATCAAGCAAGAGGGTAAAGGGTCCTTGGGGTTTCATCCTCTTATTCTAAAGCCCGTTTGGGCTTTGTTGTATAATCCTCTTGATAATGGAAGACTTCCTACATTTCAGCAAAGTACTAGAAAGCCTAAAGGCTTATCCCAAAAGCGAAAGGGGCTACTTTTTATTCTCTAGCATCACGGCCTTTACTAGTCCCAAGGAACTAGAAGAAGAACTCAAGATGCTTACTGCGGCCTATGCCTTTTTGGATTCGGGCGAAGGGGCCATCTTCCCCGAATGCCTCGACATCACCAAGAGGTTTGAAAATGCCCATAAGACCGGGCTTTTTGCCCCAGAAGAATTCCTCTCTTTTGCTTTGGAGTACGAGCATTACGCCTATCTGAAGGGGAAGTTCGAACTATGCGGTGGGCCTTTGAAGGACTATGTAGCCTTTGGGCCGGACCTTGACTTTTTAGTCAAAGAGATAAGGCGCATCTTCGTTGAATCCGGGGAGATAAAGGACAAGGCTTCTAGCGAGCTATATTCCATCAGGCTGAAGATCGCCTCCATCTCTTCTTCGATGGAAGGGGAAGCTAGGAAACTAGCTCTTGCTAACCAAAGCTATCTCAATTCCCCGGAGCCCTTATACCGGGATGGCCGTTATGTCCTATCCTTCAAGAGCTCTTATAAAAACAAGCTTAGCGGCATGATCCTTGGCTATTCGGGCTCAGGGGAAACCGCCTATGTCCTTCCCGCGCGGCTTTTGGATCTGGAAAACAAGCTCGAGGAACTCCGCTCCAACGAGAAAGCCGAAATCAGGAAGATCCTCATTAGATTGACCAAGAAGACCCTCGAATACGAAAGCGAGATCGCCTATATAGAGGAAAAGCATGGCTATCTTGACTATCTATTCGCTAGGGCCAGGTGGGGCAAGGACCAGCTGATGGACGTTCCTACCCTTAGCCAAGATAGAAGCATTGCCCTTAAAGGGCTATTCCATCCGGGGCTCAGACACGATAAGTCCATCCTCAATGACCTCTATCTGGATGAATCCAAGCGCTTCTTGCTATTATCCGGCCCCAATGCCGGGGGCAAGACGGTCTTGATGCTGAGCCTTGGGATCGCGGCCATGAGCTTCATGCACGGCCTTCCCGTGGCCGTTAAAGAGGGGAGTAGCCTTCCCTTCTTCAGCGGCATCTATGGCGATATCGGGGACAACCAATCCCTCGAAGATAGCCTTTCGACCTTCGCGGCCCATATGGAAAATGTCGGTAGGGCCCTAGCCAAAGCCGATGAGGATAGCCTGGTCCTATTCGATGAATTAGGAAGCGGCACTTCGCCCCTTGAGGGCGAGGCCATCGCCCTAGCGGTATCCGAGGAAGTGCTGGAAAAGAAATGCTTCGGGGTGGTAAGCAGCCACTTTGATGCCCTAAAGGCCTTCGCCATCGACCATCGGGGGGCCATCAACGGCAGCTTTTCCTATGATGAGCAGGGGATCAAACCGACCTATCGCCTGCAGATGGGGGTGCCTGGCGAATCCTTGGCCCTAACGGCCGCGGCGGCCTATGGGCTAGACGAGAAGATCCTCGAGAGAGCCAAGAAGCACCTTGAAGGACAAAGCGATTTCTCGGTTAGCGAGGCTCTTCGTAAGCTCAAGGAACAATACGGGGAATACGAAGCCTTAAGCAATGACCTTAGCAAAGAAAAAGCCCAATACGATGAGCGACTAGCTAGGCTAGAAAAGCAACAGGAAGAACTGGATAGAAGAAGGGCGAGCCTAAAAGAAGAAGCCGCAAGGGAAAAAGACGAACTGCTACAGAAGGCCGAAGAGAAGATAAAAGAGGCCATGGCCCTACTTGAAAAGGGCAGCAAGACCCATGAGCTAATCAAGGCCCGCAAGGAGCTGGAAGAACTAAGGGAAAGCAAGGTAGAAAGAACCTTCGACGAGGCCCTATCCGTCGGCGACTACGTGGAAATACCCAGCTATGAAGCCGAGGGGCGGATCATGAAGATCCAGGGCAAGAGGGCCGAGGTCAACGGCCGGGACGGCTTTACTTATAAAATCGAAACCAAGTACCTAAGGAAAACCAAGGAACCGGCCTTGCAAAAGGAGATGAAGGCCAGGGTTAGGAATGAGTCCTTTTCTAGCCTGCCCCTAGAGCTAAACATGCTAGGGATGCGCTACGAGGAGGCCCAGGAGGCCTTAGCCCGCTACCTTGACGCCTGCCGGGTCAAGGGAATAAAAAGGGTAAGGATCATCCATGGCTTTGGTACCGGGGCCTTAAGAAGGATGACCGAGGAATACCTTAATGGCCATAGCGAGTTCGTCTTATCCTACGAAAGGGCCGGGGCTAGTGAAGGCGGGCTAGGGGCCACCATAGTAAAGCTTAGATAATCATTTCCATCGGCTAGATGACTAGGCAAATGGGGCAAGGAACTTACCTAGGATGATAGAATCTTGATGATGACCGAACGCCTTAGAGAACTCATCGCCTTGCTCCCGGATAAGCCGGGGGTCTATCTGATGAAGGACGATGGGGGAAACATCATCTATATCGGTAAGGCCAAGAACCTCAGAAAGAGGGTCAGCCAGTATTTTTTGCGCCCCCAGTCGGGCAAGGTCGCCGCGATGGTGGGGCATGTATATGAATTCGATACCATCGTCCTAAGTAGCGAAAAGGAAGCCTTCATCTTGGAGATGAACCTCATCCAGACCCATTATCCTAGATACAACATCATGCTGATGGACGATAGCCATTATCCCTATATCGCCCTTAGGCGGAGCGACGCCTATCTGAAGATCGCTAGGAAGACGGGGGATAGACGCTATCTATATTTCGGGCCCTATCCCGAATCGCGCTCGGCCTATCTGACCATCGATATCGCCAACAAGATCTTTCCGACCAGGAAATGCCGGACATTACCGAAGAAACCCTGTCTTTATTACCATATGGGGCAGTGTCTGGCCCCCTGTCTACATGAGATAAAGGACGAAGAGTTCAAGCGCCTTTATGAAGAGGTGAAGCGCTTTCTAGCAGGGGATAACCTAGAGGCCAAGGCCTCCTTGAAGAAGCTGATGGATAAGGCGGTGGAAGAGCTGAGGTTCGAAGAGGCCGCCGGCTATAAGAAGATGATCGATTCGCTTAAATCGACCTCCGAGTCCCAATCGGTGGAATCAAGAAGGACCAATAACTATGACGTGGTGGGCTATAGCTCTAGGGAAGGATATTTTGCCCTATCGGTGATGCTATACCGCAAAGGAAGGCTATTAGGTAAGGAAAACCTAGTCTATCCCTCCTATAACGAAGCCGATCCCGAAGAGGTGGCCGAGAGGCTGGCCGAATACTATCTAAGGCGGGAGCCGCCCAAGGAACTGGTGACCTCTTTCCCGGGTTTGAAAGAAGCGATCGAAGCCCTTTTGGACAATGTCAAAATAACTGAGCCAAAAGAGGGATTGTTGCTAGACGAAGTGAAATTGGCAACCTTGAACGCCAAAGAGGGTCTTGACGCCCATTTTAGCCATGGAAGATTGGAAGAAGATGGGCTAGCGTTACTAGAAGAGCTAGGGGAGATCTTGGGCATAGATACCCCATATCACATCGAGCTATTCGATAACTCCCATATCCAAGGGGCCCAGGCCGTTTCGGCGGAGGTGGCCTACATCAACTCCAAGCCGGCCAAGAAGCTCTACCGGAAGTTTCTGCTTTCCGAGGAGCACGCCGGGGACGACTTTGCCTCCATGAGGGAAGCGGTATACCGCCGCTATAGCCGCATGAAGGAAGCGGGGGAGAAATTGCCAGACCTCTTGCTTCTTGACGGGGGCTTGCCCCAGATCCATGCCGCCGAAGAGGCCTTAGATAAAGCCGGTGTCAGGATAAACCACGCCGGGCTATACAAGAACGAGCGCCACCAGACCGAAGGGTTGATTGACTCTAGCGGCAAGAAATACCCGATAGACAAGAAATCGCCGCTATTCTATCTATTGATGCGGATGCAGGACGAAGTCCACCGCTATGCCATCAGCTTCCATAAGAAGAAGCGTTCCAAGGCCATGGTGGAAGATGTCTATGAGGGCATCAAGGGCCTAGGGCCGAAAAGAAGATTGCTCCTCGATAGCCAATATCCGAGCCTAGAAAGGCTATTTATGGCCTCCAAGGAAGAGCTGAGCCAGATCTTGCCAAAAGAGTCGGCCGAAGCCCTTTATGAAAAATTGCACGGGAAGTAAAGGGAACTTTGCTTTATAATTCCTTCCGTGAAAAAGACACCGCTGCTCCTACTCGCCTTCCTGCTCGCCCTAAGCGGCTGCTCTTTTCGGGTGCTAAATAGCTCCAGCTCCGGGCTTTCATCCTCATCTTCGTCCTCTTCTTCCTCCTACCAAGATAGCGGACTATCCATCGATTCTTATTCCTCTAGGGCCGATGTGAGCCTCGGGCAGACCCTGGTGGCCCGTCCCAACAAGGAGGGCTGCATCCTCAATATCGAAGGGGATGTCTTAAGGGAATATGGCGAATATACCTTCTTGGCCATCAAGGAAGGGACGGGCAAGATCACCTATACCCTTGGCCATTCTTCCGTAAGCCTCGAGGTCAATGTTTCCAGCCTGGAGAGTTCCAAAGTCAGCCTCTATGTCCCTAACGGACTGCAGGTGGATTCCAATATCAGCGCGACCGTTACCGGCGGTAATGGCGATGCCGAGATACGGGTCCTTCAGGGCGTAGGCTATGTCAGCGCCGCCGGGACCGTCCTTACCGGAGTGGGGGTGGGCACCGCCACCGTGGTGGCCGCCTATGGCAACACGGTATCCCTACCGGTGGAAGTAAGCGTATCCGAAGCCTCTAATACCCCCTCAAGCGTGGAGTTGGAACTACCCCGCAGCACCCTATACGTCGGGGAAACCTTCCAGATGAATGCCTATACCTTGCCTTTGGCTTCCAGATTCGAGATCGACTATGCCGCGGAAGGGGATAGTAGCCTATATACCATCTCAGGTGGCTATATCACCGGGCTAAAGGAAGGTACCATCCGGGTCTATGCCTATTCCGGGGATTGCCTTAGCATCACCCAGGAAGTGGACATCGTCCTGGACGAGGACCCCTATGAGGGGATCTCCAAGAGCGAATTCTATGCCTCTTATGTCCCAGCCTGTTCCAGTTGGGATGCCAAGAGGCGGAGCGAGCACGGCCTATTATCGGGCTTTGATAATAGCAGCCAGTCGCGTACCCCGGTCTATTCCTCCTATCGCCCGATGGAGGGGGACCGCTATATCCTAAATAGCACCAGCGGTTTCACCTCTGGCCAGGACGGCTATAAGGTCTATGATGCCTATGGCAACTATGATTTCACGGTCTATGAGGAAGGGGGCTATACCTCGCTTATCGAGATCGCGGCCTATCTATATGCCTATGGCGATGTGCCAGAGAACTACATCGACATCAAGCGCCGCAGCGACGATCCCACCCTCTTCGATGAGGCCTATGCTTTATGGGGGAGCGATCTGGGGACCAACAACAACTATTACTCCGCCGATACCTCCAGATACCCCTATGAGCCCCATATGCCCGAGGCCACCGTCGATGGGGGACAGGTCAGCTACTACGAAGTGGATTTCTACCCCAATGGCTACAGCAATTCCCGGGGCACCTGCCGCTTCGTCTATAGTAGATACCGCAACGGCTCATCCATATCCAAGCCCGAAGACCGCTATGTCTTTTATACCTATAACCACTATAACGACTTCGAGGAGTTCCTGAATTACTCCCATGGCTGGGGGGAGCGATTCGGAAACGAGACGGCCGGAAACCAAGCCGATGTGTATGATCCCAATAACCCGCCGACCTCATACCCCCCCGTTAGAAGAAGGGCCCTTTGATGGATATGACGCCCCTTGCGAAAGGGGCTTTTACTTACTGAATAAATTTTAGAGGCCTATATAGGAAAATTTCGTATCCGTGGGACTTACCTATCGACCAAACGGAAGGTAAAATAAGGCCATGGACACCAGGGTGAAGATACTTAGGGCGGCCCTTAAGGCCTCCAGCAAAAAGGGACTGGATTCCCTCTCGATGGACGAGGTGGCCCTCGAGGCCGGGATCAAGAAGGCTTCGCTTTACTATTATTACCCTAGCAAGGACATATTGAAGAAGAAGATGCTCGAGCGTTATGTCCCGGGCAAGGAGTTTACCGCCTCCATCGATTTCAGAAGCAAGACCGAGGACATCCTTACCGCCGTGGTCTTGGCTTACGGCAAGGAATGCGTGAAAGGGGAAAACTCCCATATCTTCCGCATCATGGAATCGGCGCGGTTCTATGATAAGGACGTCAAGGCTGCCTATATCAAGCAGGAAGAAAGAAGGGATAGAGCCGTGAAGTCGATTTTGAAAACCATCGAGAAGCGCAAGGTGGTCCGCTTCGAGGACTTTGGGACGGCCAGCCGCTTCTATAGCGACCTCATCCACCTGCATATCATCAGGCTGCTTGATGCCAAGAAGGATGCCGAGGGAGAGCTAAGCCCCCTCATCGAGGGCTTCTCCCGCGCTTTTCTTAGAAAAGGCGTGGCCGATTAGGCCTTCTTGGTATATCCTTGATAGGCCTTGATGCGCCCGTAGCTCAGTTGGATAGAGCAACAGCCTTCTAAGCTGTGGGTCAGGCGTTCGAGTCGCCTCGGGCGCGCCAATATGGCAAAACCGGCCCTAGGGCCGTTTTTCATTGCTAGAGGCGATTGCTATATTAAGAAGGGCCATATCCCTTATAATGTCCCTATGGAATATAAACTCATGGGATTCGGTGACCCCATAATGACCAATAGTATCAAAATCACCACGATAGGGCCGGATATCATCCATTTAGAGACGGCTCGATCAAATAAGGACGGCACCCCTTATTTTCCCCTAGGGGAGGCTTCTTTCTTCTTTGATTTTTCCTCTTTGTATCGGATTTCTTCTGGTCTTAAGGCCAATAAAGGGGAGCTTATCAGGGATAAGGACGGGGATATCATAAAGTTTGATAAGTGCAGGCTTTTCCTACCCAAAAACGATCCTCTAGGCCATCTGGTAGTCCAGGGCCAGGACAGCGAATTGGCCTTTGATGGCATCGGCAAAAACTCCGGGGAATTGCCGCCTTTTGACAAAACCCCGGAGATATTTCCCTTATGGGACCAGCCGCGGGTGCTTTTCGATCTCTCTAGAAGCGATGGGGGATTCCTCGGGGTCGAGGAAAACTCCCCGGGCCTATACCTTTTGCTATGCGATAAAGACCCCATCAAGCTAAGGAAGTTATACCTGAGCCTTACCGGACGTCCGGGACTGGTGAGGTTCAAAAACCTCGGGGTCTGGAATTCCAAGTACTATCCCTATTCGGATAAGCAGGCCCTTGCCCTCATCGATGAATACCGCACTAGGGGAATATATCTTGACAATCTGGTCATCGATACCGACTGGAGGAAGGCCTCCGATAGGGGGATCGGCTATGAGGTGAACGAAGAACTATTCCCTTCCTTATCGGATTTCTTTATTAAGGCCCATGAAGCCGGGGTCGAGGTGATGTTCAATGACCATCCCGAACCTCTGGAAAAAGCAAGCTCCTGCCTAGACACCAAGGAGATGGAATACCGCGAGGAAAAGCTAGGGAATATCTTGGATCAGGGATTAGACACCTGGTGGTATGACCGCAACTGGATCACCTCGCTCAAATCGCCCCATAAGGACATTAGGCCCGAGACCCTCGGGGCCTTCATCTTCACCGAGATAACCAGAAAAAGAGGGCATCATGGACGGCCCGTGGTCATGAGCAATGTCAACGAAGTGAGCAATGGTAGGTATATGGGGATCATGGATAGCGCCTATCATCGCTATCCCTTCTCCTGGACCGGGGACATCGGCTCGGGAATGGAGGATTTGGCCCAGGAAGTCGAAAACCTCATAAGATGCGAGAATAGCCTCATCCTATTTGCCAACTGTGACCTCGGGGGCCATACGGGCAATCCCAATAAGGAAGAATACCTAAGGTGGATCCAGTTCGGGGCCCTTAGCCCCATCTTCAGGCCCCATTGCACCATCTCGGTAGCAAGAACTCGGGAACCCTGGCTCTATGACGAAGAGACGGTAGCCTTGTTCAAGGAGTGGACCCGACTTCGCTACCGCCTACTACCTTACCTATATTCGAATTTCCATGTCGCCTCCCTAGAAGGGCTACCGCCATATCTAGCTAGCAATGCCCTTAACGGGGAAGAGGACTATGATCCCAGCGGCTTCTATATCGGTCCCTCCCTTTATTTCTCCCCGGTAGCCATGACCGGGAAGATGGAAAGATTGGCTGAATCGAATTATAGGGATAAGGTCCGTTTCTCCTATTTCAAAGAAGGGGTATATGAGGGTAGTCCCATCGATACGGCCATCCAAGATAAAATCGATTTCTTCTATGACAAGCAAGGCCCTAGCAAGAAAGTGGGCTTGGAGCATTACTCGGCCAAGATAGAAACCAAGGTATATTTTGATAAAGACGTCATATTCTTCCTAAGGTCGGACGATGGCTGCGCGCTCTATCTAGACGGCAAGGAAATATATCGCGACGATAGCTATCACGCGGCCAATCTCTTAAGGATTGGGAAGATAGAGGGCGGAAAGACCCATGATCTAGCCATCCATTACTTCAATGGGGAGGGGAATGCCGTCCTTGAGGCCTACTATAAGGAAACCAATAGTGAGCTAGATAAAAACTATCTCGTCCCTAGGGGTCATCTTTGGTATGACCTCTTTAGGGGTAACACCTATGAAGGCGGCTGGAGAAAAGAGGTCTGGAGCTATAAGGAAGCCCCGTTATTTGCCAAAGGCATCGTGGTGACCTCCAAGCTCAAATCGCCTCTGAATAAGCCCAAGTATGGCTCCATCACCCTGCATGTCTTCCCGGGGGAGGATGCTAAATTCAGGCTCTATGAAGACGACGGGGAAAGCCTCGATTACCTTAATCCTGCCCTTGTCAGGGTCCAGGAGTTCAGTTCCACTTCTAGGCAAGACATGTCCAAGATGGAGGTAAGGATATCTCCGGCCACATACGGCTCAAAACCAAGCCGCGGCACGCGTAACATCCTGTTCAAGCTCTATCTTCCTAAGGGCCTAGAGCCCACGGGTCTTAAGCTAGACGGGGAGGATATTCCTTTTAGAGTCATTGAACCGAGTTTGATGAGATCCATCCTTTCCGATTCCATTGGCGACCACGCCTTTAGGACCCTTAACGCCTCCTTGAAGGCGGATATGGGGCAGGGGCATCTGCTCGAAGTCTCTTTAAAGAGAGACCAATAAATTATTCCCCATATGGCTTGACACGGAATGCAAATAGGACATCCTATTTATCATTTCGGGAGCAAGAGATGATAGGCAAAACCCTCCTCTTGGTAGGGATTTCGGCCGGTTTGGCCTTCGGGGTGTTGGCTCGGTCCTCATCCTTGAAAGCGATCTAGGCTATATCGATGCCGAGCAATCGGTATATACCCTTAGACTAGACGAGTAGGGCAATAGACCCACTTCAGAAGAAGTGGAGGCGGGGACATACACCATACCCACGAGGGCAATAACTCGATCGCCATCTCCATTTCCGGGGGCAGTTATTCCTCTAGCGGGCTCATCGCTCTATCTTCAGGCGGTAGCTTCTATAATCCCTTCGATTCTTCTTTCAAGAAGGGTTATAACCGCATCGGTGGGCTAAAGGATATCACCGTATTCTTTAATGGGTCCCTCGACCTATATTGGGGCGCGGATGGCTATAAGGCCAACCTCACTAGCCTAGGCGCTAGGTTTGCCTATGGCTGCACATCGCTAGAGTATGTGATCATACCCTCTAGCGTGACCGATATCGGCCAAGAAGCCTTCAAGGGATGTAGCGATCTCAAGGTCTATTTTAAGACCTCAGAGCTACCGAGTTTAGGAAACGATTGGCTCGATGCTAGCGCAAAGTTCCATGAGGTGGGTGAGTGGGAGCTGATCGACGGCGTACCCACGCCGACCATATAGATGCTTCTTGCTATAAGGGACACCTTCGGGTGTCCTTTTTCCTAGTTATGTCCGATTATTGGCGATAAGTCCCTTCGATGGATTAGAATACGGCCATGGAATCCCTTAGGGAACTTTTGCTATTTGGTCCAGGGCCCTCTAGCAGCCACACCATCGCGCCGTATCGGATCGCCTTGGACTTTCTTAGTAAGACCAAGGACATGGATGTCATCGAATACAAGGCCACCCTATATGGGTCCTTGGCCTTTACGGGCAAGGGACACCTTAGCGACAAGATCATCAAGGAAGCCTTCAAGGGATACCCGTGCGAGGTAATCTTCGATTTTGATACCTCGACCCCGCATCCCAATACCATAAAGCTTGAAGCTTTGAGGAAGGACGGAAGCCTATATTGCCTCAAATACGTATCCCTAGGCGGGGGCTCATGGGCAAAGGAAGGGGAGAAGAAAAAAGCCAAGGACGTCTATCCCTTCAATAGCTTCGAAGCGATGAAGCAACATCTAAAAACCCTAGGCGGGAACGACATCTATTTCCTGGTAAAGAAATACGAAGACAAGGGGATCTTGGACTATTCGAAAAAGCTTCTTGGGCATGCCTTCGCTACTTTGGAAAAGTCCCTGGAATATGAAGGCTATCTCCCGGGAAGACTGCATCTAGCCGCCGCGGCCAAAGGGATATATCAAAGGGCCAAGACCATAACTGATCCCTCCGAGCGGATGGAAATGCTAATCATCGCCTATGCCTATGCCTTAAGCGAGGCCAACGCCAGGGGAGAGGAAGTGGTGACCGCCCCCACCTGCGGCTCCAGCGGCATCGTCCCTAGCCTGCTCTACTATGAATACAAGCACAATGGGGCGGCCATGGAGGACCTAGCCAAGGCTTTCTTGGTCGGGGCCATGGTCTGTTCGTTCATCAAGGAAAACGCTTCGGTTTCTGGCGCGGTCCATGGCTGCCAGGCCGAATGCGGAAGCGCCGCCTCCTTTGCCGCCGCCAGCCTTTGCTATCTGCACGGCTTATCGATCTATCAGACCGAATACGCCGCCGAGGCGGCCCTAGAGCATTTCCTGGGCCTAACCTGCGATCCGGTGATGGGCTATGTCCAGATTCCCTGCATCGAAAGAAACGGGATTGCCGCTTTGCACGCTAGGGCCTCATACCTACTTGCCAAGAACGTTTCCCTATCCCGCAAAAACCGGGTCTCTTTCGATAAGGTGGTAATCGCCATGAATGAGACGGGGAATGAGCTTCCCACCGACTTAAAGGAAACCTCCCTCGGGGGCTTGGCCAAACTGGATATTTAGATAAAAAAAGATGGGGGCTTATATGGATAAGCCCATAAAGCCAAGCCATTAGGAAAGGTCCTTATGGGCCTTTTTTGGTAGAATAGGGGAAAGCAAGGGGTGTCATGGCTCAATATAGACTCCTGGGCCTATCCATCATAGGGCTCTACTGCTTTATGGATGCAACTATCCCGTGGGCCGCTATAGCGTGCTGGACTCCTGCTACATCAATACCCAAGGAGAAGGGATATCCCTAGTCCATATCGAATACACGTCATATGGAGGTGCTATTTATGTAGAGCCCCAGGAACTAGAATATTCCTTCAGCGGACATGGCGCTTCCGTGGCTAGGACATACGGGGGATGGAATAAATAATTTTCATCTATCAAAAACCCTTGCCCAATGCGGGATGGATTAGGTATTTGGTTCGGGAATAAGTTCGGTATTATCGGGCTTTTTGGCCCCCTAATCCCTTTACGGGAAGAGGATAGGGGCCTAGAATATCGCTGCAGGCGAAAGCGCTGTATACCCGCGATCGGCGAACCCTTGTTTAAGCGCCGTGATCCGGTGCCGCCCGCGGGGGCCACGCAAGTGGCTTATATTTCCCGATCAACCCTGATATCCATAAAAGGAGGCAAGATGAACCTCTTTCTTTATTCCGATGAATCGGGGGTCTTCGACTATATCCATAACGACTACTTCCTCTTCGGGGGACTGCTTTTTTTATCTTCGATCGAGAAGCAAGACTGCTCGAGGCTTTATAGCCACGCCGAGAAACTGGCGGTCCAAAGAAGCCCCGGATTGAATGGCCGCGAATGCAAGGCCGCTTTCCTAAAGCCCAAGGTGAAGGGGTCTTTGTACCGTAGCCTCAACCGCTTCCTTAAGTTTGCCATCCTCATCAACCTGAAGCGGATACCCCTGGAGGTATATGGGAGCAAAAGGCATAAGCAGAGGTATATGGACTATGCCTATAAGATCGGGATCAAGCGCTTCTTCGAATATCTGATTAGGCAAGGGCGGCTGAATCCCGATGAGATCGAAAACATCTATGTCTATAACGATGAGCACCATACGGCTACCGACGGGCTATACGAACTAAAAGAATCCCTCTTGGCCGAATTCAAATACGGGACCTTCAACGAGGACTATGGGGTCTACCATAAGCCCCTATTTCCCAAGATGGGCTCGCTTGACCTCAAATTCCTAAATTCTGCCAAGCGGGGTTTGATTAGGGCCGCCGATATCATCGCCAACCATTTCTTCTATCTCTACCGCCATGGTAGGCAGAAGGAACTGATCAGGGCCAAAGGGGAAGAAAATGTCTTTCTATATGTCCTTCCTTAGGCATCTTTTGCTAGTCATGTGCATGTATGTCATTTAACCTAGATTTAAGCAAGAAAGGGGATATACCCAAATGAAAAGACATATGGCCGGGCTTTTGGCCCTAGTAGGGGCATCTAGCCTCATACTCCTGGGAGGATACGCTATACCGCAGGAAGAAACCGTTACTGAAAAGACGGAAATACTAAGGGCAGTGGACGAGACGGCGCCCGACTACGTCTTTGCGCCCGATGCTACCCCGCAGTCATGGCCCATCGTATCGGGCAACAACAGCTGGTACTACTATGGCGATGGCGAATCGGTTATCGGGGATCAATCTGGCCTAAGCTTCAAGGGCTTTTCCAGCCTAAGCGTCTATAGCGACCATTATCTTACGGATACATCCGATAGTGACAATAACGCCATAAAGAAGGTCAGGATCAAGGCCAATAGCAGCGATATCAGCACCATGTCCTTATGGATCAACGGTAGCTTCCTCGGCGATGTCGACCTTAGCGAGGAAACCGGGACCTTTACCTTTGCCCTAGATAACGCGGTCGTCGGCCAAATCGAAATCAGATTCGAGGACCAAGAGCCTAGGGACTTCGTGCTATCCTCGGTGGAAGTCTGGACCGAGTATCTTAAGCGCTCTCAGGATTATAGCGAGCTAGCCCGGGAGCTGATGGATATCAGGACCTGTTCCTTAGAAGAGGGTAACCTAGAAAAGTTCAGGAACCTGAAAGTCAAGCATCAGAACTTCATCAATCTATATGGTTCCAACCTGAAAAACGTGATGATCTATGACCTGGTCCTGAATGAGGATGGCTCCTATAGCAGCCATCCCGGGGCCTATGTGGACTTCATGAGCAAATATAATGCCTGCCTCAACCGCCTCCATTCGAAGTCCGGATCGCTTGGCTTATTGGGACAAGATGCCTATATGGGAACGATAGTAGGGGTCCTACTAAGTTCCTTGGCCTTGCTCGGCATATCGGCCTTCATCATTAGGAAAAGGAAACATATCTAAGCGCTGAATAAGGGGTCCCTGGAGCCATCCGGGGACCCTTTTGGAAAAGTTTCCCTTTGGGGTTTTGCCAATTAGGGGATACAATGCCCTTGGCAATAGGGAAATCGAAGCTTTGTGGCATCATCCATAAGGCCAACGGATATCTAGGCATATTCAAAAAGCTCTACGACGATTTCTCCCGATAAAACCTGGATATAGTTGCTAGGGTTCCAATATCATCGGTTGGAAGCCACGACGTCGAAGACGGTGGGCCTTGTTTGCCCCTTTATGGGGTGCGATCAAGGGCATGAATCCGATACCCCATCCATAAATTCGCTCTATGTAAAGCGGGCTTTTGGTGTTAGTTTTACTTAAACCGACAATAAAGGGGAACATTTATGAAAAGAATTGCCGCCTTGGCATTGTTGTGCCTGGCCCTCACCGGATGCGGCCCCAATAGGGAAGAGGCCGTCGAAGCCTATCTTGACCGCCTGAAAAGAGAGTCCTTTTCGGCCGTGGGGACCTTCAAAGACACCACCCAGCACGGCAGACAGGTATCCTTCGAATCCGTCTTCGAGCGCGATACTAGGGGCAATATCACCAAGTGCTCTACCTTGACCCAAAGGCTAGGCAGGACCATTAGGCAATACATGGAGTATAGCGATGGCCATTGGACCAAGTACGTATCTACCGACGGGGTGGTCGAGGACCTATCCTTCGACGGGGGACTAGAGGCCACCGCGACCTCGCTTACATTCTTCCTGCTTGATGGCTATGGCTATGAAAAAGACGAGGAAGGAGAGGCCTACAACTTAAACGATGTGGTCAGGGATACCTTCATAGAAGAGATTACCATCGCCTATCTTCCTACCTATAATGCGACCGACATCAAGGTCAAGGAGGTTTCCTCTTTCTTTGACTTCGATGGCAAAGAGATTACCGAGGTGCGTTATAGCCTAAGCGCCGATTGCAAATTCGAGCTTTCCTATAATGTCTTCGAGGATGCTTCTCCCGAGATCGATGTCACTTTCCATTACCAGGACATCGGTACTGCCAAAGCGGTGAGGGTAGAACCTAGTTGAGTCGATCGGGCCATCGCTGGCCCGTAGGGGATTGTTATGGCCTAATTCCGAATTGGAAGCGAAGCCGAAGATAAAGACGATTTTCCTCTTCCTAGGAATGATGTCTTTTAGGGGCGATAATCTTTCAGATGGAGAAAGAAAAGAAAAAAGGCGAAGAGGAATGGCATTCATCGTCAAACAAGCGGTCGATGATGTTCCAAACCACGGACGAAGAAGCCGACTTTTTGACTTGGGCTACTGCTTTTCCCTTGGGCGAAGCGCCTCTCAAAGATGTTTTCGACAATTCATATTTCAAGAATAACGAGCATCCGGAACTCCGCATTCTCGCAGATTCCTTTTTCATTGATTTGCCCCTAATCGATGGTTTGTCCGAGGAGGGGAAATTTATTGGCGATCCTTATAAATTGGTTTTGGAAAGATTTCCTTGGCTTGAAGGAAAAATATCTTGGCATTCCCTTGCCCCGTATGTCTTTCATAGGTTTGCTTATAGTGTCCGCAATAAGGCATTTTCTCTCGATTATCAGGACAAGATTGTTTTGGAAAGAGCCAGAAAGGCCTATGGAATCTGCAGGCGGGTCATCGAAAAGGCGGGTTCCTCCAAGAAATCAATCGAGAGGATAGACCTTGAATATGAAAGGGAACTCAAGCGAAGCGTTCCTTCATTCGTTTATGTTTTGGGAACCTATTACGGCCTAAAATGCGTTGAAAACCCAGAACTAAGTGAATACGCGGAGGCCTTGGTCTATGCTTGGTCGGAGAGATTCAACGAAGTCGAAGACCTTGCCTATAGCCTTATTCACGGCTTGGTAGACCGTCCTAGGGAAGGGCCTTATAGCGATATAGAACAGGCAGTTGCCGCAAATCTATCGCTAAGTAGCCCTATAAGCCTTATGGGATGCCATCTTGAAAAAGTGTGCATTGGAATCTTTTTAGCTGGCATTTTCCCTGCAAAAACCAATGGAAATGATGCCAATCCCATGAAGAAGATTATTCTCAATCTCAAGGAAATCGGGGAGTGCTTTGATCTGGGTTTCTTTCCCCAAGCCATGAAACTCATATTGCCAAAGCGCATCGATGGGAAGATTTATACGCTTGAAAAGATCGGCGTCGAACTAGGCATTACACGGGAGAGAGTCCGACAGAAGGCTATGAAAATTAGAAATCTTTTGAGGACCAACCGTCTTGCGAAGGATACCTACGATTTGGTTATTGCCTCGTTTCTAAAACTTTTCGGTGCCGATGCTATCGTGGCATTGGAGACGGTGCGACAAAAATTCGCCGATTATCCCTTGCTTGCCGATATCCTGGTGTTGATCGTTTCTTCCTTTTCGCGTGATGATGACACGGAAGATCTTTTGCCCGGGATTTTTTACGTAGGCCGCAGTGGATTCATTCAGATGGATCCCTATGATGGTTATTCTCAAGATCTATTGAAAAGACGGGCCGAAGAAATGAAACCGGATTATTCCATGGACGAAATTCAAGTCCTTTGTGAAAACGAACGGATCTTTTTGACCCATTCCGGGAAATTACGTTCAATGGGGGAAGGGTATTTGCGAAATGGAACCAATGAAGGAAATCTCATCTTGAATCTTATCGAACATGGTTTTCCCAACGGCTATCGCATATACAACAGCGATGACTATTCCAGGTTCGTTGCTCTTTGGAAGAACTGCTACGGCGAGAGAGAGTTGCCTAGCCAGAATACCGTGAGGGGTTTGGTGGGCAGGAAATGGGCGAACGTAGACAAAGGTACCTATTTGCCGAGAAATGATTCCCTTTCCATTCCGGATGATTTGTTAGGGGAAATGCAATCTTTCGCAAAACAGTACGAACCAGTCATTTACTACATTAGCCTTTTTGAGGAGTTCAAAGAGGATCTCGAGGATTTGGACATCAAAAACGCCAACCAGATGAAATGGCTGTTCGATAGGCAGGACCATTGTTTCGAACATTTGCGCGGATATATTAGGAAAAAAGGTGCCGGAATCACCGCTGTCGAGTATCTCGATCTCATCCTCTTTGATATAGAAGGTATCTTCACCATAGAAGACATCAGGAAATATCTGCCGCATCTTCCGGAATTCACTTTCCTGAATGCAATCTCCAAAACGGATTCCATCATGTCCTTGGGAGATGGAAAATATGTCAATTGCCAAGATTGCTTCAATGGAGGAGAATTGTCGCCGCTGTTTCGGGAAACACTCAAGAACGAGATAAAGATAGCCTTGGCAAAGTCTTTGAATTCCCAGATGTCAGTCCCGGCCCTATATGGGCTTTCATAACCATCTATTCGCATTTGCAAAAGGAATTGAAGAAACTGGATTCCCCACGGGGCTTCGCAGTGGCTATAAAAAGCATATGCAAGAGGAAATATTCGATATCATGGCCCTTTCTTACCCCACATGGCGTTGAAAGCGTCAATTCCATCGGCTTCATAGTCGATTATGTACGGTCCAAGAAAAGCGTGACTGCCGATGAAATAAACAGCTATGCGCTTATAAATGGGGTAAGGCAGATTGGGTTCATCGATATATTTGAAATGGTTTCAGAAGGCTATGTGATGCTAGAAAAAGGAAAGGTATTTTCAAAAGACATCGTTGCCATAGACCAAGCGAAAATAGCAAAGGCCCGGACGGAACTGCAGTTTTACCTATGTAGTTTCGGCGATATCGATAGCGAACAATTCCGCGGATTCTCTTCCCTGCCTATGATTGGGTTCAAATGGGATGTCGTATCCCTTTTGGGGTTTGTGATGAGCTATTGCAAGGATACGATTGAGTATCAAATCTACAAAAAGGACTATCGTTTGCCGATTTATAAGCTTCGGATAAAACGACGCTAGATACACTTTTCAACGATATAAACTTCCGTCATAAAACAACGAAAGACATTTAAGAAAAAATCATAAGAAGATTCGCGCCCATTTCCTGCAGGGAGGTTTTTCAAATCCTTCAAGCTTGGTGTAATGAGGTTCGTGCAGTTTTCGAAGTGTCTCGACAGATTGGATTAGGGATAATAAAGGAGATGACCTCCTACCGTAATGGCCTATTCGTGATAAAGAAAGAGGAGGGCACCACAGGGAAATAGCAAGTGCAAGCATAGCCGCTTTCAAAGGGAGGTTTCAATTTTCTGGGTTCTCAGGAATCGTTTCCCAATCCCTGGCCTTATGGGATTATCGAAATTCCTTTCCGCGCAGGACCTTGGGGGTCTACCAAAGCTTAGGCAGGGTCGCTATAATTCACATACACACCGAGTGTAAAAAAACTCCCTTCCGGGAGGTGCGCGGCGATCGCGCTACGAGGGTTTGGCTAGTGCTTATTTGAACCAAGTCTTGCTAAAACCACATTCATGTTAGAAGGAGGCACAGAGAATGTCAATCGGGCAAAAGTCGAAGAAATATTATTTGGGATTGGATATCGGAACCGAATCAGTGGGTTTTGCCGTTACCGACCAAAATTACCATCTTATCCGGAAGGCCGATAAACACCTTTGGGGTGTACGTCTCTTCCCGGAAGCCAATACCGCCAAGGAGAGGAGAACCAACCGCGCTTCAAGAAGAAGATTGGAAAGAAGGCGCTACCGCATCGAACTTCTTAGGACGATTTTCCAAGATGACATCGCAAAACTGGATTCGACCTTTTTCCAGAGGCTGGATTCAAGTTTTGTTACCGACGGAACCAAAAACCCGCCGTTGATCTTTCCTGAAGACAAGAACGCGGAAAAGAACTATTATCGGAATTTTCCTACCATTTACCATCTAAGGAAACATTTTATGCAAAGCGACGAACCTGCCGATCCGCGCCTCGTTTATCTGGCTATTGCCCACATTATCAAATACCGTGGGAACTTTCTCCAAGAAGGGGAATTAGGCGGTAAAGGCGGCCAGCTCGATTCGCTTATTTCCCTATTCGAGCGTTTGGATTCGGCCTTGGTTCCGTTGGCGGAAGAAGACCAGGATCCGTTACAGTTCAAAGTCACGAAGAAGCAAGCCTCCTCCTTGCTAGCAGTGTTCCAGGGTTCGAAAGGCAAAAAGGAGCGTCTGGAAGAAATCAAAATCATTCTTGGCATTGATAAGAAAGACAAAGCCAAGGAAACGATCTGCTCTTGCTTCAACGGCAATGAAGTAAAGGCTTCAAAGTTATTCCCGCGCTTGCTAGAAGATGCCGACTTTGCGAAAACCAGCCTTCCTTTTGCCAAAGAGGAATTCGAGGACGAACTTGACAAACTACCGCTTGGCGAGGACGAAAGGGATCTCGTTTTGGTTCTCAAGGAAATCTATGACACCAGGGTTCTCAATCATCTTCTTAAGGGAAAGGAATCGCTTTCCGAAGCCATGGTCGATATTTACGATGAGCATCGCAAGGACCTTGTTGATCTGAAGTCGTTGTTGATCCGCATTTATGGAAAGAAGAGCCAGAAGGTCCAGCAATTGATGAATGGTTTGGGGGACGATGCCCTCAGCTATGCCAGATATGTCGGTACCGCGCTGGAGGGGAAGGACCGCCATCCGATTTCGTTGCCCAAGATGTCCGAAGCCGAATATGGCAAGTTCTTCAACGCCATCAAGGATGCATTGCATTGTGAAACATATCTTTCCGGCGAGCTTCCCTCTGGTCTTCCGGTTTTGGATGCCAGCCAAAGCAAGGCTCTCAAGCGCATCGCCGAAAGAATCGAATCAGGTGACTTCCTTAGGAAGCAGAACAACAAGTCGAATGGGGTTCTCCCATACCAGCTCAACCAAAGCGAGCTTGTCGCGATCATCGAGAAACAATCCAAATACCTCCCGATATTGGCAAAAAAAGCCAAAGGCTATCCCAATCCAGAAAAGGAAGAATACGAACTTGTATCCCTGCTGAGGTTCCGGATTCCCTATTATGTCGGCCCCCTCGGAGGGGAAGGCAAAAACCATTGGGCCGTGTTCAAGGAAGAAAAAGCGAAGGTCACTCCTTGGAATTTCTTCGATATTGTCGACGATAGGGAATCCCAAAGGAAATTCATCGAAAACCTCAAGAACGGCTGCGCTTACCTTCTTGGCGAGACCACCTTGCCGAAGTTTTCTTTGGTCTATCAGGCTTACTTGATCCTAAATGAGCTCAACAACCTTTCCGTCGAAGGGCTCCCCATTGCTTTCGAGGATAAGGAATACCTGATCGAAAATGTTTATCTAAAGAGCCGCAACGTCGGAATCAAAGCCCTGAAGGATGCCTTGAAATCCAAGTATGGCCGTCCGATTAGGATAGGTACCAAAAAATCCGATGACGAGGAAAAGGTTTCCGATATCCTGAAGACATCCTTTGGCACCTATCATGATCTGATTCCGGTTTTCGGGGAAGGCTTCATCCATGATATGGATAAGGCTAGTTTGGCCGAAAAGGTCATTGAAGCCTTGACCGTATTCGAGGATCAAAGAACCAAGGAAGCCCAATTGCGCTCGCTCGGATTTGCCGATAAGAACCTAAGTGTCCTCCTGCGCCTTCGCTACAAGGGCTGGGGACGCCTATCAAGAAAAATTCTCCTATCGGTCCATCCGGCCAAACCTTGGGTTGATGGCCAAACCGGGGAATTGCTGTCCGACTCCATAATTATGGCCATGTGGAAAACCAACATGAATTTCATGGAGATATATGCCGACCCCGAAAAAGGGTATCTGGAAGAGGTCAAATCCCTAAATGATGCCTATGTTGCCGAACACAACATGGATCTCGAGGAATACATCGACGAGGCCAGAACTTCTCCAGCCATGAAGAGGTCTTTGAGGCAGACCATCAAGGTCGTAAAGGAACTTCAGGACATCCTCGGTATCGATTCCTTTGACAAGGTGTTCGTGGAGACTACTCGCGAAAAAGGAGAAAAGAAAAGGACCTCTTCTAGGAAAAATATGATTTCCGAGGCTTTGGGCGCCGCCAAACAGGTTTGCCGCGAAGAAGCGGAAATGCTCGCCAAGGAGCTGGATGGAAAGACGGACACGCAGTTGAAGGACAAGCGCCTGTTCCTTTATTTCATGCAACTTGGACGCGATGTATATACCGGCAAACCAATCGATTTGGAAAGACTCGAAAAAGACTATGATATCGATCATATAATCCCCCAGGCCATGCTAAAGGACGATAGCTTTAGCAACATGGTCTTGGTCGCTTCTTCCAAAAACCGCGCGAAAGGGGACGAATATCCCATTCCTAAAGGCATCCTGGAAGCCGAAGGCCACGAATGGATCGAAAAACTATCAAAGATTTCCATGGGCAATAAGGGATATATGATGCCTCCAGGAAAAAGGGATAGGTTGCTTAGGTCCTTCAATAACCCGCTCAGCGACGAGGAAATGACCGGTTTTGTAAATCGACAGTTAGTGATGACCAGCCAGTCGGCCAAGGCGGCCTGCGAAATTATCCAAGGCCTTTACCCAAACGCTGAAGTTGTGTATTCGAAAGCCCGCTTGGTAAGCGATTTCCGCAACGAGTTCGGACTATTGAAAGTACGCGAACTCAACAATTTCCACCATGCCAACGACGCCTACCTTAACATAGTGGTTGGCAACGTGTACAGCGAGCGGTTCTCCTCGCGGATGACTGCCAAATTCCTTGAATACCAGAGGCAGAAGGACCCGAACTATTCACTCAAGACCAATGCTTACAACGTGTTCAAAGCCGATAGGCAGAACCGGGCTAGGGACGGTTATATTTGGTATGCCGGAACCAAGGACAAAGAAAGCGGCAAGTGGTCGGGAGGCAGCTATGAAACGGTAAGGAAGGTCCTTTCCTGGAACGACCCAATGGTTTCGAGAATGCTTTATACATCCCCCGGCTTGTTCAACAAGGTATCGATTGCTCCCAAGGGACAGAAAATCCTGCTTAAGCGCAAGCAAAGCGGGCCCTATGCCGTGGAAAATAGTGCCGATCTCTATGGCGGATACAAGGATTTGACCATTCCGTATTTCGTTTTGGTCGAGATTAAGGGAAAAGGAGGGAAGCTATCTTATTCCTTGGAAGGAATCCCAATGATCTACATCAAAGCTGCCGCCTCTTTGGAAGATGCGGTCGCGGAATATCTAGGTACCCGTGATTTCAAGATCATAATCGAGAAAGTCCTAATCAGGACGATTATCGAAATGCCTACCGAAGATCCGAAGCATCCTGTTAGGCTAGCTATTTCCGGAAAGACCGGAACTTCCATCATCTGCATAAACCTGACGGAGCCTAGGCTTTCCTTGGAACAGTCTCTTTATCTAAGGGACATCTGCAAGCTTTTGGGTACAAACTTACCGCCTGCCGAAAAACCGAAGCTGGATGCATATCAGGATGTTCCTTGCGACGGGGAAATCCGGTTCAAGGGCATGGTTTTCAATGCCAAAATGAATGATGAACTATACTCGGCCATAACAGCACTTTGTGCGCTTCCATGCTATGGCTGCATACCCGGAATCTCAAATTCATTGAGAAAAATCGATGAAATCAAATATGTGTTCCAAAAACTTTCCCTACTGGAACAGATTCGTGTTATTCAAAGACTCTATACCTTGTTAAGTTGTAAATCCGTTCAACAGATCGACCTAAGACCACTTGGCTTATCGAAAAATGTCGGAGCTATTACGATAAGCAAGAACTTGAAACCAGGCATCAAAATCAAGGCAGTCTCCTCTACCGGTTTCTATGAAAGGGTGGTCTTCACGATTCCAGGAGACTAAACAATGGCGTTTAGGGTGGTCAAGGTCAATAGCCGTTGCAAGCTTGAGACAAGTCTTGGCTATCTTGTCTGCCGTACCGATAAGGAAATCCGCATATTGCTCGATGAAATTTCAGTTTTGATCATCGAGAATCAACAAGCCTGCCTTACAAGCGCATTGGTTTCGGAACTTATGCTGCGAAAAATCCGCTTGGTTTTCTGCGATAAACAGCACAATCCCCAAGGCGAGGTCGAACCTTACCATGGCTGTTTCGATAAATTGGCAAAGATAAAAATCCAAACCTCTTGGAAAAAACAGATCAAGGATTTGCTTTGGAAAAAGATCGTTGTCCATAAAATAGGGATGCAGGCCAATGTTTTGCGCTTGCGCCTCGAAAATAGGGTCTATAACACTCTGCTGAAATACATGGGAGAAGTCCTGGAAGGGGATACGACCAACCGGGAAGCCTTGGCAGCCAAGGCTTATTTCTCTGCTTTGTTTGGCAACCAGTTCGACCGCAACGACGATTTCAATCCAAAGAATGTATTCCTCAATTATGGATATTCCTTGATTTTAAGCGGTATAAACCGGGAAATTGCCGGTTTCGGCTACCTTAATCAACTTGGAATCCATCATATAGGGGAACAGAATCCTTTCAATCTTGGCTGTGATTTGGTCGAGCCTTTTCGCCCCTTTGTGGATTTTAGGGTTGCCAAAGCCGATTTGGATTTCAATAACTATAAGACCAATCTTCTGGCACTGCTTTCCGAAGAGATTAAATTCGGAGGGAAGAACATGATATTGTCCAATGCTTTCAGACCATGGGTCCAAGCTTGCCTTTCATTTATAAACGAGAAGTCAACTTTGCCGTTGCCTTCAATAGAGATAAACGATGGGGCTATATAGATATATGCGATCACTTCTTATGTTTGATTTGCCGACAGAGACGGCAAAACAAAGAAGAGCCTATTCCAAATTTGTCAAATATCTCAAAGGGCAGGGATTTCTCATGTTCCAGGAAAGCATCTATATGAAGCTTTCCATCAATGAATCGGCCTCAAAAGGCGTTATGGCTGCCGTCAAGCAAAACCTGCCGCCGGATGGTTTTGTGGCGGTATTGACGATTACTGAAAACCAATTTGCTGGGATCGAAATTCTGTTAGGGGATTTTCAAACCGATGTAGTCCATGATGATTCGAGGGTAGTGGAACTATGAAAAGGATGAAGTTTCCCAGTATTAGGCAGGAGTTATTGTTTGACCGCAAGACGGTGCCACACTTGATTATCGAAAACCCGGCGCTATATCGTGACATTGCCAAGCAAATGGTCGAACAAAGTGAAGGAATCGACGAATATTTTGTTTATGAGTGCAATGGGAAGAAAGGTGATTTTTCCAAGGATGCCTTCCTTGTACTCAGTCCGTTCCTGCAGCTTCTCGATGACAAAAAGGAAGCTGCGTTAATTCAGAAACAGCTGGCAGTCTCTGCCAAACAAGACCAGAAAGATCGTTATTACTCGATTCTTGGTGAGATTTCCAATTTTGTAAGAGACCTTTCTCTGGATTATCCCGTCCCGGTATCTGTTGACTTCGAACTTGGGCTTAGTGCTTTTCTTAAAGCAGTAGGAGTTCAACCGATTAGAACAAACGAAGCCTTTTTGAATGAATTTATCGATTCGATTAAACAGATGTCGGTCACTCAAAGAAAGTCCCTTTTTGTGATTTTCGAAGCAAGGTCCTTTTTGGAATCATCGGAAATCGAAACGTTATTTATGGAATCCTTATCCCTTGATTGTGATTTGCTTTTGGTTTCCAGTCATTTATCGCCGAGCCAGCTGCGATACGAAACTAGAATTCTCGTTGATCACGATTTGTGTGAATATTGAAGTTGTCCTCACAAAAAGATATAAATATGGTGGTTTTAGACCGATTTTCTGCCTTTTTTAGAGTTAATAAGGTTTGAGAGTCTTGCTAAAGCCATAATCTCTCTGAC
>CASGDR010000010.1 GCA_949300345.1 uncultured bacterium
CTCGAACCGTCGACCCCTTGATTAAAAGTCGAGTGCTCTACCGGCTGAGCTAACGGAGGACCCCTGGCTGGGGTGGCTGGGATCGGACCAGCGCATCAGGGAGTCAAAGTCCCTTGCCTTACCGCTTGGCTACACCCCAATAAAAATGGTGGGTGAAGATGGATTTGAACCACCGAACCCGAAGGAGCTGATTTACAGTCAGCCGCGTTTGGCCACTTCGCTATTCACCCACAGTCACGTTGCCCGAGTATGTTGTGGTGGGTGCTAGAGGGTTCGAACCTCCGACCCCCGCCTTGTAAGGGCGATGCTCTCCCGCTGAGCTAAGCACCCGAAGGGAGGCAAACGTGCCCACATATAATATCAATGTGGATTAGCCTAATCAATCGGCAAAATTGCCTTCGTAGGTCCTCTCACTTTGGGGCTTTCCGCTGCCTCCAAAATGCGTCCGTTTCATATCCCTAAAGTTAATTAGGTCACACCATAAATTCCTCTAAATCGGATTTTCGTATATCAAAAATAAAAATACACTATATAAAATGCTCATCAATTAATTGGAAAACCCAACAAATCTGGGCCAAATCGCTTTGAAATCCCACATATGATGCAAGTGCATACCATTTACAATCCATTCAAGATTTTTTAATTTGCAATAGCATGCTGTTTTATTAAATTCATTCCTGCGCGAGTCGTTAGGAGGTTGTTTGAAATATGCACACAGATATGAAATCGCTGAAGAAGGGGACTTTGTTGGCCTGCGGCACCGTTATGGCCTGTTGTGCCGCCGGAAGCGTTGCCATCATTTCTACCCAAACCAGCAATTCTTTGATCGAGGCCGAAGATGCCCCTTACACCCTTGCACTCACAGGGGGGTCTTTCAGCGGAACCGATTCACATGAAGAGGGGGATGACTGGGCCGCGAACACCTATACGGCCGACCATAACGGCTATGAGCTGACTTATTACCACTACAACTGCGAAAAAGGCTCGGAAGGCGGCAATCTGGTCACCTTATACACCGATACCTATCAAGGATATATCTTCAACCAGTCCAAACTGACTGCCCTCAGCCAAGTGAATGTGGTTTTTACCGCCGATGAGGGCGCTAGCCTTTTGATGCTTCGCGGCTGGTATGACTCCGCTTTGCTTCAAACCTGGGAATCCGAGGTTCTGACTTGGGGCAATGAACCGGGGACCGCAAAGAACTATTACGACATTGTCTGGCAAGACGATGACCTTGGGACCACGCTCGTTAGCGATGCGGCGGTCAGTTTCGGGGGGATCGCGCCCAACTATCTTAAATTTGTGGCAGTGGGCGGGAACGTGACCATTGCTTCGATTACCTACACATATGACTGCCCGCAAACCGCTCCGACCTCGGTAACGCTTGCAGATGAGGATATCTTCCGCCTGCACACCAAATCCGGTTCGGAACCTAATTTCGGCGGCAGCTCTACCTTGAATGAGGGCGTTTATCTCTGGCTCAATTACGGATTCAGCAGCCAAAGCAAATGGGAAAACAAGATCTTCACCTACGATGAAGCCAACGCTTATTGGTATGTTGATTTCAGCGCCTCCGATGTCGGTGGCACCTATAGCGTCAACCAGGCCTCCGTTTCCATGGGCTTCTCCATACTTTTGGGAAACTCGTCCTCCCCTGATTGGGACTATGTGGATGCTTCGTATAATTCTTACAAGGCTTATTTCTCCCAGGGACAGACTGAAATCACCCTATGGAATGCTTTGCGTTTCGATGAACAGCCAAGCACCAGCACCGGCACTTTGAATGTCACCGTGACCTTCACGGATTGGTCGGATCAGTCATATGATTCGGTGCAGCTGACCGGCGATTTCGGTTCTTCCAAAGAGGATTGGACGAATGTAGAAGGAACCTCAACATCAAACGGTACCTGGTCGTTTACCGTCAGCAATCTCAATGCGGCTTGGTATAACTTTGGCTTCAATCTATATGCTGAGGGCAAGTACCAAAAGATGGTAAAACTTTCCAATGGTTGGGATTGTTCGGCCGAGGTTACAGCCGGCGGTACCAAAACCGTCAGTTATTCCGGAACCACTGCAGAGGGGCTGACCAAGCAGTAATCGACATCGACTTGCAAAGGAGCGACCCAAATTGGGAAAGGCTCCTTTTTTTCATCCATTGCCATCGGATCGATTGCCGGATTAGGGCCACGATTCTCTTTTCGCATTGGATTTTCACATATCCAAACCCTCCTTTTTAAGGGCTTGGCCCATATATGCAAATCGGATGGAGCATATCCATTTTCCCGATGGTTGCTTAGCTTTGTCCCTTCGGCAAATGTAAGCCCTTACATCCCGACCACATCTAGGATTTTTGAATTTGAAAAACGAGGAAGCGTTGTTTAAATAGATTGACCCTTAGGGAGGTATTTTCATGGGTAGATCAATCAAATTGGGCAAGAAGGCCATTCTATTGGCTTCTGGCCTCGTATTGGCTTCTGCGGTCGTAGCGGGAACTGCGCTTGTAGTGCAGGGAGCCAATCCCACCATCGGTGCTGATAGCGACTATAGCTGGGATATCTATGCCAGTTCGTTTGGCAATGTCGATCCTAATCAAGGAGGTCAGTGGAAGGAACAAACCGTCAGTGTCGCCAACCAAGGAGGCTATGAGGTTGATTTCACCTGTTATGGATTGGAATCCTTGGAATCCGAATCATCCTGGTCTACCTTCTGGCTTGGGGACTACGGCTATTTCTTCAACGCCACGGAAATCACCGCGATCACTTCGGTTACCGTGGAATTTTCCACATTGAGTTCTTCGACATTGAAGTTAATCCGCGGATGGGAAACTTCATGGGGAGAAATCGAGTGGCAGGACGAAACCGAAGCCGTGACTTTGACAACCGGAACCAAAGCAGATCTTTCCTCCGTTAAACCGAATTACATCAAATTCCTTAGTGAGGGTTCCTCGACAGGCGGCGGCGTTTCGATCAGCAGCATCAACATCCAATATGTTTGCGATGAATCCTACACCACGATTGCCTCCGATTTCACAATCAGGCTCGAAAAGGACCCCACCCTAAATGCATCGACCGAACTTGGAGATTATGTTCCCTACGCCAAAGTGAGCCTAGGCAATGTAACCGATGGCTATTACAAGATGTCCAAGGATGATAGCGGCTTTTACACTGCAACCGTACCTAGTGCCGACTATGGCTCGGTCGAGGCCCTCACCAAGGATCAATTGATTTATTCGATCGTACTTGGAACCGATTCTTCATATGAAGATGCCGCCACTTGCAGCATATCCGATTGGAAGGACACCTTGGGAAGGGGACAGACCACCCTTTGGATCAGCGATACTGCGTCTTTTGAAATCAGATCCGGAAACCTGACCCTCACTTTGAAATTCAGTCTCACTTTCAAAGACTCGTCCTGGCCAACTATTTACTATTCAATCAATGACAGAAATTTTACCGTCTCGGACAATGGTACTTTCTGGGAGCTCTCGAATTCCAAACAGAATCCTGCCAACCCTTATAGTTTTGAAAATCTCACGGCAGGGGATGAGATTAGCTTTGGAATCTATTTCTATTATTGGTATGATGACGGAGACTACTTTGTCGCTTCAGATACAAGTGGAAAACCATTCACTATCAAAGTGGATTCCGACGCGACTTGGACCGTCGAAGCAGATCTATCTTCCGCCACCGCCGGCTCCACTACGGCTGGAACCTTGAGTTCGTAATCGTTCATTAATAAGCAATTGGGGCCGGCAGCCAGCCGGCCCCTTTTCAATGAAACGCATTCGGGATCTATTTGGATTCCTCATGGCTTGGCCACCGGTTGATACCGCAGGATTAATTATGGACAAGACCCGATTTTTGTATATTAGGCCAAGGGCGTACGAAGGCTTTCCTATTAGATTTTGTGTTATGAAAAACCAAGGATTTATCGGAATATTTGCCATATAACCTTAAATAGTTCCAAATATCTTGTAAGCGCTTTCAGGTAAATTTTCCCAAGATTCTCAAATTCCAAGATAGGGGATGAGGTTGTTTAATGGTCTAGTATGGCAGGAGGCAAGCTTATGGCTAAGTTTGATAAGAAAATAGGAACCTTCGTCTGCACCGGGATTGCGCTGGCCCTTTCCCTAGGGGTGGTTACCATCGTCCTTTCCAACCGCTTCATCGATAATCCGGTCGAAGCCGAGGAGACCACATACGAGTGGGCTCTTGAAGCAGGGGATTTCGATGATCCCTCTAGTGGTAGCGATATAGCCCTCAACCAAGCCGGTGCTGAAGTGGGGTTCTCTTTCTCTTCTGCCTCGCTTTCAAGCGGAAAGCTCGTAAGCCTATCTAACGGGGGATATTTCTATAACTCTGATTCGATTACCTCCATCAATAGCGTAACCGTTAACTTCTCCGGTTCGCTTACCGCCTACCACGGCTGGTACGATGGCTCGAATTTGGTCTGGTCGGAAAACAGCCATACTTTGGCCAGCGGGACCACGCTTGACTACACCGGCTTATCGCCCAACTACGTGAAGTTTTTGGCCGCTGAGGACACCGATATTGCCTCAATCGTTTATGACTATGACTGCACGGCCTCGGCCACGAGCTACACTCCGCCTAGCTTTACGATCCGTCTGAAGGGCGGGGTCACGGTCGATGGCGAAAAGACCACAACCGAATCCCTGGTAATGTGGAGCAGCCTTTCCTCGAGCAATAAGGGCAATGACAATCTCGATTACAATCAGGCTTCCGGATATTATGAAGCGACTTTTGTTCCTAATTCTGCGATTACGCCTTCTTCTTCCTCGATGGCCTTCGAATTTACCGTTGCAAAAAAAAGCGATTGGACCTATTCGAACAATGTCGTCGGCTATAAGGTTTACATTACCAAAGTCGGCCAGGATATCTTCGAATTGGACGATACGGTTACTTTCGGTTCCGATTTGGCTGGGGATTATTCCTTGAAAGTAAACGTCAGTCTCAGCAATGCGCCGGCTACAATGGATTCATTCAGGGTGGATATCCAGAATTCCTCCTTCACCGTCGGAGAGGATTGGCCTAGCAACCAGTTTGGGTTTTTCGAAGATGTAGCGACCGCCACCGAGCTAACCGGCGGCAAGTGGTACTTTGTCCTTTATTTCTGGGATGGATATAACAATTCATTCATAGTAGCCGACGCCAGCAACCCGGCTACCTATTCGATCGATATTTCCGCCAATACCGAAATTGCCATCACCGCGGATTTGGAAACTGCCACGACTTCCAATGACAACAAATTCTATTCCGGAACCATGAAAACCTCTGGGACTACCACCTCTGGAGATGTCACCGTCAGCGACATGAATACTACCGTCTACGGCGGGGAGGACCAGGAAGGGGAAACCCCGACGGTTACCTTCTCCGACGGCGTGGAAGAGGAATACAGTCTTGCCGTGGCTTCCAGCGACAAGGCCTATGACAACGTGAACATCCGCATCGAAGGCAACAAGATCGTCGGCCTAAAAGGCGGAACTACTACCGATGTCGTCCTGACCACGGTCAATTCCAACAAGAGCGTGACCTTCAGCGTCAGCGTCAGCAATTCGACCTACGATGACAATACCGATACTGCTTGGGAAACAAGCGAAGATTGGTTCGATAATGATGATTCGGCAGTGACCTCTTCGACCATTGGGCAAATCAAGGGGATGTCCTCGGATTTTGCCAACGGCGTCGATATCTCTTCCTGCAAGGCCCTATATGAAAACGGAGCCAACTACTTCAATGAGGACGGAGATGAACAATCCTTGTTCTACATCCTGAAGGATGCCGGCGTTAACTGGGTTAGGCTGCGCCTTTGGAACGATCCTAGCGAATCCTATGACGGGACCCTATACGATTACGGAGGCGGATCTTGCGACATCGAGAGGGTTACCTGGATGGCCCACGAGGCCCATATGGCCGGATTGAAGGTCCTCCTCGACTTCCATTATTCGGATTTCTGGGCCCACCCGTCCCAGCAGGTGATGCCGAAGGCATGGTCGGGCTATTCCTCCGTCAGCCAAATCGCCAGCGCCCTAAAAACCTATACCGAGGAAACCTTGATCGCTTTATACAATAACGACGCTTTGCCTTCGATGGTCCAGCTCGGCAACGAACTGGTTTCTTCCTCGGGGATGCTCTCCAAGGTCAATGCCACTTACAACACCTCGGCTACCTGCACCGCCCAAGGCGAAAATCCCTTGTATATCCAAAATGCAAAAACTAGCAGCTATGCCGGGACAGGCAATAACCTCGTCACTTACCTAATGGCTGCTTCCCAAGGGGTCGACGATGCCATTGCTAGCATCGGGGTAGACAATGTTAAGGCCGAAATCGGGGCCGAGGACATCAAGAAGATGGTTCATTTCACCTCGACCAAGAAATATAATGATTATCCTGACCGCTTCTCTACCATCAGCAAGGACTATGCCGGAAATTTCTTCAACAACATCAAGGACGTGGATTATGACGTTGCCGGATTCAGCGCCTATCCTTTCTATGACTTCCGTGAGAACTATTCCGCCTTCAAGAAAGGTTTGAATAGTTTGAGAAACCTCAGCTCTTTGAGCGGCAAGGAAATCATGGTGGCCGAAACCTCCTATGTCTTCACCGCCGCTGCGTGGAACGACTACACCAGCAATGCCGTTTATGCCGGAAGCGACGGCCTACTTTACGGTACCGGCATTCTTAAATCCTATCCTGCGACCATCCAGGGACAAGCCGAAATGATCCATGATATGAGTGCCGACCTGGTCGAGGTAGGCGGAACCGGCATGTTCTACTGGGAACCGGCCTGGCTACCGATCGGCGATTCCAGCACCGGGGCCTATGTAGGCTGGGGCGATGCGGGCAGCAAGGTGACCTGGGCCAACCAAGCCTTGTTCTCTTACGGAGGCAAGGCCACCGGCTCGCTTAAGGTCTATAATCTGATGAATCCCGCTTCCTGATCTTCCCGACCTGAAAAAAGGTCCCGCCGTCCATTCGGCGGGGCCTTAATTTGCTGCTTATCAATACCCGGGCTTACCAAGCAGATGGAACATGTTCTTCTTGTAGATTTCCACGCCCGGCTGGTCGAAGGGGTTGATGCCTAGTAGATAAGCCGACATGGCACAGGCCCTTTCGAAGAAGTAGAAGAGGTAGCCCATCCCGAAGGCATCAAGCTTATCGATGCTCAGGACGATGTTGTCCCTTCCGGCATCCTTGGTGTGGGCCAGCAAGGTCCCTTCATAGGCCTTCTCGTTGATATAGGATAGGGGTTTGCCCTCCAGGAAGTTCAGCCCGTCGAGGTTTTCCTCATCATGGGGCATTTCCACGTCCTTGCGGTAGCTGCCTTTCCTGATGATGGTTTCGAAGAAGGACTTGGTTCCCTGCTGGATGAATTGGCCAAGGGAGTGCAGGTCCGTGGTGAAGGTGGCCGACATCGGCACCAGGGCCTTGTCGGACTTGCCTTCGGATTCGCCGAAGAGCTGCTTCCACCACTCGCCGACCTGGACGAGAGAAGGGGAATAGGAGATCAGCATCTCCCCATTGATCCCGTATTCCTCATACAGGGCGTATCTGGCTACGGCGTACTTGTAGGCTTCGTTCTTGCTAAGGTCGGGGTCATTGGTATCTTCCCTAGCCGCGGCCGAGCCCTCGAGGATTTCCTCGGGATCGAAGCCGGCGACGGCGATCGGGAATAGTCCCACGGCCGTCTGGACCGAGTAGCGCCCTCCGATGTCGCTGGGGAGGATGAAGGTGGTATAGCCTTCCTTCTTGGCTAAGGTAAGTAGGGCACCTTTTTCCTTATCGGTCGTGGCGAAGATGGATTTCCTAGCCATCTCTACCCCGATATTCTTTTCAAGCAGTTCCTTGAGCAGTCTGAAGCTGACCGCCGTCTCGGTGGTCGTGCCCGACTTGGAGATGACGTTGATGGCGAATTTTCGGCCCTTGAGATAATCGAGGACATCGCCCACGTATTCGGGATCGAGGGTCTGTCCCATGAAGATGATTTCCGGACTCTTGCGGGTTAAACCCCCAAGGGCTTCGATGGCGGCCCTAGCTCCGAGGTAGGAGCCCCCGATGCCGCAGACGACGAGGACATCGTAGTTATTGCGGACATAGTCGGCCGCTTCCTTGATGGCCTTGAGTTCGTCTTTATCATAGGCGATGGGTTGGTCGACCCAGCCTAGGAAGTCATTGCCCTTTCCGGTTTTTTCCTTGATCCAAAGATTGATTTGGTTGACCTTTTCCTGGTATTTGCCTAGATCCACCTGATGGACCAGGTGTCCCAAATCGGTAACGATGTGTTTCATACATTTCCTCCCATCCATTTGCTTAGATGATTTCTTAAAGCGGTGAAATCAGAGTTTTCCCTGATGGCGGCCTTATTGTAGCCTAGCCGCCTTTCGCTTGGGCCCAAGGCCTTGACCGAGAGCCTCATGAAGCCTTTGGCTTCATCGACCTCGATTACCTTGACCCGGTATATATTACCAACCTTGACATAGCCGGTAAAGTTGCGGACATAGCCTTTCGAGAGCTCGCTGACATGCAGCAGCCCCGTCTCCCCATTAGGGAAAAGCAGGATCGCGAAGGAAGGGTAGACCTTGATGACGACCCCGATGAGGATATCGCCTTCCTTCATCCCTTTAGCCCCCTATAGAGGGTTTCGAATAGTAGTTGCCCGTCCCTATCGTTGACCTTGATGTTGGTGGGCTCACCCCTAACCATGGCCGGCTTGGTGCCGATCGTCGACATCAGCAAGGAGGCATCGTCGGTAAAATCCCCTAGGTGGTCCTTGGCCTTGTTGAAGGCCGATAGGTATAAGGACAAAGCCGCAACCTGGGGGGTCTGGACGGTATAGTTGCCCCGCCTATCCCCATAGTGGTCCACGGCTTCCCCGTTAGGGGAGTAGCACATCGAATCGGCGATGGGCAGGACGGGTATCGAGGCCAGGTTCTTCTTGGCCGCTTCCTTGAGCTTATGGATGAGGTTCTCACTTACCAAAGGACGGTCGGCATCATGTATGAACACAAAGGCGTAGGGATCGGCGTGGTGCTTGCCAAGATAGGATACGGCCCTATAGGCGCTTTCTTCGCGGCTAGGACCGCCTTCGATGATGGCGATGAGCTTATTTTTATCCCCGATGAGCTTGAGGGTCTTATCCTTATAGCCCTTGGGTATCACCAGCAAAATGGCGTCGATGTCCTCGCTTCTAGCGAAGGTCTCATAGGCAAAAAGGAAAAGCGGCTTCCCCGCCATGGCCACATATTGCTTGGGGATATCGCTTCCGTAGCGCTCGCCCTTACCGCCCAATAGCAAAATGGCGATGCCTTGCAGCGGCTTGGTTTTCCTTCTGGGTTTATCCACCTTAAAACTATAGCACTTAATGGCTATTTGTTGCTTTCCCTCTTCGAGAGGGTTTCCCTGATGGCCACGCTTTGGATGATGAGTCCCATGACCTTTTCTAGTTCCTTGCCGGCCCTATAGTCGGCCGGGCAGACGTAGTTGACCCGCCCGTCATCGAAGAGGTGCCTGACCTTTTCTTCCTTGCCGCGGGGATAGACGGCAATGGACTTGCCCCCGTTGTTTTTGGCAATGATCATGGCGGGGATATCGGTCATCCCGTCGCCGATGTAGACGATGTTGGAATAGGGGATGCGCCTTTCGGGCCGCTTCTCGTTGACCCCGGCGTCGTCGTTGGCGTCATAGACGCCTTTGGAAATACGGAAGAAATACTGGGTCTTCTGGGTGTAGTTGATGGCCAGTTTGGGCCAAATGGGTTCTCCGTTTTCACCATAGAGGAATTCGCAGGCATAGATGACCTTGAACTCCTTGGCGATGGGGCAGCCTTCGACGATTTCGCGGTTGCCCGAGGAGATGAGGTAATGCTCGATCTTGATGCCGTTTTCCTTGCCTAGTTCGTTGATGCGGGAAAACCACTCGAGGACCCCGGGGAAGAATTCGATGTGCTTGCCCATTTCCCTCAGCCAGTCCCGGGTCATATGGATGCCTTTTTCCTTGCTCATCCTAATCATCATGTAGAGATAGGAAAGGGTCCTTTCGACCCCGGTCTTTTCGCCGAATCTGGTGGTTTCTTCCCAAAACTCCTTGGGGGTCAATCCCAAGGCGGGGATGAAGCCGAAATTCTGCATGTCGGAGGTGGCCAAAGTGGAATCAAAGTCGTAGAGGATGGCCAGTATCGGTCTTTTTGCCATGTGTAAATTCTAAGGCCATATGGCCTTTAGGTCAAATCGGCCCCCTCCTAGCGGGATTTCCTATTTTGGAAGAACTGTTCCCTGGTGATCTCGTATAGGGCACATAAGGCCGGGACATGGGCATTGTTTCCCGGTTCATAGAGGATATCGCCCACATAGGACATGCCTAGTTTCCTCATGACCCTCCCGGAATTGGGGTTTTCCAAGTCGTGTTTGGCAATGATTCTCGTTAGGCCCTTCTCCAGGAAGAGGTATTCCAGTAGGGCATCGGCCGCCTCATAGATCAGGCCCTGCCCCCAATAGGGTTCGTCGATCACATAGCCGAGTTCGCATTTGGGCATGCTGACCGATATGGTCCCGATCATGATTCCGTCTTTTTGTATCGCATATTCGAAATAGTCGCCCTGGTTATAGAAAGAGATGACCCTTTTTATGTAATCAAGGCATCCATAAGGGGAATCATAGGGCTTCCAGGGCAGGTACTTCGTGACCTTGCTAGAAGAGCCGTACCTAAACATATAAGGGGCATCTTCCTCCCTTAGCTTCCTAAGTAGTAGCCGCGCCGTCCTGATAGCCATATTTACGTAAAACAGGCTTATTTGACGGGATATTTATTGTCCAGATAGGAGATGAAATAGTCGATGTTGAACTCTTCCCCCGTTACTTCCTTGATCCAGATGGGACCGGGTAGATAGTCTAGGGCGATTTCCTTTTCCAAGAATTTGGTGATGGAGGGTATATCGCCTTTGGATAGCAATCCATCCACATCGAGGTTCTTTCTGACATAGTGCAGCAGCTGCGCCCCATAGATGTTGCCCAAGGCGTAGGAAGGGAAGTAGCCGAAGGAACCGTCGGACCAATGAACGTCCTGGAGGATGCCGGTCTTGTCGTCTTTGGGGGATACGCCTAGATATTCCTGGTATTTCTTGTTCCAGACCTCCTTGGCATCCTCGGGCTCCAGCTTCCCGTTGATGAGGTCTTTTTCAATCTCATAGCGGATGATGACGTGCAGGCTATAGGTGAGCTCGTCGGCTTCGGTACGGATGAGCGAGCGCTTCACCTCATTGACCTTCTTGTAGAATTCCTCATCGCTTAGAGCAAGGTCGCCCCCATAGGCATCTTCCACGCATTTCTTCAAGGAGGGGACCAAGGCCCTTGAGCGCCCCAAAAGATTCTCATAGAACCTCGAGTGGGTTTCGCATATTGCCATCGAGGCGGATCCTTCTAGGTAGTTTTCGAATTCCTCGTCGCTCCAATGCAGGAACTCGAGGCAGTGCCCGCCTTCGTGGATAGCAGTATATAGGGCATCCCTCCAATCCTTGGGCTTGAAGCGCAGGGTGATCCTGCTATCGCCTTCGGAGAAGAAGTCGCTGAACGGGTGAAGGGAGGTGGCAATCGCCGTCTTTGACCTTGGGAAGCCGATGAGATCGAGTGCGTTTTTGCACATGATCAGCTGCTTGTCCTCATCCAGTTCGGGAAGGGGGATGTAATTCAGAGTCGAGGGGGTGGCTTCGATTTCCTTTAGCTTTTTGATGATGAAGTCCTTGAGCCTGGAAAAGATACGGTCTATTAGCTCCTCGCTTAGCCCCTTGTCGGATAGCTTCAGGCAAACCTCGTAAGGGGTCTTTTCACCTTCCATCTTGAGCCTAGCGATTTCCCTAGAGGCTTCGACGTTTTTCCTAAAGTAGGGGAGATAGGATTGATAGGAATTTTCCTCAACTGCCCTCTCCCAGGCCAAAGAGCAATCCATGAAGGCCTTGTTCCACCTATCGCGTTGCTCCTGGCTGGATTTCTTCACATAGAGGACATTCTCATAGAGATTTTCGATGAGTGCCCTTTCGGGTCTATCCAAATCCTTCTTTCTGGCTTTTTCGATGAGGTCCATGAAAGCGGGGTCGAGGAAGATGTCGTCCATGCCCTTGCTAAGTTCATTCATGAGCCGGCCTTCTTCCTCTTTGCCCTCAAGCGGGGCCTTGGTCGATAGGTCATAGTTGAGTATGGACATCAGGTGGCGGATCTTCCTCACCCGGTCCAGATAGGGTTTGAGTTCGATGATGTTTTCCATAGGTAAATGGATTATAGCGGTACTTGGCCAAAAGGGCGCCCAATATGATAGCTATTTGACTTAATCCCCACTTGGATTAGAATCCAAGCGATGACCTTCCAGCAGATCATGATACTGATCGCCACCATCATCGCGATCGCCTATATCCTGGGCTTTGCCTATGTCTCGGGCCGCCTGCTTTATTTCAGGCGTTCCCTGAAAAAGAGCCTGATGGGAGCCTCCATCATCATGTCACAGAAGAAGGAAGTCCTCCTCTCCTTGGCCAAATACTTCCGGGATAGCGGGGCCAAGCTCACCAAGGATGACGAGGTGGCCCTCACTAAAGTGAGGTGGCTGAAGACCGAAGCCAAAACCGCCGAGGAGGCCAATGCGGCCAACGCCCTTCTGAAAGCTTTTGAAAAAAGGGTCAGCTACATCGAAGCGACCCATCCGGAAATCCCTAAAGGCGACGAGCTCTCTTGGCTCAGCGATGCCCTATATGACCTCAATTTCAACTATAGGCGGGTGACCGCGACCTTCAATTCGGAATCGATCGGCTTCAATTATTGGCGCAAATCCTTCTTCTATCGCCCTTGGTTCTTCCTTTTCAGGGTCAAAAAAAGAGGTTCGCTCAACTGAACTTCAGTTCATAGTCCACGAGGTCTTCATAGAAGTCTTTTTCGTGGCTGACCATGATGATGGAGCCGGGGTATTCTCCAATGGCTTCCTTTAGGGCGGCCTTGGCTTTGACATCGAGGTGGTTGGTGGGCTCATCAAGGATCAGGAAATTGCTCTTTTCCATCATCATCATGGCTAGCCTAGCCTTGGCCTCTTCCCCGCCGGAGAGCTCCTTCAGGGGTCTTATGGCCAACTCCTTCTTCAGGCCCACCGAACCCAATAGGGTCCTGATTTCGGTCTTGCTCAGATGGGGATATCTATCGGCGATGGCCTGGTAAGGGGATAGTTCCTCGGAGATGGTCTCTTCCTGGCTGAAGTAGGCGATCTTGGTGCCGCTTATGAACTTGAAGGTCCCTCCCTTGGGTCTGATTTCCCCAAGCAAAGTCCTCACCAAGGTGGTTTTGCCCACCCCGTTATGGCCCAATATGGCCAGCTTCTCCCCGGATCTGATGGTGAAGCTAATGCCATCTAGCAGGACGCTTTGGTAGCCGATGGCTAGATCATTAACCTCCAGCATCTTTTCCCCGGGCGAGAATGAGAAGGGGAATCTGATTTTCAAAGGGGCCTCGTCCTTATCGGGGGCCTCGAGGCGCTCCAGGGCATTGAGCCTCGTCCGTCTGGATTTGGCGGCCTTGGCCGAGGTAGCCCGGACGATATGCTTGGCGATGAAGACTTCTTCCTTTTTGATGTACCGCTGCTGGGCGTTGTAGTCCTTCTCATACTGCTCTTTGTCCAACGCCGATTGGCTAAGGTAATGGGCATAATCGCCCTTGTAGCGGGTGATCTTTCCGTTTTCTAGGGCAAAGACCACCTGGGCTATTTTCCTTAAAAAGCCTTCGTCATGGCTTACCACCAAAAAGGCCTTGGGGTATTCGTTTAGGATATCCACGAGGGCTTCGACCTGGACCGCATCCAGGAAGTTGGTGGGCTCATCGAGAAGCAGGATGTCGTTTTCCTCTAGCAGCATCTTGGCCAGATATGCCTTTTCCCTTTGCCCTGAAGAGAGCAAACCTAACCTGCTATCCTTCTTCTCTGATAGCCCGAAGCCCAAGATCAGGCGGTCGACCTTGCTTTCAAGCTTATAGAAGCCTTCAGAGTCGAGTTTCTCGCGCAGGGCTTCTGCTTTTTCCAGGAGCTTTTCATAGCCATCGTTTCCTAGACCGGCCTCTTCATATAGCCTTTCCATTTCCTTTTCCATCATAAAAAGGGAGGAATAGACCCCATAAAGGTATTCTTCCAGCTTCAAATCGTCCTTGACCTTGGCCCTTTGGTCGAGATAGCCGAGCTTTACGTGGGGTTCGAGGATTACCTTGCCCTCATCGGGCTTTAGTTCCCCGGACAAAATGTTGAGGAAGGTCGTCTTGCCCGAGCCGTTTTTGCCCACGAGGACGCAGTGCTCCCCGGGGTTGATCTTCAAAGAGACCTTGCGGTAGAGCTCCTTGTCCGAATAGTCGAAATTGATGTCTTTTGCTTCCAGTATGGCCACGGGGATTAGTCTACTTTAGCCTAGGGCTACGTCCAAGACCATCATGAGGGCAAAGCCAAAGGCAAAGCCCAGGGTCGGAAGGTTGCTATGTTCGCCTTCCGAGGCTTCCGGGATCAGTTCCTCGACCACCACATAGACCATGGCCCCGGCCGCGAAGCTAAGTAGATAAGGTAGGGCCGGTTCGACCACCGAGGACAAGGCTAGGGCCAGTAGGGCCCCCAGGGGCTCTACCACGCCGGAAAGGGTACCAAGCAAAAAGGATTTGTCCTTGCTATGGCCTTCCGAGGCCAAAGGCATGGAGACGATGGCCCCTTCGGGAAAGTTCTGTAGGGCAATCCCTAGCGATAGGGTAAGCGCGGAGGTCAAAGTCATCACCTCCGAGCCCACGAGGGCCCCAAGTAGACCTACCCCGACGGCCAAGCCCTCTGGGAAATTATGGATGGTCACCGCGGTCACCATCATCGTGGTCCTCGAGGCTTTGCTATGCAAACCTTCGGGATTCTGCTCACCGGGATGCAGGTGGGGGAGCAAGGAGTCGATGAGAAACATCAGCCCGATCCCGACGGCAAAGCCCACGAGGGAGGGCACGAAGGAAAAATTGCCCAGTCCCCCCGATAGTTCCAAACTAGGTAGTAGCAGTGAAAAGAAGGAGGCGGAGACCATGACCCCGCCGGCAAAGCCCATCAGGGCCTTCTTGAGCCGGGGGTTGAGTTCCTTCTTTAGGAAATAGACCATCAGGGCCCCCAAAGTGGTCCCGAGGAAGGGGATGGTGATTATGATGGCGATATAAGCTTCTTTAGGCATGGGGTTAGGCTAATCTAACTTACTCCTCTATTAAAGTATTCCGATACGGGTTTTGCGGATATCGAATCCTGTGTATGTAGGTCCATATGAGAGTAGACTTTAGGCATAGGAGGACAATAGTCCGCATGAATAGAATAATCCTCAACCAAACCAGCTACCACGGCGAAGGTGCCGTAAGCGCGGTCGTGGAAGAAGTCCATTCCCGCCACTTCAGGAAGGCTTTCGTCTGCGCCGACCCCGACCTCATCCGCTTCGGGGTGACCAAGCACGTTACCGATCTTCTCGACAAGGATGGACTCCCTTATGAAGTCTATTCCAAGATCAAGGCCAACCCGACCATTCAGAACGTGACCGAAGGGGTGGAAGCCTTCAAGGCTAGCAAGGCCGATTTCATCATCGCCATCGGAGGCGGCTCGGCCATGGACACCGCCAAGGCCATCGGCATCATTGCCGCCAACCCCGAATTCGCCGATGTGGTTTCCCTAGAAGGGGTGGCCCCGACCAAGAATCCCTGCGTTCCCATCTTCGCCGTCCCGACCACGGCTGGGACCGCTGCCGAAGTAACCATCAACTACGTCATCACCGACGTCGAGAAATCCCGTAAGTTCGTCTGCGTCGATCCCCATGACATCCCGGTCGTCGCCTTTGTCGACCCCGTCATGATGATGAGCATGCCCAAAGGCCTGACCGCCGCCACCGGCATGGACGCCCTCACCCATGCGATCGAGGGCTATATCACCAAGGCCGCTTGGGAAATGACCGACATGTTCCATCTCAAGGCCATCGAAATCATCTCCAAGAACCTCCGCGCTTCCGTCAGCGGCGATCCCGAAGGCAGGAAGCAGATGGCTCTGGCCCAATATATCGCCGGCATGGGCTTCTCCAATGTAGGGCTGGGCTTGGTCCACTCGATGGCCCATACCCTCGGAGCCAAGTACGATACCCCGCACGGGGTGGCCAATGCCATCCTCTTGCCCACCGTCATGGAGTGGAATGCCCCCGCGACCGGCGAGAAGTACCGCGACATTGCCAAGGCCATGGGCGTGGAAGGCACCGAGAAGATGAGCCAGGAAGAATACCGCAAGGCGGCCTGTCAAGCCGTGGCCAAGTTGGCCAAGGACGTCGGCATCCCTTCCGATCTGAAGGCCATCGTCAAAGAAGAGGACCTCGACTTCCTCTGCCAGTCGGCCTACGTCGACGCCTGCTTCCCCGGCAATCCCAGGGAAACCACCGTCGAAGACATCAGGGCCTTGTTCCTGAAGCTTCTCTAAGTTTCTCCAAAGGGGCTACCTCAAAACCAGGGTAGCCTCTTTTTTCATGCTTGGTTTGCCGTTGTTTAGCAGTTGGAAAACCCCTAACTGCTTTCATTTATCCAGCTATGAAGATTGGGCCTTTATAAACAAAAACCTCGAGTCACTCGAGGCCTGTTTTCGCTTGGTGCGGGAAACCAGAGTCGAACTGGCATGGATTGCTCCATACGCCCCTCAAACGTACGCGTCTACCTGTTCCGCCATTCCCGCGGCGAAGGCGATTATAAACTACCCTTTGCGAATATGAAAGGGCGACCTTCGCCCTAAATCAGATGAAGGGGATGATGAAGGCCTCGCTGATGGCGAAGAAGATGATCAGGCTGGATACGTCCACGATCGTGGTAAGAAGGGGTTGGCTGACGATGGCCGGATCCTTCTTCAATGCCGCGGCTAGCATGGGCAGCAAGACAGCGATGACTTTCGAGGCCAAAATGGCGATGAACATGGTCAAACTTACGACCGCCGATACCCTGATGGCGGAGAGGAAGAAGTCGGTGGTCCAGCAGTTGCCCAACCAGATGTTGGCCTCCCCGTTTTGGACAATGCCGAAATATTGCTCCATGGTGAACCATAGGAAGGAGAATAGGGCCACCATCAGCCCGATGATGAGGGCGGAAATTATCTCCCGGCCCACCAGCTTCCAGACTTCCTTGGGTTTGAATTCCCCTAGGGCCAAGCCCCTGATCATCAGGGCAATGGTCTGTCCCCCGGCATTGCCGCCGGTATCCATGAGGGTGGGGATGAAGGCGGCTAGCACCGGGACTACAGATAGGGCATCCTGGAAGGAGGATAAGACCATGCTCGAGAAGGTGCCAAGGATCAGTAAGACGATGAGCCATGGCACGCATTTTTTGGCCATCTTCATGGGATGGGTTTCCAGATACGAATCCTCCAAAGCGGCCACGCCGTGCAGGCTTTCGATGTCTTCGGTGGTCGCTTGGGTCATGACGTCGACGGCGTCATCGACGGTGACGATGCCCGAGAGGCAGCCGTCGTCGTTTAGTACCGCGATGGCGTTTAAGTCATAGCGCCTGAAGGCATTGGCCATCTCTTCTTTGTCGGTATCGACCCTGACGGAAGGGGCGTCCCGGTTCATGATGTCTTTCAGTAAAGTAGGCGATTCGGCAAAGATGAGGTCATCTAAGTCGACGGTCCCCACGAATTTCCTGGAGGCATCCCTGACGAAAACGGTATAGATGGTTTCCGCATCCCGGCCCTTGGCCCTGATGGCCCGGATGGTTTCCTTGACGGTGAGGTCATCTTTGAATTCGAGGAATTCGGTAGTCATGATGGCCCCGGCCGTATCGGGCTTGAATTTGAGCAGCCTATTGATGTCCTCCCTCATGTCGGGGGCCGCCGCCCGCATGATGCGGATGGCTAGATTGGCCGGCATGTCGCCGATGGTGTCGGCCAAATCGTCGGCGGATTGGCTATTGACCAGCTCCACGAGTTCCTTGTCCGCCATCGAAGAGATCAGCTTTTCTTTGCTATCGGAAGGCATCTCGTCGAAGATGTTGGCGCTGACCGAGCTGGGGACATCGCGGAAAAAGCGCATCAAGACGGTCGGGTCTAGGTCTTTCAAGGCATCGGCGATATCGATGTCGTTGACGGTCTTTGTTATCTCCTTGAGCTTATTGACATCATGGGCCTTTATGGCTTCTTCAAGCTCCTCGGGACTGATTCTAGTGACCTTTACTTCAAGGGTGTTATCAACGCTTATGGTTTCCTTTTCTTCCATCTTCATATCCTCCCTTGCGTAGCCTAGACCAAAAGCAGCAGGTCTTTCAACCGCGTTTTTCCAATTTATTGGAAATGAAGACTATGGAATCTGGCGGAAGGGCTTCTATAATTTTGGCGTATGGAAAAACAGTTCATCGTCGAAACCAGCGCCAGGCACATCCACCTGACCCAAGAAGCCTTCGACTACCTAATGGATGTTAAAGAAGGGGAGCATGCCTCTTTGTCGATCAGGAAAGAGCTTAGCCAACCCGGACAATACGTAAGCGATACCCGCTTGACCTTGGTCGGGGAAACCAATCCCAAGACCGGTAAGCCCCGCACCATCGCCGGGGTCTCGATTCTAGGACCCCTCAGGAATGTCAACCAGGTCGAGGTCTCCGCGACCGATAGCAGGACCTTGGGAAAGAAAGCCCCTATCAGGGAATCGGGCAACGTCAAGGGCAGCGCCCCCATCGATATCCTCAATCCCGAAAACGGCAAACTCCTCCATCTTGAGGAAGGCCTCATCGTGGCCAAACGCCACATCCACATGACCCCGGAAGACGCCGAGGAGTTCGGAGTCAAAAACGGCGATATCGTCACCGTCGAGGTCAAGGGGGAAGAGAGACGTACCCTTTTTGGCGACACCGTCATCAGGGTCAGCCCCAAGTTCGCCCTTGCCATGCACATCGATACCGATGAGAGCAACGCCGCCAACGCCGGCGGGCTCATCTACGGCACCATCGTGGAGAAGTAATGGCCGAGAAGATCGTCTATGCTCCCCAGAACGTCTGTTCCAGGGAGATGTATATCACCGTCGAGGACAATAGGGTCGTTTCCTTTTCCTCGATCGGCGGTTGCAACGGGAACCTCCAAGGCATCGGGGCCCTCGTAGAGGGGATGGATATCGATGAAGTGATTTCCAAACTCTCGGGCATCAAGTGCCGGGGTTCAAGGACCAGGGAAGACAGCTGTCCCAACCAATTGGCCACGGCCCTAAAGCAATACAAAAAGTCCAAAGGGAAATAGGATGTCCGCCGGAAGGCGGATTTCTTTTGCTACAATTTGAATAAGCGTTTTCGCCTGATTGATATAATTAGTGCCGATGGGAAGAAAAGCATTTCTATCAATAGCGCTGGGGCTAACCGCGCTAACCTGCCTCGGTAGCGTCTTGTCGGCGCGTCTTAGCCAAGCCGTGGCTATAAGGGAGCCAACCTATTACTGCGGCCACCTTTATTTCGGCAGTGAGAAAAATAGCGGGGGAAGTGAAATTAAAGATGCTTTGGAAACCATCCAGTCATCATCGCATTCCCTCAACGTTTCCCTTTCCTCCATTGATTCCAGCAGGTGCTATTTTCAGGAAGGCGGATATGCCCTTAGGATCGGATCTGGTTCCAACTTGGGCTCGGTAACTTTTACTTTCCGGACCGCTTTGGATTTCGAATATGTCGAAGTCTATGCCTGGAATTATGAAAGTAGCGGAACCAATAGCCTAAGCATTACGGCGACTAGCGAAAGCGGATCATCCTATTCGACTACCTTGAACGGCCTAGGCACCGGTGTGCCTGAATTTACAGCGGAAATGGCCAAAAGGTTGATTGCCTTTCCGACTCCTCCGGCATCAAAAGCATCAAATTCGAATCCGTTGCCGGAACAGGCACGAATTCTGCCAAGAATAGGAGGATCAGCCTAGGCAAAATCCTCTTCAAAATCGTAGAAGGAGGGACTCCTTCTTCTTCGAGCAGCCCTTCTAGCAGTTCCTCAAGTTCTTCTTCTACTTCTTCTGGATCATCATCGAGTGTCTCTTCATCCTCAAGCTCTTCCAGTTCCTCTTCCAGCGCTTCTTCCTCTAGCCTACCCACACATTCCTATTGGAATGGATTCGACTGGAACCGGACGGGTGCCGATCTTAAATCGGCTCTCGCAGACAAGATCTATAGCCATAAGGATGTCGGTTACGACGGTCTTTGGGAGGCTTACAAAACCACGGATGTGAACTCGTCGGGAAAAATCGTGGATATGTATTCAAACTACGCGTGGACGCCTACTTCAGAAGGCTCCAATTACAGCGTTGAAGGCGATTGCTACAATCGCGAACACATCGTGCCCCAGTCGGTCTTCGATAAAGCCAGTCCCATGATAGCCGACCTCTTCCATGTCTATCCGACCGACGGCTATGTAAACGGGAGAAGGAGCAATTACCCCCACGGGGAAGTTGGCTCTGCCACCTATACTTCCGGGAACGGCTCGATGCTTGGCAGTTCCAACTATCCCGGCTATTCGGGTACCGTCTTCGAACCCTTGGACAAGTGGAAGGGGGACATCGCCAGGTCTTACTTCTACATGGTCACCTGCTATGAGGACAAGCTGAGCAGTTGGAACTCCTTCGGCATGTTCAGCAAGGATACCTATCCTTCCTTGACGAACTGGGCCAAGAGTATGCTTCTTGATTGGAATGCGCTCGACCCGGTCGATGAGTGGGAGATGACGCGCAACGACAGGGTCTATTCCATCCAGGGAAACCGCAATCCCTTCATCGATTATCCCGAAGCCGCCAACCTCATCTGGGGTTAGGCTTGCCTTCCCAAGTTTCAGTATCCCTTAGGGTATTAACTTATTAGAATAAATGGCTATGAAAAGGAGCCACGGGATTTTACTGGGCCTAGTCGGAGCCATCTCCTTCGCGGTTGGCATCTGTTCCATGCACTTGGTTCCCATTTTCGCCCAAGACGAGGCCACTACCTACTGCGCCGATCTTGATTTCGGAAAGAGCGACTATAGCGGTTCTAAAGCCATATCCTCCTATGTCGATGTGATCAACGGGACCAGTTCGGCCAACCGTTACAAGGACTATTCGCACAATATCCGCCTCTCTTCCATTTCATCCGACCATGTCTATTTCGAGCCGGCCAACGCCTCCACCGACTACGCCGTGAGGATCGGCTCAGGCAACAACAAAGGAACCGTCACCTTCTACTTGGAAGAGACCCTTTGCTTCGAATATGTGGAATTCTATGCCTGGAGCTATCGCTCGGATGAGACTGTTTCCCTGAAGGTCACTACCGACAAGGATAGCGTTGGGGTCACCCTTTCCTTTTCCTCTTTCCTTCCGTCTTTTGAAGCCGGACAGGGGGTAAGGGCCACCAACATGGCCATAAACGAGGGCATCTCCTCTTTTACCTTGGCCAATACCGATAGCAGGGTCTCGCTAGGCAAGATCCTCTTCAAGGTAAGCGATGGAGGCACCCAGCCCTCACCGTCGAGTTCTTCTTCATCCTCAAGCTCTTCCAGTTCCTCCTCCAGTTCTTCTTCCAGCACTTCCTCCGGAGATGCCCCATCCCATTCCTATTGGGACGGATTTGATTGGAACCGGACGGGTTCTGCGCTGAAAACCGCTTTGTACAACCATATAAATAGCCACACCAATGTGGGTTATGACGGCTTATGGGATGTCTATAAGGATTCCGAAACCGACGAAAACGGCAAGATCGTGGACATGTATTCGAACAAGCGTTGGACCGTGGGGCAAAAATGCGGCAATTACCAAAAGGAAGGCGACTGCGTCAACCGCGAGCACACCGTGCCCCAGTCGGTCTTCAACGAAGCCAGTCCCATGAAAGCCGATGCCTTCCATGTCTTTCCGACCGACGGCTATGTAAACGGGAGAAGGAGCCGTCATCCCCATGGGGAAGTAGGGGGCGCCACCTATACTTCCGGGAACGGCTCGATGCTTGGCAGTTCCAACTATCCCGGCTATTCGGGTACCGTCTTCGAACCCATCGACCAGTGGAAAGGAGACTTTGCCAGGGCCTACTTCTATATGGTTACCTGCTACCAGAACAAGGTTTCTTCCTGGAACTATGACATGTTCTCCCAAAACACCTACCCCTCCCTTACCAGCTGGGCCGTAAACATGCTTCTTGAATGGTCGGACAATGACCCGGTCGACGATTTCGAGAGGCAGCGCAACGATGGAGTCTACAAGCACCAGAAGAACCGCAATCCCTTCATCGATTATCCCGAAGCCGCCCATTTGATTTGGGATGGGGCCTACTGATTGGAAAACTTTGGTTTAGTATAATTTACCCATGAATAGGAAAGCCTTTCTGATATCTTTCCTCGGGGCCTTGGGCCTCAGCGTTTCTTCCATCCTCCTCGGTTCCATCACCCTAGGGGTTGTGGGGCAAGAGGACGTTTCCAAAAATTGCTACAGCATTACCTTCGGCGACCTGGCATATTCGAATTGCAGAACCGCCTTTTCGGGCGGGGACATATCTTCGGCCCCCTTCGATTATTCCTTTCCCGCCCTTAGCGGTGGAACCTATAGCACCAATAGGACCTATAGGCAGGATAGGGGATATGCATTGAAGTTCTCTTCTTTGTATGAGACCGGCTACTTTGAGGTCAGTTTTTCCTCCAGTGTGGTCAGCGACGTCTATCTATTCGTCTATGGCTATATCAGCGAAAGCGGCTTCCATGATACCGAGCCCGGCATCCAAGTCACCACCTCGGCCAATACGACTGGGGTTTCTTCCTACCTCATCAGCGATCCGCAGTTTGACTATACCGGAGACACCACGGTGGACATGGGCATGGACCTGGAAGCTTATGAGGCCCCTTACATCTACCGTTTCTCGGGATTGGACAATGGCAGTGGGGATGCTTCTACCTGGATGAGGATCTCCGCCTTGCCCGATAAGGACAATTCGGTTTATGCCTCGCGCTTTTATCTAGCCAAGATCACCTTCACGGTCACTGAAAGCCAGCCTTCTTCGAGTTCTTCCTCAAGCGCCTCTTCAAGCTCTTCCTCCTATAGCGAGCCCGATCTTCCTACTTACTATGACGGAATCGATTGGTCGCTTACGGGCGCCGAGTTGAAAAACGCCCTCCATGACACCGTTTCCAGCAATACGAAGACCCTTTCCTATAATGACCTTCTTACGGCCTATCAAACTACCGACGTGGTGGACGGCTATATCCTCGACATGTATTCCAACCAGAAATACGCCATAGACGACAATGGTGCCTCGGCCGATCAGGAAGGGGAGGGGTATAACCGGGAGCACATAGTCCCCCAAAGCCTATTTGAGGAAAAGCTTCCGATGAGGACCGACCTCTTCCATGTTTATCCCACCGACATCTATGTGAATAAATGCCGCAGCAACTATGTCCACGCCGAGCTCGATAGCGTTTCCTTTACCTCCAGCAACGGCACCGCGGTCGGATATTCAAGCGCCCCCGGATATAGCGTCCAGGCCTGCGAACCCGCCGACGAATACAAAGGGGACATCGCCCGGTCGTATTTCTACATGGTTACCCGCTATCAAGACGTCATCTCCGGTTGGAGGAGCTATGCGATGTTCAGCAAAGACAGCTTCCCTTCATTGAGCCAGTGGGCCCTGGAGACCCTGCTCAAATGGCATGACCAAGATCCGGTCAGCCAAAGGGAAATCGACCGCAACAACGCCGTCTACGCTTTGCAAAACAACCGCAATCCCTTCATCGATTGCTCAGATTGGGCCCACATGGTCTTCGACGGGGCCTACTAGGGGATAATTCTCCTTTACTTAAGGAACATTCTTAGTAAAATATCGCCCAGAAAAGGCGTCCATCAAGAAGTCCTGCGCGGGGAATGCGGGGCTAGCAACTCCGGGATACCGGTAAGTGCTCACCCCAGCCGGATCCGACCCCGGAACGATGGACATGGGAAGATTTCCTCCCTAGGTCGGGAGGGCTTTTCTTGAAAGGACTATTATGGCCAAGCATCCCGTATTGTTTACTTCCGAATCCGTATCCGAAGGACACCCCGACAAGGTGGCCGACCAGATCGCCGACGCGATTTTGGACGCCTGTCTTCAAGGCGACCCCGATAGCCACGTCGCGGTCGAGGTCTTTACCACGACCGAATACATCCTCATCGGCGGGGAGGTAACCACCAAGGTCAAGGTGGACTACGAGGGCATCGCCAGGAAGGTCCTCAAGGACATCGGCTACCTCAAACCCGAGGACGGCATCTCCATCGATTGCAAGATCGAAAACCGCATCAAGGAACAATCCCCCGATATCGCCGGGGGGATCTATAACAAAGACCCTCTCGAAGCCGGGGCCGGGGACCAGGGTTTTGTCTTTGGCTACGCCACCGACGAGACCGAGGGCTACATGCCCCTTGCCATCTCCGTGGCCCACAAGTTGGTCAGGAGGGCCTCAGAACTTCGCAAGGGCGGCCAGTTCAAAGGCGCCCGTCCCGACATGAAGTCGCAGGTGACCATCGATTATAGCGAGCCTAGCCATCCTAGACTCCACACGGTGGTCATGTCGATCCAGCACGAAGAGTCGCTAGGGCAGAAGCAACTGCAGCAATTCGTCAATGAAAACATCATCCTTCCGGTCGTGGATTCCTTCGGGCTCAACCATGATTTCAAATTGCTCATCAATCCCTCGGGCCGCTTCGTGATCGGCGGGCCGGCCGGGGATACCGGGCTTACGGGCCGGAAATTGGTCGTGGATACCTATGGGGGCAGCTGCCGCCACGGCGGGGGTGCCTTCTCGGGCAAAGATCCCAGCAAGGTGGACCGCTCGGCCGCCCTATATGCCCGATACATCGCCAAGAATCTGGTGGCTGCCAAAGCCGCCAAGCGCCTGGAAATCCAGATTGCCTATGCCATCGGGGTAGCCCGGCCCGTATCCATATCCGTGGAGGATTTCGGGACCGCTAGCTATAGCAAGGACGACATCATCGAGGCCATCGAAACCTGCTTTGACGCCCGTCCCGGGGCCATCATCGCCGCCTTCGGGCTCAATCACCCAGAAACCTTTAGGTATCGCGATACCTGCAACTACGGCTGCTTCGGGCGTCCCGACCTCGATTTGCCTTGGGAAAAGACCGATAAGGCAAACGAGCTTATCGCCCTATTTGCCCAAAAAAGAAAAATCCGCTGAAGGTTTGTTTAGGTACCAACGGATCTTTTTGGCATCCCCATGGTCCCTCTTACTTGTCTAAATCCTCTTTTCTTCTAAAATAGAATCAACAAGGCAGCAATGCCGGAAAGGACATAGACAATGAAGTATCAGATCATCGGAAAGAACATCCTTGTCACCGATTCGATCAGGGATGCCATCGTCAAGAAGCTGTCCCGCATGGACAAGTATTTCAGAAACGATGAGGACATCCTCTGCCGCGCGGTGGTCAGGAGCTATACGGTTGGCGCCAAGGTGGAAGTGACCATCTTCACCAAACCGATGATCTTCCGCGCCGAAGTCAGGAACAACGACCTATATGCCGCCTTCGACTTCGCCATCGACAAGCTCGAAGGCCAGATGCGCAAACTCAAGACCCGCACCGGGAAGCGGCACGAGGATGCCGAATCCCTCGGACGGGCCATCGCCCTTGAAAACCTCGAAGAGGAACTCGAAGCCTCCCAGTCCGAAGAGGTGGTCCGCACTAAGAGCTACTACCTCGAACCCATGAGCCTTGAGGAAGCCATCGACCGGATGGAAGCCCTAGGCCACTCCTTCTTCGTCTATCTAGACGGGGATGACAACCGCATCTCGGTGGTTTACCACCGCAATGACGGGGGATATGGGGTCATACAAGCCGAGAACCAAGTCAAGTAAGGGAGCCGCAAGGCTCCTTTTCTTTTGCCTTCTTACTCCTTATGGAGTACCATGAAGCCCCATGGGTACCAACCGCCTTATAGCCACCGATCTCGACGGCACCCTGTTCTATCCCAGGGCCCGCTTTGGCCTTATCCGCCGCAAGACCCGCCGCTTTGTGAAGAAATTCCTCGAAGACGGAGGACGCCTCGTCACCGTTTCGGGCCGCAACAAATACGTCTCTTTGAAGGTGGGGCGCAAGCTCAAGCATCCAGTCGACGTCATCGGCTGCAACGGGGCCTTCATCATCTCCCAGGGCCAGGTGATCAGGGAAACCTGCTTTGAGGTCAACTACGCCAAGAAGGTCCTCGAGGAAATAAGGAAGGAATACAATCCGCCCTTATTGATATTGATGACCAGGGACCGCAACATGGTCCTAAATAGGACCGACGTCAGCCACTTCACGAATTTCGGCTACTTCGTCTACCAATGGGTGATGGGGGTCTATAAGGAAACCTTCGTCAGAAGCGACAAGGTCTTCTGGGAAGAGATGGAGAAGGGCGACGTCTACAAGATCATGGTGATGTTTGGGCTCACCAAGAAGAAACAGAACATCGCCAAGGAAGCCAACAAGATATTCCGGGAGAGGTATAAGGAAGCCGAATTCTCCTGGGTCGGCCCCTTCATCGAAATCACTCCCAAGGGCTGCAGCAAGTCCGAAGCCCTGAGGTTCTATATTGAATACAATTCAATCAACCACGATAATGTCATGGTTGTCGGTGACTCGGGCAACGACATTTCCATGTTCATGGACTTTCCGGACCATAGCTTCTGCATGTCCCACGGTCCCGAGAATGTGAGAAAATACGCCCGTCACACCATCGACAGGTTCCACGAACTGGAAGATTACGTCTACCCATCGGAGGAGACAAACGCCAATGAATAGAAATTCACAGATCATCACCACCCTGATCCATTACAACGTCGTGATCAGGGACACCCTTGAGTATTGCCTTAGAAAGGACAGCTACGATACCAAGGCCTATGACGAGAAGAAACGCTCGGTCCTCGTCGAGGTCGACCAAAAGACCCCGCTGAAGGCCATCCTCGACAATTCGGGGGAAGCCGGGGACAAGCTCGAGAAGACCATCCGCGACTTCTACGACAATGTCTACGGGGAAAACTCGACCATCCTCAAGAAGGCCGATGACGGCCTGAGGGTCGACCATGCCCAGCACTTGGCCATCTATGACGGGGTTGTCGCCATCCACGGAAACGTGGAAGCCATGATCCTAGGACTAGAGAGGGAAGCCATCAAGAACAAGATCGACGTCAGCTCGGCCATGGAGGTCAACAAGGCCGAAAACCGCCTCTATTGCGCCGTCGCCTTTTTGACCATGACCGCCGATTTGGCCGGTCTATTCCGCGACTACAACCAGGCCCGCGCCGAAGCCAAGGGCGAGGAATCGGCTTCCAGTCGCTTCATCGGAAACGACATCGGACACATCATCGGCCTTCTCAATTCGGTCAAGGCCAATAGCCATCTCACCGACGCCAAGTACAAGGCCGTCGAAGACAAGGTCACCGCTTTGGTGGAAATGATGACCGGACGCCGCGATCTGCCCCAGGGCAAGAACTTCCCGGAGGTCATCAAGGATACCGAAGCCTCCATCCAGGAATTCGTCCGCGATTCCGAGGCCCCCTTCCGCAAGATCTACCAGCCCCTCATCAAGGAACTGATCGAAGAAGCCGCCAAGGGACAAAACACCATCCCCGGGGATAGCAAACCCGTCGAAACCCCCATTGAAAGGAAGGACACCGGGATCGAACTCGATCCGGTCACCGGTCTGCCCAAGGCATAAGCCATGTCTAGCAAAAAGAAACCGGCAATCGGAGAAATCATCACTTGGTGCGTGGGTGCCCTGTTCATCCTCGGAGGTCTCTCCCTCATCATCCTTGGGGTGGTAGGGACCTACCTCAACGTGCCGGCCGATGAAAACCCCATTGTCCAGACCCAGGCCACCTTGCAGGCCGGAACCGGGATGGGCTACCGCTGGTGGGGCGTGATCTTCCTACTCATCGGCGCTCTCATCGCCACCATCTCCCTATGCTACTTTGCCAAGAAGGAAGACCGGGATTCCGAGCGCAGCGCCAGGCGTCGCGAGAGGATGTCGGTTAGGACCGAAACCCCCATTGAGGTCGCCGTGGGCGAGCCTACTCCCAAGGCCGAGGAATAAAAGCCAAGACATCTAGGAGCCGGACCCCGGCTCCTTTTTGCATCTAACCCCTAGACTTATTGTCTAGGATGGCTAATATATCTATCGCCATGGAAGCAAGTCGCATTCCTCTAATCAGGGTATTCAAAAGAAATGGGGCCATCGTCAGGATGGCGGTTCCCGTGTTTTTGGAACTGATCCTTTCGGTCCTCATGGGCTATGTCAACCAGTTCCTTTTGGCCTCGATTCCGGCGGCCAGCAACGGGGTGAGCCAATCCAACATGATCGCCAACATGTTCATTGTCTCCTTCAGCGTTCTTTCGACCTCCTCGCTCATCTTGCTTACCCAGATAAGAGGGGAACACCAGCTCTCCAAGGACCGCATCTATTCCTTGTCCTTCTTCCTCAACCTCATCATCGGGATCATCGTCTCGGCCATCCTGATGGGCCTATCGCCCTTCGTCTTCTATTGGATGGGGGTGGACGAAGAGGTCATACCATATGCGAGCCAGTACCTTCTATATAGTTCCCCATCCTTGGTCTTCTATGCCCTGACCAATGTCTTCGGCGCTTTCCTAAGGGCCAACAAAAGAATGGTCTTTCCCACCTTGGTAGCCCTCTCCATGAATGTGGTGAACGCGCTGATTGCCGCCATATTCATCTATGGGGTGCCCGGTCTTTCGGAGATGCAGAAGATGATCGGCGTGGCCATTGCCACCGACATCAGCCGCTTCATCGGACTAGCGGTATCCGTCATCTTCTTCTATAAGACGGTCAAGGGCCATATCGGAATCAAGGTCCTAAGACCCTTCCCGAAGGCCACATTGAAAAGCCTATTGGGGATCGGGCTGCCCACTGCCGGGGAGACTTTGTCCTATAACTTCTCCCAGCTGGTGCTTACCGTCATCGTCAACCTCGCCGTGAGCGTCCTGGCGCAGAACCTCCGCAACTACATCGTCACCTTTACCAGCATCATCTATCTCTTCGCGGCCGGGACCGCCATTGCCATGCAGGTCGTCGAGGGAAATCTACTAGGGGAGGGCAAGAAGGACGAAGCCTTCCAGTTGGCCAAAGACGTGGGCACCATGGCTAGGACGGTTTCCTTCGTCCTTTCGCTCATCGTCACCGCGATTGCCTTCTGGGTTTTCGCTTCATTGATGGGGCCGGCCATCGCCGATGAAAGCCTCAACCCCACGGGACTTACGGCCACGGATGTTGGACTGATGGCCCTATACTGCATGCTGATCGATATATTGCTTGACCAAGGTAGGGCCACCAACCTGGTCTATGTGAAGGCCTTGGAAACCTCGGGGGATGTCAGCTTCCCGGTTTCGGTATCCATCTTTACCTCCTGGGTCTTTACGGTCGGGGTAAGCGCCTTGCTTTGCCTGGTCTTCAACTTTGGGATCTATGGGGCCTTCATCGGGGCGATGCTTGATGAATGCGTTAGGGGACTCATCTTCGTAATACGCTGGAAAAAAGGCGGGTGGCGAAACCGCACTTTGGCTGACAAACTTGACTAAAACCCCGCAAAAAGGGGATGTAAATTCCAATTATTCGAAAGCTTTGGCTATCTGAAGCAGATAATCCCTGATCTTTAGATGCTGGGGGCATATCCTTTCGCATTTGCCGCATCTTATGCACTCGGAGGCCTTGCCGTGGTCTATGGCGGCAATGTGGTAATAGGTTTCCCCGTTTGAATGTTCCTTCATACGCATGTGCTCGTTATAGATGGAAAAGTAGTCGGGGATCGGAATATTCTTGGGGCAGCCCTCCACGCAGTAGCGGCAAGAGGTGCAGGCGATTGGGGTGTGCTTCTTGATGTCTTCGACCGCTTCATTTATCAATTTGAATTCGTCCTCGGATAGGGGTTCGAAATCGTCCATGGTCCTTAGGTTGTCTTTTACCTGTTCGATGGTGGACATGCCCGAGAGGATCATCATGATGCCGTCCAAGGAGCCGACGAAGCGCAGGGCCCAAGAGGCCAAGGAAAGGGTGGGCCGCCTTTTTTTGAGCTTGCCGATGATATCCTCGGATATCTTCATGATAGCCCCGCCTTTTAGGGGTTCCATCACGATGATGGGCTTATTGTATCTTCTAGCTACCTCATAGCATTCCCTTGCCCTCACGGAAGGGGATTCCCAGTCCACGAAGTTGATCTGCAATTGGACATATTCCATCTCGGGATGCTCCCTGAGGACCCTTTCTAGGACTTCGGGGGTATCGTGGAAGGAAAAACCGATGTGCTTGGCCTTGCCTTCTTCCTTGAGCTTCTTGAGGAACTCGAAGCAGCCTAGCCTTTCGATGGTTTCATACCTACTTAGATTCAAGGCATGCAGCCAATAGTAGTCGACATACTCCACCCCGAGCCTTTCGAGCTGTTCTTGGAAGATGGCTGGGGCATCCTCGGGCTTTTTGAGATCGAAAATCGGCAGTTTGGTGGTGATGGTAAAACTGTCCCTGGGGTAGCGTTTCACCACGGCTTCGCGGATGGCTTCCTCGGATTTGCCCTTATGGTAGACATAGGCCGTATCGTAATAGGAAAAGCCTTTGTCCATGAAGGCGTCCACCATGGGAATGAACTTTTCCATATCGATCTGTCCCTGATCTTCATCAAGGACGGGCAAACGCATGATGCCAAAACCAAGCCTTTTCATCTTTTCTTCAATTTGGCCGAAGCGATTACGAGCTTCTTATAGGCCTCGTCTGGATTATCGATGTTTTCAATGGCCATGTCCATAGGGCATTTGCCGTCTCCGCGGCGGTTTAGGATATGGTCCGTCAGGATGTCGTAGGAATGGGGGATCCCGTATTTGGTGAGGATTTCCGAAGCCGGCTTGGACATGGTCCTACCATAGACTTCCTTCACCTTGGCCCTGACGAATAGCAAGGCGGCGGCCCTTCCCACGATCTTGTCGGCCACGGATGAATGCATCAGGATGTTGCTTTCGGAAATGTAGTCGAGCAAAGCGGCGATGCCAGGCTTGCCCGAAAGGGCGCTGGTATTGCCGTTTACGATGGCTAGGCAGATGTTGCCTTTTAGCATTTCTATGGCTTTTTCGATGTCTTTCATATCAGCTGAGCCTGAAGGTCAAAGTAGCGGGCTGATGGTCGGAATAGGAGAACATCTCGCCTTTGCCGCTACTGACCTTGCTATTGTAGACGGAAATTACTTCGACGTTATCGCTTACGATGAAGCCGTCGATGGTGGTCACATAGTTGTAGCCTGGGGTATAGACAACATCGGCTCCCCGGCAGGTCGGGACATTGTCGGCGGCCTGGATGCTAAAGCCGTCCGGGAAGGGGGAGTCCCCGTTCTCATCGAACATGAAGCCGACCCATTTGGGCATTTGCTGCTGGAACTGCTCGGCGAAGGGGAGATTTGATCTGGTGTAGTCGTAGGCGGGGTTATTGAGCAATAAATCATGGTTGAAGTCCCCGCCGACGATGACATAGGAACCCTTTTGCTGCTCCTCTTCCAAGAAGGTTGAGAGCATATTGGTCTGCAAGCTTCTAATCATGCCTCCTTCGTCATAGGCCGACATGTGGGAGTTGACGATGACGAGGTCCTTCCCGTTAACGGTGGGCACCCTATTGACGGAGAAGCAGCGATCGAGGTCGAAGAACTTATCGGGGAAGCTATCGCTGACCGGATAGCTATGCCGCACCGATTCCTCTATCTGGTACCTAGATAAGGTAAGAAGGCCCGAGTTGATGGAACCGATGATGTCATTGAAGGGATAGCATAGCCAGGCCGAGTGGAAATTGCTGGCATAGGTGGAGGCATAGCCACTTATCTCTTCCTTGAACATTTCCCTTTGGTCCATGTGGTAGGTGCGGTCGGAATCATGGTCGACTTCCTGGATGGCGTAGAAATCGCTATTCAGGGACTTTAGGAAGGCGGCCGAGCCTTCGATGTTATAGGTCGCCTCTTCCAAGCTTCTGGCAGTGGCATAGGTACCGACCTCGCTTTCCCCGGCCGGGGAAATGCCTTCGTCCATGAAGAAGGTGTAGTCGGGGGAATAGGCACCGAAGCCGACATTGTAGGTGGTAAAGGTAAGTTCTTCCCCGATGGCGACCTTTTCCTCTTTGTTGTTTTCGATAGCTAAGACCGTACTGTCGGGGATGCGGTAGTACTGGGCCACGACATAGATGACATAGCCTCCGGCAGTTAGGGCCAAAGCGGCAACAAGCGAGCCGAGGACAATGAGGGTGATGGCCCACCAGGCCAGTTTTCTCTTTTTATTGAGCGTTTCATCCATGGAACAATTTTGAGACTTGAAGGCAGAAAAGAAAAGTGAGCCGTTATTGTAGCAGAATCCCTTTATTTTCTTCGTTTTGCCTATTGCTTATGGATTCATTTCACCAAAACCAAAAGGGCTTGTCCATTGCCGGATAGGCATGGGCGAAGATGGCCAAGAATGCCCAAGCCTATGGTATTTCATGGTTTTCTTTTTGATCTACTAGATCTACTAGATCTACTAGACGTGGGCTTTTCAAGGAGTTCTTATTGGCTTAGGCAATGGAAACAGTGTTTCTGATTTCAAGATCAAGGATTCTCTTGGCCTTGGCACGCACTCTTCATGTTAATAGGACCAGCAAGTATGAAAAGGAGCCCTTTGTAGGGCTTCCTTTGCTTAGCCGCCCAGCGCCTGTGGCGACTGGGTTTTGATTACGAACCCGTATCGCTTGCGCTTGGGGTTCGGGTTTTAACCTCTTGGCGGAGGAACAGGGAGTCGAACCCTGGCGCCCGGTTAAGAGCCTACGAGCTTTCCAAGCCCGCCCCTTCAGCCACTTGGGTATTCCTCCGTGGGCAAGGGCGATTATAGGAGGTAGAAAGCCAAACTGCAATCGCTTTCGTCCAAGCCGGAGGCATTATGGGCCCTTGTTAGGCCCAAGT